>NC_015564.1:2030918-2707890 GCF_000214175.1 Hoyosella subflava DQS3-9A1
CCTTCCGATTCGCGGTATCGTGTGCTCGCCACTACTTCGCTGTCAGCAAACTGTCGACCCGCTGGCACAGAAACTCGGCCTCGAGCCGCTTCCTGATACTCGGCTGCTCGAGGTGGACTATGGGGACTGGACGGGCAAGCCGCTATCGGAGCTTGTGAAAGAACCGTTATGGGCGGTGGTGCAGCAGCATCCATCTGCGGTTGTTTTTCCTGGCGGTGAGTCTTTAGCGCAGGTGCAGTCGCGTGCGGTGGCGGCGATTCGCGAGCATGACAAGCGGTTGGCGGCCGACGGTGGCGATGGACTCTGGGTGGTGTGCACACACGGAGACGTGATCAAGTCCATTGTCGCCGACGCGCTTGGGCTGCACCTCGACGGTTTTCAGCGCATCATCGTCGAGCCCGCGTCCATCAGCGTCGTGCGCTACACCGAGACGAGGCCCTTCCTGCATCATCTCAATGACACGGGCGCGGACTTCGCGCACCTGAAGCCGCGCGAGTCTGGCAATGAGGGAACGTCTGATGCGGTCGTGGGCGGTGATGTGCCCCGGTGAATGTGTGCGACTCATCCCGTGTCCGATAGGCCGAGCCGGTTAGCCGATTCTTCACCAGAACTCGGGCCAGTTAATGTGGGAGGTGCCATGTCTCGCGTCATACACGTTTTCCGGACTCCCGACCGTTTTATCGCAGGAACAGTCGGTGAACCCGGCGAGCGCACTTTCTACCTGCAGGCTGTGCACGTAAAGCGGGTAATCAGCGTCATGCTGGAGAAGCAGCAAGTCAAGGTTCTTGCTGAGCGTATCGGTGCGATGCTGGACGAGGTCCAGCGGCGCTTCGGGGCGGCAATCCCGCCGCCGGAGACTGCTCTGACTGACGCAAGTCCGCTGGAGACACCGATCGAACCCGAGTTCAGAGTGGGAACAATGGGGCTGGGCTGGGACTCTGAAGCGAGCACAGTCGTCGTGGAATTGCTCGCATTTACGGAGGGCGAGATAGACGAATCCGTCGTCCTGGGTGACAGCGAGGAGGGGCCGGACGCCGTTCGGGTTTTTCTTTCCCCTGCGCAAGCCAGACAGTTCGTGGCCCGGGCTGAACGCGTTGTTTCAGCCGGACGGCCTCTGTGTCCACTGTGTGCCTCCCCGCTCGATCCCGAGGGGCATCTGTGTATCCGGCTGAACGGCTACCGGAGAGGGGCGGAGATCGATCCGTCTGACATCGACATCGACGTCCTCGATGACCCGGACAACCCCAGTGACGACCCTGATGATCTCGACGATCCCGACTCGTAGACCGACGCCGTGACAGGCCCCTTGAATAGCCCTCCCGAACGGGTGGCGGTGGACGAGGTGCTTCGTGACGGCGAATTGACAGTCCTCGGGCAGCTGCGTGCCGCGAGCAACGCAAGCTTTCTCTGTGACGCCTCCAAGGATGCCACCGTCGTCCGGTGCATCTATAAGCCGATCCGAGGCGAGCGCCCGCTCTGGGACTTTCCTGACGGGACTCTGGCAGCGCGTGAACTGGCTGCATTCCGGATCTCCAGCGAACTGGGGTGGGGAATCGTACCGACCACACTGGTCCGGGAGGGCCCCTTCGGGCTGGGGGCGGTCCAAGAATGGATTACCGAACTCGACGAGGACGCGGTGGGCCAGGCGCTCCTCGGACTCTTCCCCGTTGACGCACTCCCGTCGGGCTGGCTGCCGGTGCTTCGTGCTGTGACCAGTGATGACGAGGAAGTCGTGCTCGCGCACGCAGACGATGCCCGGCTGGCCCGGATTGCTGTCTTCGACCTCGTTGTGAACAACGCGGACCGGAAAGGGGGTCACGTTCTCGCAGATTCTGACGGCGCGGTCTATGGAATCGACCATGGTATTTGTCTGCACCGCGAGGATAAGTTGCGAACGGTACTGTGGGGCTGGGCTGGCCGGGCGATCAGCGACGATCATCTTGCGGACTTGCAGCGCCTCGGTAAGGCCATCGCGGGCGTGTTTGGTGATGAGTTACGGACATTGATCACCGATGAGGAAGTGACCGCGACGGTGAGGCGGATCCGGCGCATACTGGACGGACCGTACTTTCCGCGTCCAGTATCAGGACTTGGTCCGGTTAGCCCCATTCCCTGGCCACCGTTCTGAACACATACAGTGGTTGCCATGCTCTCCTGGTCTGCACCTGAACTTCCGAGCGTCGGCGATCTGCCTGGAGGATTGCGCGAGTCCGGTCCCGTATTGCGTCTGTACGACACAGCAGACCGCGCGATACGCCCAGTGAATCCCGGGCAGACCGCCACGATGTATGTCTGTGGCATCACCCCGTACGACGCGACACACCTTGGTCACGCTGCCACCTATTTGACCTTCGACGTCATCAACAGAATCCTGCGTGCGCAGGGGCACGACGTTCACTACGTTCAGAACGTCACCGACGTGGACGACCCACTTTTCGAGCGCGCGAACCGCGACGGCGAGGATTGGGTTGTGCTCGGTATGCGCGAGACGGCACTGTTCCGCGAGGACATGGAAGCATTGCGCGTGCTGCCGCCGCGTGACTATATCGGTGCGGTGGAGTCAATGGGTGAGGTCATCGAGATGGTGGAGAAGCTCATGGCATCTGGCGCCGCATACGTCGTTGACGACCCAGATTTCCCGGACGTGTACTTCCCGATCGACGCGACGGTTCAGTTCGGCTATGAGTCCGGGTATGACGATGTCACGATGCGGAAGTTCTTCGCGGAACGCGGGGGCGACCCGGACCGTCCCGGGAAGCGGCACCCCCTCGACGCGCTGATCTGGAGAGCAGCCCGTGAGGGCGAGCCGAGCTGGGAATCTCCGTTCGGCGCGGGGCGGCCCGGCTGGCATATCGAGTGTTCGGCAATCGCGCTCAACCGAATCGGTACAGGGTTCGACATCCAGGGTGGCGGGAGTGACTTGATCTTCCCGCACCATGAGTTTTCAGCAGCACACGCGGAAGCCGCGACAGGTTCGGAGCGGATGGCCCGGCATTACATTCACACCGGAATGATCGGACTCGACGGTGCGAAGATGTCGAAGAGCCGCGGCAATCTTGTTTTCGTATCGAAACTGCGCGGCGAAGGTGTGAATCCTGCGGCGATCCGACTCGCGCTACTCGACGGGCACTATCGTGCTGACCGGTCCTGGACAGCGGAACTGCTGCATCAGGCAGAGCGGCGTCTCGCACTGTGGCGCGCAGCGGCGGCGAGGCCGTCGGGGCCGCCCGCTGACGATGTTCTAGCCCGAGTTCGACAGCACCTTGCCGATGACCTTGACACGCCTAAAGCGATTGCTGCACTTGATTTCTGGGCAGACGAAGCGGTTGCGAGAGGTGGATCCTCGCGATCGGCACCACGGGATGTGGCGCTCATCACGGATGCGCTTCTGGGAATCTCGCTTCAATAGGAAACGTTGACGGGTCAACTGCCGATACACCCATAGAAGCAACATCTGCTGAGTTAGCTGGCGGGTGTGGGGAGCGAACTACATGTGCGTGGGAGTTGATCCGGATGACCGGCGGTATCGTCACCCTGAGTGTGACAAATATGACTGAGGAAACGCTCGAGCTAGACGGGGCTGGGCATGAGAATGCCGCGCTGAACTGGGCCGAAGCTGCGCCGCGTGCGATTCCAGGGCACGCGGCCGCGCGATTCTCAGCGCGGGAGAGTCATAGCGTCACATTCCTGATCGGCGGTGACCCCGATCGCCCGGTGTTCATCCAGGTCGCCGACGACGCTCACGGTATTGGTGACAGCTGCGGAATCGATGTGTGGGCCCCGCCCGTGTATTCGGTCGAAGTGATGGGCGTCGGTTCAGGCCGTGTCGCTGTCTCACTCGCGCCGTCGCGCAAGCGTGCCGGCGCCGGCTTCGTCGCGTGATTGCTACCGGCTGAAGCCACCCGGATTGCCGCCACCGTGGCCCCCATGCCCGCGCGGGCCCCGGCGCCGGAGGTATCGCTCGAACTCGTGCGCGATCTGCTCGCCGTCGATCTTTGACATCAGCTCACCAAGGTCATCCTCCGCGTCACCTCGCTCTTCTAGCGCACGCACGTAGTCAGCAATCTCCTCGTCCTCGCTCGCCATCTCCGTGATCGACTGCTCCCACTCTTCCGCCTGGCTGGGCAGCTCGCCAAGTGGGACTTCGATATCAAGGACATCCTCAACGCGCCGCAGCAGCGCAACAGTGCCCTTAGGATTTGGTGGCTGCGAGACGTAGTGCGGGATTGCCGCCCAGAACGACACGGCAGGGATGCCATGCCGCACGCATTCATCCTGCAGTACTCCGATAATCCCCGTAGGACCCTCGTACTTGGTCTGCTCGAGGCTATAGATTTTTGCTGCCTCGGCGCTGTAGGCGGTCCCGCTCACGGGTACCGGCCGGGTATGGGGAGTGTCGGCGAGCAACGCCCCGAGCATGATGACAGTGGCCACGCCCAGGTCGTCCGTCGCATCGATCAGTTCGCGGCAGAAGGCTTTCCACCGCAGGTTTGGCTCGATGCCGCGCAGCAGGATGACATCACGCTCAGAGCCCGGAGGCCGGCACACCGAAAGTCGTGTCGTCGGCCAGTCAAGCTCGCGGGAGACCCCGCTGACGAGCCGGACTGTGGGCCGATTCACCTGGTAGTCGTAATAGTCGTCTGGGTCAATCTCGGCGAGGGGCTCCGCATCCCAGATCAGCTCGAGATACTCAACGGCATCGCTAGCAGCGTCACCGGCATCGTTCCACCCCTCAAAAGCGGCGATGAGGATCGGATCGCGCAGGGGGCGCGATTCACGGGTCAGATTGCGGAGGGTCACCCTCGCAGCCTACGACCGCTAGGCGATCTGTGTGTATGCGGCACGAAACACGGGTGTTGCGCCAAACTGGATTCGCGCCGATTCCGAATAGGCTCAGTGAGTGGGATAACCTGCCGAAGTACCCCGACTGTCGCACTACCCTGGAGTTCATGCCTGTGTCTGTTCGTACGTCCCTGCTTGATGCGCTCACTCAGCGTGTTGTCATCGGCGACGGGGCCATGGGAACAATGTTGCAGGCCGCGCACCTTACGCTTGATGATTTCCGTGAGCTCGAGGGCTGCAACGAGATCCTCAACGACACGCGTCCTGATGTGCTCCGTGAGATCCACCTCGCGTATCTCGAAGCCGGTGCCGACGCGATCGAGACGAACACGTTCGGCTGTAACTTGCCGAACCTCGCCGATTACGACATCGCCGATCGGATTCGCGAGCTAGCGGAGAAGGGCACGCGCATTGCGCGCGAGGCGGCCGACGAGACCGGTCCGAGTGCCGACGGGATGCCACGGTTCATACTCGGGTCGGTTGGACCGGGCACCAAACTTCCCACCCTCGGCCACGCACCGTTCGCATCGCTGCGGGACGCATATGCTGAGTGCGCGCTAGGCATGATCGACGGGGGAGCAGATGCCATCCTCATCGAAACGTGCCAAGACTTGCTGCAGGTAAAGGCAGCGATCATCGGCGCGCAGCATGCCATGGATCAGGCGAACACGCGTTTGCCTATCATCACCCATGTCACCGTCGAGACGACCGGAACGATGCTGCTTGGCAGCGAGATCGGGGCAGCGCTGACAGCGCTGGAACCGCTCGGTATCGATCTGATTGGTCTGAACTGCGCGACAGGTCCAGAGGAGATGAGCGAGCACCTGCGCCATCTTTCGAAGCACTCCAGGCTGCCTGTGTCGGTAATGCCGAACGCTGGCCTGCCAGTCCTCGGTGCGAACGGTGCGGAGTACCCGTTGACAGCCGAGGAACTTGGCGTCGCGCTGAGCGGATTCGTGCGGGAATTCGGGCTCGCGCTTGTCGGTGGCTGCTGTGGCACTACACCGGAGCACATCCGCCAGCTGCGTGCCGCTGTCCTCGAGACGCGACAAGCTGAGCGCCATCCGCGGCCAGAGCCAGGGGTGGCGTCGCTGTATTCGCACGTGCCGTTCAAGCAGGACAGTTCGATCTTGATGATCGGTGAGCGCACCAACGCGAACGGCTCGAAAGCGTTCCGTGAAGCCATGCTCGCAGGCGACTTCCAGAAGTGCCTTGATATCGCGAAAGATCAGACGCGCGACGGGGCGCACATGCTCGACCTGTGCATCGACTACGTCGGGCGCAACGGCGCCGAGGACATGTCAGAACTTGCAAGCCGTCTCGCGACGTCGTCAACCCTGCCGATCATGCTCGATTCAACAGAGCCGGAGGTTCTGCGCGCGGGACTCGAACACCTCGGGGGTCGCTGCGCGATCAACTCGGTTAACTACGAGGACGGTGATGGCCCGGACTCCCGTTTCTACCGCATCATGCGCCTGGTCAAGGAACACGGCGCCGCTGTGGTCGCACTGTGCATCGACGAAAACGGACAGGCTCGTACCGCCGAAGACAAAGTCCGTGTGGCTGAGCGCCTCATCGATGACATCACCGGCAACTGGGGCTTGCGGGACGAGGACATCATCGTCGACTGCCTCACCTTCACTATCGGCACAGGGATGGAAGAAAGCCGCAAAGACGGGGCTGCCACGATCGAGGCGATCCGGCAGCTGAAGGAGCGGCGGCCCCGGGTCCATACGACCCTAGGGCTATCGAACATTTCGTTCGGTCTCAACCCCGCAGCGCGGCAGGTGCTCAATTCTGTATTCCTGCACGAGTGTGTCGAGGCTGGCCTCGACACGGCCATCGTGCACGCATCGAAGATCTTGCCGATGTCGAAGATCGGTGAAGAACAGCGTGAAGTGGCGCTCGACCTTGTATATGACCGTCGCCGTGAGGGATATGACCCGCTCCAGAAGTTCATGGACCTGTTCGAGGGCGTGTCAGCTGCGTCAGCACGGGAATCCCGGGCACAGCAACTTGCTGCGCTGCCGCTCTTTGAACGGCTTGAACGACGCATTATCGACGGTGAACGGAACGGCCTCGACACTGACCTCGAAGAGGCAATGAAGGAGAAGCCGCCGCTCGCGATTATCAATGAGAACCTCCTTGCCGGCATGAAGGTCGTCGGCGAGCTTTTCGGTTCCGGACAGATGCAGTTGCCGTTCGTGCTGACCTCCGCGGAGGTCATGAAGACTGCTGTCGCGCATCTCGAACCCCATATGGAGGCAACGGGGGATTCCGGCAAGGGGCGGATAGTTCTCGCGACTGTCAAGGGCGACGTTCACGACATCGGTAAGAACCTGGTCGACATCATTCTGTCGAACAACGGATACGAGGTCATCAACCTCGGCATCAAGCAGCCCATCGCAAACATCCTCGACGCGGCTGTCGAGAAGAAGGCCGACGTCATCGGGATGTCAGGTCTTCTAGTGAAGTCCACAGTCGTGATGAAAGAGAATCTCGAGGAGCTCAATTCCCGCGGGTTCGCGGACAAGTTTCCCGTCCTTCTCGGTGGCGCCGCGCTCACCCGTTCCTATGTCGAGAATGACCTGACTGCGGTCTATCACGGTGATGTGCTGTATGCACGTGACGCGTTCGAGGGCCTGCGGCTGATGGACACCATCATGGCAGAGAAGCGTGGTGAGGGTCCCGACCCCAACAGCCCGGAAGCGGTCGCCGCGCGCGAAAAGGAAGAGGAACGCAAGGCGCGTCACGAGCGATCGAAACGGATCGCCGAGAAGCGGAAAGCGGAACAGGCGCCGGTAGTTGTTCCTGAGCGGTCCGACGTCGCTGAGGACCTCGACGTCCCTGTGCCCCCCTTCTGGGGCACTAGGATCGTGAAGGGCATCAGTCTTGCGGAGTACTCGACGACGCTAGACGAACGTGCCCTGTTCCTCGGGCAGTGGGGTTTGCGCGGAGTTCGGGGTGGCGAGGGGCCTTCCTATGAGGAGCTTGTGGAATCCGAGGGCCGCCCACGCCTGCGTTACTGGCTCGATCGCCTGAGTACGGAGGGGATTCTCGCTCATGCAGCTGTCGTGTACGGCTACTTCCCGGCCGTCTCGGAGGGCGACAGCGTCTTCGTTCTCGAATCACCAGAGCCGGACGCTCCCGTGCGGTTCGAGTTCGAGTTCCCGCGCCAGCAGCGCGACCGGTTCCTGTGCGTCTCTGATTTCGTTCGGTCCCGGGCCAGGGCGCGTGCGACAAACCAGGTCGATGTGCTGCCGTTCCAGCTGGTAACCATGGGGCAGCCGATCGCGGACTTCGCGAATGAGCTGTTCGCGGAGGACCAGTACCGCGACTACCTGGAAGTGCACGGTATCGGCGTGCAGCTTACGGAGGCGCTCGCCGAATACTGGCATCAGCGAGTCCGTGAAGAACTGATCATGCCCAGCGGGGCCGCTGTCGCTCGTGAAGACCCGGCGGACGTGCAAGAATTCTTCCGGCTTGGTTATCGCGGCGCGCGCTACTCGTTTGGCTACGGCGCCTGCCCGAACCTAGAAGACCGGGTGAAGCTCGTAGAGCTGCTTGAGCCAGGCCGGATCGGTGTGGCGCTCTCGGAGGAGCTACAGCTGCATCCGGAGCAGTCGACCGATGCGTTTGTTCTCCACCATCCAGAAGCGAAATATTTCAATGTCTGATCTGGGTCTGCGCGCCGTTCTCTGGGACATGGACGGCACGCTTCTCGATAGCGAGAAGATCTGGGATATTTCACTCGATCTGCTTGCAGAGCATCTGGGCGGTGAACTCTCTCACGCCGGCCGTGAAGCCATGGTGGGTTCAAACATGGCGCACAGTCTGACGATCCTGTTCAGCGACCTCGGTCTGGCCTACGAACCCGAAGATCTGATTCAGGCGGGAAAATGGTTGCGTAATAAGACATCGGAGCTGTTCGACCAGGGGATTGACTGGCGTCCAGGAGCGCGGGAGGCGCTTGACATGGTCGCGGCGGCTGGTGTCCCGATGGCGCTGGTGACAAACACCGAGCGCGTGCTTACTGAGCGGGCTCTCGGCACGCTTGGGCGGAGCCGCTTCGATGCCATCATCTGCGGAGATGAGGTTGAGCGCGGCAAGCCGTCACCGGAGCCATATCTCAAGGCCGCCGCCGAACTCGGTTTCGCCCCGGGAGACTGCGTCGCCATCGAGGATTCACCGACCGGCAGCGCGGCGGCTGAATCCGCAGGATGTGCGCTGCTTGTCGTGCCGTGTGCGGTGCCGATGTCACCGGCGCCGGGACGAGTTCTGCGGGAAAGTCTCGAAGGACTGTCCTGGGAAGATCTTCATGCTGTCTGGCGCCGATGAGTAGTCTGGCGTGGTGGCGCACCCCCGGATGTATACCGACTCGGACCCTTGGCTGAGCGAGATCCGTGACATCGCGCTGAGTCTGCCTGAGGCGGCAGAAGTTGAGGCGTGGGGAAGACCAACCTTCCGGGCGAAGAAGATGTTCGGGATCTACAACGGGAGTCTCAGCGATCGATTGAGCCTTGAGTTCCGTCCGGAGCTCTCGGAATCGGAAGCCCTGCGGCAGGATCCGCGGATCTTTGTGCCACCGTATACGGGCGCTTACGGTTGGCTCGCGCTCGACCTCCTTGTGGAGACGCCGGATCTCCAGGAGATCGCCGAGTTGCTTGAGGCGTCGTATCGGCTCGGAGCACTGAAACGGATGATCAGGGCGCTCGATGAGCGATAGCCCCAGAGCACTGGCCGACCTCCCGTACGCGCAGTACTTGGAACGTCGTAGTGCATTGCCGGAATGCGACGATTCGGCTGATTGCGCACTGTTCGACGGCGTAGAAGCGACAGACCTTGCGGTGAAAGGTGTGAGGTTCACCGAATGCGCTTTTGACACGCTGAGAATTATCGCGAGTTCCTTCCAGGGTTCACAGTTCAGCGAGGTGTGGGTACACGGTTCACAGTTCGTGAGCGGAACACTCGCGGACACCAGCTGGCAGAATTCCGAGGTGGTCACCTCGTCGTTCGCAGGGGTCGAGATGCATGGTGTGACGTTGCGCCGCGTGACTTTTCACAACTGCAAGTTCGATTCCGTGAACTTTCGCAGCGCACGGATGCGGGACGTGACGTTCGCGGATTGCGTTCTCCGGGACGCCGACTTCGGTGGCGCCTCGCTTGAACGCGTGTCTGCGACGGGCAGCGAACTCACAGGGATCAAAATGGATCACGTGACCCTCAAGGACGTGGATCTACGGGGTGCGACGCGTCTCTCGATCGCTTCGGGAACTGAACGCCTGGAAGGAGCGACGATCACGCCACTGCAGCTAGTAGAGCTCGCTCCAGCGTTTGCTCGAGCGCTTGGGGTGTCGGTGCGCGAATGAACTCTCAATGCTGCTGGTCCGCGAAGCGTTCGAGCCGGGCGAGGCGTTCCTCGTCGGTCGTTCGCGGACACGTCGCGCAGGCGACGCCACCGTCAGCGACCTTGAAGTAATAGCAGCAGCTGATCCGTTTCCGTGTCACGTGCTCGCGCTGTTTCGAATCGTGGACGACGGAAATCGTTGAGGCATGTTCGAATTCGCGACTCCCGCCTGGCAGAACCGATTTCGCGTCGGCCAAAATCTGGGCGGGCGCCGCTCCGGTCTGCATCGCCATCCCAGTGTCAAGACTGTCGAAGAACACGCCGAGGAGGTGCCGCCGTGGCAACTGGGCGCCGCCACGGTAGTTCGAGAGGAAGTCATCGGCATGTAGCCGGATTTCGGTGCGCAGGATGCGTGCCAGATCTCGTTCGGTGCTGACGACGTCCGCGTCGCGGTGTGTCGCATCGGGGTCTGACGGGAGGCACCAGAACCTGGGGGAGAGCAGGGCGATACCGTCAGGATATGCGTGCTCGTTGTGCCGGTGGAAGGCCAGCGACTGACGGTCGAGGCGGGGAACCCGGCGGGCAAGTCCGAAGCTCATCCCCCCGATGCAGCCCGAGATACTGGCATACCAGTCGAGGACGTACGCCGCTGAAGCCATAGGGTGGTGCCGGTGGAAGTCGCGCCGCAGCATATGCGTGACGCGGGCCTCCCATTCGGCGATGAATTCGGGTCCGGACTGGCTGCAGAGTGCCCATTCGCCGGTACTGGGCTGGCCGGTCGTGATCGACGCCCACGCCACTCTTTTATTGATCTGCGCAACTGTGTGCGTCAACGGGTGGGTCATAGGGGAGGGAAAGGGTGGTGGGACATGGTCGCCTACGACGCTCCAGCGTCCGCGAGTTTCGCCACGGCGAATTCAGCGTTTCGCTCGATTCGGTTTCGCGCGTCGGCGGGGAGTGAATCAGTGGACAGAAGCTGCCGCCACGCGTCGTGGGATTCACGATAATGCCCTGACCAGTAGGCGACGAGCGCGTATTCGTCGAGGAGACCGTAATCGTGGATCCATTCCTCGACGAATAGGCCGGTTCTGCTCCATGACGTGTCGACGGCATACTTGGCGAGAATGTAGCCCTCGTGATTCTTGCCGAGCAGGCGGCACATCCGGATCGCGCCATGGAGGGCCTCGACGCGCTGGCATATCTCGAAGGCTGCAAGGTAGCTCTGCACGACGTCCGCGCCGTCGAACTCAAGGGCCTCTTTGAGTTGCGCCGCCCGGTACAGACTGACGAACACCTCTTGCTCCCAATAACCCTGCTGAGCCCGTTCGAGATACGCAGCGAGCGCATCACGCTGTGCTCCACCGTCTTTCAGTGACTGGGCTCGGTAGAACGTATAGCGCGCGCGCATGAGGGGATCGGTTTCGGTCTTCAGCGCATCCGCCAGGACATCCGCGTCGTCGAGGTACTTTCGCGGGTTCCTGTTCCGTGCGCTGTCCTGGAACTGCTTGATGACGAACCCGGAAACGGTGCCGCGCGACTCGGCGAGGGAAGTGTCAAGGAATTCGTGCAGAACGCCGCGATAGTGAAACGCGGGACGATTGCTGAACAGCAAAGGCAGTCGATAGCTCACCTTTCCTGTGATCATCGGTATGTCGTAGAGGTCGTATTCCAGGGAGTCGCGAAATCCTGCGGCATCGAAAGTAGCGTCGGGCACAAGGACCGCATCTGCGTCGATCATCAGCCCGTAATCGACGGTGCGGACTTCGCGCAGCTTCTGCATTGCGTAACTGCGGTTGTACGCAAAGTCTCGCCACGGTTCCTCTATTACCTTTCCCTGCCGTCCTGACTCGGTGAGGTATTCAAGGACGATGTCCTGCGTGCCGTCAGTCGAGCCGGTATCGACGATCAGAATGTAGTCGGCGAGAGGCTCCACGCTGGTGAGGCATCGGCGAATGACGTGGGCCTCATTCTTGACGATCATGCAGATACCGATCCTTGCCATGTGTCACCTCTTTCGCGTGTTCAGCAGAACGCTAACGGGTCAACAGGTGGAGGTGCCCGTGCGCCACGCTCTCGTGGTCAGTTTGTTCGACGACGCGGCAGTATTGCGTAGATCACACTAGCGGCCCTAGCCTTGAGATCATCAGCTCTGGGCCGAGAGGGGCCGGCCGATGCATGAACTCGCTTTGACGGAGAGCATCGTGGATGCGGTGTGCGAGCACGCGGCTGGCAGGCGTGTGCGTTCGGTCCAGGTTCAGGTAGGGGCGCTGTGCGCGGTGGTTCCTGACGCCATGCAGTTTTGTTTTGAACTCGCGACGTCCGGGACGGTTGCGGAAGGTGCATCTCTCGATCTCGATGTGATAGACGCGCACGCCCGGTGCCAGACGTGCGGTCAGGAGTTCCTTCTGCCCGATCTGATTCTTCTTTGTTCGTGCGGAAGTGCTGACGTGGTGGTCCTGTCGGGGCGCGAATTGTGCATCAAATCCATGAAGGTGGGGTAGGGCGATGTGTTCAACATGCGGATGCGGCAATGCTGACGGGCCGATGATTTCGGTACCCCACCAGCGCCACCATGAGCACAGCGATGACCACGGCCACGGCCACGGCCACGGCCACGGCCACGGACCGGGTGAGCACACCCACGACCACGTGCACTCGGCCGGGACGGCAGTCCGGTCCGACCCGCAAGAATCGGAAGAAACGATCGTCCTCGAACAAAAGGTACTCGCCAAGAACGACCTGCTTGCGGACCACAACCGCGTACACATGGCCCAGCACGGCATCGTCGCCATCAACCTGATGAGCTCTCCTGGAGCGGGTAAAACGACTTTGCTGGAACGAACAATTCGCAGCACGAACCATCGGGTGGCGGTGATCGAGGGCGATCAGGAGACCCTCCTGGACGCGGACCGGATTGCGGCGACGGGCGCGCGCGTCGTCCAGGTCAATACGGGAGCAGGTTGCCACCTTGATGCCTCCATGCTGCAGCGCGCGCTCGATCAGCTGTTGGCTGAGGACAACACGTTGCTGTTGATCGAAAATGTGGGAAACCTCGTGTGCCCCGCACTATTCGATCTGGGGGAGCAGATGAAAGTGGTCATCATCTCGGTAACTGAGGGGGACGACAAGCCCCTGAAGTATCCGCATATCTTTGCGGCTGCCGACCTGGTCGTGGTCAACAAGACCGACCTTCTGCCCTACGTGGACTTCGATATGGCGGTGTGTGAAAGAAACGCGCATTCCGTCAATCCCGATGTCCGGATTATCGCGCTCTCCGCTCGCAGTGGCGAAGGCCTGGAGACATGGCTCAGCGAACTCGATCGTGTCATGCCAGTTGTTGCCTAATGATCAGAATGGGGTCCCGATGAAACTCGTGCGCGCATGGCAGGCAACTGTGACTGCCGCTGTCGGTGTTGTGCTCATGCCGGCGATCGCCTCGGCGACTCCGTCATCTGGAGTGCAGTCAGAACTGCTCGGCACGATTGATGTGCCCGTCAGTCTCCCCAGTGCGCCAGCAGGTGGCACGGATGTAACGTTTCGCCGTATCGAGATTGCGCCCGGCGGATACACGGGCTGGCACTGGCATGAGGGTCCCGTGTATGCGCTTGTCGCAGGCGGGACACTGACTCGCGTGCTGGCGGATTGCACGGAAGTCGTCTCACCGACCGGGGCCGTGGTCGAAGAAGTGGTCGGACGAAGTCAGCGGCACAACGGCGTCAACCAGGGTGACGTGCCCACAGTCCTTTTCGTCGCTTATCTGATGCCGTCGGGCCAGCCACTTTCCGTTGACGCGGAGGCGTCCGACTGCACGTGACACGTTTACCAGCCGGGTGACCAGAACGGGTCGTGTTAGTGCAGGTCAGTCACACCAACTGGGCTTTGACCCAGCAATTCATGATCGCGTAAGATGTGATTTGCGTCACGCAAGTGGGCCGAGGGTCGACTCCTGTGACGAAGGGGCTTCGAGGCACTGTCCCGCCCCGGAAAGTGGCAACCATGTCTGACACGGCGGCTACAGCAGAAGAGACTTTGATCCACGTTCTGTGGATCAACGCCGGATTGAGTTGCGACGGAGACTCGGTAGCGCTTACGGCAGCTACCCAGCCAACGATCGAAGAAATCGCACTCGGCGCCTTACCGGGACTCCCCAAGATAGCTGTGCACTGGCCGCTCATCGATTTCGAATGTGGACCCGAAGGGGGAGCTGACGACTTCCTCGAGTGGTTCCGCAAAGCTGACCGCGGCGAACTCGAACCTTTCGTTCTTGTGGTCGAGGGATCAATACCCAATGAGAAGATCCACGACAGCGACGGATACTGGTGCGGATTCGGCAACAATCCCGATGGTCAGCCGATAACGACGAGCGAATGGCTGGACCGTCTCACCCCGAAAGCAACAGCGGTGGTAGCGGTCGGCACGTGCGCGACATACGGCGGTATTCACGCCATGGCAGGCAACCCCACTGGGGCGATGGGCGTCCCCGACTACCTGGGCTGGGACTGGAAATCTAAAGCTGGACTGCCAATTGTGTGCGTGCCGGGCTGTCCGATCCAGCCGGACAACCTCTCGGAAACACTCACCTACCTGCTGTACCAGGCAACAGGCCAGGCCCCGATGATTCCCCTGGACGAGGCATTGCGGCCGACCTGGCTTTTCGGTGCGACGGTGCACGAAGGATGTGACCGCGCGGGCTACTACGAAGAGGCGGACTTCGCTACCGAGTACGGCTCCCCGAAGTGCATTGTCAAACTCGGATGCTGGGGCCCCGTCGTCAAATGCAATGTTCCCAAACGTGGCTGGATCAACGGAGTCGGTGGCTGCCCCAACGTAGGCGGAATCTGCATCGGCTGCACCATGCCAGGTTTCCCGGACAAGTTCATGCCGTTCATGGATGAACCTCCAGGCGGCAAGCTCTCCACCACAGCGGTAGGAGTGTACGGATCGGTCATCCGCAGCCTGCGAAAAATCACCGGACACACAGTCGATCGTGAACCTGCCTGGCGTACACCGAGCCAGTCCCTTACGACCGGCGCCACCCGCACTTGGTAGAGCAAAGAGGCATGCGATGACATCGACTATTCACGGCCCTGGCCCGCTTCCCACCCCGCCGCTGGCTCAAGAAGGCCCCGACGGCCTGGTGGAGATGAACTGGGATCCCATCACGAGAATTGTGGGAAGCCTGGGTATCTACACGAAAATTGATTTCAAGAAGAGGGAGGTCGTCGAGTGTCACAGCACGTCGTCGATCTTCCGTGGCTACTCCATCTTCATGAAAGGGAAAGACCCGCGAGACGCGCATTTCATCACCAGCCGTATCTGCGGCATTTGTGGTGACAACCACGCGACGTGCTCGTGCTACACGCAGAACATGGCGTACGGGGTCAAACCCCCGCACATTGGCGAATGGATCGTCAATCTAGGCGAGGCCGCCGAGTATATGTTCGATCACAATATCTTCCAGGAGAACCTGGTTGGGGTGGACTTCTGCGAGAAGATGGTCGCCGAGACCAACCCCGGAGTACTCGACAAAGCGAACAAGACCGAGTCGCCGCATGCCGGCGAGCACGGATACAAGACTATCGGCGACATCATGCGGTCGCTCAACCCGTTCTCGGGTGAGTTCTATCGTGAGGCTCTCGCCGTCAGCCGGTCCACACGCGAGATGTTCTGTCTCATGGAAGGCCGTCACGTTCACCCGTCGACTCTCTATCCAGGCGGTGTGGGAACAGTCGCCACCATCCAGTTGATGACCGACTATATGAGTCGGCTGATGCGCTACGTCGAATTCATGAAGAAGGTCGTGCCGATGCACGACGATCTCTTCGATTTCTTCTATGACGCGCTGCCGGGCTATGAGAAGGTCGGCCTGCGACGGACGCTGCTCGGCTGCTGGGGATCGTTCCAGGATCCTGAAGTGTGCAACTTCGCGTACCGGGACATGGAGGACTGGGGTCGGAAGATGTTTGTCACCCCAGGGGTCGTCGTCGATGGAAAGCTGGTGACGACGTCGCTGGTCGACATCAATCTCGGTATCCGGATCCTGCTGGGCAGCTCGTACTACGACGACTGGACTGACCAGGAAATGTTCGTGACTCACGATCCGCTGGGCAATCCCGTCGACAGGCGCCACCCCTGGAATCAGCACACCAACCCGCGCCCGCAGAAGCGGGACATGGACGATAAGTACTCGTGGGTCATGTCGCCCCGCTGGTATGACGGAAAAGATCATTTGGCGCTCGATACAGGTGGCGGCCCGCTCGCGCGGCTCTGGACCACGGCGCTCGCCGGTCTCGTGGATTGCGGCTACGTGAAGGCCACAGGCAGCAGCGTGCAGATCAATCTGCCGAAGACAGCGCTCAAGGGGCCAGTCAGCTTCGAATGGAAGATCCCGAAGCACGGATCGAACACCATCGAACGCGACCGCGCGCGCACGTACTTCCAGGCGTACGCGGCTGGATGCGCGCTGCACTTCTGCGAGAAGGCGCTGGAAGAAATCCGGGCTGGCAGAACGAAGACATGGGAGAAGTTCGAGGTCCCCGACGAGGGAATTGGATGCGGCTTCACCGAGGCTGTGCGCGGCGTGCTGAGTCATCACATGGTTATTCGTGACGGCAAGATCGCGAACTACCATCCGTACCCGCCGACACCGTGGAACGCCAATCCGCGCGACAGCTACGGAACGCCCGGTCCCTATGAGGATGCGGTGCAGGGCCAGCCGATTTTCGAGGAGAACACGCGCGAGAATTTCAAGGGGATCGACGTGATGCGGACTGTTCGCAGCTTCGATCCGTGCCTGCCCTGCGGGGTGCACATGTACCTCGGTGGCGGAAAGACACTGGAGAAGCTTCACTCTCCGACACAGTCACTGACCGGCGAGTGACGAGCACCATGACTTCCCGGGGCCCCGAACAGTGGCGGACTGCGGGTGAGCGCATTGATGCGTTGCTCGACGCGATGGCGTCGAGCGGGCCGATCGTGCGTGAGCGCGCCGAACATCTGGTCCGGGAAGTCGTCGGGCTCTACGGAGCCGCGCTCGAGCAGATACAGGCACTCGTCGGCGAGAGTGATGACAAACAGTTGCTGCGCAAGCTCGCGGACGATGACCTCGTCGCGAGTTTGCTGCTTGTCCACGGCCTTCATCCGGACGACGAGGAAACCAGGGTGCGTCGCGCGCTTGACAGCGTGCGGCCTTACCTTGGATCACACGGTGGCGACGTCGACCTCATCGGCATCGAGGACGGCGTCGTTCATCTACGCTTTCAGGGCACATGTAAGAGTTGCCCCTCCTCGACCGCCACCCTCGAACTTGCGGTGGAAGGCGCCATCAAAGCCGCTGCTCCGGAAGTGACATCGATCGAGGCGGAAACAGCCCCCGCGGGGACTGGGCAAGCTAGCGGTGGTGCTGCGGTCATCGCCCCAGATTCCCTGTTCTCGAAGGTCCACCAGCACGCGAACTGGGTTGCACTGCCTGAGCTCGCTGATCTTGCTGATGGGGAAGTTGGGGGATACGCGCTTGGTGGCACCACCGTGCTCGTGTGTCGAAGTGGCGTGGACACGTTCGCGTTCATCGACCGTTGCCCCCACTGCCTGAACTCGATGGCCGGCGCCGTGCTCCACCGCATGGCGGGCGCGAAAGCAGGTGCGGCGGTACTGAGGTGTCCACAATGCCGCACTCACTACGACGTCCGTCATGCAGGCGCCGGAATGGACGACACCAGCGAGCACTTGACACCACTGCCCGTGCTGCCGAGAAATGGAACGCTCTCCGTCGCGCTCCCGGCGGGAGCCGGGCAGTGAACGGGGCATCGAACAGCTCCGGGGGAGATTCGCCGTTCGAGGTTCTGCGGCGCATTCGTGGCACCAGGCCGCGAACACCGCCCGGCGAACGCTGCGACATGTGTGCGGTGCCGATTGATGGGGAGGCCCACTCACACGTCGTGGACGTGCAGGGCCGACAGCTGATGTGCGTCTGCAGACCGTGTTATCTGCTTTTCACCGAGACGAAAGCAAATCTGCGCTTCCGTGCCGTACCCGATCGGTACGTGCGGTTCGGTGCGGACGCACTCACCCTGGACCAGTGGAACGCACTCGACATTCCGGTGGGGCTCGCCTTCTTCTTCCGGAACTCCGTGCTCGATCGGATGGTGACGTTCTATCCGGGGCCAGCTGGCGCTACGGAGTCAGAGCTCGCGGTCGACCAGTGGACACAGATCATCGACGCGATACCGCACCTCACGCTGATGCTTCCGGACGTGGAGGCGCTGCTGATCCGTGTCCCCGAGCAGGGCCAGGGGCAGCCCGAATGCTTCCTCGTTCCGATTGACGCGTGTTACGAACTGGTCGGACAGTTGCGTGCTGTCTGGCGCGGGTTCGACGGAGGCCAGGATGCGAGGCGCCGCATCGATGCGTTCTTCAGCCAGGTAGCCGCGCGAAGCAAGCCCGCTGTTGCCAATTCCGCGGGCGGTGGGAGATGACCGCCCTTCAGTTTGAGGTTCTCTCCATTGAGCCGGAACAGTTTGCTGTTACCCCGAATCTTCTCGTGACCTTACGCATTACGGAACAAAGCGCAGCGCAGGTGCATGCGATAGTCCTGAACTGTCAGATCCGCATCGAGCCACAGCGCCGCCGTTACAGTGACGATGAAGCTGCGGGCCTACGTGACCTGTTCGGCCCTCGTGAGCAATGGGCGTCAGCGGTGCGGGCATTTCAGTGGCTTCACACGGCAACCACAGTGCCAGGTTTCGTCGGCTCGTACGACGCGACACTGCCCATACCCTGCACGTACGATTTCGAGGTCACCGCGGCGAAGTATCTGCACGCGCTCGATCGAGCGGAGAATGACGAGAACGGATCACAAGGCAAAGTGCCCCTCGTCTTTCTTTTCAGCGGCTCCGTCTTCACCAAGAGCGGCGCTGGGATCCACGTCGAACGCGTCCCCTGGCACTGTGAAGCGAGCTATGACATGCCAGTGAAGGTCTGGCATGACCTCATCGCGCAGCACTACCCGAACAGTGGCTGGCTGCGTCTGGATACGGACACGATGAACGCGCTTCTACGTTTCAAAGCGGCTAAGGGACTCACCACACTCGATGCCGCGGTGTCGCTTCTGCTCCTGCACGAGCGTGACGCGGGGGAGGTGCCGAAGTGAGTGATCTCGCGGTGAACCCTGCAAGCCTGGAACGCGCTCGCGCCGTCGCGGACGCGGTGCTGTACGAGGGGTATTTGCTGTATCCGTACCGCGCGGATTCCCGGAAGAACCAGACGCGCTGGCAGTTTGGTGTTCTCGGCCCACCGGGAGCGGCAGAACGCTTCGCAGGAGAGGAATCGCACCTCAGCGCGCAATGTCTGGTCCGTTGTGGTTCGGACGCCAAGATAGGCGTCAGCGTGCGGTTTCTGCAATTGCAGCGACGCGAGGTCGAAGAGTTACGCGAAGGTCGCTTCGTTTCAGTACCCGAAATGACGGTGGGGCAGCAACGATACCTCGCTTGGGACGAAGCAGTCGCGCATGACGTCGATCTTGGAGACCTCGCGCTTCGGTCACCGCACGCTGTGGTAACGGAGGTCAGCGGCGCTGAGGTCGTCGAGATGCTCACCGACAACGGTGACATCGCTGGTCGAGTCCGCCGGACACGCTGGCCGCTGCGAGCGGAACTGTCAGTGCACGCGACCGGCGTCAGCGACCTGCTCACAGTCAATGTCGCCGTGCGCAACACCAGTACGACGACGGGCTCGAGCGACCCGAAAACCGATGCCATACGCAGTTCACTGTTGGGCGCTCACGTCATACTGACCTGCGCGAATGCGGAATTTGTATCTCTGCTTGAGCCTGGCGAACGCACCGACGACACCGAAAAAGCAGCGGACGAAGTGAGAGCAGCGAGTTCATGCGTTCATCACCGGTGCTTTCCGGTTCTCGCGGGTCTGCCCGGCGAACGTCATATTGTTCTGATCTCGCCGATCATTCTCTATGACTACCCAGAAATCGCCGGGGAGAGCAGCGGTCCCATGTTCGATGCCACAGAAATTGACGAGATCCTCACGCTACGCGTCATGGCCATGACGGAGGACGAGAAAGCAATGGCCCGCGCGACTGATCCGCTCGCGGCCGAGATTATCGACCGTGCAGACCAGAGCACCGCGGATTCGCTTGGTGCGCTGCATGGAACGATCAGAAACGGCTCGAACGACAGGTCTGCCGGCCTCGATCACGTACCGGTCTTCACCGAACCGGGGGAGGACAAGCCCTGGTGGGACCCCGCCGTGGATTCACGCGTCGACCCGGAAACCGACACCGTGACGATCTGCGGCGTCTCCGTCGGTAAAGGAAGTCTTGTGCGGGTACACCCTTGTCGCAGCGCGGACGCACAGGACCTGTTCTTCAGGGATCAGGTTGCGCGAGTGACGATGGTGCATACCGACGTGGACGGTGGCACGCATATCGGCGTAGTCCTCGTCGATGATCCCGCAGCCGATCTGCACGACTGGTTTGGCCGCTACTTGTACTTCGCGCCGAGTGAACTCGAGCCACTCGGCGCTGATGGCACGTCACCCAGGAAGGAGAGTGCATCATGAAGGAACTCGGAGTCGCCACAACGGTGTTCCTGTCGCTACTCGTAGCGGTAGGGCTGGTCGTTGGAGTCAAATCCGTTCCAGATATTAAGCGCTACATGCGTATGCGTCAGATGTAGCGGCGCGCGATGACGGACGATGCAGCGGCACCAGGTGGTCCGGAACTGCCAGAAGCGCCGGGCGCTCCGACTCCGACTCGTGTTCTCGTCGCCGGTATCGGGAACATTTTCCTCGGCGATGATGGTTTCGGGCCGGCGGTTCTGCGCGCACTTAACGGCGGCAGTATTGCGGTGCCACCATCGGTGCGGTGCGTTGATTACGGAATCCGGGGCATGCACCTTGCCTACGACTTGCTCGAAAAGTGGGGCGGCCTGATCCTCGTCGACGCGCTGCCCGGCCGCGGCGCCCCCGGGACAGTTCACGTGCTTGAGGTCGATGCGCGCGACATCATTGAGTTGCGCTCCACCGAGGTGCCCAGGAACGCAGCGCAAATCGACGGTCACGCGATGGATCCGGCCGCCGTCTTTGCAAGCCTCGATGCTTTGGGTGGCAGCCTCCCCCGGACCCTCGTTGTCGGCTGCGAGGCAGACACGACCGCTGAGGGCATCGGCCTGTCGCCAGCTGTCGAGGCTGCCGTGCCCGTTGCCGCCCGCAGGATCGCCGAACTTGTCGCGACGCTCGAACCAGCTGGCGCGGGAAAGGAGGGCTGATCCATGTGCCTAGGAATTCCTGGCCAGGTACAGCGAATGCTGGAGGGGTACGGTGATCAGCTCGCGCTCGTCGATGTCGAAGGGGAGCTGCGGAAGGTCAACATCGGCCTGCTGTCTGACGTGCCCGCCGCTGGACCGCCCGTCTCACCCGGCGAATGGGTGATCATCCACATGGGTTTTGCGGTCGAGCGCGCGACACCTGAGGGCGCGGCGCAAGCGAGAGCGGGACTGGAATTGCTCGGCCGCGGAGCGCCGCCGCAAACACGGGGTGACCCACCATGACGCGGGTGCGGCACCGTCTGGTGGTCAATGGGGTGGTACAAGGCGTCGGATTCCGTCCGTTCGTCTACGCGACCGCGTCGGAACTCGCGCTCACCGGTGAAGTCAGCAACGACAGCAGTGGCGTCCGCATCGAGGTTGAGGGTGAAGCAACGGCCGTGCTCGAATTTGCGCGGCGCGTCGAACACGAACCGCCGCCCCTCGCGGTCGTGGAGTCGCTGAGGGTGGAATCGGCACCCGTTCGTGGCGGAACTGGCTTCCGCATCGCCGATACCTCCCACCACGACGGTGGTCGCACACTCGCCTCGCCTGATGTCGCGATCTGCGCCGACTGCCTGAGCGAACTGTGCGACCCACACGATCGCCGCTACCGCCACGCCTTCATTACTTGCACCAACTGCGGTCCACGTTTCACGATCATCCGCGAGCTGCCTTACGACCGGCGCTCCACCACGATGGCGCAATTCCCGATGTGTGAACGCTGTACCGCGGAGTACCGGGATCCTGCGGATCGCCGTTTCCATGCTCAGCCCATCGCCTGCCCGGATTGTGGTCCGGTACTTGAGTTTGTTGAGCCTCAACGACAGCCGCTCGCCGGAGAGCGTGCCCTTGAACGTGCGCGGTCGGTGATCGCGGCCGGTGGCATAGTCGCGGTGAAAGGTATCGGAGGCGTCCATCTCGCGTGTGACGCGCGCAGTCCGGAGGCGGTGGCGAAACTGCGGGAGCGGAAACGGCGCCGCGCCAAGCCGTTCGCCGTCATGGTGCGCGACCTATCGACCGCACGTCACGTCGCTCATGTGGATGCCAGCGAAGAGCGGGTGCTGACGAGCCCACAGCGGCCAATCCTCCTACTGCGAAAGAACAGTGCCGGTCGCCTCGCCGACGGCGTCGCACCAGGCATCCCTGATCTCGGTGTGATGCTCGCGTACACCCCATTGCATCACCTGCTTCTCGGATTGCCGGGCGACCCGGACGGTCCCGATGCGCTTGTCATGACGTCAGGCAACCTCGGGGGTGAGCCGATTGCGTTCCGGAACGATGATGCGGTGGAGCGTCTGAGGGAAATCGCGGACGCATGGCTCATGCACGACAGGCCGATATTGGTTCCGTGCGATGACTCGGTGGTGCGTGTCGTGGACGGTGCCGAGATGCCGCTCCGGCGTTCGCGCGGGTACGCCCCGATGCCGCTAGCGCTGCCGGTACGGGTCCCGCCTGCACTCGCTGTGGGAGCGGATGTCAAAAATACGTGCGCGGTCGCCGAAGGTCGCTACGCATGGCTCAGCCAGCACGTGGGCGACATGGATGACCTCGCCACCCTCGAGGCGTTCAGCAACACCGAGCGGCATCTACAGCACCTCACAGGAGTCGAGCCGCAGCAGGTCATTGCCGACGCACATCCTGATTACCGCTCAGTGGCCTGGGCGCGCCGCCACGCCAGCGGGCGACCGCTCCGCTCTGTGCAGCACCACCACGCGCACCTCGCCGCCGTCATGGGCGAGCATGGACTCGGTGCGCATGAGAGCGTCGTCGGATTTGCCTATGACGGCACCGGGTATGGAACTGATGGGGCGATCTGGGGAGGCGAAGTCCTCATTGGCGGTTACAAGGAGTTCAGGCGGTTCGCTCATCTGAAGTATGTGCCGCTTCCAGGTGGGGATCTGAGTGTGGAGCGCCCCTACCGAATGGCGCTCGCCCACCTCTACGCTGCGGGAATACCGTGGGCGGACGATCTTGCTCCCGTCCAGGCGTGCCCAGTGCAGGAACGTCAGGTTCTGTGGCACCAGCTCCAAACTGGTTTCGGTTGCACTCCCACCTCGAGTTTCGGACGACTATTTGATGCGATCGCAGCATTGTGCGGGGTGCGCCAGAGGGTCGACTATGAAGCAGAAGCGGCGATTGAGCTGGAAGGCCTCTCGCGTGGCATCGATGGTGGCGAGGGGTACCGCTTCGCCCTCGTTGACGACGTGGCGGATCCCGCTCCGATGCTGCGGGCACTCCTCGAGGATCTTCGCGAAGGCGTTCCGGCAGGTGTCGTGGGTGCTCGTTTCCACGCCGCTGTCGCCGATCTGACGTTGCGGTGGGCGCTGGCCGCCCATGACGAGACCGCTCTGGAAGCGTTCGCACTGACGGGTGGAGTCTTCCAGAATTCGCTGCTGCACAGTCTGGTGCGCGTGAAGCTGGCGAACCTCGGCTTCACGGCGTACTCGCACCATCGTGTGCCGCCAAACGACGGGGGCATTGCACTCGGCCAGTTGCTTGTGGGGTGCTCGCAATGAACGTCGCAGCAACAAAAACAACCCCAATCAGCCTTACGAAGTAATGCGATTCTAGGAGGAGCGATGTGCTTAGCGGTCCCGGGGAAGATCCTCGAAATGGAAGAACGCGACGGCACGATGATGGCAGAGGTGGATTTTGGGGGCGTCCACAAAGACGTGTGCCTGCAGTACATTCCCGATGCCGCGGTGGGTGACTACGTCATCGTTCATGTGGGTTTCGCTATTCAGCGTCTTGATGAGGAATCCGCGATGAAAACCCTTGCCGAGTTCGAGCAACTCGGAATTCTGGAGGAAGAGTTCGGTGATCAATTCGCGCTCGCCGCGAAACAGGCCGGGCTGAGCACAGGGACGGAAAAATCATGAAATACCTCGACGAGTTCAGCAATCCCGAACTGGCGAAGAAGCTGCTCGACCAGATTCATGCGGCCACCACGAAGCCCTGGGCGATCATGGAAGTTTGCGGTGGTCAGACGCATTCGATCATCCGCCACGGAATTGACCAGCTGCTCCCGAAGCAGATTGAAATGATCCACGGCCCAGGCTGTCCAGTCTGTGTTACACCCCTGGAGATCATCGACAAGGCTCTCGCGATCGCGGCACGGCCAGACGTTATTTTCTGCTCCTTTGGGGATATGCTGCGGGTGCC
Source organism: Hoyosella subflava DQS3-9A1 (assembly GCF_000214175.1). NCBI lineage: Bacteria > Bacillati > Actinomycetota > Actinomycetes > Mycobacteriales > Hoyosellaceae > Hoyosella > Hoyosella subflava. The sequence continues at coordinate 2,055,588 of NC_015564.1, forward strand.
AGGCAGCGAGTCCGATCTTTTCCGAATCAAAAGCAACGGTGGCGATATCCGCGTTGTGTATTCACCGCTAGATGCGCTGACGATCGCTCGCCAGAACCCCGATCGGCAGGTTGTTTTCTTCGGTATCGGATTCGAGACAACGGCCCCCGCCAACGCGATGACCGTCTATCAAGCGCAGCGTCTTGGGATAACGAACTTCTCATTGCTAGTTTCCCATGTACTCGTGCCACCGGCGGTCGCCGCGATCATGGAATCACCAACGTGCCGGGTTCAGGCCTTCCTCGCCGCGGGCCACGTGTGCAGTGTGATGGGAACCGAAGAGTATCCGCCGCTGTGCGAGAAGTATCAGGTCCCCATCGTCGTCACGGGGTTCGAGCCTCTTGACATTCTCGAGGGGATCCGGCGGACCGTTCTGCAGCTCGAGAACGGACGCTACGAGCTCGAGAACGCGTATCGCCGCGCGGTTCAGGCGGAAGGAAATCTCGCAGCCAAGCAGATGCTCGACGATGTCTTCGAACGAACGGACCGGGGCTGGCGCGGCATCGGTGTGATCCCGGACAGCGGCTGGCGCCTCGCGCCGAAATATCGTGCGTACGACGCGGAGCATCGGTTCGAGGTCACCGATCTTCATACCGACGAGTCTCCGATCTGCCGCTCGGGCGAGGTCCTGCAGGGACTCATCAAACCTCACGAGTGCTCCGCGTTCGGCAAACAGTGCACGCCGCGAACTCCATTGGGCGCGACCATGGTGTCGTCCGAAGGCGCGTGTGCCGCGTACTACTTGTACCGCCGTCTCGAACTCAGGGAGGTCAGTGGTGTCTGATCTGAAGTTGTCTGAGCGCGCCGCTGTCGACATGGACAGCTGGGTGTGTCCGGTGCCGCTGCGCGACTCTCCGAACATCGTCATGGGACACGGTGGCGGCGGTGCGATGTCGGGTGAACTGGTCGAGCACCTGTTTCTCCCCGCTTTCGGTGCTTCGGCGGCAGGTGGACTGTCCGATTCCGCTGTTGTTTCCGTCGGCGGCATCCGGCTGGCGTTCTCGACAGATTCCTTTGTTGTAAAACCTATGACGTTTCCGGGCGGCAGCATCGGTGATCTCGCGGTCAACGGCACCGTCAATGATGTCGCAATGTCGGGTGCCCGTCCGCTCGTCTTGTCTACGGCGTTCATTCTCGAAGAAGGCACCACTCTCGCCTCGATCGCGCACGTCGCTGAGGCAGTCGGTGCTGCAGCGCAGATAGCCGGTGTCAGGCTTGTCACTGGCGACACCAAAGTGGTGGACTCCGGGCACGGAGACGGCGTGTACATCAACACGAGTGGAATCGGAATCATCGACGAAGGCGTTGATATACGGCCAGAACGTGCGCGGCCGGGGGACGTGGTGATTGTCAGCGGTGATATCGGTGTGCACGGCGTGGCAATACTCAGCTGCCGGGAAGGTCTCGAATTCGGAACGACCATCCGCAGCGATACGGCGGCGCTCAACGGGCTCGTCGCAGACATGATCGCTACGGGCGCCGATCTGCACGTTCTGCGCGACCCGACCCGGGGCGGTGTCGCGGCATCATTGAACGAGATCGCGCGTTCCGCGGGCGTGGGGGTGTCACTCTCTGAGCGCGCGCTGCCGATTCCCCCGGGAGTGCGGGATGCGTGCGGCCTACTAGGGCTCGATCCGTTGTACGTGGCTAATGAAGGGAAGCTGCTCGCTTTTGTCGACCCGGCTGATGCGGACAGGGTACTTGCGGCCATGCGGGACAACCCGCTGGGCGGTAACGCCTCGATAATCGGCGAGGTGGTCGCCGAGCACCCGGGAATGGTGGTGGCGAAAACAGGACTCGGTGGTACGCGGGTAGTCGACCTGCCTGCCGGTGAGCAACTGCCGCGGATCTGCTGAGGCAGGCATGAAGGCCGCAGAGGTTGCCTCGGGCGCTGCCGTGTTCGCGCGTTACGCGTACCCGCCGAACGAACTCGGATACTGCGGTCCCCCCGGCGTCACAGCCACGGTGCAGCAGTTGTCCGGGGCGCCTTCACCGGCGCAGGCCAGGGCGTGGGCACGCAGCTTTGATGGCGCATGGCCGTATCTGATGGAGATTGCCGCCGCATCCGGGAGCGCTGACCCGTTGCGTGCCGATGTGGTGGAGGCGTACTGGGTGGGCACCCCGCTTCTCAAAGAGATTGATCCCGGTCGCCTGCTGAGCCGACTAAAGGACTCCTTTCGTGGGCAGGCTGGCAACCTCCTCGCATCCGCACGAAGCGCATGTGCGCACCACAGCTTCCATGTCTTCGTGGTGTACCCATGGGCGCGCATGCTCGATAAGGGTCCGGCTGCGCTCTCAGTTCTCCAGAATTGCCGAATACGGTGGGGAAAAGTCACCGAAGTCTCGGACGAAGAAGTGACGGTGCTGTCGCGCCCCCTCGAGTACAACGGTGAGCTGAGCCTCGGGGCGCCGACCGCTGAAACCGCGCGGTGGCGAGTCGCGGGACAGCAACTGGCGGGACGCCCAGTGGTCGGGGAAAGTGTTGCGCTGCACTGGGACTGGATATGTGACCGGTTAGAGCCTGGACAAACCGCGCAGCTGCAAACGTACACGGAGATGACGCTGCAGTGGGTGAATGAACTGCTAAGGCGCCACGGCTAGCAGCTTTCAGGCAGAAGCAGGCTTCAATTTGACTCGGGCGTTCGCTTTGCGCGGCGCGGGCGGAGCGAGCCGGTCGGACACCCAGGACACCATTGGCACGATGGCCGGCATGAAGGCGGGAGAGAGGATGAGGACGAATATACCGATGAGGTGCATCCAGAATGGGTCCATGGTGTGTTAATCCTTACGTTGCGGACAGACTCTCAAGATGTGTAACAGCGTAGGACGCCCTGAAGGATAGTGTCAATAGAAGACACTAATGTGCTCATTGTGTGGACGGCGATGAAGATGCGTAGTAACCCGTGGGCGCGGGTGAAGGCGATGTATCAGCGAGACGTGCTCAGGCGAGTAATCGCCGAGCAACGAGACGGACCTGCTGCGCCGCGTCCTCGGGATTTCCCAGCGGCGAAAGCAGATGGCTCAAAGTGAGGCGAACACCCACCTCGATGGCGCATTTGATGTCAGATTGCGGTAGTTCAAGGCCCGAATAGACAGCAGCGGCGACCTCGCTGATCGCTCCGATCGCACGAGCCAATACGGGACCAGTCCCACCCGAAAGCAGGGGCAGCAGTTCCGTATCTCCGCCCGCACTCCCCGCCGCAATTGCCCGAATCAGTGGGTTCCCGACGTCGCTGATCAGCGTTGCTTCGGCAGCCGCGCCTATTCCGTCGGCCAGCGAAGCGGGGTGTATCCGGAATTGCTCGGCCGCACGAGAGACCACGCGATCCGCCTCACGCGTCACCAGTGCCTCGCCAAGCGCATGTTTGGCCCCGGTCTCCCGATAGAGGACTTGGCGGCTGACACCCACCCGCTGAGCGATCTCCGACATTGTTACCGCACCCCAGCCGCGTTCAGTAGTGATATCGCTTGCCGCGTCGAGGATTCTGTCGCGCAGCATCTGACGCACCTCGGCCTGAAATGTGCGGGACTGCTCCATACCCTGATCCTACGACGGGTGTGCGGTGGCGGTCCGGCCGGTGCGACTCTCCTGGTTGTGCCGTCCTGTAGCGACAGGATCGAGATCACCGCGTTGGGCGAAATTCGAGGACGTGTCACTTCGTGACAGAATGGACGCCCGTGAAGACTTTCGAGACCCTGTTCGCTGAACTGCAGGACCGCGCCGCCACACGCCCGGACGGGTCAGGCACCGTGAAGGCGCTCGACGCTGGCGTGCACGCGCAGGGCAAGAAGATTCTGGAAGAGGCCGGGGAGGTGTGGCTCGCTGCTGAGTACCAGGGGGACGCAGAGCTCTCCGAGGAGATTTCGCAGCTCCTGTACTGGGTGCAGGTTCTCATGGTGGGGCGGGGACTGTCGCTCGAGGATGTCTACCGACATCTGTGATGATGCGCCGCGCCATCACCACTACTCACCATCACACGCTGAAGACCTCTGAGGAAGTTCATATGTTGCGAGTTGCCGTACCAAACAAGGGCGCATTGTCAGAATCGGCCGCGGAGATTCTCTCTGAAGCCGGATACCGAACCCGTTCGGATAGCAAGGACTTGACCGTTCTGGATCCGGCGAATCAGGTTGAGTTCTTCTTCCTGCGCCCGAAAGATATTGCGATCTACGTCGGTTCGGGGGAACTAGATCTTGGAATAACTGGCCGGGATCTGGCTACTGATTCGGGTGCTCCGGTCCGCGAACGTCTTGCCATGGGGTTCGGGCGTTCGACGTTCCGGTACGCGGCACCGCAGGGGCGTGAGTGGACGGTCGAAGATCTGCAGGGGCTTCGTATCGCCACCTCCTACCCGAACCTTGTCCGCGCCGACCTTTCCCGTCGGGGTGTCGATGCGACTGTCATCCGGCTTGATGGGGCTGTCGAGATTTCGATCCAGCTCGGAGTGGCGGACGCTATCGCCGACGTCGTTGGTTCAGGCCGCACATTGCGTCAGCATAACCTCGCGGCGTTCGGTGATTCGCTGTGTGATTCAGAAGCCGTTCTCCTGGAACGCGACGGCGAGGAGCCGAGCACACCTGCTCGCGACCAGCTTGTCGCTCGCATCCAGGGTGTCGTGTTCGCTCAGCAGTACATGATGCTGGACTATGACTGCTCACAGAGCCTCCTCGAGGCAGCAACTGCCATCACGCCGGGGATCGAGTCGCCGACTGTGGCACCGCTGGCCGAGCCCGGCTGGGTCGCCGTCCGCGCAATGGTGTCGCGGCGCAGCGTCAACCAGGTGATGGATGACCTCTCCGCGCTGGGCGCCAAGGCCATCCTTGCGTCGGACATCAGGTCCTGCAGGCTGTAACGCGTCAGCTGGTGATGCGCCTTTCGAGGCCGTCCAGCATCACGGCGATCTTCTCGTCGAGCCATCCGCGCCCGTACCAGCCGGAGTCGTCTGCGACGACCTCGCTCAGTATTTCGGGTCGTGACCAGTCCGCCCTGAAACGTTCTCGAGTGGTGGCCCCGTCGTCTGTGGGCTGATCGAGCCGGGCCATCGTGGAGAAGCCGGTGAGCGTTAGGTCAGAAACGAAGTCCACAGCCAGCATCGCGTCATGCACGCTGAATCCCTGACGGTGGAGTCCTTCAACGATGCGCGCCACCAAAGCTGTGCCCTCTGGCGGGGTGCCTTGGACGGTCAGCATCGCTTCGGCGAGTCCGGGGTATTCGCTGAACATGTGCCACATCGAATCGGCCAGCCCCGTGAGCGTGTCGCGCCAGCACTCCGAGCCATCCGGCCACTGTGTCCGCTCTATCGCGGTGCCGATGCTGGCCACCAGCAGCGCATTCCGGTCAGCATAATACCGGTACAGGGCGGAATGCGTCACTCCGAGGCGCCGCGCGACCGTCGGCATCGACGCGTCTGACAGCCCGATTTCCAGAGCCGCATTGATGATGTCTGGTTCGTGAAGGGACCGTGGACGTCCAGTCTTCTTCCCGCTTTTCGTCGCCGCCATAGGGAGTGACCTTAGTCCTCGAACGTGCAAATGTCCGCTGGACGCGTCGAGATACGAATGTTGCCAATGGGATTGACGCTAAGCGATGAATTCCACCATCTCGGCCGAGTCTGTCCTATGAACCCGGAAAGTTTGTCGGGGACGGGACGGCATCTAGAGAAGGATAAACCCATGACAAGAATGCTTTTTGTCAATACGTACGTGAACGACGTTGTGGCCGCGAAGGAGTTCTTCGGGGCGCTGGGTTTCACGTTTAATGATCAGTTCAGCGACGAAACTACGATTTGTATGATCGTGAATGAGCTGACGTGCGTCATGCTGATGACGCCGGACCGATTCCAGGGCTTCATCGCTGACGACATGTGTGACACCGCGAAGGCGCGTGAGGCATTGTTGTGCATCTCCGCGGACACCCGTGCTGACGTCGACCGCATCGTGGAGACCGCCCTAGGTCAGGGCGGGACCAAATGGATGGAACCGCAGGATCACGGCTTCATGTATGGTCGCGCGTTCCGTGACCCCGACAATCACGTCTGGGAAGTGATGTGGATGGACCCGGCGGTCGCTGCGGGCGAGGCACCCGCTGAAGTGGCTACCGCGGGCTGATTAGCAGCGTTTGAGCGGATCTTCCCACCGGCCCTTTCTCGTCGTAGATCACAGCGCTGCACATGCCGATTCCGTCGGGCCCGGCGGTCGTCTTGGCTGATAGCCCGATCCACTCACCTTCGGGGAGGCGGTGGATGTGCACTGTGAGATCGGTGTTGAGGTAGGTCCACTCGCGGATGTCGAGTTTCGCGCCGATGCCGTTGGCCGAATCGACGACTGTGAACAGCCGTTGCAGCGGAGTCAGCGGTTCGTCGTCCACAAGTAGCACGCGTGGGCGCCCCCATGTCTGCCCTGGTTTCCCAGAGCGGCTGGGCCGACGAATCGACGACCATTCGATTGCGCTGATGTAGCCGGGGCCGAAGGTGTGCGCCGGATCCCACGGCTCGCCTTCATGGGGCGGAAGCAGCGGGTCATGCACAACTCCGGGCGCATCGGCGACATGGGAAGTATCGCTAGTTTCCAGCCGCCAACCGTAGGCTTTCGCGACGGTTCGGAAGGCACCGTCTGCGCCTTCGGCCTGGAGTTCCGCGCCAAGCAGCTGAATACGGCGGCCCGGACGTTCGACCCACGTCCGGAGACGGCACTCGGAAACCGGTAGGGGGCCAAGAATTTCGACAACCACCCGTGAGATCCGGGTGTTCGCGCGCGGCTCAAACTCCTCGAGAGCCTTGACGAGCAGTGCTGCGGGCGGTGAACCATGCTGGGTGGAAGCTGACCAGACACCCACTGTGGCCTGTGTTGCTGTGAAGCTCTGCCAGCCGTCAGCCTCAGGTCCACGTTTATAAAAAGGACCATTGCTGCTACTCATCGCCACCGCCCCAATCGTCCATCCGCGTCACGCGGTTACGGCCTCTGGCCACCCAGGGTATGCGGGGGGTGTCCCACCGAACGATGGGCAGTGGGACTTGTGGTCGCACCAATCGCACAATCGGCCGGGGCTGGGCCGAAAGTCGCCCGAATCACCAGCGGCGCGAATCGCGCTCCAGATGGCGGACAGTGTGCGCTCGAAGCGAAGGAGTTCACCGGCTTCGGGCGCGTAAGTAAGCGTGCGTCCATCACCGAGATAGATCAGCTTCAGCTGCGTTGGGACGACTCCGCGAACCCGGTAGATCACCAGCGCATAGAACTTCATCTGAAAAAGAGCCTGGCCGGTACTCATCTCGCTTGGGCTGCGGCCAGTCTTGTAATCCACGACGCGGACCTCGCCGGTTGGGGCAACGTCAATACGGTCCACGAACCCGCGGAGCGCCACACCGTCCTCAGTCTGCGCCTCCACGAGCAACTCGCACGACTCAGGATCAAACCGGGTGGGATCTTCCATTTCGAAGTAGCGTTGTACGAGCTGCTCGACCTCACCGAAGAACGTGCTGCGTTCGTCACCGATGAGTTCAGCAAGCTCCGGCGTTTCCGCGCATGCTTGCTCCCACACTGGCTGGATAAGCGATGTTGCTGTGCCCCGCTGGCGCTGCGCAGCAGGTAGCTCGTAGAGCGCTTCGAGAGTCGCGTGCACAACCGTGCCGCGGACTTGCGCGCGGCTGGGCGCTTCAGGTAGCCGGTCGATGGCTCGGAAACGGTAGAGCAGCGGACACTGTTTGAAGTCATTCGCACGCGACGGTGAGAGAGCCAGGGGTCTGCGTACCCTGTCCGACGCCGCTGCCGACACCTCGGATGATCCGTCGGATGAACTGCCAGTACCGTTGACGGTGCGGGTTACGGGTGGTGCTGCGTCGGCATCATCGTTGGCAGTTGCTGGATTCATCACGTCTGACCTCACATATGGCAGCGTATGCGCACCGTCTGACAACTTTAGGTAGCCCGGGCCGAGTTGAACGAAGGGAATTGCAGAGGCATGACAGCGCAAAGCGGGCCATTTCGTGAGGGTGACCGAGTGCAGCTCACCGACGCGAAGGGCCGCCGCTACACCCTTCTGCTTACCGCGGGCGGTGAGTTCCACACCCACCGGGGATCGATTCCCCATGACGATCTGATCGGATCGGACGAAGGCAGTGTCGTGAAATCCGGAAACGGCACCGCGTACCTCGCGCTGCGGCCGCTACTCACGGATTACGTGCTCAAAATGCCACGCGGAGCGCAGGTCATCTACCCGAAGGACGCGGCACAGATCGTCCACGAAGGTGACATCTTTCCCGGTGCACGAGTGCTCGAAGCGGGCGCGGGTTCGGGTGCCCTCACGTGCTCACTGCTGCGCGCCGTCGGCCCGACAGGGACCGTCATTTCGTATGAGGTCCGCGAGGACCACGCCGAACACGCCGTTCGCAACGTCGAAAACTTCTACGGGGAACGGCCCACAAACTGGAACCTCACAGTCGGGGATGTCGCGGAGTACGAAGGTCAGGTCGACCGGGTCGTGCTCGACATGCTGTCGCCATGGGAGGTGCTCCCTGCCGTGTCGAAGGCCCTGATTCCAGGCGGCGTCCTTATCGTCTATGTCGCCACGACAACACAGCTGTCACGCGTCGTCGAAGGACTGCGGGAATTGCAATGCTGGACTGAACCCCGTGCCTGGGAGTCTCTGGTGCGGGACTGGAACGTCGTCGGGCTCGCCGTCCGTCCTGGGCACCGGATGCAAGGCCACACCGCGTTCCTGGTGTCCGCGCGGCGACTCGCCGAAGGTGTGATCGCGCCAAAGCCCCAGCGGCGCCCTTCGAAGGGATGATGATCCGCTGAATGACATTCTCCGAACATCCGGTAGTGGATGTCCTGCGTGCGCGGCGATCAGCGCAGAGCTCACCAGGGGAGCGGCGTGACGGCCACCGCGTGGCCTTTGTCGTTGAAGGTGGTGGGCCGCGCGGCGCCTACTCCGCCGGGATGCTCACAGCACTTAAAGCACTCGGATTGATCGATGCTGCAGATGCGCTGTTCGGTGTATCTGCGGGAGCATTCAACGCGGCCTGGGTGCTTGCAGGCCAATCCGCGCTGGGCGCCTCCCTATGGTCAGATCCGGCTGTCACCTCCCAAACCTTCCGTGGGCGTAATGTGTTGCGCGGCCGACCCATTGTCGACTCCACCCATTTGGTCCGCACTGTGTACACCCGTCAGGTGCGGATGAACTTCCAAGCTGTACTTGACCACCCCATTTCATTTCACCCCGTCGCCACCGACGCAGACACTGGTGAAAGCGTGGACCTGTGCCCACTGGTCTCCGACGTCGAGTCGTTGAAACTGGCGCTCGAGGCAACCTCCACGCTGCCGCTACTCGGCGGCCCACCGGTGAAACTCGGCGGAAGACGGTTCGTCGACGCCGGAGTCAGCGAACCGGTGCCTGTCCACCGTGCTCTTCAATGGCAGGCCACACACGTCCTTGTGCTGCGAACAAATCCGGCTACAGTCCGGCCCGAACCGATACCCCGGCACCAGCGTTGGTTCATGCGTGCGTGGCTGCAAAGGCGCGCACCCGGCACCGTCGATACCTGGCTCGCTCGCTACGAGCGGGAGACGGCAGACGAGGACGTGATCGAGAGGCATGAGGCGAACGGTGCTTGCCCCGCAATACTGCAGATCCGGCCTCCTGACGGCGCCGCGGGCGGAATACGTGGCTTCCGCGATCTAGCCGGGATGCGGGCGGCAGTCGACATTGGGCATCGCGCGGTGCTGAATGCTGTGGGATCGCTTCCAGATAGTTAAGTCGCGCGCGGTGGGGCCGAGTGAGATAGCGTGCAACCGTGACGCGGTCCGATGCGCCATTAAGCAGAAGTCTGAGCCTCAGCGATTCAGTGGTAATCGGCCTCGCCGCGATGATCGGTGCAGGTATTTTCGCAGCGCTTGCGCCCGCCGCGCAAGCCGCCGGACAGTACCTCCTCGCCGCACTCGCGATCGCCGCGGCGGTCGCGTACTGCAACGCCAACTCCTCGGCGCGGCTAGCAGCGATCTACCCGAGCTCCGGCGGAACCTACGTCTACGGCCGCGAACGGCTCGGTGAGTTCTGGGGCTACCTCGCCGGATGGGGTTTCGTAGTCGGAAAAACCGCGTCGTGCGCGGCGATGGCACTGACTGTCGGCACGTACGCGTGGCCCGGCCACGAAAAGCCCATCGCAGTGGTAACCGTCCTCGCTGTCACCGGGGTCAACTATGCGGGTGTTCAGAAGTCCGCCCGTGCTGCGCGGATCATTGTTGCGCTGGTGCTCCTCGTGCTCCTTGGAGTGGTCGTCATCGCCTTCCTCGAAGCGGGAGGACCGCACCTGCCCGCGAGCACGGCGACGATCGGAGTCGCGGGAGTCCTGCAGGCTGCGGGCCTGCTATTTTTTGCATTCGCTGGGTACGCGCGGATCGCAACATTAGGCGAAGAAGTCCGCAACCCAGAAACGACGATTCCCAGGGCCATCGGTATCGCGCTGGGTATTGCGCTCGGTGTGTACGCCGTCGTCGCGTTCGCGGTGCTGTCAGTTCTGGGCGCAGACGGGCTCGCTGACGCGACAGACCCGCTCGCCCGTGCAGTCGCTGCAGTCACCGGCGCGGAACAAGTCGTGCGTGTGGGTGCCGTTGTCGCCGCCACAGGAGCCCTGCTCTCGCTTGTACTCGGCGTGTCACGAACGACGTTCGCAATGGCGCGCGACGGTCACCTGCCCCAGCCGCTGGCGGTCGTGCACCCGCGGTTCCGCGTGCCGCATCGTGTGGAACTGGCCGTAGGGGCCATCGTGATTGTCCTGGTCCTGGCGACGGACTTGCGCGGCGCGATCGGCTTCTCGTCATTCGCTGTCCTGACGTATTACCTCATCGCGAACCTGTCGGCATGGACTCTCTCCCGTCGCGTCCGGTCGCGGATCGTGCCCGCACTGGGTGCGATCGGGTGCGTTGTCTTGGCGTGCACGCTGCCCACTGCCTCCGTTGTAGCTGGGGCAGTCGTACTCCTGGCTGGGGCGACGCTCTATGCGGGGCGCAGGCGAATAGCCGGTGAGCGCCAGCCACTCAGCTAAATCCATCCGTGCAGGTCAAAAGAAACACCCGCAAAGGCCAGGTTTTCTTTGACACCCGCAGATGGATTTGCGAGTGGCGGCGGCCGCAATCAGGCCGTTGCTACGCCGAGGTCGTCGAGCAGGGAGCGAACGCGCCGTTCTATTTCGTCGCGAATTGGCCGAATATCGTCGATCGTGCGTCCTGCCGGGTCGTCGAGAGACCATTCTTCGTACCGGCGGCCGGGGAAGATTGGGCAGGCGTCGCCACATCCCATTGTGATGACCACATCTGCTGCTTGGACAATTTCATCGGTCCACGGTTTCGGATACTCGCCTGAGATATCGATGCCGCGTTCCGCCATCGCGTGGATGGCGGCTTGGTTGATTGCGTTTCCGGGTTCCGAGCCTCCCGACCACGCAACGGCGTTCTCGCCGGCGAGTTGTTCGAAGAAGCCAAGCGCCATCTGAGAGCGCCCCGCGTTGTGGGTGCAAAGAAACAACACGGTCGGTTTGCCATCGTGATGCAGACCCTCCACGCGTGCGAGGGCTTTCAGCCGCTGCCTGGCGAAACGTTCAGCGAGGAGCGGAATAAAGTTGGGCACTGTTGCGGTGCTTGCGAACTGGTCGTACGACGAGTGCAGGAAGCGTTCGATCGTCTCCGGACCGAAGACTCCCGTAAAGGCTTCTGCGAGACGGGTTGATGCGGTCCTGAGGGCAATCTGGTGGTCGATGGAAAGGTCATTGCGGCCGAATTCAGTGGCGCCGAAAGACGGGGCTGACATGGAGACTCCTATTTCGTAGATGGGTCGATCGGTTGCTGGAATGTGGGCGCGACGCGCGCGATACGGCGAGACAGCTCATCGACGGCCTGGTCGAACGCCGCGTCGGTGTCGTCCCGAGCGGGATCAGGCACTGACCAGTGCAGCCGCTGCTCGTTGGGGCTGAGTTGCTCGTGCGCGTTGTCGCACACGGCGATAAGGACGTCGCCAGGCGCACGCACTTCGTCGAGTCGCCGCGGAGTCATTGGGGTGAGGGGCAGGGCATGCCGTCGCGCCGCAGCGAGAGCCCGGGGATGAATTGTGCGGGCTGGATCTGTTCCCGCTGAGGTCGCGGGCACAGTGCTGTTCTGCGACCAGAGCGCCGTAGCGAGTTGCGATCGCGCCGAGTTGTGCGTGCAGACGAAGACCACACGGGGGACAGTCCGGACGGTTCGCGGGAGCAGTGCTTCCAAGGTGCCGGGTACCAGTGTCCAGTAGGTCCGTCGGCGATCTGCTTCAGAGCGCCGTTTCCGCACGATATTGGCGCGTTCGAGCACGCCGAGATGGTGGGCGAGCAGGTTTGACTTCATTTCGAGCGCGGTCTGCAGTTCGGATGGCGACCGGTCACCCTCGGCGACGAGGTCTGCGAGTTCCACGCGGGCAGGGTCGCCGAGAGCGGCGTGGATGGCCGCTCGCACTGGGGGAGGTAAGTCAGTGGACATTGACTCAAATAATACTGACCTGATCTGTGAATGGCTAGTCCGGTTTCGACGCACGCCAGAGCGGCAGCGCTACGATCCCAGCATGCGTATCCAGTCGCCGTCGCCAACTCCTGCGGCGCTGGGCCCAGACGAGTACGCAGCGGCGAAATCTCGCATCGGCCCGCCAGCGCAGCAGATGCTCGAACTCGCCCGGTGGATCGTCGATAGCTCAGCAGTGCTGCTCGCTGCTCCGGAGACGCTCCGTGCAGCGGCACTGAACCAGATTGAGATCGTGACTGGCGATACCGTCGGTGAACAGTTGCGGCGGACTGCGCTGAGCGAGCTCAAACCGCTCGTGGACTCGCGGACGCGGCTCGCAGCATTGGAGAACGCCGGGTACCAGACAGTCGCCGATGTAGCGGATAAACCGGCGGCCCAACTTACTCGCCTGCCTGGCGTCGGGGCACACACTGCTGGCCAGGTGTGCGCAGCTGCACGCAGCGTCGCAGATCGGCTCACCAGCCAGACACAAATACGTTTCGACACCGTCATGCGTCCGCACCTGCAGACAGAGCTGCTGGCACTGCTCGCTGCGCTGCGACACGCCGACGCCACGGTAGCTGCGGTGGGGCCCGTGCTGAGTGACCTGGCTGCCCACATCGTTCCCACGGCCGATGCCGCTGCCCGTGCAACGAGCCGGTTCCGGATGTTTTTCGCGTCCCGCGCCACAAAACATGCGACGCTTTCAGCGTTGCGGGAACTTGAAACGCTTCTCGTCGATCCGGAGGTGCTCGCGCTTCAGCAGACGCTGACGTCAACGGGACCCGGGCTGGACCCAGGCGCATATCTGCCAGACCAACTTTGGCGGGACTTTGAACACAATGCCGCAGCGTTCTACGCCATTCTCGAGTCTCTCGGTGTCGGCCGAGAGCTGGACGGAGAGGCCGCACGCGGGTTCCTGGGTGACGACGACGCGCGCAGCGTCGCCGAAACTGAACTCGACACCAGCTTGCTTACCGCGACGCTGCGCGGCTACCAGAAGTTCGGCGCGCAGTTCGCGCTGCAGCGCCGGTATGCCATCCTCGGCGACGAGATGGGACTCGGGAAGACGGTGCAGGCCCTCGCCGCGGTGGCGCACCTTGCAGCCGCTGGCCACCGGTGGTTTCTCGTCATCTGTCCAGCTAGCGTGCAGGTGAACTGGCTTAACGAGATTCAGCGGCATACCGTCCTCGATGCCCACAGCGTGCACGGCAGAGATCGTGACGAAGCGCTGTTCGCGTGGCAAAGGTCCGGGGGCGTTGCTGTGACGACCTTCGGAACGGTGGGTGGCGTCTCGCTGCCCGAGACCATCGCGCTGTCGATGCTCATCGTTGATGAAGCGCACTATGTGAAGAACCCTGAGACACAGCGCGCCTGGTTCGTCGGGCGGATGATCGGCCAGGCAGAGCGCGCGCTCTTCCTCACCGGAACCCCGATGGAGAACCGCGTCAGCGAATTTCGCAACCTCGTCGCTTACCTGCGGCCAGATGTTGCGGATCGGGTGACGGCAGCCGATGCCCTTGCTGGCGCCCGGAAGTTCCGCAGAACGGTTGCTCCCGTGTATCTTCGGCGAAATCAGGAGGACGTGCTGACTGAGCTTCCTGAGCGCATCGACATCGAAGAATGGGTGTATCTCAGCCCTGGCGACACCCGTGAATACCGAGACGCGGTCCGGAGCGGCAACTTCATGTGGATGCGTCGCGCAGCCTACAGTTCGTCGGAGTCAGCGAAGCTGGAACGACTGCTGGAAATCGTTGACGAGGCGAATGAGGACGGTTTCAAAGTGCTCATCTTCTCCTACTTCCTCGACGTGCTCGAGAGAATCGGAAGCGCGCTGGGAAGTAAGGTGGCAGGCACGATTACAGGGTCGGTGCCTGCGCCGGAGCGCCAGCGTCTCGTAGATGCATTTACCGCATACCAGGGGCCGACGGTGCTGCTGAGTCAGATCCAGGCAGGGGGAGTGGGTCTCAACATTCAGGCGGCGTCAATCGTTATTCTCACGGAGCCGCAGTGGAAGCCGAGCACCGAGGAACAAGCCATCGCTCGAGCGCACCGGATGGGCCAGGTCCGCGCCGTCCAGGTTCACCGCCTGCTCGCGAAAGATACAGTCGATGACCATATGCGTCAGATCGTTGCACGTAAGCGGGAGCTGTTTGATGAATACGCCCGCAAGAGTGCCTCAAAGGAAGCGGATGCTCGATCAGTCGATGTAGACGTCGCAGACGATGAGCAGCGGATTGTCGAGGCGGAGCGGCAGCGGCTCGGCATCAAATAGACGAAGTCGCCGCCGGAAGTGCCACGATGGTGGCATGAGGTCTCTTCAGGTCAGTGCGATTACTGATCGCGGTCTGCTGCGCGCACGCAACGAAGACGCGATCGCCGTCGGGCCGCTCGTCAGTCAGGTGGAATCGGGGACTATCGCAACTGTCGGGCTTCCGCTCGACCGGCCGGTGGTGCTCGCAGTCGCTGACGGGCTTGGCGGTCACCCAGCTGGGAACGTCGCAAGCTGGCTGACAGTCACCGAACTGGTGGAGTCGTCAGCAGCGTGGGAAACGCCGGGCGACATCAGCAAAGGGGTCGCAATGCTGCACACTGCGGTGCGGCGGGCAGCGAGCACATCGGCCGAGTTCCGCGGAATGGGCACCACGTTCGCCGCGCTTGTTATCACCCAGAACACCGTCTACTGCGTCAACGTCGGTGATAGCCCAATCTTCAAGATCGAGCAGGATGACCTGACGTTAGTGTCAATAGACGATGCGGCGCTGGATGCGGCGGGGCGACCGACCCATGCAATCACGCAAGTCGTGGGGAGCAGCCAGCCTCCGGTGCCGCACATTTCAGAGGTGCAGCCAGCGATAGGGCGATACCTGATCTGCTCAGATGGTGTGTCGGGCTTCACGAATCCAGCCGACATCGTCCAAGTTTGCCGGGAAAGCTCGCCCGCTGATGCACTCAGCGGGATCATCGCCCTCGTGCTCAGCAGTGGCGCTCCGGACAATTACTCAGCGCTTCTTGTCGACATCATGGAGTGACTTTGCTGCACGAAGAATCTATCGTGGCGCGGGCGTTCGGTTACCCCTACGAACGGCCCGCCGGTTCCTTCGTGTTCGAGGCACCAGCGACGGTGCGTCCATTTATTCCTGGGCAGATTCCCCTGCACTCGAGGACTCCAGTTCTGGCTGTCGGGTCCAATGCGTCTGCGGTTCAGATGAATCGCAAGTTCGGGTGCTCGCGCGCATCGGAACCTCCGATACCGGTGCTCGCGGCAGTCCTGAGTGACCATGACGTCGTCTACGCGGCGCGCATCTCGCGGTACGGAGCGGTCCCCGGATCTCTTGCCCGCTCGCCTGGTACGCGGCTCGACGTTCACATCATGTTTCTCACGGACGCCCAGCGGGATGTGCTGGATCGAAGTGAGGGCGTCAACGACGATGTACCTGGCTATTCGGTGGCGGAGATCGGTCCACAGTGTGCCGCGTGCGAAGTGGAAGTTTCTGGCCCGCTTCGTACATACCGAGCCACGCGCGGGCATCTCAACGCGGGCGGCGAGACTATCGCGCTGAGCGCCGTTTCAGCACACGGCCGGACGATGCGCGCCCTAGATGAGCGGACGATCCTCAGCCTGGTCGCGGAGAATTTTCGGCTTACCGCGCGTGACCTCGTCGTTCGGACAGTTCGGGACGAAACCTTCCGTCGACGGGTACTCACCGAGCTCGCGCGCGACGGCATCCCTTATTAGCTGCCGGTAAAGTGCCTCTAGGAGCAGCAAACCCAATGGGAAGAGATGAATATGGCAAGCCCTGTACTCGAAGCAGAGATCGCGACCGCGGCGTCGCCGGAGAAGGTCTGGTCAATCGTTTCCGACCTGCCGCGGATGAGCGAATGGAGCCCCCGCACGCGCAAGACCTTCGTGCTCGGTGGACAGGTTCGTGAGGGGGCACTGGCGTTCAACATCAATCGCAAAGGCATGCTGTACTGGCCGACGCGCACCCGAGTCGTGGCCGTGGAGCCGCACCAGCGCATCGCGTTCAAGGTTCTCGAAAACAACACTGTGTGGTCATTCGCACTGCAGGCTGAGGACGGCGGCACCCGTATCGTGCAGCGGCGCGAGGCGCCCAACGGCACGAGGGCAGTGTCACGAGCGATGGTGAAAGTCTTCCTCGGCGGTAACGACGAGTTCGAAGCGGACCTCGTCGCCGGAATGCACACGACCCTGGAGCGGATCAAAGCCGAGGCTGAGAAGTAGCCGCGACGGGATGGAGCAGGCCTCACCGGCGACGACCGCCGACGTGTTCCGCGATGAGATAACGCGGCATACGGTCGTGACGGACCCGAAGACGGGCGATGAGTATCGCTTCTACCTGCTGAATCGCGCGTATGAAGGTCGGCGGCCCGTGGTGATCTACAACGGGTTCGGGTCCACGCCGAATACCACTTTGGGTCAGCAGTACCTGTGGGAGTACGCCAGCGCGCTTGATCGCCCCATCATCGCCCCGATGGCAGCGCACGTCCGCCGACGTGTGCACCGCCGGATCTTTGGGGACGGTCATGCGCGGGCACTGGCGCGAATTACGAACGACAAGCTCCACGTCGCGGGCATGTCGTGGGGTGGTGTCGCCGCGTATTCCGTCGCGGAAACGCTGACAGACCAAACCGACCATCTTGTCACCCTGTCGTCGGTAGGCACTCTCGATCACCTGACTGAGTATGTTTTCCATGCCGCCCGGATGGCGCGGTCGGAAGGCCCGGTTATCCGCGCCGCACTGAAGGTCGTGGCGCAGGACTTCGATCCTCGCGACCTCGAGCACCCGCCGCCGACAATGGATCCGCTGAGCAAATTCCGGCGGGCTCTCATCATGCGGCGCAGGTCGCTCGAGGGGGTCGCGCACACGCTCCATCCTTCAACGACCTGGCACGACATCATCGGGGAAAACGACCTGTTCACCGGATACCAGCAACATGCGGCGGCAGTCTTGCGGCGCAACATTTTGTATCCGGGCACCGCCTCTCTGACGCTGATCCGGAATCATGGCCACATGTGGGCCCACATGAAGCCTGTGCTTGCGCTTGCGCTGCGCCGTTCGCTCGCGCAGAAGGAGTCGGGTGTGTACAGGGAAGTCGATATACTTCGTGCGCGCAGCGACTTCTTGGGCGTCGACCCAGACAGTGTTTCCGGCCAGGGGTGACCTCCGGTAGGTTGAGCCGATGCTCCCGGTGGTCCTGCGCGGATTCGTGCCCGCAACGCTGCGACCGATCGTTGGCGAGAAGACGTTCGTGCGTGGCATGGCGTATGCCATGGACGGAGCCGTACTCGACGCGACATGGGACAACGATGCGTTCGCCCTGAGAGGCACTGTGGCGGGCAGCAAAGCGAGTCTCTACACAACGATCGCCTACTTTCGGATGCAGCGTTCGCAAATCGTCTTCCGGAGGGGCGAGTGCAGTTGCCCGGTCGGCGTCAACTGCAAACACGTGGTTGCTTTGGTGACCGCAGCGATCGGTCGTCGCTATGTGTCCACCACTCCTGCGCGCGCCCCGCAACCCCCGGCCTGGGAGCACGTGCTCAGCGCGATGCTGCCAGACACTCGTCCGTCCGGCAGCGCCGATCTCCCCGCTGTGGCACTCGCGATAGAGCTCTCCCTGTCCGGCCTGACCAAGTTTCAGCGGACCGGTGCGATGTCCGGTCAGCGCGTACTCGCACGGCTCGTTCGCAGACAGAAGGACGGCTGGGCTGGCGCTGGAATGTCCTGGACGGGGCTGCATGGCCTGGCTCAGCGGTTCAGCCTGGATCGTCGGCACGTGCAATTCTGCATCGACATGTTTGCGGTGTATCAGGCGGGGTTCGGTCGCCAGTATTCCGGCTACGGCGACGAACGAGCGCTTGACCTCACCACATTCAACAGCCCTCAGTTATGGGGACTGCTTCAGGAGGCAGCTGCGATGGGCGTGGCGCTCGTCCATGCCCGCCCGGAACTGGGGGAGGTCGCGGTTCACACGTCCGCGCAGTTATGTCTCGACGTCACAGCACCGAATGGCGATCGCCGCGCCGTAACTCCGTCCGTCAATGTCGCTGACCTTCCTGACGTCACACCTGTCGCGTTCGTTGGGGCGGAGGGTCACGGCGTTGTGTTCACCGACAGCGGAGGCGGGCTGCACCTCGCGAAGATGCTCAAGCCCGTGCCGGAACAGCTCCGCCACATACTGCTCACGCGGCAGACGCTGCCGGTACCGCACGATGATCTCGACCGGTTTTCGACCGAGTTCTATCCACGGCTGCGCACCTTCGCTGCCGTCACGTCGTCCGATCGATCGTTCACCCCGCCAGTGATCACCGGTCCGGTCTTGGCAGTGGATGTGACCTTTCATTCGGTGCATAGCGCCACTGTGACACTGCTGTGGAAGTACAGTGTGGGCGAATCGCGACTTGAGTACCGGCCCGGCGAGAACAACGGCGACGGGGGCATCCGCGACCAGGCGAGGGAACAACAGGTCATTGGCGAATTGCGCCCACCCGTATTCGCCGAGGGTTCGATCTGGGCGTTGTTCGGGACGCGCCCTGAGATCCGGGTCGATAAACTCGACACTCCCTCGTTCGCCACTGAAACGCTTCCAGTCCTCGAGGCTCATGACGACGTCGATCTCAGTGTCGTGGGCACAGTGCCTGACTTCCGCGAGGTCAATGATTCCGTTGCGGTGAGGCTGTCGACGGCACACATCGCGGGGGAGGCGGACTGGTTCGATCTCAACGTCGTCATCACCGTCGATAACACGGTCGTCGCGTTCCCCGATGTCTTTCGTGCGCTCAACGCTGGCGAATCGCACATGATCCTCCCGAGCGGCGCGTACTTCTCGCTGGAGAAACCAGAGTTCGCTGCGCTTCAGAAACTCATTGACGAGGCCCGATCACTTGATGATCGCCCTGACGACACGCTGCGCATCAACCGTTACCAGGCGGGCTTGTGGGAGGAACTGGTTGGACTCGGTGTCGTCGGTGAACAGGCCGAGGAGTGGCGGCGCAGCGTCGACGGACTGCTCAACTACCAAGGGTTGGCAACCGGTCTGCCACACACGGTGAAGGCGGTGCTGCGTCCCTATCAGCATGAAGGGTTCGAGTGGCTCGCGTTCCTATGGTCCACCCGGCTAGGCGGAATCCTCGCGGACGATATGGGACTCGGCAAAACCGTGCAGTCATTGGCCCTCATTGCACACGCGCGAATCCAGGAGCCCCACGCAAACCCGTTTCTCATCGTCGCGCCCACCAGCGTCATCACGAACTGGGTTCACGAAGCGCAGCGCTTCGTTCCGGATCTCGCTGTGTCTGTTCTGACGGACACACTCCGCCGCCGCGGCCAGAGCCTCGCTGACGCTGTTCGCGGCGCGGACATCGTCGTCACCTCGTATACGCTGTTCCGTCTCGACTTCGAAGAGTACAGCGCGCGGGAGTGGGCGGGGTTGTTGCTCGATGAGGCGCAGATCGCGAAGAACCGGCAGGCGAAGATCTACCAGTGCTGCCGACAACTGAATGCTCCGTTCAAGCTCGCCATCACGGGCACCCCAATCGAGAACAATGTGATGGAGCTGTGGTCTTTGCTCTCCATCACAGCGCCGGGCTTGTTCCCAAATCCGCATGACTTCAAGGAGTTTTACGCGAATCCGATCGAGAAACTTCACGACGAGGAGATGCTCCACCAGCTGAAGCGCAGAATCGCGCCACTGGTCCGTCGCCGGACGAAAGAACTCGTGGCCGCTGATCTTCCGCCCAAACAAGAGCAGATTGTCGAGGTTGATCTTCACCCGCGCCACCGCAAGGCCTACGAAACGCGTTTGCAGAGGGAGCGACAGAAGGTGATGGGCCTGGTTGACGATCTTGGCCGCCACCGCATGACGATCCTTCAGTCCCTCACGACGCTGCGGCAATTGAGCTTGCATGCGGGCCTCGTCGACCTAGCGCATGAGCGGATTCCGGCTGCG
This sequence comes from Hoyosella subflava DQS3-9A1, assembly GCF_000214175.1. NCBI lineage: Bacteria > Bacillati > Actinomycetota > Actinomycetes > Mycobacteriales > Hoyosellaceae > Hoyosella > Hoyosella subflava. The sequence goes on from NC_015564.1 coordinate 2,076,117, forward strand.
AAGATCGAAGTGCTGCTTGAGCACCTGGATGAGGTGGTCGCCGGCGGGCACCGGGCCCTCGTTTTCAGTCAGTTCACTGGCTTCCTGCGACTGGTGCGTGAGCGTCTCGACAGTGAGGACGTCTCCTACGTTTACCTTGATGGCCGCACGCGGAACAGGGGGGCCGTCATCGACAGGTTCCGGTCAGGTAAGGATTCGGTGTTCCTGATCAGTCTGAAAGCCGGAGGTTTCGGTCTCAACCTGACGGAAGCGGACTACGTCTTCATCCTTGATCCATGGTGGAACCCCGCGACGGAATCGCAGGCGGTGGATCGTACGCACCGGATCGGACAGACCCGTCAGGTAATGGTGTACCGGCTGATTTCCGAAGGAACGATCGAGGAGAAGGTGATGGCGCTCAAGAAGCGCAAGGCTGATCTCTTCACGAGCGTGCTCGACGAAGGCGCTGCGTTCGGGGACGCGCTGAGCGCAGAGGACATCCGAAATCTCTTCAATTAGCCGCGACGCGCTACGGCACTAGGGCGTTATAGGTAATCAGCACACAAGCGATGACCAGCAGCACGAGCACCAGTGCGAACAACGCGCCGCGCACCGGGTTACCTCCAATGTAGGGCGGCTTGCGCTCACTTCCGGCTGGCTCAGGCCCGAGCGGATCGAGACGCTCGTCCCGCTTCCAGTCGTAGCTATTCTTCGCCGGGTCTTCCTCATCAGGACGGCTGTCCGGGGCGGCCATGTTCGTCCTTTCGTAGCTGCTTCATGATCACCCTAGCGACTGTGAGAGAAGCACCCGCACACCGTTACCGCGTAACATTTCTGTTAGCAGCACGGTCGCTGACATGTGGAGCGGCCGCTAGCCAGTCATGGGTTTTGCCTGGGTCCGCTGTCGTTGGGTATGCGTAAGTGCTGGTCGGCGCGATTAAAGTCGGCCGTTTTCGGGTATGGAATCCATGACGATCTGGTGACGTTATTGCGAGTAGACGCGCGTCACATCCCATACTCGCCAGAACGCCGGTAGCGTTGATAGATCAGATCGGGAGGAGACGCCCATGAGCACTTCAGAACGTCCTCGCGACAGGGATGAGCTGAATCGCGAGATCACGTCCCTGCAGTCGGAAGTGGGTGCCCTGCGGCGTCAGCTTTCGCAGCATCCCCAGAAAGTCCGTGAACTCGAAGTCCGGATTGAATCGCTGACTGTCCGCAACGCCAAGCTGCTTGACACGCTGAAGGAAGCGCGCCAGCAGTTGCTCAATCTGCGGGAGGAAGTAGACCGGTTAGGTCAGCCACCGAGTGGCTACGGCGTGGTCGTGGGAGTGCATGAGGACGACTCCGCGGATGTTTTCACCTCTGGGCGGAAGATGCGGCTGCTGTGCTCGCCCAATGTGGATTCACAATTGCTGCGGAAAGGCCAGACGGTCCGGCTCAATGAGGCACTGACAATTATCGAGGCAGGCAAGTTCGAGCAGACTGGCGAGATTTGCGCGCTTCGCGAAGTGCTTGACGACGGACACCGTGCGCTGGTCGTCGGCCATGCCGACGAGGAGCGCGTCATTTGGCTCGCCGATCCTTTGGTTAACCAGGACGATTCGGATCCGTTCTCGCCGCCGCGTGCACTCCGGCCTGGTGATTCCCTCCTCGTCGATACGAAGGCTGGGTATGCGTTCGAACGCATACCGAAGGCAGAGGTCGAGGATCTGGTGCTCGAAGAAGTACCCGACGTCGGCTACAACGACATCGGCGGCTTGTCTCGGCAGATCGAACAGATCCGCGATGCTGTCGAGTTGCCTTTCCTGCACCGGGATCTGTTCCGTGAATATTCGCTGCGCCCGCCGAAGGGTGTTCTGCTCTACGGTCCTCCTGGCTGCGGTAAGACGCTGATCGCCAAAGCTGTCGCGAATTCGCTGGCGAAGAAGATCGCGGAAGCGCGCGGCGAGGATAGCCGTGAAGCGAAGTCGTTCTTCTTGAACATCAAAGGCCCGGAACTTCTCAACAAGTTCGTTGGTGAAACTGAGCGGCACATCCGGCTGATCTTCCAGCGTGCGCGTGAAAAAGCCTCTGAAGGTACACCAGTCATCGTGTTCTTCGACGAGATGGACTCCATCTTCCGGACCCGCGGTTCAGGTGTGTCGTCTGATGTGGAGACGACGGTTGTCCCACAGTTGCTCAGCGAGATCGACGGCGTGGAAGGCCTGGAGAATGTCATCGTCATCGGCGCGTCTAACCGCGAGGACATGATCGATCCGGCGATTCTGCGGCCGGGCCGCCTGGACGTCAAAATCAAGATCGAGCGTCCGGACGCGGAATCCGCGATGGACATCTTCTCGAAGTACCTGGTTCCGTCACTGCCCATCAACTCGGAAGATATCGGCGAATTCGGTGGTGATCGGGACGCGTGTGTCCGCGCAATAATCGAGCGAGTTGTTGAACGGATGTACGCCGAAAGCGAGGACAACCGCTTCCTTGAGGTGACCTACGCCAATGGCGACAAGGAGATCCTTTACTTCAAGGACTTCAACTCGGGGGCGATGATCCAGAACATCGTCGACCGTGCCAAGAAGTTCGCGATCAAGGAGTTCCTCGATACCGGCATAGCTGGGCTTCGCATTCAGCATCTCTACGATTCGATCGTCGACGAGTTCTCTGAGAACGAAGATCTGCCGAACACAACCAACCCAGATGACTGGGCGCGGATCTCCGGGAAGAAGGGTGAGCGGATCGTCTATATTCGCACGCTCGTCACAGGAAAGAACGCGAGTGCGAGCAGGGCGATCGATACTGAATCGAACACAGGCCAGTACCTCTGACCCCCGTCAACGATCCGTCTGCAACATCACAGATAGGCTGGTGACTCATGCAGCGCATCATGGGCACCGAGGTCGAGTATGGGATCAGTTCGCCGGACGATAGAACTGCGAATCCGATCCTGACCTCCACACAGGCAGTGCTGGCGTACGCGGCGGCCGCGGGCCTGCCGCGGGCGCGCCGTACACGATGGGACTACGAGGTCGAATCGCCGCTGCGTGACGCGCGCGGTTTCGACCTCGGCCGCTACGGAGGACCAGCCCCGGTGATCGACGCCGACGAGGTGGGCGCCGCGAACATGATCCTCACGAACGGGGCCCGGCTCTATGTGGACCACGCTCACCCCGAATACTCCTGCCCCGAGGTGACCGATCCGATGGACGCTGTAATTTGGGACAAAGCAGGGGAGCGGGTGATGGATGCGGCCGCCCGCTTCACCGCTTCCGTTCCCGGTAACCCGCGTCTGCAGCTCTACAAGAACAATGTTGACGGCAAGGGCGCGTCTTACGGAAGTCACGAAAACTACCTCATGCGGCGGGATACGCCGTTCTCCGCAGTGGTCAGTGGACTCACGCCGTTCTTTGCCTCGCGCCAGGTCATCACCGGCTCGGGCCGGGTGGGTCTGGGCCAGCAGGGCGATCGCGAGGGCTTCCAGCTGTCGCAGCGCTCGGACTACATCGAAGTAGAAGTAGGCCTGGAGACAACCCTGAAGCGGGGAATCATCAATACCCGCGATGAGCCGCATGCGGACGCCGAGAAGTACCGGCGCCTCCATGTGATCATCGGCGATGCAAATCTCGCCGAAACATCTACGTACCTGAAGCTCGGTATGACCGCGCTCGTACTCGACATGATCGAGGCGGGAGTCGACTTTTCTGACCTCGAACTCGCGAGTTCGGTCGAGGCCGTCCACGTGATTAGTCATGATCCGACGCTCCAAGTGAAGGTGACGCTTGCCGACGGGCGGGAGTTCCGGGGCCTCGACTTACAGCGTGAGTACGCCGAACGCGTCGGTGACTTCCTCGACCGCCGCGGTTTCACCGACGAACGCAGCCGCCACGTTGTGCAGACGTGGCATGACGTGCTCGATGCACTCGAACGCGATCCTATGGAATGCGCGAACATCCTCGACTGGCCAGCGAAGCTGCGACTCCTCGAAGGCTTCCGGCAGCGCGAAGGATTGTCGTGGTCCGCGCCACGTCTGCATCTCGTTGACCTCCAATACTCCGATGTCCGCCTGGATAAGGGCCTCTACAACCGCCTAGTCGCGCGTGGGTCGATGAAACGGTTAGTCACCGAGGAACAAGTCCTCCATGCCATGGACAACCCGCCAGACGGCACCAGAGCCTACTTTCGCGGCGAATGTTTGCGGCGGTTCGGTGGGGAGATCGCCGCGGCGTCCTGGGACTCGGTCATTTTCGACCTCGGCGGTGACTCGCTCGTACGGATTCCCACTCTGGAACCCCTGCGCGGGACACGCGCGCACGTTGAAGAACTGCTGGATTCGGTGAATTCCGCGCGGGAGCTTGTCGACCAGCTCACGAAGTGATGATCAGCAACTACCGGCCAATCCCGGCCTTTACCCGCAACGGTCGGTAGTGTTGGAAATATCGAGCAGTCGGCCCGCAGGGCGGACGAAGCGAGAGGGAGGTGGGCGTAATGGCGCAAGATCAGGTCAAGCGCAAAGGTGGCGGAGACGGTGATGAATCTGCCGAAGGCGCTGCCCCAGCGGGTCAGGAGCGGCGGGAGAAACTGGCCGAGGAAACTGACGACCTTCTCGATGAGATCGACGACGTGCTCGAAGAGAACGCCGAGGACTTCGTTCGCGCGTACGTGCAGAAGGGCGGCCAGTGACAGCGGATGATTTGTGGCGTCTGGGCCGTGGTGGCGCACCAGCGCATGAGCGATACTCACAACTCTCCTCGTTCACCGATTATCTCCGCCAGAACGCGCCGGAACTTCTGCCAGGTAACCGGCCCGGAGCTTTGCAGGTGAGTAGCGACGTGGCTCCGCATGGCACGACGATCACCGCGCTTACCTTCGAGGGCGGTGTGGTGATGGCGGGCGACCGGCGGGCAACGATGGGAAACCTCATCGCCAGTCGTGACATCGAAAAAGTCTTCATCACCGACGAGTATTCGGCCGTCGGGATTGCCGGTACAGCCGGTGTGGCGGTCGAGCTTGTTCGTCTGTTCGCCGTAGAGCTGGAGCACTACGAGAAGCTCGAGGGCGTGTCGCTCACTCTCGACGGCAAGGCGAACCGCCTCGCATCGATGGTGCGCGGAAACCTCGGCGCTGCTTTGCAGGGTCTCGCGGTCATACCCTTGTTTGCAGGTTACGAAATTGATGCTCCCGAACCGGAGCGTGGCGGCCGGATCGTCTCGTTCGACGTGACCGGCGGGCGCTATGAGGAGCACACCGGCTACTTCGCGGTGGGTTCAGGATCATTGTTTGCCCGGTCGGCGCTGAAGAAGCTGTACCGGCGTGGGCTTGGGCAACAGGACGCGGTGCGCTGCGCAGTCGAGGCGCTGTACGACGCGTCCGACGACGACACGGCAACGGGCGGTCCGGACATGGTGCGCGGGCTCTTCCCCACGGTAGTTGTCATCACCGCTGACGGGGCGGAGCGCGTGCCTGAAGAGGCGGTCGGTGATATCGCACGGACGATCATTGCGGAGCGTGACGAGACGACGTCACCCGACGGCGGAGGGGGTGTGCTCTGATGGCTATGGGTCTCCCGTACTACGCATCGGCCGAGCAAATCATGCGCGATCGCTCGGAACTGGCCCGCAAGGGCATCGCGCGTGGCCGCAGCGTCGTCGTCCTGACCTACGCTGACGGCGTACTTTTCGTCGCGGAAAATCCCTCAACAGCACTGCACAAGGTGAGCGAATTGTATGACCGCCTCGGCTTTGCCGCAGTCGGCAAGTACAACGAGTTCGAGAACCTCCGTCGTTCGGGCATTTTGCATGCCGATATGCGCGGCTACTCGTACGATCGCCGCGACGTCACGGGACGCGCTCTGGCCAACGCGTACGCTCAGTTGCTCGGAACGATTTTCACCGAGCAGCCCAAGCCTTACGAAGTGGAGCTATGTGTGGCTGAAGTGGGTGCGCCACGACAGCCGCGCGCCGCTCAGCTGTACCGGATCTCTTATGACGGTTCGATTGCCGATGAGCCGAACTACATAGTGATGGGCGGCTCCACCGAGCCAATCGTGACCGAACTGAAGGAGTCGTACGACCACAGCTTCCCGCTGGAACGAGCGATACCGGTTGCAGTCGGTGCACTCCAGAAGGCTGCCGCGCCGTCAGGTCAGCCCGCAGGTCAGGGGGGACAGACGGAGGGGCGCATTCTTGGGCCGAATGCGCTCGAAGTCGCGATTCTGGATCAGAACAAGCCGCGCCGTGCGTTCCGCCGGATCCGTGGGCCTCAGCTGGAATCGATCCTGTCCGCTAAGACGCAAAACTAACAGCGTCGAACCATGCACACGATGTGCCCACCTCTCCGCGACAACCAGATGTTGAGACAACGCTTCCTGTCGCGCGGAGGTGGGCATGGCGCAATGGGCCTGCGGCCCTAAAAGTGTGGCCTCCCCAGTCAGGCAGCGTTTTGCCCGTGTGCGCTCCAGAAGCGCTGCGTCAGCAGTGCCACTGTGACACCTACAGCGCTGCCAGCGACAACGTCAGAAGGCCAGTGAGCGCCAGTATGGACGCGCGAGTACGCGATTGCGCCAGCAAGTGGCGCGATGAGGTATCCGGCAGTCCGCGACTCGATCGCCACACCCGTGGTGAAGGCGGCCGCGAGCGCAGCATGTGCGGACGGAAATGACGGCGTATCGGCCGCGTCACCGAACCGTCGCTGACCGGGGACGGCGTGTACGGGAGGCCTGTGGCGGGGAAACAAGGGCTTCAGGAGTTTTGTCGCGACGAGCGTGCTCGCACCGAGCACAAGCGTGCCCCGGATCGCGCCGCGGCGCGCTGGCCCACCGACTGCGATGAGAAGTGCCGCGACGCCTACCCAGATCTGCCCACGATTGGCGGACTTACTGAGCCCGATCATCACTCGGTCAACCGGTGTCGGCCGCCATTGTGCCGTCCGCGCGACAATCCTCCGATCGGCCCGGCCGACAGCTCGCCGCACCGCCTGTGGTCCTAGGCGGTGCTGGCCAAGACTCGGGTGCGCGTGCGGGATACGCGGATCCAGGCCCTCATTGGCCGGTGCATCCATGCTTCCACCCTATGCAGTCACGGGCGGGCCCGTACGGCAGATCCGCCATTGGTGACCTGATCTTGACGTGGAAGGGCCGCACCGCGCAACTGCACGCGGTTCCGGCGGGAATCGCGGTAGTGTGGCGAAGGTGCGGCGACGAATCATGGGTATTGAGACTGAGTTCGGTGTCACCTGCACTTTTCATGGGCACCGGAGGCTCAGTCCAGACGAGGTTGCGCGGTATTTGTTCCGGCGTGTGGTGTCGTGGGGCCGAAGCTCGAATGTGTTTTTGCGCAACGGGGCCCGACTTTACCTTGACGTAGGTTCTCATCCGGAGTATGCGACAGCGGAATGCGACGGTTTGCGTCAGCTGGTGACGCACGACCGGGCGGGTGAATGGATCCTCGAAGATCTCCTCATCGATGCTGAGCGCCGTCTCGCAGACGAGGGAATTGGCGGGGACATCTATCTGTTCAAGAACAACACCGACTCGGCAGGAAACTCATATGGCTGTCATGAGAACTTCCTGATCGTGCGCGCGGGCGAGTTCTCCCGGATTTCCGATGTGCTTCTGCCCTTCCTGGTGACAAGACAGTTGATGGTCGGCGCCGGCAAAGTGCTGAACACAGCAAAAGCGGCGACGTTCTGCCTATCCCAGCGTGCTGAACACATCTGGGAGGGAGTGTCATCGGCGACCACACGGTCACGGCCCATCATCAACACGCGCGACGAACCGCACGCTGACGCCGAGAAGTACCGGCGGCTGCATGTGATCGTCGGCGATTCCAACATGGCGGAACCGACGACTCTATTGAAGGTCGGTTCGGCGGCGCTGGTTCTTGAGATGATCGAAGCAGGCGTGTCGTTCCGCGACTTCGCGCTGGACAACCCGATCCGGGCCATCCGTGAGATCAGCCATGACACCACTGGACGTAAGCCGGTGCGCCTAGCCGGCGGCCGGCAGGCGAGTGCGCTGAACATCCAGCGCGAGTACTACAGCCGCGCTGTGGACTTCATGGCCTCGCGTGACCCAGACCCCGACATGGACCAGGTCGTCGACTTGTGGGGACGGATGCTGGATGCGGTCGAGGCCCAGGATTTCTCCAAGGTCGACACCGAAATCGACTGGGTGATCAAACGGAAGCTGTTCCAGCGTTACGAGGACCGTTTCGGAATGTCACTCGGAGACCCGAAGATCGCTCAGATCGACCTGGCGTACCACGACATCAAGCGCGGCCGCGGCGTGTTCGACGTGCTGCAGCGCAAAGGTCTCGTTTCGCGCGTCACCGAGGACGGCGACATCAAGGCGGCGATGGATACGCCACCGCAGACGACACGGGCGAAACTACGCGGCGAGTTCATTGCGGCAGCGCAAGCGGCCGGCCGGGACTTCACGGTCGACTGGGTCCATTTGAAGCTGAATGACCAGGCGCAGCGGACAGTGCTCTGTAAGGATCCGTTCCGGGCAGTGGATGAGCGCGTGGAGCGCTTGATCGCGGCGATGTAGGAAAGCGGCAGAAAGGGCGCGGCTCTCTTGTCGATTACGAGGGCAGAACGACTCGTCAACCTGGTGATTGCTCTTCTCTCGACCAGGCAGTTCCTGACAGCGGAGCAAATACGCGAAACTGTCATGGGCTACCCGGACGACGCGAGCGAAGACGCGTACACGCGGATGTTCGAGCGGGACAAGGCGGAACTGCGTGACCTCGGCGTGCCCCTGGAAACTGGCCGCGCGTCGTGGCATTCACCCACGGAGGGGTACCGCATCAACCGGGACGCCTACGAATTGCCTGACGTACAACTAACCCACGGTGAAGCCGCCGCCGTTGCGGTCGCCGCGCACCTGTGGCAATCACCGGAACTGCATTCAGCGACGCAATCGGCACTTCTGAAGCTCCGCGCGGGCGGTGTCACGGTGGACGATGCAGTGCCGGTCGCGGCGATGCCGCTGCGTACGCGTGGCTCGGAGAGCGTCATGACGAAGCTTCTCAACGCTATCGACGAGGGGCGAGCTGTGCGTTTCTCGCATCGTCGTCAGCCTGGTGAGCCTTACGCATCACGGACCGTAGAACCGTGGGGTATCGCGACGTGGCACGGCAAATGGTATCTGGTGGGCTACGACAGCGCCAAGGAAGCGACGAGGACGTTCCGGCTGTCGCGAATAGCGGACGACGTGACAGCCGTGGGCCCCGCGGAGGCGGTCAGCAAGCCCGCTGACGCCGATGTGCGGGAGATCGTCAAGCAGGCCGTGTCATCCACTGTTTCTGGCGGTGCGGCGCGCGTGTGGGTCGCGGAAGGCCGCGCGCACGAGCTGCGGCGAATCGCGTCCTCTGCACGGCCGCAGGAGATGAACGGCCGTGCAGGCAGCATTCTCGAGCTTCCTGTGTCGTCCTGGGAGTGGCTGGCGAGAGTGGTGGCTGGCCACGGGGCGGATGCCCTCGCCGATGAGCCACGGCAGCTGCGTGAGCAGGTCATCGAGCTGCTCCAGGGTGCCGTACGCACCAATCGCGTCACCGAGAGGAAGAACGGATGACCGCTTCTCGTGTGTCTGCCCGGCTGGTTCGGCTGCTGAACCTGGTCCCGTATTTGCTGGCGAATCCGGGTATTAGCAAGGCAGAGCTGGCTTCTGAATTTGGCGTCAACCAGCGTGATTTGATGCGCGACCTGAATCTGCTGTGGCTGTGTGGATTGCCGGGCTACGGACCGGGCGATCTCATCGATCTGTCTTTCGAGGACTCGACCGTATCGGTGACATTTTCCGCTGGGATGGAACGTCCACTGCGCTTGACGTCCCCGGAAGCCACAGCGTTGCTGGTGGGTTTGCGAGCTTTGCTGGATCAGCCCGGGATGGTCGACCCCGCGGCGGCGCAGAGCGCGATCGCGAAAATTGAAGCGGCTGCAGGCGTCGCGTCAAAGGAACGGGATGAAGCCGCCAAACCCGCAGTCGGAGACAGCGACGCAGCCGCGGCCGCACGGGAAGCGGTACTGGACGGCAGGGCGCTGCGGCTGCGTTACTACTCCGCGTCGCGTGACGCTCTCACTGAGCGCGTCGTCGATCCGATCCGGACGCTGCTCGTCGACGATCAGAGCTACCTGCAGGCGTGGTGCCGGATGGCGGAGGGCGTGCGTTTGTTCCGCTTCGATCGAATCGATGACGCGACCGTCCTGGACGAGCCAGCGGTGGTGCCCGAAGGCGCGCGCGGTGAGATTGGCACGGGGCTCTTCAGTGACGACGCGACATTGCCGGTGGCGACGCTCAGAATTGCGCCCGAGGCAGCCTGGTTCCTGGACTACTACCCGGTAGAGCACACCGGGGAGCCCGACAGTGATGGATGGATCACCGGGTCTATGCGTTTTGCCAGCAGCGACTGGATGGCGCGTTTACTTGTGGGTTTCGGGTCACACGTTGCGGTGGTGTCACCGCCCGAGCTGGTAGAACGAGTGCAGCAACGCGCTGAGGCGGGCCTCGCGGCGTACGCCGATGCTGGCCTGGCAGCGTACGGTTGAGGAGTGGCCGCCTGAATTGACGCGTGAACCTTCTATGAACGCTTTACCCGCTGGGCCGGTGCAAATGGGAAACTCCGGTAGCATCGCTAGAGAGACTTGATTGGGAGGCTAAATCGTGGGTGCAATGAGCCTGTGGCATTGGCTGATCGTTCTGCTGATTGCCGTGATCTTGTTCGGGTCGAAGCGGCTGCCGGATGCTGCTCGCGGACTGGGACGTTCACTGCGGATCTTCAAGACTGAGATCAAGGAGATGCAGCATGAGGGCGACCAGAAGCAGGGTGAGCAGGCGAAGCAAGAGCCGCCGCAGCTGACATCGGCGCCGGAGCAGCGCGCGCAGTCCGTGGACGCTCACACAGCGGATCCACAGACCGCGGAGCCGCGGCCGGGTACGCCGCAAGCGGGCCAGCAGTCGTAACGGCGGAACTACTCACGGCGGAACGCTGCGTTCCGCCGGACTGGAAGCTGAGTTCCCCGCCCCTTCGTCAGAAGAAGTACAACGGTGCGTTTGCCTCTTACCTCCCGGCGCAGAAAGCGCAGGGCTAATCCGGACGGCACCATGCCGCTGGTCGAGCACCTCTATGAGTTGCGCACCCGCTTGCTGGTGTCGCTTGCCGCTGTGATCGTGACGACGGCGCTGGCGTTCTTCTGGTATTCGTATCAAGTTTTCGGCCTCGAATCGCTTGGCGAGTTGCTGCGTGGGCCTTATTGCGCACTCCCGCCCGAGAGCCGCGCCGACCTGACATCGGGCGGCGCGGACGGCTGCCGCCTGCTGGCGACCGGCCCCTTCGAGCAATTCATGCTCCGCCTGAAGGTGGCGGTCACCGCGGGGATTGTCGTGGCCTGCCCGGTGTGGCTGTACCAGATCTGGGCGTTCATCGTGCCAGCGCTGCACCGCAATGAGCGACGTCTCGCGATGACTTTCGTGGCATGCGGGGCCGCTCTCTTCATCGGTGGTGCGGTCCTCGCGTACTACCTGGTTGCCTATGCCCTCAGCTTCCTGCTCACAATTGGTGACAATGTGCAGGTCACAGCGCTGAGCGGCCAGGAGTACTTCGGCTTCATCATTCGTTTGATCATCATCTTCGGGGTAAGTTTCGAACTGCCGTTGCTGATTGTGATGCTGAACCGCGTAGGCGTCCTGCCGTACGCGAAGCTGAAGGCGTGGCGCCGGGGCCTGATCTTTTCCCTGTTCGTTTTCGCCGCGATCGTCACGCCCCACGACCCGTTTTCGATGCTTGCACTTGCTCTGGTGCTGACGGTCCTCTTCGAAGCTGCCGTGCAGGCCTCGCGGCTCCATGACCGTCGCAAGGCGCGCAAGCACTTCGAACAGTTCGGGGATATTGGTGACGATGAAGCGGCACCGGTGGGTCCGGCCGCACCACTCGACGAAGACAAGGCGACTAAAACGAAGTGAGTGAAGCGCAGAGCCCGCAAACGGAACGCGCTGCGTTCGCCGCTATGCTCCCATTCCCCATGGACCCCTTCCAGGTTCGTGCGTGTGATGCGCTCGAGGGGGGCCACGGCGTGCTGGTATGCGCTCCGACTGGGGCAGGCAAGACGGTAGTGGGAGAATTCGCGGTTCACCTGGCGCTGAGTTCGGGCCGGAAATGCTTCTACACGACGCCGATTAAGGCGCTGTCGAACCAGAAGTACAACGATCTCGTTGCCCGGTACGACCGGGACACAGTCGGGCTCCTCACCGGGGATCAAAGCATCAACTCGGAAGCCCCGGTTGTGGTCATGACGACCGAAGTCCTCCGGAACATGCTGTACGCCGGGTCCGATACGCTGCGCGGATTGTCACACGTGGTGATGGACGAAGTGCACTTCCTCGCCGACCGTTTCCGTGGGGCAGTGTGGGAGGAAGTGATCCTTCACCTCGCGGATGATGTGGCGCTCGTCAGCTTGTCCGCGACTGTCAGCAATGCCGAGGAATTCGGCGCCTGGATGGAAACCGTTCGGGGCGACACTACGGTCATCGTCGATGAAACGCGCCCTGTGCCACTGTGGCAGCACATGTTAGTAGGTCCACGCCTGCTCGATCTCTTTCCGAGCCGTTCAACGGGGAAAGGTTCGCGCGCGCTGAACCCCGATCTCCTTGCCCATGTGCGCAAACGCCTCGCTGCCGCCGGGGCAGAGCGTGGCCACTATCGACAGTCGAACCGCGACAGGGGACGCTTCAGGGGCGGCAACGGTGCCCGGTACCGGCCTCCTGGCCGCGCGGAGATCATTGCGCGGCTCGACGGCGAGGGCTTGCTCCCCGCGATCACGTTCGTCTTCAGCCGCGCAGGCTGTGATGCGGCGGTCGGCCAATGTGTCCGGGCTGGGCTGGCTCTGACGACAGAAGCGGAAGCGAAAGAGATCCGGGCGATCATCACCAAGCACACCGGGGAACTGCCTCCGGCAGACTTGCAGGTGCTGGGCTTCTCGGGGTGGTGCACTGCGCTTGAGCGGGGTATCGCGGCGCATCATGCTGGCATGCTGCCTGCGTTCCGGCACACTGTGGAAGAACTATTCGTCAAGGGGCTTGTTCGCGCTGTGTTCGCGACGGAGACGCTTGCGCTTGGCATCAATATGCCCGCGCGCACCGTGGTTCTCGAAAGCCTGGTCAAGTTCAACGGTGACACGCACGCAGACCTCACTCCGGGTGAGTACACGCAGCTGACCGGGCGCGCGGGGCGGCGGGGAATCGACATCGAGGGCCACGCTGTTGTGTTGTGGCAGCCGGGGGTCGACCCGGAAATGGTCGCCGGTCTCGCCTCGACACGAACATTTCCGCTGCGCAGTTCATTCGCGCCCGGTTACAACATGGCGATCAACCTGCTCCGGCAGCGCCCAGCTGAAGATGCCCGCGCGCTACTGGAGCGGTCGTTCGCGCAGTTTCAGACCGACAGATCCGTCGTGGGCGCCGCGCGGACCGTCGAACGAAACGAGCGCGAACTCGAACGGCTTGAAGGTCGCGTCGACTGCCACCTCGGCGACTTCGCTGAGTACGCGCGACTGCGTCGCGGCATTTCTCAGCGCGAGAAGGATCTCGAGCGCAGCGCCACCGCGGAGCGCCGGGACGCCGCGGCGTCGTCACTGGTCAAGCTCCGGCGCGGAGACGTCATTGTGATTCCCAGCGGGCGACGGGCTGGGGTGGCGGCAGTGGTAGAGCCCGATCGTGAGTTCGACGATCCGCGCCCGCTGGTGATCACCGATTCCGCCTGGGCGGGGCGGGTGACACTGCGTGATTTCCCGATCCCCGTGCAGACGCTCGGTGCTGTGCGCCTGCCGCGACATATCGACTTCCGCTCCGCACAGGTCCGGCGCGACCTTGCCTCCACATTGCGGAACCTGGGGTATACGCCGCCGCACCGGGCGCCAGGCCGCAAGGGCCAAAAGGCCGCGGCGGCGAACGACAAGGAACTTGCCCGGATGCGGCGCACGCTGAAAGCGCATCCCTGTCACACCTGTGAGGAGCGGGAAGAACACGCACGCTGGTTCGAGCGGTACGACCGGCTCAAGGCTGACACCGACCGGCTGCGGCGGCAGATGAACCTCGCTTCCTCTTCGCTGGCCCGGACATTCGACCGGATCGTCACGTTACTGACCGAGCGCGGGTACGTCAGTGAGGCGAGCGACACCGCCGATTCCACTGTCACTGAAGAGGGCGAGTGGCTGAGCCGGATCTACAGCGAAAGTGACCTACTGGTCGCCGAGGCGCTGCGCCGCGGAATCTGGAAAGGTCTTGGCCCTGCCGAGCTTGCTGCAACAGTGTCGGCCGTGGTTTTCGAGACCCGGAGAGAAGGCGTCACGGCAGGTCATGTGCCCACAGCGCCGCTGCGGCGCTCGCTGGCGGACACGATGCGCATCTGGGAGGAAATCCATTCAGACGAACTGAGGCACAAGCTGCCGACGATGCGTGAACCAGACGCTGGTTTCGTGCACGCCGCGTACCTGTGGGCCACCGAGGCGCCGCTCGTTGAAGCACTCCTTGCAGCGAACGAAATCTCCGCCGGCGACTTCGTGCGCTGGTGCCGGCAACTCATCGATTTGCTGGACCAGATTCGGATAGCTGCCCCGGACCGGGAGGTAAGGTCAACCGCAGGGAAAGCCATCGCGGCCGTGCGTCGTGGAGTAGTCGCCGTAGATGCTGACGAGTAGGGGCGGACGTGTCTGATCCCAATTACGATCCATGGTCACGCGGCGGCAGCGGCGAGCCGCAAGGCCTTGGCGGTTACGGACAACCAGTACCGCCGCCCGTGGGGCAGCCCTACGGCTATCCGCCGCCGCCACCGGCTGCGCCGCCCAATGCTCAGCAAGGAAATCCCACTCCAGGAACGCCCGGCACCGGCCGGAACGGTGAGTCGAACGGATCACGGAAGACCCTCGTAGCGGTCCTCCTAGCCGGAGCGGGATTAGTCATCGCGGGTGCCGTGCTGGTACTTGGATTCGTGTGGCCGGGAGGGGGTCTCCTCGTCAGCCAGACGTTCGACCGGGGCGCGGTCGAAGCGGGTGTCGCGCAGATCATCACCGACGTGTACCGGGCGGGGAGCGTCGGAGCGGTCGACTGTCCTGCCAATCAGGAGGTGCGCAGCGGTTCGGTTTTCACCTGTCTTGTGACTGTCGACGGTGAACCGCGCCGCGTCGAAGTGACGGTTCTCAACGACAATGGCGAGTACGAAGTCGGCAACCCGTACTGACGCGGGATCACCAGTTAGGGACTCCGCCTGGCCGCGCCGCATCATGATCGGCAGAATGGACGTATGGGACACGGTCACAGTGAGCTTCCATCCGTTGATCAGGTTCGCGACCGAGCAGGTGACGCGCTCGCACGTTGCGGCGTAACGCTGCGGTCGTCACTTCAGGAAGGGTCGGACAGCGTTGCGCTCCTCACAGTGCGGACGCCCATCAACGGTGCTGTAGTCGCCGAAATACCGGCGGTATCCGTGAGCGATGTCCAGGCGGCTGTCGCCGCGGCAACCGAAGCGTTCATCGACTGGCGTGTGACTCCGGCACCAGCACGTGGGGAAGTAGTGCGCCGGTTCGGCGAAAATCTCCGCGAACACAAAAACGATCTCGCTGAACTCGTCACGCTCGAAGCCGGGAAGATCGAATCGGAAGCTCGGGGCGAAGTGCAGGAAATGATCGACGTGTGTGACTTCGCGGTGGGTTTGTCACGCCAGTTATATGGGCTCACAATGGCATCCGAGCGGCCAGGGCACCGGCTCATGGAGACGTGGCACCCTCTCGGCGTCACCGCCGTCATCACGGCATTCAATTTTCCGGTCGCGGTGTGGGCGTGGAACACTGCCATCGCGCTGGTGTGTGGCAACCCAGTGGTATGGAAGCCGTCGGAACAGACTCCGCTGACTGCGCTCGCCTGTGACTCATTGCTGAAAAAGGCCTTCGCGGAGACTCGAACGGACCCGCGTCTGCATTCCGTCCTCCCTGGCGGACGCGCCGTTGGCGAAGCTCTCATTGATGACACGCGGACAGCTCTCGTGAGCGCGACAGGGTCAGTGCGGATGGGCAGGGAAGTGGCGCCACGGGTCGCGGCGCGCTTCGGGAAGACGTTGCTTGAACTTGGGGGTAATAACGGTGCGATCGTCGCTCCCACGGCGGACATTGATCTCGCGGTGCGGGGCATCGTGTTTGCTGCGGCGGGGACAGCGGGACAGCGATGCACCACGTTGCGCAGGCTGATCGTGCACGAATCTATCGCCGACGAAGTCACGGAGCGCGTCGCCAAGGCGTACAGCACGCTGCGCATCGGGAACCCATTCTCGTCGGGTGTCCTCGTCGGCCCGCTCATCGGCGGAAACTCCTATGACGCGATGACGGCTGCACTGCAGCAAGCGCAGAGCAGCGGCGGCGAAGTGTTGTGCGGGGGTGAGCGTCACTACGCCGAGGAAGCCCCGGACGCGTATTACGTTTCGCCAGCACTTGTACGGATGCCCGGCCAGGCGCCCATCGTCCACGAGGAGACCTTCGCGCCCATCCTGTACGTGATGACCTACACCGAATTCGATGAGGCGATCGCACTGCATAATGCCGTGCCACAGGGACTCGCCTCGGCTGTGTTCACCAACGATGTGCGTGAAGCGGAAACATTCCTGTCCGCTGCGGGATCCGATTGCGGGATCAGCAACGTCAACATCGGGACCTCAGGGGCTGAAATCGGCGGCGCGTTCGGCGGCGAGAAACACACCGGCGGAGGCCGTGAATCGGGATCGGACGCGTGGAAGGCCTACATGCGGCGCGCCACGAACACGATCAACTACTCGCGTGAACTTCCGCTGGCGCAAGGCGTTGAATTCGGTTGAGCCTCAGTCACCCTCGCCTGCGAGTGCGCTCGTGAGGCGCGCGATCGCATTCTCGATGCCGTAGTCCTGCGCCACCTCGGCGACCCGGCGACGGTCAGAGGGGGCCGAAGGCAGCGCGTCCTCCCTTGAGAACGCGACGGGCGCATCCGTCGCAACCCGGACGACGGGAACCGCGGCAGCGATATATTCGGCCGCCGCGCCGATCTTCGCCCGGACTCCGGTGGCGAGTGTGCTCGATGGGTCGGCCGCAGCAGCGACCAGAGCTTCGAGCGAGCCGAACTCGAGGAGAAGTTTCGAGGCTGTTTTCTCGCCGATACCCGCCACGCCGGGCAGTCCGTCTGAGGGGTCGCCGCGCAGAAGGGCAAGTTCCGCATAGGCAGCCCCGGCACGTTCGGCGGGAACGCCGTATTTGCGCGCAACTTCAGCGGGCCCGAAAAGTTCTGCTTTGGCCAGACCTCGTCCGACATAGAGCACGCGTACAGGCACCGGCTCATCGCGCACGACCTGGAGAAGGTCACGGTCGCCGCTCACCACGATGACCGGGTCCGTCGTCTCCCTCGCGGCGAGAGTGCCGAGTACGTCGTCGGCCTCGTAGCCGTCGGCGCCAGCTGTTGCGATTCCGAAGGCATCGAGCACGTCGAGGATCATGTCGACCTGTGGTGTGAGCGAGTCAGGCACCTCTTCCACATCGACCTCGCCAGGTTCTCTGGCTGCCTCCTCAACACGGTGTGCCTTATACGAAGGGATCGCCGCAACACGGAAGTCCGGCCGCCAGTCATTGTCTAAGCAGACTACGAGCCGGCGCGGTCGGTGAGCACGAACCAGCGCAGCCACCATGTCAGTGAATCCCCGGACCGCATTGACCGGCCGTCCGTCGGGTGCCGTCAGGGACTCAGGCAGTCCGTAGAACGCGCGGAACCAGAGTCCAGCGCCGTCAAGGAGCATCACGGGAGCAGTCACGTCCACGTATCTTGCCAGGGAACAAGATTCTTTGCGTGTCCGGTGCGCATAGACGCTCCGTTGGTGCTGGTTAGGAAGGCTAGGCTGGCACGCATGAGCGACACCACCGGTGCCCCGAACGCATTCCCTCCCGAGGTGTATGCCCAGCGGCTGCGCATGGCGCAACGCCAAGCGGCTGCGGCTGGCCTCGCGGGCATACTGATCACTCCCGGCCCCGACCTGCAGTATCTCGCCGGATCGCGCATGACATCGTTCGAACGACTCACCTGTCTGGTGTTACCGACAGGCCGCGACCCTGTCATCGTCGTGCCGCGGCTGGAAGTCGCGGCGCTGCGCGGCTCACCGATTGATGAGCTGGGTATTGAGATGCTGCCCTGGGTCGACGGAGACGATCCATACGGGCTCGTCCGTCAGACCGTGGGCAACACTGGCCGTATCGCGGTGGCAGATGCAATGCCCGCATTGCACCTCGTTCCGCTCGCTGCGCAGTCCTCGCATCCGTTCGAGCTGGCGACACCAGTGCTGCGGGAACTTCGGATGATCAAAGACGACGCCGAAATCGCGGCGCTCCGTGCCGCAGGAGAAGCAATAGACCGCGTCCACGCCAGAATTCCGGAGATCCTGACAGCGGGGCGCACCGAAGCGGCCGTCGCAGCTGATATTTCCGCCGCGATCGTCGAGGAAGGTCATACGTCGGCAGCGTTTGTGATTGTGGGGTCAGGGCCGAATGGGGCTGACCCGCACCATGAGGTGTCCAGTCGTGTCATTGAACGCGGTGATGTCGTCGTCGTCGATATCGGCGGTCCGGTTCCTGCGGGCTACTTCTCGGACTGCACGCGGACGTACAGCGTGGGCGAGCCGAACAGCGAAGCCACCGAAAAAATCGGGATTCTGGAGGAAGCGCAGCGCGCCGCTGTTGCTGCGGTGCGTCCCGGCGCGACAGCGGGGGATATCGACGCAGCAGCGCGCGACCACCTGGCCGGGCACGGACTGTCCGACTACTTCGTGCACCGGACCGGCCATGGGATTGGCTTGTCGGTCCATGAAGAGCCGTATATTCTTGCCGGCAGCAATCAGACATTACGGGCGGGAATGGCCTTCAGTGTGGAACCGGGGGTTTATCTGCCGGGAAAATGGGGAGCACGAATTGAAGACATTGTGGTGGTTTCAAACGACGGCGCCGTCACGCTCAACAACCAGCCACACGGATTGACAGTGCTGCCGTAACGATGCCCGCTCAGGACAGCAAGGAGCAGGATGTGGCCGGGAACGAGCAGCCACGCTATGCGCGGCTGATGCGCTTCGGGGCGCTGGCCGCTCTTGTTCTCGCGGCCATCACGGTGATCATCATTTTCGCGCGCGGTGAGGAAACTGTCGGGGAGCCAGGCTCTGCTGTCGGCACCCCGCACCCGACGACGTCGCTGGAAGATGAAACCCCACCACCCGGTACAGCGGACGGCGCGGTGCGCGTTCCCCTTGGTTATGCGGTTCCAGCCAGCCGCCCGGTTGTGACGATCGTCGAGGATTTCCTGTGTGAGGGTTGTCAGGATTTCGCACTAAGCTACGGCCCTGTACTGCGCGAACTATCGGAGCGAGGCGACGCTGCCGTCGAGTTCGTAGCCGTCGCCCACCCTGCCGGGCCAGATCAGTCCGCCGCACTCCGTATTGCAAACTCGACGCTCTGTGTGGCAAGTGACGACATCGCCAATTGGCCAGCGTTCCGGGCGGGACTGTACGAGCAACTCGCGGCGGACGCCGATCTTCCTCTCGATGACGCGACGCTCATCGAAACCGCGCATGTGTACGGCGCATCGCACGCTGTCGAAAATTGTGTCCGCGAACTCCGTTTCGCGGAACACATCCGCGAAACTACAGAGCGCTGGACCGCAGATGAGCCCGCCGAACTGCCCGTAGTCCTGATCAACGGTGAGCGGCACACGCCGGTGGGTCCGGGCTCATTCGCTGCGTCGGTCCGCGCGGCCGGAAACGAAAGCTGAACCGCCGTGTGAGTCCCCGGTATCGCCGAAAAGGGAGCGAGAACCCAGGATTCGGGACACGGAGATCTCTATGACGACGCGCTTAGGATTGACGCGAGGCTGACGGTAGCGGTAGGCGTAGCGGTTCTCAGCGACTCGGACAGCCTCAGGCTCGCGGCGGACGACAGCGGGGCCCTCCAGGGCGAGCCAGCGCGCGCGCTCAACCTGGAAGACGGTCGCGTACCCGGTGCGCTCGACGTTGCGCACCTTCTGGCTGCCGTCACTCGTAATCACCCGAGCGATCCCCGCGTCGTGGTCCCACGTGAAACCGACGGCCACTACGTGCGGCAGCCCATTGGAGCGCAGTGTCGTCAGCGACCCGAGGTGACGTTCGGTCAGGAAATCGAGAGCCTCTGAATTGAGGTCAGCAGGGGTGTGTGCCATGCCGCCCACGGTAGTCGAGCACACTAGAGACGTGACTATCTTGCAGGTGAAGCGGCAGCACCGAGCACCGGATCCCGGTGCAGTGGTGATCTTCGGGGGCCGCAGTGAAATTGGATTGGAGGTCGCTGCACGACTGGCGCCAGGCCGCACCGTGGTCCTTGCGGCGCGTGCCCGTGCCGAGGGTGCTCCTCTTGCAGACGAGGCCGACCAGGTGCGGGCGGCGGGTGCTGAGCGCGTCATTACCATTGATTTCGACGCAGACGACATCTCCCGTCACGGGGAGGTGCTCAACCAGATTGTTGATGAAGTAGGTCTGATCGGGGTATCTGTACTGGCCTTCGGGATCCTCGGTGACCAGGGACGGGCCGAAGCCGATGCGGAGCATGCAGTGCAGATCGTGCACACCGATTATGTGGCGCAGATCAGTCTGCTGACTCACCTTGCCGTGGCACTCCGCGCTCAGGGAAGCGGCCACATAGTCGTCTTCTCATCGGTGGCAGGCATGCGCGCGCGCCGCGCCAACTACGTATACGGATCAGCGAAAGCGGGGCTCGACGCCTTCGCGAGCGGGCTCGGTGATGCTCTCTACGGGAGCGGTGTTCATCTGTTGCTGGTGCGTCCGGGTTTCGTCATCGGACGGATGACTGAGGGCATGGATCCGGCACCCTTGTCGAGTACACCGCCACAGGTAGCCGACGCGGTACACAAGTCGATCCTGCGGCGCCGTGGACGCGTATGGGTGCCGAATGCGCTTCGCTTGTTGTTCGCCGTGCTGCGGTATGTGCCCCAGCCGATCTGGCGGAGAATGCCCCGATGACCAAGCGGATTGCTGTCGTCGGTATCGGCGCTGACGGCTGGGCCGGACTGTCAGCCAAGGCGCGTCACACTATTGAGCAGGCTCGGGTACTCGTGGGGTCTGGCCGCCAGCTTGCGCTCGTGCCGGACTTGGGGCAGGAACGCATCGCGTGGCCCTCACCGCTCATGCCTGCGCTGCCAGGTCTGCTTCACGCGCACCGGGACTCGGGCCTGTGTGTGCTCGCGAGTGGGGACCCGATGTTCCACGGCATCGGTGTGACACTGGCGCGGATCGCTGGACCTGAGGGTTTGAATGTTGTTCCGCATGTCTCGTCAGCATCGCTCGCGTGCGCACGGCTGGGCTGGCCATTGCACGAAACCCCGGTGGTGAGCCTGGTCAACCGAGATGTTTCGAGCCTCGTGCCCGAATTGACGCAGGGCCGGAAGCTGCTCGTTCTGAGCGAGGATGAGCACACGCCGGCTGAGGTGGCGAAGCTCCTCACCGGTCACGGGTACGGTTCGTCGTTGGTGACAGTGCTCGAGCGGCTCGGCGGGCCTGACGAGCATGTCGTGGAAGGTACCGCGCAGCTGTGGTCTCATGGCACCGGCCACAGCCTCAACATCGTCGCGATCGAGGTTGCGGGGACGATGCCAGCGCGGCTTACGCGCATCCCAGGGCTGCCCGACGCGGTCTACGGGGAGGACGGCCAGCTGACGAAGCAGGAAATGCGTGCGCTCACGCTGTCAGCATTGGCCCCCGCACCGGGCGAACTGCTGTGGGACGTCGGCGCGGGGTCCGGAAGCATCGCGATCGAGTGGATGCGATCGCACCCACTGTGCCGCGCGGTAGCCTTCGAATCTGACGCTGACCGGGTGCCGCGGATCAAACGCAACGCGGAGCAACTCGGCGTCCCGGGTCTGGTGATCGCCGCAGCCGCACCACAGAGTTTCAGCGAACTGGCCCCGCGAGTGGCTGCACCTGACGCGATCATGGTAGGCGGCGGGGTGACCCAAGATGGCCTGCTCGACGCCTGCTGGAGTCGCCTTCCACCAGGCGGCAGAATGGTGGTCAACGCGGTCACAGCGCAGTCAGAGACGCTGCTCCTGGACTGGTTTACACGCTGTGGGGGATCAATGCGGAAACTGCAGGTGTACCGTGCGGCTCCGCTCGGCGAATTCACCGCCTGGCGTCCACAGCTGCCGGGTACGCAATGGATAGGAACTAAACCATGACGGTGTATTTCATCGGTGCCGGACCTGGCGCCGCAGATCTCATCACCGTGCGCGGCCAGCGCCGCATCGCGGAGTCTGCGGTCTGCTTGTACGCGGGATCCCTCGTCCCGGCGGAGCTTCTTGACCTTTGCCCGGAGAACGCCGTGAAGGTTGATACCGCCCGAATGAGTCTGCCCGACATTGTGGAGCGCATCATCGCTGCGGACCGCGATGGCCACGATGTGGCGCGCGTACATTCAGGTGATCCGTCGATCTACAGCGCCGTCGCGGAGCAAGTCCGTCGGCTTGAACAGGCCGGAATTGAGTACGAAATCGTCCCCGGCGTACCGGCATTCGCAGCCGCGGCAGCCGCACTTGGCCGCGAACTCACCGTCCCCGGGGTGGGACAGACTGTAATCCTGTCACGCATCGCGGTCGACGCGACCGCAATGCCTCCGGGCGAAGAGCTGCGGAACCTCGCGCAGACTCGCACCACGCTCGTGCTGCACCTCGCGGTCGGACACATCGACCGCGTCGTGTCGGAACTGCTCCCGTCGTATGGCCCGGATTGTCCCGTGGCGGTGGTTGCGTTCGCGAGCCGGCCGGACGAAAAAATTGTCCGTGGGACGCTCGGCACGATTGCTGACGCTGTTCACGCACAGGAGATCCGGCGGACCGCTGTAATCATCGTCGGCCGAGTGCTCGCCGCCGAGGGCTTCCCGGACAGTTACCTGTACTCAGTGGCGCGGACGCGGACAACGCACTGATGCGGGTGCTGATCCTGGGCGGGACTGGGGAATCCAGAGCCCTGGCGCGACGGCTCCAGGAAGAGTACGAGGTGGTGTCGTCGCTGGCTGGCCGACTGGCAGATCCAGTCTTGCCGGATGGAAGGGTGCGGATCGGGGGGTTCGGCGGTGCGGAGGGGCTGACGGCCTGGCTGCGCGAGCAGCGCATCGGTGCGGTGCTTGACGCGACGCATCCGTTTGCGCAGGGGATTACTACCAACGCGGTTGCAGCGGCCCGGGCAGCGCGGACACCACTACTTGTGGTGCATCGGCCGCCCTGGCTGCCTGGGCGCGAAGACACTTGGGAAGCCGCGGACTCCATGGACGACGCGTGCGCGCGGGCGGCCCGCTTCGGTCAGCCTGTCTTCCTCACTATCGGGCGGCAGGAGATGCGGTCATTCACGGCCTTGCGGTCAGTGGTCGCGCGGGTGATCGATCCGCCCGGGTGGGACCTTCCTGGCGGGTGGCACCTCATCACCCAGCGGGGCCCGTTCCGTGCCAGCGACGAGCGTTCTCTGATGGAGCACTTTCGCATCGGTGTACTGGTGACCAAGAACAGCGGCGGTGAGCAGACATACGCGAAACTTGCCGCCGCGCGCGAGCTTGGCATCCCTGTTGTGATGGTGCGGCGGCCCGCCTTACCCCTGGGAACGGCCGCGGTTTCTTCCACGCGTGCAGCGGTGCGCTGGGTGAAAGCCGTGTCACGCGAACTCTGCTGATTGTTATTGGCCCGTCGTCGCGCTGGAGTCTGCTTGTGGCCTGCACCACATAGTGTGACCGGGGTGACTCATGTGTCTAGAGTGGCCAAAGTTGGCCTAGTGACGGTATCTGCCGTTGCCTGTGCAGCGTTGGGCGGGAATGCCACGTCGACGCTTCCGCCTGCCGGTTCCGCGAACGTGGTCCACGTCTCGACCGAGATGGATGCCGCTGGTCTTTACAACCGAGCGCAAGTGAAGTTCGCCGCGCATGATGCTGCTGGCGGACTCGCCGACCTCAAGAGCATGCTGGCCATGACGTCCAGCGATGCTGACGCGCTGGCGCTGCAGGCAATCTGGTCAGAGCAGATAGAGGACGCCGCGGCTCGCGATGCGGCGCTCAGCAGGCTGAGCGACATCAACCCTGCTGCAGCGCTGACCGCGCGCAACGTCATCGATGGTGTTAACGCTGCGGCACAGATTGTGCCGTCTACCCAGACCGTCGCCGCACCGTCATCGCCGACGGCAATCGTGATTCTCGGTTATGGGTTACGCGACGACGGCACTATGGCGGCGGAACTTGTCAATCGGCTTCAGGCCGGCTTGCGACAGGCCCACGCCACACCGGACATCCCGGTCTTCGTGACTGGTGGCGTTCCGAAAAGGGGAATTACCGAGGCTGCCGCGATGAAAGCGTGGCTACTCGTACATGGTGTGGCTGAATCACGCATCACCACCGAGGATCGGTCCACGTCGACGGTGACGAACGCACAGTACACCACGGAACTGCTAAGACAACGAGGTATCGCGGAGGCCATTCTCGTGACGTCGCCGAGTCATATCAGACGCGCCGCGGCTAACTTCGCGAGTGCCGGCACCAGGGTGACGGGTGCGGTTACCACCGCGACGGATCTGGACAAGTATCTGACCCCATACACGAGAGAACAGCAGGCTGGCATCAGGCTCGAAGCGACGCGTGCCGCAGGAATCCCGGTAACGAAGACCGGATCCGCTCAGCCGGACCCAGGCGGGGGTGCGCTGCCGGGCGCGGCTGACTTCGCAGGGCTCTCTGACGTCGTTGGCCGCTTTCTCGACCTCATTATGGAGTCCAGTGGTTCACTGTCGGCCCAGTAACCATGAGGTGCGGTGGTGAACGCGCAAGGGGACACGCGGGACTAATGTGATTTCTGAGAATTTTGAGATACTTCCGTACTCAAGATAACAATGTGGTTAATATAGCGACGCACCGTTAGCCTCCCGCTACCGAGAGGACGTTATGGCCACCCGACGATCTTTTATTCAGCACGCCGCCCTCGGCGGACTTGCGCTGAACGCGCCGGGTCTACTCGGCTCGCTCGACGATCTGATGAACTCACCTGGTCCAGGCGGCACACCACCGCCGTCGCCTCAGCCGAGCCCGCCACCGAACTCAAACGACGTGGGGCAGACGCTGATCGACTATTCGGCGGGCGTCCCGTCAGGACGTTCGATCAAAAATGCAGGCTACCGCGGCGTGATCCGGTACATGTCGGAGCGGCGCGAATCCTGGATGCACGGTAAGCCGATGCGCGCCGCAGAGGTGGCCGATATGAAGGCGAACGGCCTGGTGATTGTGTCCTGCTATCAGTTCGGCAAGGGCGCGACGAGTGACTGGCGCGCGGGCTTCAATGGGGGAGTCACCCACGCCGCCAAGGGGATCGCGCTGCATCAAGCTGCTGGAGGGCCATCGAATGTGCCGATTTACGCGGCAATCGATGACAACCCGACGTCAAGTGAGCTCGAACTTGTGGCTGGCTACATTCGGGGCTGGGAATCAGTCATCGGCAAAGGCCGTACTGGTGTGTACGCGAACTATCCGACGATCGATTTCTTGCGTGGCCGTGGCTTAGGGACGTTCTTCTGGATGCACAACTGGGGATCTGGGGGCAGGGTGCATCCTGCCGCGCACATCCATCAGTTCGAGATCGACCGAATGAAGGTCGACGGCATCGGAATCGACCGGAACCGAATCCTCAAGTCACATTACGGTCAGTGGTAATTGAGCCGGAACCAATCGAGGCGGGGCCTTACACAATCCGGTGGTGGGAGACCGGCGACGCTGACCTGCTTGCAGAAGCCGTCACGCTGAGTTCGGCCCATTTGCGGCCGTGGATGCCCTGGTTTGACTCTGAACCCCTCACAGTTGAACAGCGTGGAGAGCTGATCACCTACTGGCGGAACATCGCACGAAGTGGCGGCGACGAGCACTTCGGCGTGTTCGAGCAGGCGAGGGTGGTAGGTGCTGTGGGACTGCACCGCCGCGTCGATCCCGACGGCGTCGAGATTGGCTACTGGACGCACGTACGTCATGTGCGGCGTGGTGTCGCCACTGCGGCCGCGCGTGCGCTGGCCAGCTACGCGTTCCGCGATGCTGCGCTCAGGTATGTCGAAATCCACCATGACGAAGCGAACCACCTCAGTGCCAGGATCCCGCGCAGGCTGGGGTTCACGTTGTGCGGAACGTATGAAGCTCCGCGCTGTGCCGAAGGGCAGAGCGGCCGGGAGTGCGTCTGGCGCGTGACTCGAAGCGAGTGGCGCGGCGGGTGCTTCTGATCCGCACCGCGAACGGTGCGCCCCCTTGCGGGTGATGCGCGGCACAAATCCGGAAAATTGTCAGAGTCGTCCTGTATTGCTTTGCTTTGCAACAGTTTTCGTATCGCTAAGCAAACACTCGATTGGAGTTCACGGGGCGATGATGGGCCGGGGGCACATGGCGACGACGAGCGTCCTATGGCTGGCGTGCGCGCCACCAGTCGCCGCAGCCGCAGGGCACACTATGTCGGCGGGGGAGATCATCGTGTCGACGATCGCCATCGCGGGATGGTCGGTGTGGCCGGACTGGGACCATTCGGATGCTCGGCTCGCGCGGACTTTGGGGCCGATCTCGAAGTTCTTCGCCCGCGTTGTTGGGAAACTGTCGGGCGGTCACCGGGTCGGGAAGACACATACCCTCGCGTTCGCAGTGCTGATGGGTGTGCTTGCGGGAGCGCTTGCGCGCGTGCCACACGAATTTGGTGATGTTGTCCTGCCCGCAAACTGGGCACTCATCGTCATGATGTGGTTCCTCGCGTACACGATGATGCTGACGCTCGGGCTCTCTGTGCTGCGGTCCCGACTGATCGGCGATGAGATCATCGCGCTCGAGGCGGCCGGCATCGTGGCACTGGCGCTGTGGCTCGCGCCTGAGGAGTGGTGGTGGATGCCGTGGACGGCTGCGATCGGCTGCCTCCTGCACTGCTTGCAAGACGCGATGACGGTGCGTGGATTGCCGAATTTCTTCTGGCCGCTGCCGCGGGTCCGTCTTCGTATTCCTGTTCTTGGCCGTGCAGGCGGGTCTCGTGAGCAGATTCTGACGAGTGCCGCGCTCGCGGCATCACTGTGGATCGGGCCGGCTGTCCTGAGCGGCCACGTGTGGTGGACGGCGGACTGGCTAGTAGCCTAACGGTCTTGCGCATATACCCTATGGGGGTATAGTGGCAGCAGGTTGCAGTGAGGAGTTGTCATGGACCACCAGCACGCGGAAATGGCGAGACGAGACCCACACACCACGCACGACGAGACGCAGATCGTCGACCGGCACAAAGGCCACGGCGCGCACGGCGAGGAATTCCGGAAGCGCTTCTGGGCAAGCATGGTTCTCTCCGTTCCCGTCGTGTACTTCAGCCACATGGTTGCGGACCTGCTCGGCTACACCATCCCGCACATCGCCGGTGCCGATTGGATCCCGCCTGTCCTGGGCACCGTCATTTTCTTCTACGGGGGTATGCCGTTTCTCACCGGCGGGGTCCGCGAACTCAAAGCCCGCCAGCCGGGGATGATGATCCTGATCGCGATGGCCATCACGGTTGCGTTCCTCGCGTCCTGGGCGACCACTCTCGAGATCGGCGGAATGAACCTCGATTTCTGGTGGGAACTAGCCCTCCTCATCGTGATCATGCTGCTCGGACACTGGCTGGAGATGCGCGCACTTGGCTCAGCATCGGGCGCCCTCGATGCCCTCGCTGCGATGCTGCCTGACCAGGCCGAGCGGCTTACGGGTGACGATGGTGAAACGGTCGAGACCGTCGCGGCGTCGGAACTCGCCCGTGGTGATCTGGTCATCGTCCGGCCTGGTGGGCGGGTCCCAGCGGATGGTGTCATCATCTCGGGCACGGCCGACATGGATGAATCCATGATTACGGGCGAGTCGAAGCCGGTTTCCAAAGGTTCCGGTGAACCTGTGGTCGCCGGAACAGTTGCGACCGATAGTTCCTTGCACGTCCGCGTCACGGCGATCGGGGAGGACACCGCCCTTGCGGGCATTCAGCGGCTGGTTGCGGCCGCCCAGGCATCGTCCTCGCGCGCTCAGGCACTCGCTGACCGTGCCGCCGCCTTTCTTTTCTACTTCGCGATTGCCGCGGGCGCCGCTACCTTCGTGATATGGCTGATGGTGGGCAACATCGATGATGCGGTAGTCCGCACCGTCACGGTGCTGGTGATTGCCTGCCCGCATGCTCTGGGGCTTGCGATCCCGCTCGTCATCGCGATCTCCACAGAACGCGCAGCCCGCGCTGGCATCCTGGTGAAGGATCGTCTCACTCTGGAGCGCATGCGCACGGTCGACGTCGTTTTGTTTGACAAGACAGGCACGCTGACAGAGGGGCAGCACCAGGTGACCGACGTCGCCGTTGCTGGCTCGTCGGAGTCGGAGGAGGAGGTCCTGGCGCTTGCTGCTGCGGTCGAGCGAGACAGCGAACATCCGGTCGCCCGTGCGATCGTGCGTCGGGCCGGGGCAGGCGCAACTCGCTATAGAGCCACCGATTTCCGGTCCCTCCCAGGCCGGGGCGTGATGGCTCGAGTCGACGGAGGTGAAACCTA
This sequence comes from Hoyosella subflava DQS3-9A1, assembly GCF_000214175.1. Classification (NCBI taxonomy): domain Bacteria; kingdom Bacillati; phylum Actinomycetota; class Actinomycetes; order Mycobacteriales; family Hoyosellaceae; genus Hoyosella; species Hoyosella subflava. The sequence goes on from NC_015564.1 coordinate 2,104,706, forward strand.
TGTCGGCGGGCCGGCGCTCCTGCGCGACCTGGAACTGCAGGAGCCCGAGTCGCTGCGTGCCGACACAACTCAGTGGCGCTCCCGCGGAGCCTCCGTCCTCCATGTCGTCGCTGCCGGTGCTGTCGTGGGCGCTTTTGCTCTTGAAGATGCTGTACGCGCCGAATCTCGTGTCGCCGTCACGGAATTGCACCGCCACGGGGTGAAGGTCGCCATGGTGACTGGAGATGCACAGCAAGTCGCTGACGCCGTGGCCCACGAGCTAGGAATCGACGAGGTCTTCGCCGGTGTTCTTCCAGAACACAAGGAAGCCAAGGTCAGGGAGCTTCAATCACGCGGGCACAGTGTCGCGATGGTGGGAGACGGCGTGAACGACGCTCCTGCCCTGGCGCGAGCCGACGCAGGCATTGCTATCGGTGCGGGGACAGATGTGGCTATCGAATCGGCAGGTGTGGTCCTGGCCTCAGACGACCCACGCGCAGTGCTCTCGGTTATCACTCTGTCGAAGCGGTCGTATCGAAAGATGTGGGAAAACCTTGTCTGGGCGACTGCGTACAACATTGTCGCCATCCCACTCGCCGCAGGTGTTCTGGCGTTCAGCGGCTTCGTCCTGCCACCCGCGATGGCCGCGGTGCTGATGTCCGCATCAACGATTGTGGTGGCTATTAACGCGCAGTTCTTGCGCCGCGTTAACCTCGAACCCGCACCCCTCTCGGTGAATGGAGCAGCACGGTGATTTTGGGACGACGAGGCGCGCTGGCTTTGGCTGCCGCAGCCCTAGTAGGGCTGTCGGGCTGCTCCTCAGAGCAGGAGCAGGAACGGGACTTCGACCCGGGCATCGGCCACATCCACGGGCTCGGCATCAACCCGGCGGACGGCGAACTCTATGCGGGCACCCATTACGGAATCTTCCGCATAACGGAGAGCGGAGTTGCGCGAGTCGGTGATGTGATTCAGGACTTCATGGGCTTTGCGGTTGTGGGGCCTGATCACTTTCTTGCCAGCGGACATCCGAGTCCGGACGATGCGGAACAGCCCATCAACCTCGGTTTGATCGAGAGCACAGATGGGGGAGTCTCCTGGGAGACGGTGTCGCTCTCCGGTTCAGCCGACTTCCACGCCCTCGAATTCAAGCATGGCAACGTCTACGGCTACGACAGCACGAACCAGCAGGTCATGGTCAGCGAAGACACAGTGACCTGGACTGGAGGCGCCCGCTTCCCGGCGTCTGATCTCGCCGTCTCACCCGTTGACCCTGCCGAGCTGATCGCAACGGTGCAGCGGGGACCAGCACGCAGCACAGATCGCGGGCGTGTCTTTGAAGTCATCGACACGGCACCGGCTCTGACCCTCATCGACTGGCCTCGAGAAAACCAGCTGTTCGGCATCGACGAAGACGGCACCCTCTACCGGAGCCGGGACGGTGGCGAATCCTGGGAAGCACGCGGTTCCGTGGCTGATCCGCCCCATGCGTTCCTGGCCACCGATGAGCGCCACGTGTACGTCGCCACTGCCCGCGCGGTCTACCAATCCTCCGACGGCGGAACCACGTTCTCCGAGCTTTACGAGTTCTGAGGTAACGAAGAGGCCGGATACCGGCGCGGCGTGTAGACCACAGGACTCGCGGAACGCTCAGCCATAACGGTTTGTGAGGAACCGATGATCAGCAGGCAGCGCATGTCAACGTCAGCGGGGTCGAGCGACCCGAGAGGCACGAGCTTCACATCCTCGTTCGGGCTGCCCACGGCACGGCCGATCACCACCGGGGTCTCCGGTGACTTGTACTGGAGCAATGTCTCTTTCATTGCCTGAACCTGCCAGGTGCGGCTCTTCGATGCCGGGTTGTAGATTGCGATCGCAAGATCAGCTTTCGCGGCGGCGGTGAGGCGCTCCTCGACGATATCCCACGGCTTGAGCCGGTCAGAGAGGGAAATCACGGCATAGTCGTGGCCCAGGGGGGCGCCAGCGCGCGCAGCCACCGCATTCGCCGCGGTGAGTCCGGGAACGACGCGTACCGGGATGTCAGCGTATTCGGCTCGCGACGCCACCTCGAGCACCGCGGTGGCCATCGCGAACACGCCAGGATCACCGGACGACACCACGGCGACCCGGGCACCACCGCGCGCGAGGTCCAGGGCGAACGCGGCGCGTTCTTCCTCGACACGATTATCAGACGGATGATGGCGCTGCCAGGCGTTCGGTGCGACACGCGCCAGGTACGGCCCGTAGCCGACGAGATCTGTCACTGCGCGCAGCTCGCGCCGCACTTCCTGGGTTGTCCATTCAGGATCACCCGGGCCCAGCCCAACTACCACCACCTCGCCCCGCGAACTATGCGGGGCGGCTGCATTGAGAGGGGACGGTATCAGCGCCACTGAGAAATAAGGCACCTCGTCCGGTTCAACGTCCTTGAGCGGGAGGACTCGCTGCGCACTCCAGCTCGCGCGCTCGACGTACACGGCCTCCTCGAGCCGCCCCGATTTTTCGAGAGCCTCGCGGACAGCCCCGAATGTCCGGCCGAGTTTCATGATCGCGACCGCATCGCTGTTTGCGAGCCGGTCGGCGAGTTCAGCGACGGGCAGCGTCCCCGGCACGACCGTCAGGACCTCATCGCGCTCCACAAGCGGGGTCTGCGTGGCTGCGGACGCCGCTGCCACGGAGGTGACGCCGGGCACGATCTCCGTCTGATAGGTGCCAGAAAGCCGCTTGTGCATATGCATATAGGAGCTGTAGAAGAGGGGATCGCCCTCCGCGAGCAAAGCAACATTGCGGCCAGCATCGAGATGCGCGGCCAAGCGGGCAGCAGATTCTTCGTAGAACTCGTCGATCGCGCCCTGGTACCCGCGGGGATGATCGGTGGTCTCCGTTGTCAGCGGATAGACGAGTTTTTCTTCGACTTGCCCATCACGCAGGTACGGAGCGGCGACGCCACGGGCGATGGAATGGCCGTGGCGTGCGCTGTGGTACGCCACCACGTCAGCTTCAGCGATGATGCGCGCGGCCTTGACGGTGACAAGTTCCGGGTCGCCCGGGCCGAGACCGATGCCGAACAGTTTTCCGGTCACAGTTGCGTGCTCGCGATCGCGTTCACGGCGGCCGCGGTGATCGCGCTGCCGCCTCGCCTGCCCCGCACAATGAGATGCGGTAATCCTGACGCGATGAGTGCTTCTTTGGACTCGGTCGCGCCGACGAATCCCACTGGGCCGCCAACGATCGCGGCGGGAGCAGGCCAGCCGCCGTCTATCCGTTCCAGCAGGTGAAAGAGCGCTGTAGGAGCATTCCCGATCGCGACGACCGCACCGCCGACGATGTCTTCCCAGAGGTCGACAGCCGCAGCGGTGCGCGTGGTGCCCAGCTGTTCCGCACGCTGGACCACGGTGGAATCGCTGAGGGTGCACACGACGCTGTTGTCTGCTGGCAGACGTTTGCGCGTCACCCCGGAGGCAACCATCGCCGTGTCCGCAAGGATCGGGGCTCCCGCCCGCAGGGCCGCCCGCGCCGTCTCGACAACCCCAGGCGTATACGACACTTCCGCGGGGAGGTCCGTCTGGCCGCACGCGTGGATCATCCGCACGACCACATCGGCTTCCGGGCCGGGGAACCCGGATAGGTCCGCTTCCTCGCGGATGATGGCGAAGGATTGCCGGTAGATCGCGATGCCGTCGCGTTCGTATCCGTCGTGCATCAGTGCGGAATACCGCTCCTGGTCGGCCATTTGTGTCACAGGCATGGGCGTGAGTCTACGGCCCTTTCCGCGGCGCCCGGAATCACGACCGAACGAGGCGCGTGATTGCGTCCGACACTTCCTTCAGCTTGGCCTCTGCCTCTGGGCCGCCTTCGGCGACAGCCTCCGCGACACAATGTGCCATGTGGTCGTCGAGCAGTCCGAGCGCCACAGCTTGCAGCGCACTCTTCATCGCCGACACTTGGGTGAGTATGTCGATGCAGTACTTCTCGTCTTCGACCATGCGCTGCAGCCCTCGGGCCTGCCCCTCAATGCGGCGTAGCCGCTTGAGGTAGGCATCCTTGCTGGTGATGTAGCCGTGATGGTTGCCGGTGGTGCACGTCTGGTCTTCCATCGTCATGTGCCTTTCGCTGAAGCCGACAAGAAACTGCCTTTGAACCTGCGAAGCCGCAGACTATTTCCGACAACAAACAACGACGATAGCGCCATTGCCGCACCTGCCATCATGGGGTTCAGCAACCCCGCCGCGGCAACCGGCAGCGCCGCCACGTTGTACGCGAACGCCCAGAACAGATTCCCCTTGATAGTGCGGAGTGTGCGGCGGGAGAGCCGGATCGCGTCGACGGCGGCGCTCAGATCAGGCCGGATAAGCGTGAGATCACTCGCGTGTATCGCCACATCCGTGCCCGATCCCATGGCGATGCCCAGGTCGGATTGCGCCAGGGCCGCCGCATCGTTGACACCATCGCCGACCATCGCAACGGTGCTGCCTTCCTGCTGCAACCGGGTGATGGTCGACGCTTTGTCCTCGGGCATGACGCCGGCGATCACGTCATCGATTCCAACGTCGCTGCCGATAGCACGAGCGGTTGTCTCGTTGTCACCGGTGAGCATGATTGTTCGCAACCCGAGTTCGCGCATCCGTCGGATCGCCGCGGCTGACTCGGGTTTCACCGAGTCGCCGACCACGAGCACTCCGCGGGCGGATCCGTCCCACGCGACCGCGACAGCGGTGAGGCCCTGCCGTTCCGCAGCGCGTGTGGCCTCGGTGAGAGCAGGCGGCAGTGTCATCCCCGAGTCGGCCAGCATCGCGGGCCTCCCCACCATTGCGAATGTTCCGTTCACTTCTCCGCGGACACCAAGCCCGGCAAGGTTCTCGAACTGCTCGACGCCCGGCAGGCTGGATACTTCCTCGCGGGCCGCGGCAGCGATCGCCCGGGCTATGGGATGTTCGGAATAGTCTTCCAGCGCGCCCGCGTAGCGGAATGCGTCAGCTCGCGTGGTGGAGTCAGCGGTGATGACCTCGCGCAGGGACATCTGACCTGAGGTGATCGTGCCTGTCTTATCAAGGACGACGGTGTCTACAGTGCGGGTTGACTCGAGCACCTCAGGCCCCTTGATGAGGATGCCGAGCTGGGCACCACGTCCCGTCCCGACGAGCAGAGCCGTAGGTGTGGCAAGGCCGAGTGCACAGGGGCAGGCGATGATCAGTACCGCGACCGCAGCGGTGAACGCGAACTGGACCGATCCGTCGCGCACCAGCCAGAACACAAAGGCGGCGCTCGCCAGTGCGATCACGAAGGGGACAAACGTGGCGGAGATTCGGTCGGCGAGCCGCTGAATGTGTGCTTTACCCGTTTGGGCGTTCTCGACGAGCGTGCGGATCTGAGCGAGTCGCGTATCGTCGCCGACACCGGTCGCGCGGACAACAAGTCGTCCGGAAGTATTGAGTGTGGCACCTGTGACGATGGAGCCGGGCGCGACGTCGACTGGCACGGATTCGCCGGTCAGCATCGATTCGTCAACGGCCGACGTCCCGTCTGTCACCTCGCCGTCTGTGGCGACCTTCTCACCAGGACGGACGACGAAGCGGTCGCCGACCGCAAGGTCACTCACTGGTATCCGGACCTCGTTGCCGTCACGCAGGATCGCGACGTCTTTCGCGCCGAGGTCAGCGAGCGCACGCAGCGCGGCACCGGCACGGCGCTTCGACCTGGCTTCCATGTACTTGCCTGCCAGGATGAATGCGGTGATGCCTGCGGCGGCTTCCAGGTAAATATTTGCCGTGCTATCGCCACGCGCGGGGATCAGCGTGAATTCGTGGGTCATGCCCGGGTGTCCGGCCATGCCAAAGAAGAGGGCGTACACCGACCAGCCGAATGCCGCGAGAGTACCGATGGAAATGAGTGTGTCCATCGTGACGGTGCGGTGGCGCGCGTTGACGATGGTCGCCCGGTGGAAGGGCCAGCCGCCCCAGGCGACGACGGGCGTGGCGAGAGCGAGTGACACCCACTGCCAGTAGGTGAACTGCAGTGCCGGAATCATCGCCATCGCAATGACGGGGACGCTAAGTACCCCGGAGATCGTGAGCCGCAGCCGGAGCTTCTTCACAGCGGCGTTATCTTCTGCATCGATGTCGGCTGCGGTGCCGTTGACATCTGGCCGGTGCAAAAGCGCCGTGTAGCCGGTCTTCTCGACGACGCTGATGAGGTCGTTGGGCGTCACGTCATCTGCTGCCGTGGTGATATGTGCCTTCTCGGTCGCGAAGTTCACGCTAGCGGTGACGCCTTCGATGCGGTTGAGCTTCTTCTCGATCCGCGAGGCACACGAAGCGCACGTCATGCCACCGATATCGAGGTCAATGACTTTGGTAGCTGGCTGATTGTCCAGAACGGATCTCATGAGAAAACTCCATGATCAAATTTGGTCAAGTCACGCTGATCGACTGTCAGGCGACGGTGTATCCGGCTTCATCGACAGCCGCTCGAACTGCTGCCTCGTCGAGTTCATGGTCACTGGTGATGGTGACGGCGCCACTGGGCAGATCGACGTCAACGCTGGTGACTCCGTCGACATCCGCGATCTCAGAACGAACGGCGCTCTCGCAATGCCCGCACGTCATACCCTTGACGGTAATTGTTGTGGTAACTGGCATGATGGCTCCTCTCGGTCAATGATGCTAGGGTACCCCCGTAGGGTATGCGTAGCAACTGGGGAAGGAATGACAATGCGCAAGCGACTCTTCGCAGCGGTCACCGCAGCAGGTCTGGCGATCGCGCTGGCAGCGTGCGGCACCGATGATGACAACAGCACGGACGAGACGGTGGAGAACGGCACCGCGGAAGTGTCTGAAGAAGCAAAGTTCAACGAAGCTGACATCGAGTTCGCCCAGGGGATGATCCCGCACCACGAACAAGCGGTGGAAATGAGCGACATCATCCTCGACAAGGACAACATCGACCCTCGCGTCGAGGCCCTTGCAGAAGAGATCAAAGCGGCCCAGGAACCAGAAATCGAGATGCTCGAAGGCTGGCTCGAAGCGTGGGGCGCGGACACTACCCCAGAAATGGACCACGACATGCACGGCATGATGGGCGAGGACGACCTGGCTGCCTTGCGTGACGCTGAGGGCGTCGAAGCGGCACGGCTGTTCCTCGAGCAGATGATCGTGCATCACGAGGGCGCAGTCGTCATGGCCGAAGCAGAAACGCTTACGGGCTCGAATCCTGAAGCGCTCGAACTCGCACAAGAAATCGCCGACACTCAGCGCGCCGAAATCGACTCGATGCGGATGCTCCTCAACGAACTCTAAGCGCGGATCTGATACCCGTCCGGCGTAGCGACGACGACTGAAATGTCGCCGGGCGGTGTTCCGCATGCGCGTTCGCAGCCCACCCAGTGCTGCTTGCCTTCCACCGGTGAGCTTCCGGTGCCCACGGCGTGCGCTGCGTCCGCCTGAACGTCGGCGACTGCCTTGGAGCACCCAGGGCTCCCTGTGCATGCCGAGACATCGATCCACGGTGACTCGGCGTCAAAAATCAGGCCCATCGGAGCAAGAACACGGACCACCTGCTCGGCGCGCCATTCATCGAGGTCACTGATCACCAGGGTTCTCCATGGAGTGATGACGAGCCCGCGTTCGATCGCGGCGAGGAACTCGCCAAGGCGTGAGTCGAGACGGCCGAGCTTAAGACCCGCACCGAGGGCGATTCGATCGTCTTCCTGCGTGATCCAGCCGATCGGTGGCAGTGGACGTGAGCTGATCGCGACCGGGGAGTGATCAGGATCCGCGCTGAGCCCTAGGTGATCGACGATCTCGTTCCCGCCCCGCGGCAGTTCCTTCACCCGCCACTCAGATGAGCGGACTGTGAGAAACGCGCGAGAAGTCCTGATGAGCAGCGGCACGGTTTCATCTGGCGTTACCCGGATTCCGGTGTCCTGCCCAGCGAGGAGGAGCGCGACTGAGGATTCGTCGTAGACCATCGCGGCAATGTCTGGATCCAGCGCCGCGACGTCGCCACGTCCATCATCGATCGCCATCAGGAATCGGCCGGGAAGGTCCGCAAGCACCTCGTCACCGCGAAGCGCTACGTCGAGGTCACTGACCCATGTCCGCACGTCTGCGAAGCCACCGATCAGGCCGCTGAGCGGCGAACTCAGGATATTGCGTACTCGTTCATGCGTCGCCGAGGGCAGCAGTCCTGCGTCGGCGAGCAACGCCGCAACAGTCGTGCCGTCACGTATTCCACGGATCTGAATGTTGCCGCGCGAGGTGAGCTCAAGAATGTCGTTGCCGTGCTCGCGCGAAATCATCGCCAGCGTCTGCATTTGCTCTGAAGTCAGCGCGCCGCCGGGCAAACGGACACGCGCGAGCAAACCGTCCGCGGCTTCGTGTAACCGTAACGCGCCCGGGCACCGATCTTCTGGCTTACTACTCACTCGACCAGGGTAGCTGCGGTCATCCAGCTGGCACCACACACCGAACATGCCGACGGCACACCCCTGCAGGTGTGCCGTCGGGACTGCGGGTGTGTGGCCGCCCGGGATTCAGTGAACCTGTCGTTCCTGCCCCTGCCAGAACGGCTGGCGGAGCTTGAACTTCTGGACCTTGCCGGTGGCGGTGCGGGGGAGCGCCTCGATGAAGTCGATCCGCTTCGGACATTTGTACCCGGCGAGGTGCTCACGACAGTGAGCGATGAGCGCTTCACCCGTCAACTCGGGATCCCGCGACACTACAAGTGCGGTGACGAGCTCACCCCACTTCGGGTCAGGGATGCCGATCACGGCAACTTCCTGGATCGCGGGGTGCAAGCTGAGTGCGTCTTCAACCTCGATGGACGACACATTTTCGCCACCGGTGATGATCACATCCTTCTTGCGGTCGGCGATTGTCAGGTAACCGTCCGCGAGGGTGCCGCCGTCACCGGTATGAAACCAGTTGCCCTGCATCACACGGTCGGTCTCTTCCGGGTTCTCCCAGTACGCATCGAGAGAGTGGTTGCTGCGTGCCAGGATCTCACCGGTTTCATTTGTCGTGATGCGCACGCCGAGCGCTGGAGCACCGGCACGGACAAGGTTGCGTGCACGCTCACGAGTCTCGAGGTCACACCATTCCGACCGCATCCGGTTAAACGTCAGCAGCGGTGCGGTTTCGGTGAGGCCGTAGATCTGAATGAACTCCCAGCCCAATTCTTCCCACACCCGTTCGATCGTGCGAGTCGCGGGTGGCGCGCCCGCGACAATGATCCGCAGCGTGCCGTGACCGGGAATAGGGCCGTTGCCCAGTGCCTTCCACTCCTCGACGGCGTCGAGAGCGGCGGAGACAACCGCCGGCGCCGCGCACATCATGGTGACGCCATGCTCCTGAACACGCCTGAGGATCTCGAAACCATCGATCTTGCGGATGACGACGTGCTTGGCGCCCATGCCGGTGACCGTATACGGCATTCCCCACCCGTTGGCATGGAACGTGGGCAAGGTATGGAGGTAGACGTCGTTGTCATTCACCCCCGCGTGCAGTCCGAAGATCGCCGCGTTGAGCCATAGGGCCCGGTGGGTCAGCTGCACACCTTTCGGCCGGGCGGTCGTGCCGGACGTGTAGTTCAGGGTGGCAGTCGCATCTTCGTCGCCTTCCCACGGCACCGGTGTGATGCCGAAGGCGAAGATCTTGTCGTCATCCTCACCCAGCACATATTTATGTGGCACGTCGAGGTCGTCGAGGACCTCCTTGCGCTCGGGGTCGCAGAGGACAACGTCAGCGCCCGAATGCTCGATGATGTACTTGATTTCCGCCGCCGCGAGCCGGAAGTTCACCGGCACGAGGATCCTGCCCCACGCTGACACGCCAAACAGTGAGATCAGAAGCCGGGCCGAGTTGTGCGAGATGATCGCGACCCGGCTTCCTGCAGGAACACCAAGCTGGTCAAGCCGTGCGGCCTGCGCCGCGGCGTAGTCAGCCATTTCACGGTAGGTGAACGCTCCGAGGGACTGAGCGGGCTGGTTCGGCTCGTCGACGATTGCGATCCGATCGGGATAGACCGTCTGTGCGCGGTAGAGATGATCAGCGATGGTGAGCGGGAATTTCATGGTGTGTCGTCCAATCGTGGAGGTAGGAGGAGCAACGCGCCAGGTCAGGCGTTGATGTTGCGGTCCTTCGTCTCGAGGATCTTGTAGGTGCACAAAACGCTGATGGTGGACAGCGCTGCGAGCATTACCCCCACCCAAATGGCGCCTGGTCCGGCGATGAGCGGCGCGGCGATCAGCGGTGGAAGCGCACCACCGAGGATGCCGGCGAGGTTGTAACCCATACCTGCGCCTGTGTAGCGGTACCGGGCCTGGAACATCTCTGGCAGCAGCGCACCCGCCGGGCCGTAGGCGACACCGAAGATGGTGAGCGTGCCGAAAAGGCCGATGGCGAAGGCGAGCGGACCGCCCATGTTCAGGATGGGGAACAGCACGAGCACCCAAGGAATGGCGAGGCCACAGGAGACCATGATGACCTTGCGGCGCCCGATGCGATCGGACCACAGCGCGGATGCGGCAGTGGAAAGGCCGAAGAACACTGCAGCGACCATGCCCATTGCGAGGACGTAGTTGCGGGACAGGTTCAGGGTGCCGACACCGTAGTTCGTCATGAACGCGGTGCCCATGTAAAAGAGCGAGAACAAGCTTGCGAGCGCGCCGGCGGCGATGAAGATTTCCTTGCTCTGGTACCGGAATGCGTCGAGGAACGGCAGCTTGTTGACGGCGGGTGCATCAGCGGCCGGGGTGGCGGCCTTCTTCTCGAGCTTCTCACGGAAGACAGGCGTTTCGGCAACAGCGAGACGGACCCAGAGTCCGACCGCGACGAGGGCGAAGGACAGGATGAACGGGATGCGCCATCCGTATTCGAGGAACGCGGTGCTGGTCGTGCCGAGGGTAAGACTCGCGATAAGGAAGGTGGCGCTGGAAAGGAAGAAGGCGAAGGCGGGGCCGAGCTGCGGGAACATCGCATACATTCCGCGCTTGCCTTGCGGGGCGTACTCCGCGGTCAGCAGCGTTGCACCGGCCCATTCACCGCCCACGGCGAAACCTTGCAGGAATCGAGCCGTGACCAGCAGTATTGGCGCCCAGATTCCGATGCCGCCTTCGAAGAGGCCGAAGGCACCTGTTTCATAGCCAGGGAGCAGCCCGATGCCGACCGTCGCGAAGCCCATGATCAGCAGCGTCCACACGAGGGTGCGCTTGCGGCCGATCTTGTCGCCAAAGTGGCCGAACAGAATCGCGCCGACAGGACGTGCGAAGAACGCGACGGCGAATGTCGCGAACGATGCGAGCGTACCTGCCACGGGATCGGCAGATGGGAAGAACACCGCTGGGAACACCAGCGCTGCAGCGGTGCCAAAGATGAAGAAGTCGTAGAACTCGATCGTGGTGCCGATCGAGCTCGCGGCCGCCACGCGGCGCATGCTCGTCTTCTTCTGATTGGGATCCTTGTGTGCCGACGGAGCTGCAGCTTGCGGCGGCGGAGGCGGTGGCGGTGGGGCAGTACGAATCGTAGACACCCTTTGTCTCACTCTCTCGGATCAAGCCCGAAATATCGGGCAGGTTGTCTGGTGTAAGACAAAAGTAGTGATGCGGGTCACGCACCAATACCCCCGAAAGGGTGTAGTGCTCAGCGCGCAGTCCGAAAGCTCACGGAAGGTAGCCGAGCAAACGCGCCCGGGTGACTGATTCCATTCGCGTGCGCGTGCCGAGTTTCGTTGCGGCACTGCGTAAGTACGCTTTCACGGTTTCTGCGGAGAGGGCGAGCTGGGATGCGATTTCAGCGTTCGTGCACCCGAGCGCTACTTGGGACAGAACATCGATCTCGCGCGGGGCCAGTGTGGGTACCTGAAGTAGCGTCGGCTTCGTCGTGGACGCCGGAGCAGGCGCGTCCTGCTGACCCACGGCGACGAGCGCGCTCCCCGCCCTGGTAAGTCGTTCGCGGAGTTCTGGGTCGGGGATCTGCGCGGCGATGGCGCGGAGCTCACTGTGCAACAAACGGAGAGTTTCGCGGTCGGTGCCCGCCATTTCGGCTTTGAGGTCAGCCCGCATGAACTCGGCTTGCTCGGCGCGCCGCGCAACTTCCTCGCGGACTCGCAGTTCGTCACCGAGTTCCTTAGCGGAGGTGAGGAGGGCACCCCGAACGGAGTCTCCGAAGTTCGTTGCCTCGCGGACTGCCCCATAGAGAACAGCCCGCACGACCTTGTTCACGACGACCGGAACGGCGAGCATCCCGCGGAGACCTTCGAGCCGCACATTGTTGACATACTCGCGCGAGATGTTGTCGCTGCTCGTATAGTCGGTCACCACCAGCGGTCGCCCGGTGACGGCGCAGCGCCCACCTAGACCTGCACCGCTCTCAACCGACAGATTTCGAAGACCGTCGGTGCGCATCCCGATGAACCGATTCAGTGTCAGCGTTTTCCCGGTGTAATCTCCCGAGAACACGACAGGGAGCTGCGTGTCCGCCTTAACTCGCCGTAGCGCGGATCGCATTGCGTCGTGAACGCTCGCTTCCATGGATTCCCCGGTTCCCCTTACTTTCTTCGGTACACGGCTGCGTACTGCATCACAGATGATCTTGAGTGTGATGCATCTCATGTCATCGTCCCATAGTTCCGCAACCGTCCGCGAACATCCGGTGGGACCTGGGCTGCCCAGCCACGGGACCTCCCAGGTTTGACGCATCAGCGCCGTGCCGGGCAAACCGGTAGCATCCCTCCCGATGAGCAGTCGTTTGACGGCTGGGTGACCTCCGGCGGGGAAAGGTTTCGCGTGATCCTGCTTCTGTCCACTTCGGACACAGATTTGCTGTCAGCCCGCGCAAGCGGGGCCGATTACCGGCTGGGCAACCCAGCGCGGCTCGACCTGACGGACCTGCCAGGATTGCTTGACGGCGCGGACCTCGTCGTAGTGAGGATCCTCGGGGGCAAGCGTGCCTGGGAAGAAGGCATCGAAGCGGTCCTCAAAGCTGATCTGCCTACGGTCGTTGTGAGCGGCGAGATCGCCCCGGACGCCGAACTGATGCACGAGTCCACGGTCCCCGCGGGCGTCGCCGCCCAGACCCACAACTACCTGGCTCAGGGTGGTGCGGAAAACCTGGGCCAACTGTTCAACTTCCTGTCGGACACGATTCTGCTCACAGGGTATGGCTTCGCGGCGCCGAAACAGCTCCCGGACTGGGGGTACCTCGATCGTAAAGTCGTGGCCTATCCGGAGAACACGCCCGTTGTGGCTGTTCTCTATTACCGGGCCCAGCACATCGCCGGTAACACCGGCTATGTCCATGCGCTCAGTGACGCGATCGAAGCGCACGGCGCGCAGGCGATCCCGATCTATTGTGCGTCGCTGCGCACCGCAGCCCCGGCACTACTCGACGCGCTGGGTCAGAGTGACGCCATCGTCGCGACGGTGCTTGCCGCGGGCGGAACGAAACCCGCGACTGCCGGTGCTGGCGGCGACGATGAAGCATGGGACGTCGAGGCGCTGGCTGCCCTCGATATCCCGATTCTGCAAGGTTTATGTCTCACCTCCAGCCGGGCGCAGTGGGAAGCCAATGATGATGGGCTTACCCCCCTCGATGTCGCCACCCAGGTAGCTGTGCCGGAGTTTGACGGGCGGCTGATCACGGTGCCGTTCTCCTTCAAAGAGATCGATGACGACGGGTTATCGACCTACGTTCCGGATCCCGAGCGTGCGGGCAGGGTTGCGGGTATCGCGGTAAAGCATGCGCGGCTCGGGCGTATCGCGCCGCACGAGAAGCGCGTCGCACTGATGTTGTCGGCATACCCGACCAAGCACGCCCGGATCGGCAATGCAGTGGGGCTGGACACCCCGGCGAGTGCCATTCATCTGCTCAGAGCGATGCGTGAGGCCGGTTACGACCTCGGTCCTGAGGACGGTGACGGCGCGGCTCCCGGCCTGGCATCGGGAAACGGCGACGAACTGATTCACGCGCTGATCGCCGCCGGCGGTCAGGACCCGAACTGGCTGACTGAGACGCAGCTCGAAGCCAACCCGCTCCGCATCTCAGCGAAAAAGTACCGGAAATGGTTCGACACCCTTCCCAAGGACCTCCGGGAGGATGTCGAAAGCCACTGGGGTCCTGCACCAGGTGAACTGTTTGTCGACCGATCGAACAAGTCAGGTGGCGAGATTGTTCTCGCTGCGCTGCGTTTCGGGAACCTGGTGATCATGGTCCAGCCGCCGCGCGGATTCGGAGAGAACCCGGTCGCGATCTACCATGATCCCGATTTGCCCCCAAGCCACCACTACCTGGCTGCGTACCGCTGGATCTCCGGCCCGCCCGAGGAGGGTGGCTTCGGCGCCGACGTGATGATCCATCTCGGAAAACACGGCAACCTTGAGTGGCTGCCCGGTAAGACCCTCGGACTGTCGGCCTCCTGCGCGACCGATGCCGCGATCGGGGACATGCCGCTGATTTACCCCTTCCTCGTCAACGACCCGGGGGAGGGAACGCAAGCTAAGCGCCGGATTCATGCGACACTCGTCGATCATCTCATCCCCCCGATGGCGCGCGCTGAGTCCTATGGAGACATCCAGCGGCTCGAACAGTTACTCGATGAGCACTCGAACATCGCGGCGCTCGACCCGGCGAAGCTCCCCGCGATCCGGCAGCAAATCTGGACGCTCATGACAGCGGCAAAGATGGATAATGATCTTGGCCTGGACGAGCGCCCACACGACGCGGAGTTCGATGACATGCTGATGCACGTCGATGGGTGGCTGTGCGAAATCAAGGATGTTCAGATTCGCGACGGTCTGCACATCCTGGGCCGGGCACCGGAGGGTGATGAGGAGATCGACCTTGTTCTCGCGATGCTGCGGGCTCGGCAAATGTGGGGCGGCGAGCAATCGGTGCCTGGCCTGCGCGAAGCTTTGGGCTTGAGTGAGGCGGGCGATGAGAGCCGAACACGTGTCGACGATGTCGAGGAGCAAGCTCGGCACCTTCTGGAACAGCTCGCGGCGAGGGAGTGGAAGCGCAGAAAGGTCCGCAAGCTCACGGACAACGACACGGTCGCGCGGATCCTCGAGTTCACGTGTGACGAAGTCATTCCGCGCCTCCGGGCGACCCGGGACGAGATCCCGCGGATTCTGCACGGGCTCGAGGGCGGATTCATCCCGGCCGGGCCGAGCGGATCGCCGCTGCGAGGGCTGATCAACGTCCTCCCGACGGGCCGCAATTTCTATTCCGTGGATCCGAAGGCAATCCCTTCGCGGCTGGCATGGGAGACCGGGCAGGCGATGGCCGAGTCACTCGTCGAGCGGTACCGCGCGGATCAGGGAGACTGGCCCAGATCTGTCGGCCTTTCGGTATGGGGGACGTCCGCGATGCGGACTTCAGGAGACGACATCGCGGAAGTGTTTGCCCTCATCGGTGTGCGCCCCGTGTGGGATGAAGCATCGCGCCGTGTCCGCTCGCTCGAGGTGATCCCGCTCGAGGAACTCAGCAGACCGCGCATCGATGTGACGGTGCGTATCAGTGGTTTCTTCCGTGATGCGTTCCCGCACGTACTGGCGCTGCTCGACGACGCGTTCCGGATGGTGGCCGCGCTCGACGAGCCAGCAGAAGAGAACTTCGTGAAAGCCCATGCTGCCGCTGATATCCACCGACACGGTGACGAGCGACGCGCGACCACACGCATCTTCGGCTCAAAGCCAGGTACCTATGGTGCGGGACTCTTGCAGTTGATCGACGCGAAGAACTGGCGTTCCGACGCCGACTTGGCTCAGGTCTATACGGCCTGGGGTGGATACGCGTACGGCCGTGGCCTCGACGGTGTGCCGGCAGCGGACGATATGCGTGACGCGTACCGGCGCATCAGCGTGGCTGTGAAGAACACCGATACCCGTGAGCACGACATCGCGGACTCCGACGATTACTTCCAGTATCACGGAGGCATGGTGGCGACGGTCCGCGCGCTGACGGGCAAAGACCCCGAGGCCTACGTCGGTGACAGCACTCGCCCCGACAGCGTTCGCACCCGCACGCTCAGCGAAGAGACCCGGCGCGTGTTCCGCGCCCGCGTGGTTAATCCCCGTTGGATGGCCGCCATGCGCCGTCATGGGTATAAAGGGGCGTTTGAAATGGCGGCGACCGTCGACTATCTGTTCGGGCTGGACGCCACAGCCCGAGTCGTCTCCGATTGGATGTACGAACAGTTGACGGACAACTATGTGCTCGACGAGACGAACAGCAAGTTCATGCAGGAGTCGAACCCGTGGGCTCTGCATGGAATAGCGGAGCGTCTTCTGGAAGCGGCCGAGCGCGGGATGTGGGAGAAGCCATCCGCGGCCACACTCAGCGCACTGAAGGAAGCGTATCTACGCACCGAGGGTGATCTCGAAGGAGATTGAGCTGTGATTTCAATGCCGGATCGTGACACAGAACTCTGCATCTCCCTGTCTGGGCGGCCGAGCAACATTGGCACGCGTTTCCACAATTTCCTGTACACCGAACTCGGGCTGAATTACCTCTACAAAGCGTTCACTACGACCGACCTGCCCGCGGCCATCGCCGGGATCAGGGCGCTCGGGATCCGGGGCTGTGGCGTGTCAATGCCGTACAAGGAGGACGTGATACCTCTGGTGGACCGCATCGATCAGTCCGCTGCGGTGATCGATGCGGTCAACACGATCGTCAATGAAGACGGGGTCCTTAGTGCGTACAACACGGATTACGTCGCTGTTCGCAGCCTGCTCGAACCGGTCGACACGGCGTCGCGCGTGCTCGTACGCGGCAGCGGAGGAATGGCCAAAGCTGTGGTCGCCGCGCTGCGGGACGAAGGCTTCGCTGACGTCACCGTCGCCGCGCGCAACGCTGGAACCGGTCTTGCGCTCGCTGATCGTTACGGGTACACCTGGCGGCCCAGCGGAGAAGGCGAAATTGCGGACATGCTCATCAACGTCACACCCGTCGGCATGTCTGGCGGGGCTGAGGAGCATGAACTCGCGTTCACTGAGCAACAGATCCGGGACGCACAGACCGTGTTCGATGTGGTTGCGATGCCAGTGTGCACACCCTTGATTGATGCGGCGATCGATGCCGAGCGAACCGTCATCACCGGTGCACAGGTCGTTGCGTTGCAGGCCGCCGAGCAGTTCGCCCTGTACACCGGTATCCGCCCCAGCAACGACTTGATTGCGCGAGCCTCAGAGTTCTCCCGCGCCTGACTACTCTGAATACTCCGCTCCCGCTATCCTGGGCGGAACCGTTTTGCCGTCCTTTCGCGTGCAGTGCCGCACCGATCGTTATCGAAATCGTCGACCCGATCGCAGGGCCGATCCGATTTCCGCGAGGAGCCTGCATGTCTGCCGCATCGAAGAACTCAGCCACCAACGTCGCAGTGTGGATGCTGCTTGTTTCTGGTGTTGCCCTGGCCGCTCTCGTGGCTGTGGCCGACCTTCTCTTGTTCGCGATGGTCATTGGTGGCTCGGTCGGCGCCGCCGTCGGAATTCTCGCGGCCGTGTACTACACCGGTGACGAGGACGGACCCTTCGGGGACACCGACGAGTACGGGCTAGCGAACTAGAACCGTCTACTGCCCTGGCCACACACAGCCACACACCCGCTGTCCCGGCCACACACCCGCTGCAGCGGGGTCCTGGTCGGTAGTGAGGGTGTGCCGTGGAACCGGAGCGTCACATCGCTGCTGTCCGTGCCGCGTCACATACAGTGAATGCGGGGAACGAGCACTGGTGCAACAGAAGTAAGGGGAGCGGATCAATGGCGTCGATTACGTTCGCTGAAACGACAAGGGTATATCCCGGTTCCAGCGTTGCGGCCGTTGACCGGCTCGACCTCCACATCCCCGATGGAGAGTTCCTTGTCCTCGTCGGTCCCTCCGGCTGCGGGAAGTCCACCAGCCTGCGCATGCTCGCCGGCCTAGAGGAGGTCGACGCAGGCCAGATCTTCATCGGGGACAAAGACGTCACACATCTTGATCCCCGTGACCGCGATATCGCCATGGTCTTTCAGAACTATGCCCTCTATCCGCACATGTCGGTTGCGCAGAATATGGGATTCGCGCTCAAGCTTGCCCGGACCCCCAAGGCGGAAATTGAGTCACGTGTTGCCGACGCAGCCGAACTGCTGGGGCTGAGTGACTTCCTGGACCGCAAGCCAAAGGCGCTATCTGGCGGCCAGCGTCAGCGGGTCGCGATGGGACGGGCGATCGTCCGTCAGCCACAAGTGTTTTTGATGGATGAGCCCCTCTCTAACCTCGACGCGAAACTGCGCGTACAGACACGTACGCAGATCGCCCAGCTGCAGCGCCGCCTCGCGACAACGACGGTGTACGTCACCCACGATCAAGTGGAAGCGATGACGATGGGGGACCGCGTCGCCGTTCTGAACGGAGGCGTGCTACAGCAGTGCGATAATCCTCGCGAGCTCTACCGCAACCCGAAGAACGTCTTCGTGGCGGGCTTCATTGGTTCACCGGCGATGAACCTCTATACGGCGCCCGTCAGTGGCGGCATTGTCAGCCTCGGCGACCTGGCGCTCCGCGTGCCGCGCTCCGCGGCGGACGAGGCGGGCAGCGAACTGATCGTGGGTATCCGCCCGGAGCATTTCGAAGTGAGTGGCGCTGGGCTTCGTGTCGAGGTCGATGTGGTGGAAGAACTCGGCTCCGAAGCATTCATCTATGGCCGGGCAATGATTGGTGGTCGCGAGGAACAGCTTGTCACACGCGTTGACTGGCGCCGCCCGCCCGCGAAGGGCGAGGTCATATATGTGACTGTCACTGAGGAGCACGTGCATTTTTTTGCAACACATGGTGACGGTGGGCGCTTGCCCCGCTGACGCCGTACGCTAAAGCAATGGCACCAATGGCACCGTCTTTCTCCGACCTTGCAGAAGCGGAATACATCCTCCTCACCAGTTTCCGCAAAAGCGGCGAAGGTGTCGCGACGGCGGTGTGGGCCGCGCCGCGCGGGGAGCGTCTCCTCGTCTGGACGCCCACAGAGTCGTACAAGGTGAAGAGGATCCGGCGTAACCCACGGGTGGAGGTCTCGGTCTGCGACCTTCGGGGACGACCGAAAAGCGAACCTGTGGAGGCGGCAGCCGAGGTGCTCGATGATGCCGGTACTGAAGAGGCGCGCGCCGCAATCGCGAAGAAATACGGAATCAAAGGCTGGATCGGCGTGAAGGCAAGCATCCTTCGCCGAGGCCGCAAAGGCACAATCGGTCTCGCTATTACGGTTCCGGAGTAAATTCCATTCATGTGATTATGCTGTTCACAAGCAGAATAGCGAATTACATGCTTCGAATTTGTCAGACCCTTTCTGCACGCTATCTCCGTAGGTGGAAAACGCAACGGAGGGCGACGGTATGAACAAGTCTGGAAACTGTGCACACGCGGACATCCCGGGCCGGCACATCTGGCCGTGGGTGCTCGCGTTCGCGAGCGTACTCATGGTGGGAATTGGTATCGGCACGACTCTTTGCCCAGCTGAGAACTGCACTCCAACGGTGGTGTCACCGTCTCTTTTGGACCCCGGCGGCTAGCTGTGCGCTCGCCTGGCGGGCGGGGAAGTGGCACGATTAAAGAGGCGTAGTTCGGGAGATGATGACCATGGAATTTGCACAGATCAATGCCGTACGAATCGCGTATCACACGGCTGGAAACGGTGCGGTTCCCCTAGTTTTTGTCCACGGCTCATGGGCATCTCATACGAATTGGGAAACGGTGATTCCGCGCTTCGCGGAATCATTTCGCGTCGTCTCGTACGATCGGCGCGGGCACAGTGACAGTGAGCGCCCCCCAGGGCAGGGAAGTATCGCTGAGGACGCGGAAGATCTCGCAGCGCTTATCAGCTACCTCGACATCGTTCCCGCCTGGGTGGTCGCGAACTCGTTCGGTTCGTGCATTGCATTGAGGCTCGCTGTTGCTAACCCGCACCTGCTGCGGGGAGTGGTAGTTCATGAGCCGCCGCTGATGGGCCTGCTCAGCGAAGTGGACGACCCAGATACACGTACCGTGTTGGAGAGAGCGCGTTCCAGCACCATGAACGTGGCCGCACGCATCGAATCGGGTGACCATGCGGGCGCCGCGGAGTATTTCGTCGAGAATGTCGCGCTCGGCCCGGGGAGTTGGACCCAGCTTCCTCAGGTCATTCGCGATGTCTTTGTCACCAACGCCCCGACCTTCCTTGATGAAATCCGGGATCCTGATGCACTCAACGCAGATCTCGACGGGCTTCGCACCTTCGCCCGCCCCGTGCTGCTGACCGAAGGCTCGGAAAGTCCGAAGATGTTCGGCCTGATCGTTTCTCAGCTTGCCGACGTGCTGCCGAATGTCACGACGATGCTGTATCTAGGTGCCGGGCACGTCCCGCACCTCACACATCCCGATGATTACGTCGCGACGGTTACCACGTTCATCCAGCAACACGAGAGCAGAGCGTAACCTCAAGTCGCTTTGCTGACCGACGACATGTGGAAGTCAGGTACACGCACTGGAGGCATCGCCGTCCGGTTGAACCAGTCTTTCCACTCCCGGGGAAGGGTTCTCTCTGTCTGGCCAGCTTCAGTGATGCGCCGCACCACATCAATCGGGCTCTCGTTGAACCGGAAGTTATTGACCGCACACGTGACAGCTCCGTCTTCGATGAGGTAGACGCCATCCCGCGTCAGACCGGTCAACAACAGGGAAGCCGGATCTACTTCACGGATGTACCAAAGGCACGTCAGCAAGAGCCCGCGCTCGGTTTTGCTGACCATCTCATCGAGCGTCGCCTTCGAACCTCCGGTGAGCAGGAGGTTCTCGCCAGGGACGGTGGGTGTGGCTCCGAACTCGTGGGCGTGTGCGCGTGGGTAGGCAAGTGCATTGATCACGCCGTCGCGGATCCACTCGGCGCGTTCCGCGGGCATACCGTTGTCGAAAACCGACACCAGGTCGCTCGACACTGTGGCGGTCACGAACGGTGCGTACTCAAGTCCGTGGGCGTGCGGATCTGACGCGAGAGTGAGAGGGATGTCCGTCAGGTGTTCCCCGATGCGCGTGCCGCCCTGACGCGCAAACGCTGTGTGGCCCTCCTCCGCACCGCGGCCTTCCATACTCCACATCATGTAAATGAGAAGGTCACCGATAGCGGACGGTGGGAGGATCGTCGGATACCGGCCTGCGGGCAGTTCGCGCTGCACGGCCCCCCAACCAAGCCGGGTGTCGAGGTCGGCGAGCAGAGCGTTGACGTCGAGATCGGTGAAATCGGGAGTGCCTGCACCTACCCATGCGCTGGCGGTGTGACTTCCGTAGTCACGTTTCCCGTTGATCTCGATGGATCCTGTGGGCTGCACCCACCGGCGCCGCAGACCTGTGCTCGAACCCAGCCAGGTGGTGTGCACTTCGTGGTGCGCGAAGCCGAAAAGGCGGTCCTGTCCGCTGAATTGCTGCGCGAGGGTTGGGGTGAACGCTGAGAAGACCTCTACTGCGGTCGATTCCGCGGGCTCAGACCAGTCGGATTCGGCACCGTGGCCACCGAGGAGGGGCATCGCGTCCGTTGCCGGCGCCGCGCCCCGAGCAGCCTCCTCGCTCGCCCGCACGAGGTCAGGGATGTCGCCTGCGTCGGCGGTCGCTGAGTTCACTACCCCGACGGACGTGCCGTCAGGCTTGTCGATGAATGACAGCACGGTCCAGCGTCGGTATGTCGACGAACCGTTGGTGGTCATCGAGCTGTTCGCCCATCGCAAAGACGCTTCGCTCACATCGGTGACGATCACGATCGCATGGTCGGCCACCGAGAGGGAGAGAACCTGGTCGACAAGGTCAGCCGCGGGAATCATGCACCGGCCTCCTGCTTGGTGTTGAGAACGTTGACCTTGCGGAACAGCGCTGATGGACAGCCGTGACTCACGGCCGCCACCTGACCGGGCTGCGCTTTGCCGCAGTTGAACGCGCCACCGAGCCGCCAGGTGCCGGACCCTCCGACTGCTTCCATCGATCCCCAGAATTCTGTAGTTGTCGCTTGGTAGGCAACGTCTCGTACTTGGCCTGCGAGCTGACCGTTTCTGATCCGGTAGAAGCGCTGGCCGGTGAACTGGAAATTGTAGCGTTGCATGTCAATTGACCACGATCGATCACCGACGATGTAGATGCCGTCATCGACCATGCTGATTAAATCCTTTGTCGACCTGTCCGTTTCAGAGTCTGGCTGCAGGGACACGTTGGGCATCCGCTGAATCGGGACATGGTGTGCGGAGTCGGCGTACGAGCATCCATTCGAGCGATCAAGTCCCAGGCGCGGCGCGAAGGTCCGGTCCAGTTGGTAGCCGACCAGCGTTCCCTCTCTGATGAGATCCCACTTCTGCGCGGCGACACCCTCGTCGTCGTAGCCAATTGTGGCGAGCCCGTGGGCGACCGTCCGGTCAGCGGTCACGTGCATGATCGGCGTGCCGTACCGCAATGTTCCGAGCTTGTCTGGTGTGGCGAACGACGTTCCGGCATAAGCGGCTTCGTACCCGATGGCACGGTCATACTCCGTTGCGTGGCCAATCGATTCGTGAATAGTCAGCCACAGGTTGGTCGGGTCGATCACCAGGTCTGTGGCTCCTGCGACTACCGAGGGAGCCTGTGCCTTTTCACGCAAATGTTCAGGGATCTCACTGAGTTCCTTCGTCCAGTCCCATAGTGCGCGATCTGTCAGGTACTCCCATCCCCGGCCCACCGGCGGCGCCAGCGTCCGCATCGTCTCGAACGAGCCGGCCTCGTGATCGACAGTGATCGCCTCGTATTGCGGATGCAGTCGCACCCGCTGCTGAGTGATGGATGAGCCGCTGGTGTCGGCGTAGAACGACTGTTCTTTCACGATGAGGCACGACGCTGTCACGTGGTGTACTCCCGATGCTGCGAGAAGACGCTGAGAGTTGTCTGCGAGTAGTGCGGTCTTTTCCGGCAAGGGGATCTTGAAAGGGTCCTCGTCATATTGCGAGACCCAGGTGGCGTTCTGGTAGACGGGCTCGTCTGCGAGTTCAACCGTCTCCCGGTTGAGGATCTTCAGAGCCCTCGCGACATCCACTGCGCGACGGGCGGTTTCCGCAGCGACATCAGGGCTGAGCTGCGCGTGTGACGCGAAACCCCAGGTCCCGTCCACGATCACCCGCACGGCGAATCCTATGTCCGTGCTTTCCGTGGCGGATTGGACGACACCGTCGCGCAGCCGAAGGGATTGGGACTGAACGCGATGCACTCGAATGTCCGCGTGGGATGCACCTAGTTTCTGGGCAGTCGCCAGTGCGGCTTCAGCAAGAAGCGTTGTTGGCAGCGAGAGGAATTCGTCGTCTACGGGCCGGGAAGCGCTCACCCTGTCGAGGCTAGCCGGTGTGCCACGGGAACTCGACAGGCGCAGCGCTTACTCTTAGGCCTGTGCGCCGATTCAGTATGTGGCTCCGGGAGAAGCCGAGGGTAGCCGACGGCCTGCTCGCGGGGCTGTTCGTGCTGCTCGAAGCGATCACAGCCCCCGCGACGGACAATCCACCGCTGTTCCTTCTGATGGGATTGGCAATGTGCGTGCCGGTGATCTGGCGCCGCTCCCATCCGATCATCTCGTCGTTCAGCATCCTAGTTGCTTCTATCGCAAGCACCGTGCTGCTCGCGATTCACGAGCAGTCGAACGTTGGCCACCCGTCAGGCGTGCTGCTGCTCGTTGCGCTGTACACGCTCGTGATCCATGTGAATCGGAAAGTCGCTGGACTGTTCGCGGCAGGTTTGGTGGTTGATACCGCGCTGAAAGTTGATCTGCTCGGCTATGACATGCCTGCCAGTGCATTTTTCCTCATCCTGTTCTATTCGATCGCCTGGCTCACGGCGGAGGTGCTGGCCGTCCGGCACCGCTATCACGAGGAGATCGCAGCCCGATTGGCGATTGCCGAGTCAGACCGTGACCGGCTTGCGGAGGATGCTGTCGCAGCGGAACGGACACGCATCGCACGGGAGTTGCACGACGTGGTCGCCCACGCGGTGAGCGTGATGATCGTGCAGGCCGAGGGAGCCACGTACGCCATCAAGAACAACCCCGAACTTGCGGAACGCGCTATGGGAACCGTCGCGTCGACGGGCAGGCAGGCGCTCGCGGAACTCCGCAGGACCCTGGCGTTGCTGCGCACGGAGCAGGTCCCGGACGAAATGCCGGAATATGGAACCGCTGGTCTCGCACGGACCGCGCAGTTGATGCGGGACGCCGGGCTTCCCGTCGAACTGGAATTGACCGGCGATCTCGATGCCCTTGGTCCGGCTGTGGGCCTCGGCATTCACCGTCTGGTTCAAGAGTCTCTGACAAACGTGCTGCGGCACGCCGGCGAGGGTGCTCGCGCGCGGGTTCAGGTTCGGCGAATTGACGGGGTGGTCGATGTCACCATCAGTGACTTCGGGGGGAATGGCGAATCGCGCACCGGACGGGACATCGGAAGTGGCAAGGGTCTCGTGGGGATGCGAGAGAGGGTGGCGGTGCTCGGTGGCACACTGGAAACTGGCCGCAGGCCGGGAGAAGGGTGGAGGGTCCACGCTCAGTTGCCGACCGAGTAACTAGGGTGAGGGCGTGCCGATCACAATTCTTCTCGTTGACGACCAGGAACTCATGCGTATGGGGTTGCGCATGATCATCGATGCGCACCCTGATCTCAAAGTGATTAGTGAGGCCGGTAACGGTAGGGAAGCAGTGGACGAGGTCAGGCGCTCATGTCCGGACATCGTGCTCATGGATGTTCGGATGCCGGTGCTCGATGGAATCGCGGCTACCAAACAGATCGTGAAGTCGCACTGCGATACTCGGGTCCTTGTAATGACGACGTTCGATCTCGATGAGCACGTCCTGGGAGCTCTGCAGGCAGGCGCGAGTGGATTTCTGCTCAAAGACACCCCTCCGGAGGACCTGGTTTCCGCGATCCGCGTCGTCGCCGCAGGTGACGCCGTGGTGTCACCCAAGATCACTAGGCGCTTACTAGATCGTTTCCTCGCAGGCGAGCAGGTACCGAGTGAAGAACCCCAGCAACTGAGCCTGCTGACCGAACGTGAGCGGGAAGTCCTGGAGCTTGTTGCGGCGGGCCTGTCAAACCTTGAGATAGGGTCGACGCTCCATCTCTCGGAGGCGACCGTCAAGACCCACGTCGGCCGGGTGCTGTCGAAACTGGGGGTCCGCGACCGCGTGCAGGCAGTGGTGTTCGCCTACGAGAACGGCTTGGTGAGACCGGGTTCATGACGCGAGCAGTAGCCGCAGATCCGTCTTTTGCGGAACACTGGACATAACGATCTGTGCCGCCGGAAGGGTTGTCCGTGTTTCTGCTGATATTTCTGCTCTACGTCATCGCCGAGGTGACGGCTCTTGTGCTGCTCGCACAGGCGGTCGGTATCCTCTGGACGGTGGCGGTGGTGCTCGGCACGACCCTACTGGGATTCATGCTTTTCGGGATGCAGACGCAATCGGCTTTGCGGCAACTTGGCGCCTTGCGTGATGGGAAGGGGTCCCCAGCGGGCGCGGTCACTGACACCATGCTGATCGCCATCGCGGGGCTCCTGCTGATCATCCCTGGTCTTGTCACCACTGCGCTGGGCGTGCTCATCTTGTTCCCGCCGACGCGCGCGCTGATCCGGCCAGTGATCATGCTTCTCGCGGTTCGGCGGTACCGTGTCGCCGCAGCCTCCGGTGCCGCAGGATGGGGAACGATGCGCGCGTACCGGTCTCCCGCCGATTCTCGTCATGGCGTGGTGGATGGCGTCGTGGTCAGTGAGGAAACCGTCGAGGACCCGCCCGGCAGAAGCGCTCACCGCCCAGGCCAGTATTCAGAGCAGGCATCTGACGCTGGAGACGACTCCGCCGGCAACACGCGTGAACTCAGGTGGAACCAGGACGACACACCCCGCGAAAGCGGAGGTGAGGGCGAGCGCCGCCGGGACGAGGCAGACTGACACGTCGTGGGAACTCAGCTTCTAGTCGGCGGGCGCATTTACAGTCCTGTCTCGCCCGATGCAACGTCAATGGCCGTAACCGACGGAATAGTCGTCTGGCTCGGTGAGGATCGGCCCGGGCGCGCTCTGCATCCCGACGCTGACGTGATCGATCTGCAGGGGGCATTCGTCACTCCCGCGTTCGTCGACCCGCACGTGCACACCACCGCAGCTGGTTTGGCTCTCACCAGCCTGGACGTCACGCACTGCGGCTCACGCGAGGCGATGCTCGATGCGATCGCCGGTTACGCACGCAGCCACAACGATGGCGTCATCTGGGCTACTGGCTGGGATGAAACAGCGTGGCCCGGCCAGCGCCCCCCGACCACGCAGGAACTCGACGCCGCGGCACCCGGCCGCGCCGTGTATGCGGTGCGGGTCGACGCTCATTCCGCAGCGGCCTCCGCGGCGCTGCGCGACGCGGCGCCCGGACTCACCGGGGCGCCTGGATTTTCCGCTGACGACCCATTGACAGCAGAAGCGCACCACCTGGTGCGAACCGCCGCGGGCGATTTGCTCACACCGGCACAGCGAGCACGTGCGCGGGAGGCGCTGCTGGGCCACGCTGCGTCGCGCGGGGTGGCGTGCGTCCACGAATGTGGTGGCCCAGAGATCGCGGGCCTTACCGACTTCAGGGAACTCCTCGCGACCGAACACGGTGTCGAGGTGCGCGGCTACTGGGGCGAAGCCGTGTCGGGACTGGAAGAGGCCAAGGAACTTCTGGCTGCCACGGGTGCTCATGCACTCGGTGGCGACCTCTTCGCGGACGGTGCGATTGGCTCGCACACGGCATGGCTCTGCGACCCCTACCACGATGGGCATGGGGATCAATTCGGCCGCACCTACCTCGATGAAGACACGATGGCGAGCCACGTCATCGCGTGCACCGAGGCGGGAATTCAAACGGGCTTCCATGTGATCGGTGACGCTGCGGTGGCTGCGGCGGTACGGGCGTACGAACGCGCGGAAACGGCTCTCGGCGGCCCGCAGGTTGCCCGTTGCGGGCACCGGCTCGAGCACGTCGAGATGGTGAGCAGCGCGCAGGCCCAAGTGCTCGCCCGACTCGGAGTTATCGCCAGTATGCAGCCGGTTTTCGACGCGTTCTGGGGTGGACCTGAGGGTATGTACGCTCAGCGTCTGGGCGCCGAGCGCGCAGCGGAACTCAACCCCTTCTCGATGCTCGCCGCGAAAGGAGTCTCGCTGGCTTTCGGTTCCGACGCCCCCGTAACTCCCATCGAGCCCTGGGAAATGATCCGCGCTGCTGTTCACCACCATACGGAAGGCCACGGTGTATCGCCCCGCGCGGCGTTCTCGGCTGCCACTCGGGGTGCCTGGCGCGCAGGCGGGGTCCGCGATGGTCTCGCTGGGACCCTCGTCCCTGGGGCGCCCGCGTCGTACGCAGTGTGGGAAACGGGCGACCTTGTAGTCTCCGTGCCCCGCGACAGTGTGCAGCGGTGGTCCACAGACCCACGGTCGCGCGTGCCCGCACTGCCTCACCTCGAGGGCGCCTTGCCGGTCTGCTTGCGGACAGTGCACCGAGGCCACGTCATTTACAGGCGCGGCGCATGAACGACGACACGCGTGCGACGCTCCGTACCGCGGGCAATTGTCTGCTCGCGTTCGCCGCGGGGCTGCTGATCTACTTCAGTTTCCCGCCGCGAACGACGTGGTTCCTCGCACCGATTGGGGTGGCGCTTCTCGTCGCCGTTCTGACGCGCTTCGGTGCGGGCGGGGCAAGCGTCCGGTCCGGTTTCGGTTATGGCTTCCTCGGTGGTGCCGGCTTCTTCGTCCCATTGCTGCCATGGGTTGGGATGTATGTAGGTCCCGTGCCCTGGCTCGGGCTTGCCCTCGCGTGCGCCGTGTACGTCGGTGTGTTCGGCATCGGGACGGTGCTCGTGTGGCGGTTGCCGACCGTGCTTGCAGTCCCCGCGGTTGCAGCGTGCTGGACGGCGGCTGAATGGCTCCGGTCGATGGTCCCGTTCGGCGGCTTCCCGTGGGGAAGGCTGGCGTTCGGGCAGTCCGAAGGACCATTGCTGCCGCTCGTGTCGACGCTGGGGGCGCCGGGGCTGAGTTTTGCGGTGGCCCTCGTGGGAGCGGGAACTATCGGCCTGGTAGCGGCGGTCCGGGCGCGTGCTCTGCCAGGCCTCGTTGTGGGTGGACTCGCGCTGACCATACCGTTTGTTGCGGCCGCTGTGCTCGCTCCTGCGGTCGCGCGATTCGCTGAGTCATCCTCGACACTGACGGTTGCCGCGGTACAGGGCAATGTGCCGCGGCTCGGACTCGACTTCAATGCGCAGCGCCGCGCCGTGCTGGACAACCACGTACAGCGAACGCACGAACTGGCCCGCGCGATCGACCGGGGTGACGTGGCTCCGCCGGATGTGGTGATCTGGCCGGAGAACTCGTCAGACATCGACCCGTTCCGTGACATCTATGCCACTGAGATCATCACCGGTGCTGCGAGGGCAGTGGGGGCTCCGATACTCGTAGGAGCGGTCCGGTACAACGGCGACAACACGTTCTCTAACACTGCGGTCGTCTGGGAACCGGACGTGGGGCCTGCGGACCGGCATGACAAGGCGATCATCCAGCCGTTCGGTGAGTACATGCCGATGCGCGGCTTCTTCGGGCTGTTCTTCTCCGACCTCGTCGATATGGCGGGCAGCTTCGTTCCAGGGGACAGCGACTTCGTCGTGTCGGCCGCAGGCGTGCCGCTCGGCGTGGCGACGTGCTACGAGGTCGCCTTCGACCGGGCATTCACACAAGCGGCGCGCAACGGCGCTCAGTATTTCGCAGTGCCTACGAACAACGCGACATTCACAACCGTGGACGATACGGACATGACCTTCCAGCAGCTCGCCATGTCCCAGGTACGAGCGGTGGAGCACGGCCGCGCGGTCATCGTTGCAGCAACCAGCGGAGTCAGCGCGATCGTTTCTCCGGCCGGGGTCATCGAGCAACAGTCTGACATTTTCGTTCCGGATGTGCTGGTCGCTGAGGTGCCATTGCACACGGCAAACACGCTGGCCACCGTTCTCGGCCCGTGGCCAGAGCGCATCATCGGGACGCTTGCTCTCCTTGCTGCGGTTGCAGGTGTGATTGCGCGCCGTCAAGATGAGGCCCGCAACGAATCCTACGGGCACCGAGCGAAACCACAGACGGTGGCGTTAGATTCAACACCGAGCTGAACGCATACACTCTCGTGTGATTCGCGTGTGGCTCACACGTGGAAGTAATGCGAGACCGGCAGGAAGGACAGCCAATGGCGGCGGGCACCCCAGGGGCGAGTGGCCAGCATGACTCGGGTTCTGACGAGTTGCGGCCGAGCGCGCGCACGCTCGTAATCATCCCTACTTACAACGAGCGTGACAACCTCGGAATCATCATTGAGCGCCTGCATGCCGCGCTGCCTCACACACACGTTCTCGTCGTCGACGATGGTAGCCCTGACGGCACCGGCGAGCTCGCTGACAAGCTTGCGGATGCTGATTTGCAGAATCGCATTCACGTGATGCACCGCACCGCCAAGAACGGGCTGGGCGCGGCGTACATCGCTGGTTTCGACTGGGGACTCGGGCGAGATTACGGCGTGCTCGTCGAAATGGATGCAGACGGCAGCCACGCACCTGAAGAGCTGCACCGGTTGCTTGACCAGATCGACGCTGGCTACGACCTCGTCCTCGGTTCTCGATACGTACCTGGGGGCTCAGTCGTCAACTGGCCAAAGCGCCGCGAATGGCTTTCGCGCGGCGGGAACCTCTATTCTCGCCTTGCTCTTGGAGTCGGACTAAAGGACATCACCGGTGGATACCGGGCTTTCCGCCGCAGCGTTCTCGAACACCTTGATCTCAGCGAGGTCGAATCCCATGGCTACTGCTTCCAGGTTGATCTCGCGTGGCGGAGCATCGAGTCGGGGTTCAACGTTCGCGAAGTTCCCATCACGTTCACCGAACGTGAGCGTGGCGAGTCGAAGATGAGTGGCAACATCGTTCGTGAAGCGCTCTTAAAGGTCACCCGTTGGGGATGGGAACGCAGAATAAACAAACTGCGCCGCAAAAGGGCATAACGCCAAAAAGGCGGCACCCGGAATGCCTCGGGTGCCGCCTTTTCGTCGTAGCGCTAGCTTGAAGCCGGCCGCCGACGGCGCTGTTTGAGCAAATCGAGACGCTCAGTAAGGAGCTCTTCGAGTTCTTCCTCACTGCGGCGCTCAAGCAGCATGTCCCAGTGCGTGCGCGGCGGCTTCACCTTCTTTGCTTCAGGAGCAGTGCCCTCAACCAGTTCGCCTTCCTCGCCGTTGCGGCACAGCCAGGTACCGGGGATCTCCGCATCGTCGGAGAAAGGTATTTCAAACTCTTCACCGCTAGGGGTGCGGTACCGAGCGTACCGGCGCGGGGCAAGGTCATGGTCCCGGTCGGTCTCGTAACTTACAGCGCCGAGACGGCTCCCTCGAAGGACCCGATCTGCCATCGCTTTCCCCTTTCATCGTCGGACTCGCGCTGCCGCGCGTGTTCGCCCGCCGGATCGTACACAGCATTTCAACGCACCGGCACCGGGAAAGGTTCCCGTGAGAAGGTGGCCGCTACATTTTACTCGCTCGTGGTGGCATAGGGTCGTGCAGGCGCGTTGATCCGTGGCTTCGTTCATTTCGGGCGCTAATGTTTATCCCCGTGACGAGACTTGCACGGCGCCCGCATGCGTGTCAGTGGTGCGGGCGACAAGTACCGGATACCGGGGTGGGACGGCGTCGGCAATACTGTCGGCAATCGTGTCGGCAGCGTGCGTACGAACACCGAACGACAGTTCGGGGAACCTCGATTCCGTCAGATGCTGTCGTGTTATCAGCAGCTGAAGCGTCAGCGCTGGTAGATCGGGCTTTTGAGGTACGCTGCGCGGCCGAGGACGTGGCGACGGCGATTGCCGAGGGCGCACACGGGGGAGAGTTGCGTGAGCTCGTCGACTCGCTCGTCAACCTCGCCAAGGAGGCTGAGCGGCTACGCTGATGCGCCCCACGAGACGGTGGTGCCGGGTTCGAGTTCCGTCGCGGCCACGCCCGCACGTGCGGCGTGGGTTACGAAGTCCGCGCCGGGGGCGTGAAAGCGCTCGGGCCGGACCTTGTCGAGACCGATCGGCCACAGCGTCCCAAAATGGATCGGTACAGCGTGACCTGCCCCAATATGGGCGACAGCCTCCGCAGCGCGCTGCGGAGTGAGGTGGCCGGGTCCCAGAGTAGGTCCCCAGCCGCCGACCGGAATGAGAGCCATATCGCAGTTTGCCGCCCACTGGTCCATCTCGCGGTACAGATCTGTGTCCCCGGCGAAGTAGGTGGTCGCGGATCCTCTGATCAGGTATCCCACGGCATCGGCCTGTGCCGGGCCCCTCGGCCAGCGGCGGCCGTCGTGCTCAGCGGGCGTGACGTCGATGCTGAGCGCGCCGATCCTGATCGTGTCACCGATGCTGGCCTCGATAATCTGATCGCTGAATGCGCGCAACCCGCGGACCGCGCCGACCGCCCCGGCGGGAACGATGATGGGAACACCAGGGTCGAGTAGCTGCAGCGACGGTATGTGTGTGTGGTCGCTGTGCAGGTGCGAGAGCACGACAACATCGGGTGAGTAGACAGCGTCGCCTGGGCGCGGTCCCCGCCGACGGCGCAGGTGCCCGACTCGATTCGTCAGGACTGGGTCAGTGAGAACTCGGGTACCACTGTCGACGATCGTCGTGGTGGCGTGGCCGTGCCACTGCACCGACACTCCTGGTTTCGTCGTCACGACATGCTCGCCAACTGCTATCGACACTGGTGGACTCTTCTGTTTGTACCTCAAAACCCCGGCGGAGGCCCATCGCTTGTTCGGGTATCGGGCCGGCAAGGCGCGGCACGCGCCCATCGGCGGTCGTTTCGGGCTATCGTGATCATGCGGTTCTGGATCGGGGAGGTCGCGCTGATGAATCGCCGTTTGCGCACATTGGGTGAGTTTGCGCTACTCACCGCGCTGATCGCGATATCTCTCCTGATACTGGACGGGCTCCTTGAAGGGTTTTCGCTGCGGGAAGCGACTGATGAGGCTTTCGTAGCGTTCGTGCGGGCATTGGCTATCGCCGTGGTGTTCTGTGTTCTCAACGCGGTTTTATGGCCGCTGCTTCTCAAAGCCATGCTCTGGGTGGGGCCCGTGCTGTTGTACGTGGTGGTGATGGCGTTCAGCGTCGTGAGCTTCCTCATCGCGATCTATGTGGTGCCGATCGCGGCGATCGAAGGCACTCTCGCGACTGTGGTGACATTCGCGGTCGTCGCTGTGGTTACTGCCCTGGTTTCGGGCGTCATCGCCTCCACCCATGACGAGGCGTATCAGCTGATGGTGATGCGGCGCGAACGTCGGCGGTTGCGCCGTATTGGCGACGCGGAGCGAGCAGGGCCGCCTGGGATGCTGTGCATCCAGATCGACGGGCTTGGCTACGATGTGCTGCGTCGTGCCGTCGCGTCGGGCCACGTACCGAATATCGCGACGCTGGTGCGTAACGGGTCCCATCAGCTGGTTTCTTGGGAAACGGATTGGAGTTGTCAAACATCAGCGAGCCAGCTGGGCATCTTCTATGGGACGAATCGCGATGTGCCCGCCTTCCGCTGGTATGACAAGCACGAAAAACGCGTCATCGTCAGCAACCGGCCTGAGGACACGCTGTGGCTGGAGTCGCAGCGCACGAACAACGCTGCCCTTCTCGCGGGAGGCGCAAGCCGGGGGAATCTCTTCACCGGGGGCGCCGATGACACCATGCTGGTTGTGAGCCAGTTCAGGGGTCCGCGGATGGGGGCCGGCAACGGATACGGCGCATACTTCATCGACCCCGCGAATGCCACGCGCACGACGGTCCGTTTCGTCGCCGAGGTGGTGCGGGAAATCAGGCAGTCTGGGCGGCAGCGACGGTACAACTTCCAGCCGCGCGTCGGCCGGGGTGGCCTCTACCCGTTCATCCGTGCCTTCGCGACGGTGGTGCTGACCGACGTCGCGGTGGCGGCGGTCATCGGTGATCTCATCAAGGGGCGCGACATCATCTACACGGATCTCGTCGGATACGACGAGGTGTCGCATCATTCGGGCGTGGACCGCCCGGAGACCCTCGAAGTATTGCGTCGGCTCGATGCAGAAATCGGGCTGCTGCTGTCGGTCGTGAAGGAAGTCAGGCGTGACTACCACGTCATTGTGCTCTCGGACCATGGACAGTCGCAGGGTGCAACGTTCAGGCAGCGGTACCAGGAGCCGTTGCGTGCTCTGGTGCACCGCGCGTGTGCGCTCCCGCCGCCGGACCATCCGCTGCCACGCCATCTCAGTGGGGTTCTGACGCGTCGTCGTCAGATCGCCCATGCTCAGGCAGGGGACGAACAAACAGGCGCGCTGGGACGCGGAGCGGAGACACTTCAGTTCGCCGCGGCGGCGCTGCACAGTGAGATGGACGCACCTGAGAAGCACCAGCCGTCAACCGAGCCGATCGTGCTGGCTTCAGGGAATCTAGGGCTGGTCAGCTTCCCGTGGATTGCCGAACGCGCGACTCTGGAGTGGATCAGCGATAACTACCCTGCCCTCATTCCCACACTTGCCGGGCATCCGGGAATCGGGTTTGTGCTCGTTGCGCGCGAACATGGAGGGTCTCTCGTGATAGGTCCACACGGGTCGATCGCCGTCGAGACCGGTGAAGTGGAAGGCGAAAACCCACTTGAGCGTTTTGGCCCGCTCGCTCTCGAGCGGGTCCGTCGCACTGATAGCTTCCGCAATACGCCGGACTTGATGATCAACAGCGTGTATTCACCGGTGACCGACGAGGTGGCGGCGTTCGAGGAACAGGTCGGCTCGCATGGTGGTCTCGGAGGTGAGCAGACACGGCCTTTCTTGCTGCATCCAGCCGGACTGGCGTTACCCAAAAGGCCGCTGCTCGGCGCCGGGGCCATTCACGAGGTGCTCGCCGGCTGGCGCGCCGCTCAGGAATCGCCGTGAATGATGCTGCGCTCGCGCACGATCTGTTTGCCTCCGACGATGACATCGCGCACGTCACCGGGCCGTGCCGAGTAGGCGAGCGCGGACCACACGTCCGCCGGACCCGCATGATGTGGTCCGCTGAGTTCCACGATCTGCATTGTCGCTTCCTTACCCGGCTCGAGGGAGCCGAGCGATTCGCCCAGTCCGAGAGCGGCCGCACCGACGCGCGTCGCCATCGCCATGACGTCGCGTGAACCAACGGCCGCCGGGTCGCGTTCGCGCCACTTATGAAGTGTCGCGGCGAGCCGAATGGAGGACCAGACATCCAGCGAATTGCTGCTGACGGCGCCGTCGGTTCCGAGGCACACCTTGACCCCGGCGTCGATCAGGGCACGCACCGGTGCGATTCCGGACGCCAGTTTGAGGTTTGACCAGGGGCAGTGCGCCACGAATGCGCCCGTTTCAGCGAGAAGCACGATGTCGCGCTCACTGAGTTCCACCGCGTGCGCCACGACAGTACGTGCGGTGAGCAGCCCCGTCTCCGCGAGCACCTCTATCGGTGATCCGCCGTGCATGTCCCGAACGGACTCGACTTCACGCGCATTTTCCGCCGCGTGAACGTGTATCCGCGCGCCGTACCGGGCGGCGAGGTCCCCCAGCGCCCGCAATTGCGGAACCGTAAGGGCGTAGGTGCTGTGCGGCATCAGCCATTGCGGCGCGGATCCAGGGTTCGCAGCGGACTGAGCCAGTCGGCGTTCGGCGCGGTCGAGTTTCTCCTCCACGCTCCTGCCCTCAGGAGTGGCGAAGTTCGCGAACGCCGGACCGGTCGCGACATTGACGCCGAAACGTTCCCCAGCCCGCACCGTCTCATCGGGAAACCAGTACATGTCCAGCGCGGCCGTGGTCCCTGACAGGATCGACTCCCGGCACGCGTCGGTTGCGCCGGCCCGGATCTGCGACGGTCCAAGGGTGCGCGATTCCTCGCCCACCACCCGAGTCAGGAAGTCCTGCAAGCACAGATCGTCCGCGATGCCTCGGAAAAGGGTCATCGCCAGATGAGTATGCGCGTTAACGAACCCCGGGAGTACGACGCAGCCGCTCGCATCAATAACGTGCGCTCCCTGGGCTGGCACAGGTGCACCCGACCCGACCGCGTCGATGGTCCCGTTCCGCGTGGCAACGAAACCCTCCTCATAGGTGGTCAGCTGCCCGTTCATGGTGAGCACGCGGCCGCCGCGTATGAGCAGTCGGGATTCAGTCACCCGCCTATTGTCACCTGGCTGCCGCTATCGCGCGACAGCTTCCTCGATCCGCTCCAGCGTCCGCGCCATATTCGTCCTTGTCGCTGCCGGAAATTTGCTGCGTTTCAGGAAGAAGCGCTGCTTGTCCTCGGATAGATCCCAGGTCTCGGTGACCGCGGTGCCCCCGTCGATGCGTTCGAGCTCATATCGCCAGATCCTGCCACCGAGCAGACCACCTAAACCGGTTGTCTTCCAAGCGATCCGTCGATCCGGCTCGTATTCGATCACGACGTTCGCCATCGAATACGGCAAGCCCATTTTCATTGACATTCCGAATTTGGTGCCGAGCGCCAGTGGGCGGGACTCTGCGCGGGTACCGACAACGGTGCCTGAGCCGTCGAACTCGCGATGCTTCGCGGCATCCGCGAGCAGTGCGAAAATCTTCTCTGGTTCAACGGGAATCGTCCGCCGCACAGAGAGCGTATTGCCCTTCATCAGCACCTTCCTTGTCTGCTGACCGTTCCGGACTCGACTGTACCTGCGCAAACGGGACTGCCGCTCATGTGAAGAACTCACTGATCAGCTTTGCCAGCTCCGCTGGCGCATCTTCAGGCACGAACGCGCGTGCATTCGGGATTTTTACGAAAGTGGCGTTGGGAATGTCGCGCGCGAGTTGCTCACCGAGTCGGAGCGGAAAGTACTTGTCCGCGTCGCCCCACGCGACAAGTACGCGCCCCGGGTACGTACGTAGCGCTTGGATCGCCGCGTGCGTGTAGCGCGGATGGACGTCCTTCATCGCTTTAGCGATGTCGCGGCGAATCTCACTGCGCAGCAACGGGGCGACGTACGCCTTCTCGACCTGTGGCGGCAGTGGCCGCGCGGTTGACCAGCCGTACGCGAGAGGCGACCGGCGAATGGGTTTAAGCCGCAGAGATTGCGCTACAGGCCAAAGTCCGCCCGGAACTCGGGAAAGGGGAGTGAGATAACGAAATATGAGGGGGAAGAAGTTGTCGTAGCAGTCGCAATTCGTCAGGACTAATGAATCAACGAGTTCTGGATGCTGCGCCGTAATAATCTGCGCGAACGCCCCGCCACTGTCGTTTGCGACAAGGCGAACTGGCGCGATGTCGAGCGCACGGATGAAGTCCGCGATCAGGTCCGCGATGCCGAGTGGGCTGAGGTCGGCGTCTGCATTCATGGGGGTGTGATGCGAACCGAATGGCAGATCAGGGACGACGCAGTCAAACGATCCGCTGAGGCGGGAAACGACATTGCGCCACACGTCTCCGTTGACGAACACCCCGTGCAGAAACAGAACTGGCGGGCGCTCTCCCGTGCCCATTCGGCGATACCTCAGTTGACCGGCGGACACAGGAACAGACTGGTGGGGAACCTCGAGAAAGGCAGTGTGAGTCATCGTGTGCCCTTAACACCGTGAGACTTTAAGAATTGTCTCCTTCTGGCGTGAGCCTACACCCGTGGTACTTGCCGCAGCTCCGGTGCAGGCTGAGGCGTGTTACTCCGCAAATCAGCGTCTGCGGCGCGGGGTGCCGCCACTCCGTCGAGCAGGTCTCGGGCGGCTGGCCAGAAATCGTTGCCGGGAAGGAAAGTTGGCGGTGACGCCTCGACTGTGTCGATCCGGGCAGCGCGGGCAGCGCCTACAGGGTCGAGCAGGTCGCGGTACTGCGGAAGGGCTATCGCCACATCGTCGCTCAGTTCGTCGAGTGCATGCACGGCCGCGCGCAACCGGAGCCACCTGTGTCGATGCCACCGGTCGCTGTCGCCTTCGAAACGCGTGCGCAGGCGCATCCCTGCGAGTGCCCCGCGCACACACAAGGACGCTACGGTCTCTTTGCGCATGAAAAGGTTGATTCCGCCCTCGTCGCGGCGCAGCCACACCCACGCCACGCGGCCCCGCGCGCTAGGCATGTGGGTTTGCATCACGTCCCGCCATCCACGTGCGGTGTCCAGGATGGCACTGAGGAAGCTCCCGGGCGTCGTGCCGACGCGGACCCAGCGCGGGACGTTCGCCTGCCAGTCTTCCGGCAGCCAGACATCCTGGTGCTCATAACCCAGGGGGTGGGATCCGAGGTTGAGGCCGAAGGTGGGCCACTCAGGAAGCTGACGATCGAAAAGGTGAACCGGGAAGTTCGACGTGATCCCGCCATCGGAAAGCCAGAGCTCTTCGGCGAGCAGCCAGGGCTGCGTGTCCGTCTGCGGGTTCCCTGCCTGCGGGTTCCGAGGTGGAGTCGGTGATGTATACGCCGCGCCGTCCGCGGGGATCGGGATCCCGAAGTTGTCACGCACCGTTGTTGGCGGGCGAACACGGAACGTGCGCACCGCCCGGAACAGGAACGGAAGTGACATGCTCGCGCGCACCGCGAACACCACTGGCAGATCCCACGGTTCCGCCAGGGGCCGCAGCTCCAGGGGCTCGTAACTCCCGCTCGTGTCGTCCCAGCAGTAGTACAGCCCGCCGCCACCGTGCGGGGGTGCGATCGCATCGGTGAGTTCGTCACCGAAGATCGCGCGCAGATCGTCGGGGCAGACATAGATTTTGCTGCCGATGGACTTTTCCAGCTCCTGCTGCGGCGGCAGGGGGAACCGGAAAGGACGCTGCTGGGATAGGTCGGTGACCATCAGTTTGAGATTCACCGTTCGCTCAAATGGATCGCGTGTGAGTTGCTCAGTCAGCGCTTGTGATGTGTCGCGGGAACCCCGCCACAGGTCACCGAACGTGACTGCGGACTTCTGTCCCGCGAGCCCACGCATCTGCAGGTCGATCCATTGCACAAGCGTGTCGCCGGTGAGCACACCAAAATGCCGCTCCGAACGAAAGGTCCGGTAGACCCGCAACGCCGCCACGCACACCACCAGAGCGACAAGCAGGCCCGTGGCGACGACTGTCGCCGCCAGTACCGCAAGCGTAAGCGCGACGTCCGCGTTGTCGTCCACAGCTAGTACGGCAGCCACCACGCTCCAAGAAGTGACGCCCACGAGTAGCCACAGGAGGGCAGAAGAAATCGCCCGCAATGGAAGTGGCTCACGGGGCGCGCCGGATGTGCGAAGCGTCCAATAGTCATGGCTGTCACCGGACCATAGGCGAGTTCGTGCGGCAGCTCGCCTCCGGCGCCACCATGCCACCAGGGTCGCTGCTGCGCTAGCGCTCCCACCGGCGACGAGAATTGTTCCCGCAACCGCCGCGAACACGGAAAGGGCCAGCGCCCACCACGGCGCGACAAGGCCGCTTACGGTGCCCGCAGACTCAAGTGCCAGCGCGCCGAAAAGTACAGCGACTGCGGCGAAAAGAATTGCCACGGGGGGAATCCCGAGACCACGGAGCAACGATGGCAGCTGCCGAATGCGGGAACCGCGACTCAGCCAGAACGCGATCACCCGGAAAGCTCTCGTATCTCCGGCTGACTTCGATGAGGGAGTGAAAAGCTGTGCGAGACGGTGCTTCTCACGAACCGGTGCTCCGGACTCGAGCTGTGTGAGCCACTGGGGGATGCTTGCCAGCCCGGCGAAGCCTGGTGCGGGCCCGTCGTCCGGTGGATCGAGTGGCAGCCGCGCAGACATCCGGATTCGTCCGAGTTCAGCTGCGGCCGCCGCAGCAGCGGCGATCGCACCAGCGGACGCACCGCCCACGTTGCGGAGCCTGAACGAGCGTGCCACCTCACAGACAGCAAGCGGATACACAATCCCGGAGGTCGTTCCGCCTTTCATGGTGATGTCCGCGCTTGCGCGGCAATACGCTTCGTAGGAGACACCGTCGTGGGACACCTGCCTCCGACTGCGATTCAGGAGGTCGTTCCACGCGTTCTGAGTGAATACAGCACCGGATTCGGGCAGGGGGATGTCGTACGTCGAAGTGTCGAGGTACCCCAGCGGAGGTCCTTCAGATGGGGGCACAGTGGGACCATCGCCTGGCGCTAGCAGGGTGCGCAGCGTCGTCACCGGCGCCTTACGCGCATCCCACGAGTCGCTATCGCTGCCCACGATTTCAGGCTAGAGGTGGAACTGGGCAGTGCAGCACAGCACACACCGTGCGGATGAGTTCGCCTTCCTCCAGCGTCACCTGGCCGTTGTCCATCACTGTGGTGACGACGGACTCGACGAGTCTGCCTTTCTCTTCTCCAGCGAGTCCGTCGATAATCGGCCATACATGCTCGAGCGCGAGGATGCCATCGTCCGGTAGCGCGAAGGTCACCTGCTGACCGGGAAAGACCACGTTCATACCGGCCTGAAATGCCTTCTCAGCAGCGGCTTGTTCGTCATTTCCTACGCGCGCGAGAACCGCGAGCAGCGTGGACACCGCATCACGGCTGCCGCTGAGGCTGTGGCGGCGGCCTCCCCAGCGCGGCTTGTGCGTCAGGACTTCGTGCAAACCGGTGAATACCAGTGTGCCGAGACAGTATTCGAACACGCTGACGCGGCCATCTGCGGCGATGAGGTCACTCAGGGTACCCATGATTTCCCGGACATCGTCGGAACCACGGTGGCGCAGGGCCGGGAACGCAATCTCTGCCAGTGGGAGCCGCAGATGAGGGTCAAGTTGCTGTACCTCGCCACCGGTGTTCCAGGACGCATCTGCTACTTCACGACCATATTTTGTGGCAATTATGGCGTGCTGACGTGTCCGCACGTCGTGTTCGTTGGACATCAGCAGACCGAACACGAGTGGCACGACAGCAGTGCCGTCGTGAGCCTTGTCGGCAAGCGAACTCGGGATATCGCGTCGTATGCGCTCGCCGTGCGCGTACGACGTTGAGGAGGGGTCACCGATGCCCGCGACGACTGCAGCGGGATCGACGGAGATGGGAGATTGAGAACGCGCACTCGGCGACGGTGCCTGCCGCCTCGGTGCACCGGCGGCATGTGAGGGCGGGATATCGTGGTCGGCCACGAGCCCGAGTTGGACGTCCTCGCGCAGCCCAGACGGTGGATTCGAGCGCCACCGCTGTTGCAGGTCCGCGAGCTTTTCAGGGCTGAACTCAGGTTCGAGCGTCTGGATTCTCTTCACCAGTGGAGGGTGCGTCGCAAAGAGCGATGAGAAGTTCATCCCCTCGCCGAACAGCATGTGACTGACGTCCTCAGTCTTCGCGTTGCGCAGTTTCGAGCCATCGTCGAGGCCGCCAATTTTCTTGAGTGCGCCCGCGAGCCCGGAGGTCTGGCGAGTGAACTGAACGGCGGATGCGTCGGCGAGAAACTCGCGCTGACGCGACACGGCTGCTTTGATGAGGCGGCCAAAGAACACCCCGATGAATCCGGCGATCAGTGCCACGATGCCGATGAGCGCGATGGGAGCACCTGCGTTGTTGTTCCCTCGCTGCCTGCCGCCGCCCGAATAGAGCAGGACCCGACCAATAACAGACAGTGCCGTTAGTCCCGCGAGCACGCCAATCAGCCTGATGTTGAGGCGCATGTCGCCGTTGATGATGTGGCTGAACTCGTGGGCAATCACACCCTGAAGTTCGTCGCGATTGAGCCGCTCGAGTGCCCCCTGGGTGACGGCCACCGCGGCGTCTGCAGGCGTGTAGCCCGCAGCAAACGCATTGATGCCGCGTTCACCTGGCATCACGAA
Organism: Hoyosella subflava DQS3-9A1; assembly: GCF_000214175.1. NCBI lineage: Bacteria > Bacillati > Actinomycetota > Actinomycetes > Mycobacteriales > Hoyosellaceae > Hoyosella > Hoyosella subflava. The sequence continues at coordinate 2,145,445 of NC_015564.1, forward strand.
CAGATCCGGGACCGGCGTGCTCGAGGCGATCGCGATTTCCTCCACGACGTTGCGGTAGCGGCGCAGATGCGGATCCGTCGTGTCGTCGGGCACCGGTACCGCCCCGAGCGCCAGCGCGACCTTGCTCCCACCGCCGCTGCGCAGCGACATGGTCCGGACGAATGACACGCCGCCGATGAAGACGAGCGTCCCGATCGTCACCAGCACCGCGAATGTTGCCACCTCGCCCGGGTCCGAGCCGCCAGAAAGCGAGGCAACAACGACCAGAAGGTTCGCGAGCGTCACAATTGCCAGCACTGCGACCACAAACAGCACCACCAGCCTTGTCGAAGACCGGCGCACCTGTTTCTGGCGCTCAAAGAAATTCATGTGTCTCTCCCACGCGCACATCGACCCCTAACAGTGAAACCACAACGGGACGCGAAGTCAGTGACGCGCGTCCCGTTGATCGAGCGGCCCTCAGAAGGTGATGCGCGGGGCCTGACGCGTGTCAGGTCCTTCTGCTTCGAGCAGTGCAGCAGCCTGGAAGTTGAACATTCCCGCGATGATGTTCGAGGGGAACACTTCCCGCTTGTTGTTGTAGGCCATGACAGCGTCGTTGTACGCCTGGCGTGCGAAAGCCACACGGTTTTCCGTGGAGGTGAGTTCCTCGGAAAGCTGCATCATATTCTGGTTCGCTTTGAGATCCGGGTAGGACTCAGTGAGTGCGAACAGGCGCCCCAGCGTTTGCGTCAGCGTGTTCTCCGCGCCCGCAAGCTCGTTCATGGAGTTCGGGTCGCCGGGGTTCTGGCGGGCACTGTTCTGCGCGGACACAGCCGAGTTTCGCGCGTTAATGACAGCCTCGAGCGTGCCCTGTTCATGCTTCATGTAGCCCTTGGCAGTCTCGACCAGGTTCGGAATGAGATCATGCCGACGAGTCAACTGGACGTCGATCTGCGCGAATGCGTTCTTGTAACCGTTGCGGCGCGTTACCAGCCCGTTGTAGATGCTGACGACAGCGATCACGGAGATAACGGCGATGATGAGAATGACTACTAAGAGTCCGACTAGAACTCCAGTCACCTGCGACCCCCCTAACAAATTGTGGGTTCGGATTCGTTTTGTCCCATCATCTCACAGCCTGTCGTTTTCGCTGGCTGCTCAGTCTCGTCAACACTGCGCGGCGGTGTCACGTTAAGCCCCCGTTAACAGCTTTCGCCTTTTCCGAATCGCCGAACGACACTTGGTGAACTGGCTGCTAACGTCGCTCTTGCCGAGCGCTGAGCAGTCCCGAGCGCCGCCGTGCCCCAGCCGGAGGAGATTCGATGCGTTTGTCGCCGCATGAGCAAGAAAGGCTGATGATCAGCTATGCCGCGGACCTCGCACGAAGACGGCAAGCGCGTGGCGTGAAACTCAACCACCCGGAGACGGTCGCGCTCATCACCGACCATGTACTCGAGGGCGCTCGCGACGGACGTACCGTCGCCGAACTCATGGCGACTGGCCGTGAAGTTCTCACGCGTGACGACGTGATGGAGGGTGTCCCCGAGATGCTGCGCGACGTCCAGGTGGAAGCAACTTTCCCTGACGGTACGAAGCTTGTGACTGTCCACCATCCCATTCGTTAGCAGCGCCCGAGGAGGCCGCATGATTCCTGGGGAAGTCATCACCGCTGAGGGTGAACTCACATTGAACGACGGTGCTCAGCGAATCGAGGCTGAGGTTGTCAATACCGGCGACCGCCCCGTGCAGGTGGGCAGCCACTTTCACTTCGCACAGGCAAACCCCGCTCTCGAGTTTGACCGCGAAGCCGCGCATGGGCATCGACTCGACATTCCCGCGGGCACCGCGATCCGGTTCGAACCGGGCATCGCGCACACTGTGTCGCTTGTTCCCCTTGGTGGGACCCGCGAAGTCCATGGCCTGAGCCTCACCCCTCCCGGAAAGCTGGATCGCTGATGACACGAATAAGTCGAGCGCGCTACGCGGAGCTATTCGGGCCCACTGCCGGTGACCGCATCCGGCTCGCGGACACTGACCTCTTCATTGAAATCACCGAAGATCGGTCCGGCGGGCCTGGCAAAGCGGGGGACGAAGCCGTCTTCGGCGGCGGTAAAGTGCTGCGCGAGTCGATGGGTCAAGGACGCGCCACACGCGCGGACGGTGCGCCCGATACGGTCATTACCGGAGCGGTCATTGTTGACTACTGGGGCGTCATCAAGGCGGACGTCGGCATCCGCGACGGGCGGATCGTGGGAATAGGCAAGGCCGGTAACCCAGACACGATGAACGGGATCGACCCTAGCCTGGTGGTCGGCCCATCAACTGAAATCATCGCAGGCAACGGCAAAATCCTCACTGCAGGCGGCATCGACTGCCATGTGCACTTCATCTGTCCGCAAATTCTCGACGAGGGCATCGGATCCGGGCTCACGACCTTGATCGGCGGCGGCACGGGTCCTGCTGAGGGCAGCAAAGCCACCACTGTCACCCCTGGGGCCTGGCATCTCGCCCGCATGCTGGAGGCGCTTGATTCCTCGCCGATGAACTTCTCGCTGCTCGGCAAGGGCAACACGGTCAGTGAGGATGCCATGTGGGAACAGATCCGCGCCGGGGCGTCCGGCCTCAAACTGCATGAGGACTGGGGCTCGACACCTGCAGCAATCGACGCGTGTCTACGGGTGGCCGACGCCTCAGGTATCCAGGTTGCCCTGCATTCCGACACACTCAATGAGGCTGGCTACGTCGAATCGACGCTCGGCGCGATCAAAGGCCGCAGCATCCACGCCTATCACACCGAAGGTGCAGGGGGCGGCCATGCGCCTGACATCATCACCGTAGCGTCACACCCGAATGTGCTGCCGAGTTCGACTAATCCCACCCGTCCGCACACCGTGAACACGGTAGACGAGCATCTTGACATGCTCATGGTGTGTCACCATCTCAGCCCTTCGATACCGGAAGATCTGGCTTTCGCGGAGAGCAGGATCCGGCCCTCAACGATCGCGGCGGAGGATCTGCTCCACGACATCGGGGCAATCTCCATGATCGGCAGTGACTCGCAAGCGATGGGGCGCGTCGGTGAGGTCATCATGAGGACCTGGCAGACAGCACACATGATGAAAAAAAGGCGGGGTGCATTAGCCGGTGACGGACCTGCGGACAACAATCGCGTGCAGCGTTACATAGCGAAGTACACAATCTGCCCGGCTGTCGCGCACGGCCTTGACGGTGAGATTGGCTCGGTCGAACCGGGAAAGCTCGCGGACCTCGTTCTCTGGGAACCGGCTTTCTTCGGCGTCCGCCCCCATGCGGTTGTCAAAGGCGGTGCAATCGCGTGGGCCGCGATGGGCGATGCGAACGCCTCGATCCCCACTCCTCAGCCCGCATTGCCGCGCCCCATGTTCGGTGCCGCACCCAAGGTCGCCGCGGCAACATCGGTCCACTTCGTCGCGCCGGTCGCGCTTGAAGATGGTCTCGCGGAGCGACTCGACTGCGATCGCCGCCTCGTCGCGGTGAAGGACACTCGGACGGTGGGTAAGGCCGACATGCCGCTCAACGATGCCCGCCCATCGATTGAGGTAGATCCCGATACGTTCACGGTGCGAATCGACGGTGAAGTGTGGGACGAGCAGCCAGCTGCGGAACTCCCCATGGCTCAGCGGTACTTTCTGTTCTGACGTGATGCTGAGTAATCTTCTCGCCCTCGCTGATACGAGGCTGCCAATCGGGGGACACGTCCATTCCGGTGGCATGGAAGAGGCCGTTACGTCCGGTTTTGTTCGCGACCTGGGCACCCTCGAGGCATTTTTAGCACGACGAATCCGCACCAGCGGTCTAGTGGCAGGCTCGGTCGCCGCTGCGGTGTGCGACGGACTCAACACCAGCGAGGCTGATGCCGAGACAGACGCGCGCACCCCGTCACCAGCCGCCCGTGCCGCATCCCGGGCACAGGGCAGAGGGTTTCTCCGGCTGGCGCGCAGTGTGTGGCCCGACGACGACTGGACCGGCTTCACTGCCAAGCCTCACCTGCCGGTGGTCGCCGGCACAGTCGCCCGCAGATGTGACCTCACCCCGCAGGAGACCGCACTGGCCGTTGTCTATACATCGATGACAGGATCAGCCACGGCAGCGCAACGACTGCTCGCGCTCGATCCGGCGCACGTGACCCGCATAACCTTCACCCTGTCATCGCTGTGCGATGCGACCGCCCAGCGCGCGGCTACCGGGCTGCAGAGCTTATCTGACCCATTGTTCGATGTTCTGGCTGAGCGGCACACCCGCCGCGAGATGCCGCTGTTCGTGTCCTGAGAGAAAGAGTGCTAATGCCCCCGCATCTTCTAGATGGAGAACCACATTCCCATGCTGCAGCCCGCCCTGCACGCGAGCGGCGCCCCGGCGAACCAGTGCGCATTGGCATTGGCGGGCCAGTGGGCTCGGGTAAGACAGCGCTTGTGGCCAGTCTGTGCCGGGAATTGTGTGCGGAACTGTCACTCGCTGTCCTCACCAACGACATCTACACGACCGAGGATGCCGATTTTCTGCGCCGCAACGCAGTGCTTCCGGACGAACGTATTACTGCCGTCAAGACCGGAGGCTGCCCCCACACAGCGATCCGTGATGACATCACCGCGAACCTCGACGCGATCGATGACCTGATCGAAGCGAATCAGCCGCTCGATCTCATCTTTGTCGAGTCGGGTGGGGATAACCTGACCGCGACGTTCTCCACCGGACTGATCGACGTGCAAATCTTCGTAGTCGACGTGGCGGGTGGAGACAAAGTGCCCCGGAAGGGTGGGCCTGGAGTCACGTATTCGGATCTGCTCGTGATCAACAAGACTGACCTCGCCCCACTCGTAGGTGCGGACCTCTCGGTGATGGAGCGCGACGCTACCAAGGTCCGGGAAAACCGTCCCACCGTTTTCACCTCCTTGACGCAAGACCCCACAGCGGGTCCAGTGCTGGCGTGGGTGCGTGCGCAGGTGCAGCGGCTCGGCTCCGGAACGGAATCAGAATCCGGAGCAGACGGAGTACATGCGCACTGAACTGGTAATCGACGCAGAAAAAGGCCGCTCACCGCGCATCCGGTCGTCGGGTGGCCTGGCAGCGCGGATAACGGGGCCGGACACGGTCCATGTGATCGGAACAGCGATGACTCCGCTCGGTGGCGATGAGATCAGCGTACGAGTGACGGTCGGCGACGGCGCGCGACTTATTGTGCGATCCGTGGCGGCCTCCGTCGCGCTGCCGGGGGAGAAGTCTGTGCGATCCGCTTCGAACTGGATGTTTGGCGTCAAAACCGACGGGTATCTGGATTGGGAGCCAGAACCCATGATCGTTGCTGGCCGGGCGGAGCACGACGCGACGACCGAATTGGACCTCGCTGCGTCTGCCACAGTGCGGCTGCGCGAACGCGTTCAGATCGGCCGGTGGGGCGAACACGGTCTGGGGTTCTGGCGCGGCACGCTGAGCGCCCGGGTGGACACGGTTCCGATGGTGATGCACACCTTGGAACTAGGCCACGGCGATGTGCTTGGAACGCCGCGCGCGCTCACCAGCGAACTGAACTATCCAGGCTGCGGAGAGGAGGTACTGATTGATGAGAGCCCAGGTGGTCTTGGTCTTCGGGTGCCTCTCCCGCTAGGCGGTTCTCTCATGACGTGGACGGGGGAAAGCCTCTGAACCGCAGTGGGTCCGTCCGCACCGCAGCTCCGCATTTCGCAATGCGTGACATCTGTGATCTACGCCACTAATTGAGGGTGAATTCGGCACCCGCTGCAACGCCGGTACGGCCGCCGTTGCATCCGTGAGTTTCCACGGTCACGCGGACTGCGTTACCGTGGTTGCGTCCGACTAATAACTGTGCCTGCTTATTGCTGCAGGCTCTGATTTAGGAGGGTGTGTTTATGACAACCGCTCGGAACGCGATCGGTGATCTTTATCCCTCGCGTCTTTCCTCACAGGCAGCCTCCTTTGGCCGCCCTCATCCCACAACCTGGGGCAGCACTCCGGGACCATTTACGGCCGACGCCCTTTCCCGGTACGACGCGAAGGGCTTCCACATTGAAGAAGGACTCCTGACACCGGCGCAGATTCAGCACTGCTGGTCGGAAGTCGAGCGTCTTTCGGCTGATCCCGAGCTTGCGAAGACCGAACTGATTGTGCGGGAACGCGGTTCCGACACAGTTCGTTCGATTTTCGCGGTGCACGAGGTGAGCCCCCTGATCGACAAACTGATCCGAACCCCGCGAATTCTCGATCGTGCTCGGCAGATCCTTGGGTCTGACGTGTACATTCATCAAAGCCGGATAAATTGCATGCCGGGATTTGCAGGTACGGGGTTCTACTGGCATTCCGATTTCGAAACATGGCACGCAGAAGATGGAATGCCCGTCCCACGCGCCGTCAGTTTATCAATCGCGCTAACTGACAATTATCCGTTCAATGGCGGACTGATGCTGATGCCAGGTGCGCACCGCACATTCGTGCCATGCGTCGGCCAAACACCGGAAAACAATTACAAATCCTCATTGCAGGAACAGCGAATCGGTGTGCCGAGCGAGGATGCGATCACGGAGCTCGCATACGAATTCGGTATCGAGCAGTTTACCGGGCAGGCTGGCAGCGCCCTGTTCTTCGATTCGAATTCAATGCACGGGTCGTCGAACAACATCACGCCCTACCCGCGTGCGAACATCTTCCTGGTGTTCAACAGCGTGGACAATGTGCTCGAGCAGCCGTTCGCAGGAACGAAACCGCGCCCGGAGCATCTCGGCAGCCGCGATTTCACACCGCTGACACCCATAACAGGGTCGCCGTTCGCCTAGTTGCACGCAGCTCACAGGGCGGGTACGTCCGGATCGCTCCGGCTCAGTGCCCGCCCTTGGCGTGCGCGCGCAGCCCAGGAGACACAAGGAAGCGTCGCAGCGCAGCGAAGAACGCGAGCACGATCAGTGCGGCCACGGCCGCAAGGATGCCTCCGCCCACCACAAGCGTGAAATCACGCCGAGCCAGACCGTCGACGATGAGGCGCCCGACGCCACCGAAACTGACCGCAGCAGCGATCGTGGCGGTCGCCACGATCTGAACGGCAGCGGTCCGCATACCGACCAGGATAAAAGGCAGTGCGACGGGGAGTTCTGCCCTGAGCAGCACCTGCGAACCTGTCATGCCCATTCCTCGTGCAGCGTCGGTCAATTGCGGACTGACCGCGCGAATACCTTCATGAGTGTTCAGGAGAATCGGGGGTATAGCCAGCGCCACGAGAGGTATCAGGACGGGGACGAGCCCGATGCCCATCATGACCACGAGCAGAACAAGTACTCCGTAGGTGGGGAGTGCGCGAGCCGAGTTGGCGATAGCGGTGAGTGCCGCGCCGCCGCGACCCGAATGACCTGTCCACAGACCCACAGGAAATGCCAGGGCGATCGATATCACGAGCGCGAGAATCGTGTAGAGGGCATGCTCCATCATCCGGTTGGGGATGCCGTCGGTGCCTCGCCAGCTCTCCGGGTTGCTCAAGAAGTCAGTGAAATAGAACCAGAGCGTCGTCATGAAGTACGCACCCCCGGTGCGACCGTCTGGCGCGTGGCGCGGCGCAGAGAACGGAAGGGTGTGCGCCGTGCAATCGGTGCTGAGCCGCCAGCACGCGTCCATGGCGTCGCATACCACTGTGCGGCTAGCAGCGCGAGATCTACGGTCAGCGCCATGACGATCGTGATGAGGATGCCAGTCACAGCGAGTTCTACCCGGTCGAGCTGCGCAGCGGCGGTGAAGAGGGAGCCGAAAGCTCCCATGCCGATCAGGGCACCCACACTGACCATGCTGATGTTCGCGACTGTCGCGACGCGGAGACCAGCCATCACGGCCGGGAATGCGAGGGGCAGCTCGATTGTGACCAGCTGACGCGGACGGCGCATTCCCATCGCGGTGGCCGCCTGTCGAGTCTCAGCTGGAACCGAACGCAGGCCGTCCACGACATTCGGTATCAGTCCGGAAAGCGTGTAAAGCGCGAGGGGGAGGATCACGGTGGTGGGTGTGATGCCGGTGAAGGAGATCAGCAGCACGAAGAACGCGAGTGAGGGGATGGAGTAGAGCACACTCGCAACTGCAAGTACAGGAGGATACAAACGCGGCCACCGCACACACGCGAGCCCCGCGGGCAGCGAAATGACGAGCCCGAGCAGTGATGCGGTGAGCGCCATGTACAAATGCTGGCCGAGCAACTCGGTGAATGTGCCGAGGTAGCTCGGGATGCTGAACGTTGACAGCGCCACTATCACGGTGCTGCCTTCCGCGACGAGTGAAGGTGTGCGTTGCGGATCTGCTGTGCGAGGTCTTCCTGACTGATGACACCGAGGACTCTACGGTCCCCGTCCAGCGCAACCGCGTGTCCCGAGGGGGAGAGGACCGCGGAGTCAAGTGCAGCGCGCAAGGAATCGGTCTCCGGTGTATATCCGTGCCCGATGCTGTGGAGCGTAGCGGAGCCGAGTGATGTCCCGTCGCCGGAAGCAGCGCCGTCGAGCCAGCCGAGTGGACGGTCATCGTCGTCGGTGACCAGTACCCATTCACCGGAGTGCGCTGCCGGGAGCTGTTCGTGGCGTGAATGCGACACCACGATGTCGGTGCGCAGCGGAAGGCCATTCGCGCCAAAGAAGGACAGCAGGCGAACGCCTCGATCGAGGCCGAGAAACTCGGCCACAAAATCATCGGCAGGCTCGGTCAGTAGTTCCGCAGGGGCCGCGTATTGCGCGAGCGTACCTCCAGGCCTCATGACGGCGACCCGGTCTCCTAGAGTGATCGCTTCGTCGATGTCGTGGGTGACGAGGACGATCGTCTTACTGATCTCCGATTGCAGCCGCAGCAGTTCCTGCTGCAAATCTTTACGGACTACCGGGTCGACAGCGGAGAAAGGCTCGTCCATCAGCAGCACCGGAGGGTCCGCCGCGAGTGCACGTGCTACCCCGACGCGTTGTTGCTGGCCACCTGAGAGTTGCGATGGGTAGCGTTTCGCGAACTCGCTGCCCAGTCCGACACGTTCGAGTAGCTCCGCGGCGCGCGACCGCGCCTCCCGGCGTGAGGCACCAAGCAATCTCGGCACGGTGGCGACGTTGTCGATAACGGTGCGGTGCGGGAATAGTCCGGCATGCTGGATGACGTAACCAATCCCGCGTCGGAGGTGGTGGGCGTCGCGGGTCAGGACGTCTTGGCCGCCAAGCATGATACGGCCGGATGTCGGCTCGATCATCCGGTTGATCATGCGCAGCGACGTGGTCTTTCCGCACCCGGACGGCCCGACGAAAACCGTCAGCGAACCACTGGGCACGTCCAGCGACAGGCCATCGACGGCGGTCGTCCCGTCCGGATATTGCTTACAAACCTCATCGAAAGTGATCATCAACCAGCGGATTCCAGCCACTCGCGGGCAACTTCGTCGACGTCACGACGTTCAATGACGACCTGGCTGAGAAGTTCGGTCAGAGCTTCAGTGGTCAGCCGGGCGGACACGTCGTTCAGCACGGAGATGCTCTCCTCACCAAGTGCCTCTGCCCCTGCCAGCGGGGTGACGTTCTGCGAACCGAACACCGCTTCCGGATCGTCAAGTGAGACAAACGGACGCGTAGTCAGTGACGGGTCTGTCGAGTAGATATTCGCAACATCGATATCTCCGCGTTCGAGCGAGCTGATCGTGATTGGCCCGGAATTATCGGTGGGCACGAACTCGCCGAACTCGATGCCGTACACCTCTTCGAGCCCAACGAGTCCTTGCTGCCGGTCCCGGAACTCAGGGGCCGCCCCGATACGCATATCTGCGGCAACGGGTGCCAGATCCTCGATCGAACTCAGCTCGAATTCATCTGCGGTTTCCTGGGTGACAACCAGTGAATCCTTGTTCTCCGCAGGCGCGGAATCAAGAATTGTGAGCGCTTCGGGGAGCGCCGCGCGCAGCTCTTCGTTGATCTCGTCGGTCGTCCGAGCGTCGCTCCCGTCGTCCAGGTAGGCGAGCAGCGCTCCGTTGTATTCGGGGAGCACAGATATCGCCCCGCGCTCAACCTGCCCGAAGTAGATCTCGCGGCTGCCGATGTTGTACTGGCGCCGCACAGTCGTGCCCTCTGCCTCGAGCGCCTGCGCGTAGATTTCCGCGAGCAGAACATTCTCCGGGAAATTGGCTGAACCCACTACGACCTGCCCGGATGGCCCGTCGGTCGCGAGTGGGTCGCTGGGTTCTCCTGAGCATGCTGTCAGCGCAAGAGCACTGATTGTTAATGCGGCGACTAGGCGGCCAGTTCGTTTCATCACGTGAACTCCTCGACGGTCAGCACTGCTTGTGATGACCCTATTCGCGCCACGCCCGTAATGCGCCCCAGTTCACCGTATTTCGCTAAAATCCCGCCGCATCTAATGCCCGCTCCGGGTTGGGGCTGAAGAGTGCACCAATGAAACTCTGCACATCATCAAGTGAATGCTCGAGCACACTTACATGTGTAGCGCCTGGATACGTGCGGCTTACCGCATGGCCACCGCTTTCCTGGATCTCCTCGGCGAGGCGGACTGCCGGCTCAGGAGGCAGATCGTCATCAAGGCCGCTGACGATGAGCAACGACGTGGAGTAGCCGTTCGAGGGCAGCCGCATGTATTCGTCGAGAGCCTGATCGAACCCGGGGATGTCGCTGAGCGGCTCAGCAAAGAGCTCACTCATGCGATAGGGCCGTGCCGCAACGCCCATCTCTGAGCTGCACAGACGTTCCGCGAGCGCAAGAAGTTCTCGGCCCTTGCCGGTGAGACGGGCGTCGATGTCCAGGTCAGGGTAGGTATCTCGGAAACCAGCAAGTGCGTAAAAAGCGTAGGCGGTGAGGTTTCCGGGAAGAGTTTCTGGTGATGGTCGCACGCTTTGCCGCAAGGCGTCTGTGTGTGCTGCCGGGGCGACTGCTACCGCCCCGCGGAAATCCAGCGCACCGTTACCGGTGGGCGCGGCACTGGCGGCCGCGAGGGCTGCGGCACCACCCTGAGAATGTCCGAGCGCAACGGCGGTCCGCGAGAGCCGCAGATTAAGCCCGTGCGCCGCTGTTGCCGCATCGAGCATGCTGTTTGCAGCGGCCTGGGTATTCAGATAGGCATGAAGGCCCTGGGTCCCCAGGCCTGCGTAGTCGGTGGCGACGACGGCATAGCCCTGACGCAGCCAGTAGGAAGGGTAGTTGGCGGCGACTTCTCGCGACGGGCTACTCGGCAATGTGGAGGGAGCGCAGTCATCTCCGATACCTGTGGTCCCGTGACCCCAGATGATGGCGGGCCAGCCTCCGGGCGGCGGCGTGCCCGGAGGGACAGACACTGTCCCGGTACTGACTGCCGGCTCGCCCCGGTGATTCAGCGTCGAGTAGAGGATTCGGTAGCTGAGCCCCGAATCGGGGACACGCACGGCGCTGTCGAGCGGCGACGATCTGATCAAGCTGCCCTGTGGAGGCAGGGGCGACGGTATGTCCGTCGCATCGATACCGGACAGGATCGGTGCTGAAAGATACTGCTGCTGAACAGGGGAATTCGCACCTGGTAGCGCGCCCGCGGCCGCGGCCCCTCCGGTAAGTATCAGCGCGCTCGCGGTACCTGCGGCGACAGTCCGGCGGAACCACGGCATCGCGGGCCGTGCACGGGACGCTATCGTCATGCCACCCACCGTAGGCTATTAAGCTCACTTATGGTGGGGCCGTTGAAATCTGTCCCTTGTGCTCTCAGCGCAACCCCGCACTACCAGGCAGTGTGCAGCGCTTCACCCACCAGGTACAGCAGCGGTGGGACCGCCATCAGCACACCACATGCCGTTAAGTTAAGCGCCCGGTACTGCACCATCAGTGCCGCGAACTCGCGCAGGAATGCACTCGGCAGGTAGTAGCGTGCTGTCGGTGCGCCCGTGACGTGCGCGTGAAGGCCGAGGTGGCGTGACAAAATCGCGGCGCGAAGCACGTGATAATTGCTCGTCACGACGAGGAGGCGCCCCTCCACACCCGCTGCAATCAATTCGCGATTGCTGTAGCGGAGGTTCTCTTCCGTTGATGTGGAGCGTGTTTCAGGCAGTAGTTCCGCGTCGGTGATCCCACGGCTTGTCAGATACCATGCCATCGCCTGCGCTTCGGGTAGTGGCTCATCATCGCCCTGACCACCCGATGGGACGATGACCGGCTGATGGCCCGCTTTGCGTTCGCGTTCGTAGAGAGCGAGCGCACGATCGAGCCGATTGGCGAGTAGCGGCGGGATCTCGCCATCGAGCAACCCAGCGCCGAGCACGATGATCGCACCGTGCCCGCGGCGCACGGGAAGCCGACTGTACACCCATGCATAAAGCAGGAAGCAGGTGAACGCGAAACCGGCGTATGTGCTCGCGAGCGTGAGGGAGAGGGCGGCCACGGTGAGCAGGGGAGAGCCGGATGCGATGGCAAGCGCTGCACCTACCGGCAGCGCCAGCAGGAGGAATCCAGCCAGGAAGGACAGCATGTTGGCGGCTGACACGCCCTCACGGCGCACCATTACGACACCGTTGGTGAGCAGGAAACCGGCAAGCGCGAGAACGAGCAAGGGCGAGGACAGGACCGTGATACCGAGGAGTGCGGGGAGTGGTGTCGCGGTGTCACCGGTCATCGCCCAGAGCGCCGCCAGCAAGAGAGCGAAGATCAAGTAGACACCGTTGCTGAGGCGCCGCGGCTCTCTCTGGAACCGGTACAGGAAAATGCCCGCCAGCGTCAGTGCCAGGATCAGGAAGATCACACAGGCAACGCTAGCGGGCGTTCGCCGTCATGCGCCGATCGCGGGGCCGATCACTCGCCACGAGTCACGCATCTGCTGCTCGAACAGCCCCCAGGTGTGTGCACCGGTCGCCTGCTGAGAGAGCGTCGCGGGAATGCCGAGGGAATCCAGTCGGCTCTTGAAGGCCATCGAGCACAGGTTCGTTGCGAACTCTACGGCCCCCGGTCCTAGGGTCTGTCCAATGACAGCGAGGCCCGTCACTCCGTCCGCGGGGCCCGGGATACCGCTTGCGGCCGCGAGGTAGATTGCTTTACCGCGGAGGCGTTCCGCGTTGACGAAAGGATCGTGCCGAACCCAGGCGGGGTCACCCGGCGGGCCGAAGGCGTTGAAAACATTTCCGCCGCCGAATGCGACGACCGCCGCATTGGCCGCGATCCCTTCCGGTGCGCTGGTCCGGGCGCAGCCACTGTAAGAGGCAACTGCCTGGTACCGGTGCGGTGCCTGGACTGCGAGGTCGAGAGCGGACGCAGCGCTGAGGGAAAGACCACCCACCGCGTTGCGCCCCGTCGACGGGAATGCGTTATCGATCGCGATCGGCAGTTCCGACGTCATGTAGGTCTGCCATTTGTTTACGCCCAGCACCGGGTCGGGATGCCGCCAGTCGGCGTACATGCTGTAACGACCACCGATCGGGCTGACGACCTTGACGTGCTTGTCTGAGAAGAAGTCACGCAGCCGGGTGCTCTGGAACCAGCTCTTGCCCTCCTGGCCACCGTCGACTCCGTTGAGGAGGTACAGCGTCGGGCTTGCCGCGCCCTGGTTGGCAGGAAGATACACCTCATTGGGAATGACGCGATTCATCGAAGGGGAGTAGACATGCACAATCGCGAACCGGTCACCGATGCGATCGATTCGATCGACACGCGGGCCGGGCTGTGCACCTGCTGGGGCCGTGCTGACGACGAGAGGGAGGAGTAACGCGGCCAGCGCGATCAGAATCCTGAGCCCAGGCGTTCGCCGGCCGCGGCCGACAGTGTTGTGTGCCTTACCCACGCGTGCTCCTTTGTCGCAGTCCACAGGGGAAGATTTATCACGATCGACAAGAGCGTACGTGTAAGTTCGTGAACTAGACCACTCGGGGCCCGGTTTGCGGCGCCGTCCGCTCCTGCCATAGGCCGATGCTGGCCGTCCGCTGATGGATACTCAGTGGCTGATCACGGCGTGCAAGAAGGTTCTCGTGCGGTCGTTTCGTGGCTCAGTGAAGATCTGCTCAGGTGCGCCCTCTTCGATGATTCTGCCTTTGTCGAACATGAGAATGCGGTCCGAAACATCGCGCGCAAATTGCATTTCATGCGTCACGATGAGCATGGTGATGTCGGTCGAGTGCGCGATGTCGCGCAGAACATTCAGCACACCGACGACCAGTTCGGGGTCCAGTGCTGACGTAACTTCGTCAAGCAGCAGGATTTCCGGGTCCATCGCGAGTGCTCGTGCGATCGCGACACGTTGCTGCTGACCGCCTGATAGCTGCGAAGGGTGCGCATTCTCCTTCTCCGCAAGCCCCACCATGTCGAGAAGTTTTCTGCCGCGGTCGACTGCTTCGTCCTTGCTTCGCCCGAGCACGTGGACCGGTCCCTCAGTCAGGTTTTCGATCACCGTCATGTTCGGGAAGAGGTTGAAGTGCTGGAAGACCATCCCGATTTTGCGCCGCGCCTGCCGAAGGTACTTCTCGCTCGCCGGGGTGAGAGCGCCTTTCCGCATTTCGTGCGAGAACGGGTCGTCATCGACCCAGATGACGCCTTCGTTTACTTTCTCGAGCGTCATCAGCAGGCGCAAGATGGTCGTCTTACCGGAGCCGCTCGGTCCGATGAGTGTGACCTTTTCACCGCGATCGACGGTGAAGTTCAAATGGTCGAGCACAACGTTGTCACCGAACTGTTTGACGACGTCCTCAAACCGGATTTTCGGGCTAGGTTCACCCTGGCTGTTTGGCATAACGGTTCTCCAGTCTCCGGATGAAGTAGGCGGTTACGAGGCTGGCAATGAGGAAGATGACTCCAGCGATGGTAATCGGCTCCGTGTAGCGGAACGTCTGCCCGCCATACTGCTGTGCCCGGGTCACCATTTCAGCCACGAAAATGAAGAAGAGGAAGGGGGTGTCCTTGAACATCGACACCGCATAGTTGCCGAGCGACGGGATGATCCGCCGGATGGCCTGCGGGAGAATCACTGCCCGCCAGGTGCGTGTCGGCGGCAGCGACAACGCCCGTGCTGCCTCCCACTGTCCCTTCGGCACATCCTCGATGCCAGCGCGATACACCTCAGCCATGTAGGCCGAATAGTGGATGCCCAGCACGATAATGCCGACTTGGAGTCCGGATACGCCGGGCGGTACCGCGTAGAAGACGAACAGGAGCTGCACGACAAGTGGTGTGAGGCGGACGAACTCCATTGCCGCGTGCAGCGGCCAGCTGGCCCATTTCGGCAGCGTGATGCGCAGCACTGCCACGACGAGGCCGACAGCGGCGGCGATCGCGAAACCCAGGACAGTGGCGAGCAGAGTGATGCGGAAGCCTTCCAGCAGGACCGGCAGCGACTCCCACGCGTGATGCCAGCTCCACATGGCTACCTCCTCCCCACGGTCACGGCCTCGTCGACGTCAGGTTTGAGCTTGAATATCTCGCGCATGGAAGGGCCGCGCCCGAGCTTGAACTTCGCACGCGCTTCGACGACTTGCATCACCAGCGTGAGGATGTAGGCGAGTACGAAATAGATGACGAGGGCGATACCGAAGGCGAAGAACGTGTCACCCGTACTCTCCCGGAGACGGTTGATCTGGAAGGTCAAGTCCTGCAGGGTGATCGCAGTGACGATCGCGGTGCCTTTCAGGAGGTGGATCATGAGGTTCGTCAGCGCCGGAATCATCAGGACCCAGGCCTGCGGGAAGATCACCCGGCGCATGCGCTGTGCGGGACTGAAGTTCAGCGCGATCGCGGCCTCCCACTGGACCTTGGGCACAGCGTTGATGGAGCCGCGCACCACTTCGGCCCCGTACGCCCCATAGTTGAGACCCAGGGCCAGAATCCCAACGACGATCGGTTCGAGACGGATCCCGAACGCGGGGAGAACGAAGAACAGCCAGAACGCCTGCACCAACAGGGAGGTACCCCGGAAGACCTCGATGAACGCCCGGGCGCCGCCCCGCACAAAAGGATTGTGCAGACGCGCGGCGAGCCCGAACGCTATCGCGACAGCGAGTGCGAGCAACGCTCCCCCGAGCGTGAGCTGCACAGTGACGATTATGCCGTCAATGATGCGGGGGAGCGCTTCTCTTAACGCGTCGAAATTGCTCATTCACCGTCCTCGTCGGCACCGCCATCGCCGGCGTCATCGATACCGGGGACACCTTCGCAGAGCATTTCGGTCGTGAGCTCCGGACCGGGGAGCTCATTGATGCTGAATCCGAAGGGCTCCATGATCTCGAGCCAGCGATCTGGGTCAGACTTGATCTCCGCGAGCTGTTCGTTATAGGCGTCGAGAAGTTCCGTGTCATCCTGGCGGAATACGGTCGCGCCAGCACCGACCTGTGGGACTCCGTTGATTTCTGCCACGAACGATTCGGTGACCTCGACGGGCGCGTCCGGACGGTTCTCGGCCATGTAGTTCAGCGAGACGCCGGTGAGAGCGAACACGTCTGCGCGCCCGCCGATCACGGCGTCCATGCCGTCGACGGGGTTGCCCACGGGTGTCACGTCGATGCCGAGCGCATTCGCATAATCGACTTCGATCGCGCCGGTCAGGGCCACCATACTGGCGCCAGCATCAGCAATGGACTGCATGTCCGTCAGCCCCTGCGGGTTGCCTTCCGGCACCATCAAGGCGGTCGTGTACACGATTTCAGGCTCGCTGAACGCTGCTTGCTCGCACCGGTCCGGCAGGATTGACATGCCAGCGCTGACGGCGTCGAAGCGACCGGCGTTCAGGCCGGGGATCAGTGAACCGAACTCCGTCTGAATACCGTCGACTTCGCCAATGCCGAGTGCACCGAAGATCTCGCGGTGCAGTGCGACCGTACCACCGGTGAGCTGGCCGCCCTCTTCGAAGCTGTAGGGCGCTTCTCCTGCGAAGCCAACGCTGATGGAGCCTTGCTCGGCGAGTTCGTCAACTGTGAGTGATCCACTGGCGCAGCCACTCAGCGCGGCTGCAAACACCGTTGCACCCGCCAAGTATCCAGTTCGCCGTACACTACTGAGGGCTTTCCTTGCTGTCGTCTCCACGGGGACGGTTTCCCTTCCATCTGCGGCATACGAAACAACCCTGCCCGCCGTGCTCACACGCACTCACGCGCCACGATTCTGCTCGCGATCGACCCGCATGCCTTCTCGTTGTTTTTGGCGTCTAGTCACTGGCAAATAGAACGGACCTGACCCTAGTCACCTCGGCCCCAGTCGGCAGCCGCGTTGGATCAGATCACCAGATACGTGATCCAGATGTAACGAAATACGGGAAATCCGCGCAGTGGATGGCGTCGACGCTGGCAGGCTCGGACCTTACGTGTTCCGTGAGGGAGCCCGACGGTGACGCGGTATGAAGAAGAAGGCTGCCACGGCACCAGCTAGCAGGATGGCTGCGGGGAGGAAGAGTGACTGCCCCATCGCGATACTGAACGCCTCACTGGACCCTGCGTCGACAACCGTGTCGCCGTCTGCAGCTACCGGTACACCCAGTGCGGTACTGCGCGTCGCCATCAACGCGGCAATCCCCGCGCTGCCGAGTACAGCTCCCGTCTGCCGGGTGGTGTTGTAGACGCCCGCACCTGCTCCCGCGACGGTGTGCGCCAGCGCGCGCGTTGCCGTCGTTGACAGCGGTGACCAGATTCCCGCGTTGGCAATGCCGATGAGCGTCAGCGGGATCACGAGCAGCCAGAAATCGGTGTCCGGACGCATGATCAGACCGAGCCACGCGGTGGACGCCGCGAGAAGAAGGAAGGAAGGCACAGCGATTACCCGGGCATCGATACGATCAACAGCGCGCCCCACCATTGGCGCGAGGACGCCTGCGAGCACGGCCACTGGCACTAGTAGCAGCGCGGCCCGGGCAGCTGTGAATCCGCGGGCTTCCTGTGCGTAGAGCATGACTGGCAGGAACATGCTCACCGAGGCGAAACCCATAGTGGAGATACCGAAGGCGGCCAGTGAGAAGTTGCGGTCACGGAAGATCGAGAGTGGCAGTAGTGGGTCATGCGTCCCGATCGCCTGGCGCAGCAGAAAAAGCGCAAAGGTCACGACACCGGTCGCGATGAGGAGCGGTATCGAAACGAATCCAGTGATGGTTCCCCAGTTGTACTTCGACCCTTCCTGAATGCCGAAGACGATGAGGAAAACCGCACACGCACTGAGGGCCACACTCAGCGCGTCGATACGTCGTGCAGTCCGCGGCAGATCCGGCACGAGCCGCCACGCGAGCACGAACGCGAGGATACCCAGCGGAATATTGACGAAAAAGATCCATTCCCATCCGAGCGTGCCCACGATGACACCGCCAAGCAGGGGACCAGCGAGAGTTGCGGCTCCCGCCACCGCACCCCACATACCCATTGCCGCGCCGCGACGCTCGGGCGGAAACGTTCGCGTGATGATCGCCATTGTCTGCGGCGACATCAGCGATGCCCCGAGCCCCTGCACCACACGGGCCGCGATAAGCATGGCAATGCTGCCGGACAGACCGCATGCGACCGATGCGCAGGCGAACGTGATGAGCCCGGCCATGTACACGCGTTTGGGCCCGAACCGATCTCCGAGCCGGCCCGTGATGAGCAAAGGCACCGCGAAGGCCAGCAGATAGCCGCTCGTCACCCACACCGCGGTCGCAATATCGGTATCGAGTTCCCGCATGATCGTCGGGGTCGCGACCGTCACAATTGTCGTGTCCACCAGGATCATGAAGAAGCCGAGGCACAAAGCCCACAGCCCGGCCCAGGGGTTCGCGGCGGCCGTCACCGGGGAACCAGGTGAAGTCGTGGGCGTAGGCATGCCTCCATCCTCGCCCATCTGCGTTCATGAGAAAGCCCGAGGTATCGGCAGGGTCACGGCTGCTGCGACGTTATCCGCAAACCGGGCACCTGGTCGTAGCATGGGGCTCATGGACTCCCGTGTAAAGCAACGACTTGTCGTCGCGGGCGCCGCAGTGGCGTTCCTTGTAGTGTCTGCCTGCGCACAGCCAGATGCGCCAGATCCAGGGGAAACGACGGTTCCGGGCACCTCGCCTGCCACGGCTGAGGAACCGGTTACCGAGGCGCCCACAGAGGACGAGGATCAAGATGCGCTGCCCGGTGAACCAAGTCTGTTTGGGCCGTCCGAGGGTGCGGACGTAGCGATCGTCGGCGTGACCTACCCGGATACGATCGCGCTGCTCGAGGACCCGGGGGCGACGGAATCGGTCGTCGCCGACCTTGACCCGCTGACGGCGACCCTGTCCGCAACTGGAAACAACTGGCAACTGCCCGACTCGACATGGTTCGAGGTCGAGAGCGACGAGGGCAGCGGCTGGCTTAACGCGCGAAACGTTTCGCAGCTCGGTCAAACCGATGACGCTACGAGTGAGATCGTTGAATCGGAAGGCCGATACACGGCAGGCTCGGTTGAAGATCTCGGTGAGATGGTTGCTGACTATTTCGCGCCCGCGGAGCCACCAGCGCGTGTCGTGCAGTCAGGCCCGGCAACCCGTGGGGACCTGCACGAAGTCACCTTCGATGTGATCGGGCTCGGAGACGACGCGACAATGGGATATCGGTTGCTGGTGTTCGGTATTGAGGACAACGCAACGGTTGCTTTGCGCACCGTGGAGCGCACCGTGATGTGCGCACGCGGCGTCACCGACGATGGTTTGTGCGTCTGAACACGGATCTCATCCGAAGCGCAGGGTCTCCGCCGCGTTCGTCGAGGCGGTGTGGCCTGGCCGTGTCGCACCGCCGATCGCGTAGACGGTGTCGCCGATCGTTGCCAGCGCGATTCCGTGACGGCCGATTTGCAGATCAGGCAGCTGGGTCCACGCACCCGTCGCTGGATTGAGCGCGTAGACGATACTGAGTACGTGCGCAGACTCCTCGCCGCCCGCCACGACAATGTAACCCTCACGTGCCGCGGTGGGGACGTAGGTAGCCGCGACGCCGCCTCGCGCTTCGGGCATGCTCGGCATGAAAGCCCACTCGCCGGTAGCGGGGTCGAATCGTTCGACCGCAGCTGAGTTGTTGTCGACGGTGAGGGTGCGTCCTCCGATCGCATAGGCGTATGTGCCGTCGCTCGCGCCTGCGAGGTGTTCCCGGGGAGTTGGAATCTCACCGGCGACAGTCCACTCACTGCCATCGAACACCTCTGTAGGTCCCACCAATTCACCGTCGGCCTGGCCGCCGAACACAACGATCCGGTTCCCCACGACCGCGGCTGCTGCGGCGGCGCGCGGGTGATTCAGCGACGCGACTTCAGTCCACTGCCCGTCACGCAATGCGAACACGCGATCCGAAACGATAGCCGACGTGTCACCGCCCTCGGCAGACCAGCCGCCGATAACGAAGAGTTCCCCGCGGTAGCTGACCGCCATCGCGTGGTTCAGGTCGATAGGCAGCGGGGGAGCGATCCCGCGGCGCCAATCTGGCGGCCGGCCGCTCGGATCGAACGCCTCCACG
Source organism: Hoyosella subflava DQS3-9A1 (assembly GCF_000214175.1). Lineage (NCBI taxonomy): Bacteria > Bacillati > Actinomycetota > Actinomycetes > Mycobacteriales > Hoyosellaceae > Hoyosella > Hoyosella subflava. The sequence goes on from NC_015564.1 coordinate 2,165,846, forward strand.
AGAGTGGTGGACCCGCGATCATCTATGCCGCCCGCTACCCACAAGAGTTCGTCGACGACCGCTGCTGCTGCCCACTGCCGTGGCGTGTTGGAGCGCGCGGTTTCCACCCACCAATCCGGGTCCGTGCGCGGAGCCGGGATACGGAGTGTTTCCGTAGCGTTGGTGGTTCCGCGGTGACCTATCTGGTTCGCTCCGCCAATTGCGTACATTTCACCCCTCACCGCGGCGACAGACATGCCGTGGCGAGGGGTCCTCATCTCAGGCAGCTGAGACCACGTCTGTGCGGCGATGTCGTAGCTTTCGGTGACACCGCTGACCCGGTCGGGGAGTTCGCCGCCCACCGCGAGAATGCGCCCATCGGCGAATGCTGCACCGAGGCCACCGCGAGGCGTTGGCATGTCAGGCAAACTCGTCCACGTGTCCGCCACGGGATCGTATCGGTCGAGCGCAGCACTGTTGTCATCAACTGACAGCTGTCTGCCTCCGACCGCGTACACGAAGGACCCATCGGTCGTGGCTGCCAGATGTTCACGCGGAACCGGGATCGCAGCCGCGTCGACCCATCGTTCACCGTCGAAAACCTCGGTTTCGGGGACCAGTTCGCCGTCTGACTGCCCGCCGAACACCACGATCTTGCCGGCCGCGACGGCCGCTGCGGCCGCTGCTCGCGGATGATTGAGGGGAGGCAGTTCGACCCACCTGCGGCCGTCGCGGAGGGCGAGTACCTGGCCAGTGGTGGTGCTTCCCCCGTCCAGCCAGCCGCCAATCACAACGAGTTCCCCGTTGTAGAACACGGCGGCTGCGTGGTCCACCGGCTCCGAGAGACTGAGACCTGTCCGCCATTGTCTTCCACCGCCGGGGTCGTAGCCCCGTACCGCGTCGGTGCTCGCTCCGTTTTCGTCGAGCCCGCCAATGACCCAGACGATGCCGCCGTCATCGACAGCCGTCGCTGTCTGCTGACGGGCTAGTGGCGCATCTGGGTACGGTGACCAGGAATCAGCCACGGTTTCGAACGTGCATTCTTCAGCCGAATAGGGGGGCTGTGTGCAGGTCGCCGGGCTTGTGCGCGGCCACAACGCCCAGCCTACCGCGATGACAAGAATGGGAACGAGCGTGATGGCGGCATAAGTCAGCACACGAGAGTTCCGGCGTGATGGCGGCGTATCCGGTGGCCCTGGACTGGGTTCCGGCGTCACTGGAATTGCGGGGTTCGCTACTGGGGGCAAAGGCGCGACTGGGATGCTGGGCGGCTGCGCTTCGCGGCTTTCCCCGGTGGGTGGCCGTACTTCGCTCGGCGCGGTGAAGTCGGGTGCGCGTGGTGAGGCCTCGGTCTCCTCGAAGTCGGCCGCGCCGTCCGCCGGCCACGCAGCGCTGGCGGTATCGAGATCGTCAGCGTCGAACTCGGGAATCGCCATATCGTCTACGGGCAGGCCGTGACGTTCCTGAGCAGCCTGAAGTTCGTGGCCGAGCTCCTCGGCGGACTGCCAGCGATCGTCTATGCGAAGCGCCATCGACTTCTCAATCGCGGCGCAAATATCGTCGGGTATGCCTCGTTCCCGAAGGTCCGGTAACGGCTGCGTCGTGATGCGCACGAATTGTGCGACGAGTTCCTCTCCGGTGCGCCGCTCATGCGCTGCTTTACCCGTGATCAGTGCAAACAACGTAGCACCGAGAGCATAAATGTCCGCCGCGCGAGTTGGTTTGTGCCCCTCGAGGACCTCCGGTGCGGTGTAGGCAAGGGAGCCAGTAAATGCCGCGGTGGCGGTTTCGAAGCCGCCCTCGATCCGGGCGATACCGAAATCGGTGAGGCGCGGCTCGTCGTAGTCCGACATCAGGATGTTGCCGGGTTTGACGTCACGATGCAGTGTCCCGCACCGATGCGCGGTTTCGAGCGCGCCCGCGAGTTTGACGCCAATGCTTATTGCCGTGCTCCAGGCGATAGGACCATGGCGGCGCAACCGGACGGCGAGCGAATCGCGCGGGTGGAAGGGCATGACGATGTAGGGGCGGCCGGAATCGGTCGCACCGACCTGAATGATATTGACGATGTTCGGGTGCCCGGAGAGTCGCCCCATTGCATGGCCCTCGCGAAGGAAGCGCTCCCGGTTGTCGCGGTCAAGGTCGGAGGACAACACCTTGACAGCGACCACACGCCCCACTGCCGCCTGGACGCATCGATAGACCGTGCCGAACCCGCCTCGTCCAACCATTCGGGCATTGATGAAACCGGCTGCCGAAAGCTCGTCGGCAATCCCCGGCCCAGAACCGCCAGGCGTCGGTGTATCGCCTTCTTCTGCCATTCGTCCCAGCCTCCTATTGGAGGACGTGTAGCGTTCCCGCTGTGGTTGTCGCGTGGGCAGCCATTCATAGTTTCCCACTCGGTACCAGCGGCGTCTATGATTTGATGCGCATTTCCAAATGCGCCGCCATTTACGTCCGTGCGATTACACCGTGCTGCCGGTGTTTTCCGTACTCTCGGCAAACCCTCCGGTTCCCGACGTCGGGTGCAGGTTCGTGTTCTTAAGGTTCTCAATGGGGGCGTCGCGCATCCAGGCACCCTAGGGGTGGAGAATCGGCCACCTGGCCGCGCTGCCACCGCTGCGAGATGGTTAATTCTTTGTTCCGCACTCTTCACCGCGCCGCGGGTGGCGGTGCGTCGTTTGGCGGTAAAGCCCCTGATCAGTGCGCGGCGCCTGTCGCTTTCGTCACATTTAATGTAACTACGACATTGCGGGTGTCGCACCGGGTGAAGGGCCTTGGCGTGCGATACATCGTCGGCGTTGAACCGCAGGTCACGCGGTATATACAGTCGTTCAAACCTGCTCAGCCCATCGCAGTTTGCGCCAGATGCCGGAGTTAACCGATTCGACATCAGGTGCTCCCTCGAGAGGACAGTTGTGACCGACCTCGCCGACCAGCGTGCCAGTTCAACCGGCAGCCCAGATGTAGCGGAATCGCTCTTAAGGCTCGGACGTCATTTTCAGCGAGGTGACGCTTCCGACGACTTACGGGCGATTCACAAGTCTGGTGGACGCCAGGCAGACGCGTTCTATCGCGACCGAATGTCGTACGACAAAGTTGTGCGGTCCACGCATGGCGTTAACTGCACGGGATCGTGCTCGTGGAAGATTTACGTCAAAGACGGAATTATTACCTGGGAAGCGCAACAAACGGATTATCCGTCTATCGGCCCGGACAAACCTGAGTATGAGCCCCGCGGATGTCCGCGCGGTGCGTCTTTCTCGTGGTATACGTATTCGCCGGCCAGAGTGAGGTACCCGTACGTTCGCGGAACGCTCCTCGAGCTGTACCGTGCTGCCAAGGAGCGATTGAAAGACCCAGTGCTGGCGTGGGCTGACGTTGTCGAGGACCCAGAACAGTCGCGACGCTACAAGAGTGCACGCGGCAAAGGCGGGTTCGTCCGCGCCGAGTGGTGGGAAGCGGCGGAGATGATCGCGGCCGCGCACGTTCACACCATCAAGAAGTATGGTCCGGACCGTGTCGCTGGTTTCTCACCCATCCCGGCGATGTCGATGGTGTCCCACGCAATTGGTGCGCGTTTCATCTCGATGCTCGGCGGAACGATGCTGTCGTTCTACGACTGGTACGCGGACTTGCCGGAAGCCTCACCACAGGTGTTCGGTGACCAGACGGACGTACCCGAATCAGCTGACTGGTTCGACGCCGGCTACCTCATCATGTGGGGCTCAAACGTGCCGGTTACCCGCACACCGGACGCCCACTATATGACCGAAGCGCGCTACCGGGGTCAAAAAGTCATCGTCGTCTCTCCGGACTATGCGGACAACACTAAGTTCGCCGACGAGTGGCTGCCCGCCCGCCCAGGAACCGATGGCGCGCTGGCGATGTCCATGGGACACGTCATTCTGAAAGAATTCTTCGTCGACAAGACGACACCACGCTTCCTTGATTACGTTCGCAAATACACGGATCTGCCCTATCTCGTCACGTTGGAGGACGACACCACAGGTCAGTCCTTTGTTCCGGGAAAGTTCCTCACCGCCGCGGATCTCGGATCGAACTCGGAAGGCGCGGAGTTCAAGACGGTACTGCTGAACTCGGAGACGGGTGAGGCAGTGGTGCCGGGTGGTTCACTCGGCCACCGATTCACCGCGTCCGGAAAAGGGAAATGGAACCTTGATCTCGGCGACGTGATTCCGGCACTGACGCTGCACGGATCAGCCGAGACCGCAAAGGTGAGACTGCCCCGATTCGACACCACAACGCCTGAAGTGCTCACTCGTGGCGTCCCGGTGCGGACAGTTGCAGGCAAGCGCGTCACCACCGTGTACGACTTGATGCTGGCCCAGTACGGGGTGCACAGGGACGGCTTGCCGGGCTCCTGGCCCAAGGGGTTCGATGATCCTTCCCAGCCGTACACACCCGCGTGGCAAGAAGGAATCACCGGAGTCAAAGCCGCATCAGCCATCAAGGTGGCACGAGAGTTCGCCGACAATGCCGACCGCTCCGGTGGCCGTTCGATGATTCTCATGGGAGCGGGCACGAACCACTGGTTCCATTCAGACCAGATCTACCGTTCCTTCCTGGCTCTCACCTTGTTGACTGGCTGCCAGGGCGTAAACGGCGGTGGCTGGGCACATTACGTCGGACAGGAGAAGTGCCGGCCTCTCACTGGATGGGGCACCCTCGCATTCGGTCTCGACTGGGCACGCCCACCGCGCCAGATGCAGGGCACCATTTTCTGGTACCTCGCGACGGATCAGTGGCGCTATGACCCTTTCACGTCCGAGGTCGTGGCGTCGCCGCTGGCCAAGGGCGCTTTCCGGGGCCGGACCGCCGCCGACAACATCGCCCTGGCGACGCGGCTCGGCTGGATGCCGTCGTATCCCACGTTCAACCGCAACCCACTCGACCTCGCGGACGAAGCGGAACGTCTCGGCAAGGACCCTGTCAGCCACGTGGTCGACGGACTGAAATCGGGGCACCTGCAATTCGCATGCGAAGACCCGGACGCCCCAGAGAACTTCCCCAGAGTGCTGACTGTGTGGCGGTCGAACCTGCTCGGCTCATCAGCGAAAGGCAACGAATACTTCCTCAAACACCTCCTCGGCGCCGACACGAACTTGCGCACGACTGATGCGGAGGGCATCCGGCCCGAGGACGTCAAGTGGCGTGACGAAGCACCCGCAGGCAAGCTCGACTTGTTGTTGTCGCTGGACTTCCGGATGACCTCGACAACTCTGTTCTCCGACATCGTTCTTCCCGCAGCAACGTGGTACGAGAAGCACGATCTGTCGAGCACCGACATGCACCCGTTCGTGCATGCTTTCTCGCCGGCCATCAGTCCGCCGTGGGAATCGAAGACGGACTTTGAGGCGTTTCACCGCATCGCCCGGGGATTCGGCTGGCTTGCCGAGAAACACCTCGGTGTTCGCAAGGACGTCGTCGCCACGCCGCTGATGCACGACACAGCGGATGCGACCGCCCAGCCGGGAGGCAAAGTCCGGGACTGGAAGAAAGGCGAGTGCGAACCCATCCCGGGTAAGACCATGCCAAAACTCACTGTCGTAGAGCGAGACTACCCGGCACTGGCGGACAAGATGTCAGCGCTCGGACCGCTTGTCGAGCAGATAGGCCTGACCGTCAAAGGTGTCACGACCTACCCGGCCGAAGAGGTGGAATACCTCAAGGAGATGAACGGCGTCATCCCGACTGGACCCGCGGCGGGGCGGCCGTCGCTCAAGAAGGACACCCACGCTGCCGAGGCCGTACTTGCGCTCTCTGGAACCACCAACGGCCGTCTCGCCACCGAAGGTTTCCTGAGCCTCGAAACCCGCACCGGAACGAAGCTGGCTGACCTTGCCGCGGAGCACGAAGGAAAGCGGATCACGTTCGCAGACACTCAATCCCGGCCAGTGCCAGTTATCACTTCCCCGGAGTGGTCGGGTTCGGAGTCAGGCGGGCGGCGGTACTCGCCATTCACCATCAACACTGAGCGGCTCAAGCCGTGGCACACTCTGACCGGCCGTCAGCACTTCTACCTCGACCACGAGTGGATGGCTGAACTGGGGGAGCAGCTGCCCATCTTCCGCCCCCCGCTGGACATGACCGCGCTGTTCAGCGAGCCACGCGTCGGGGATGTCGGGAACCAGGAAGGCACCGCAGGCATCACCGTGCGCTACCTGACACCGCACTCCAAATGGTCCATTCACTCTGCCTACCAGGACAACCTGCACATGCTCACGCTGTCACGGGGCGGTCAGTCAATCTGGATGTCAGAGGTCGACGCGAACAAGATCGGTGTGAAGGACAACGACTGGATTGAAGCGGTCAACCGGAATGGCGTCGTAGTCGCACGCGCAATCGTCAGCCACCGCATGCCTGAAGGCACAGTCTTCATGTATCACGCCCAGGACCGCGCGGTCGATGTGCCTCGTATCGAACGAACCGGGAAACGCGGCGGCATCCACAACGCGCTAACACGCGTGATGATCAAACCGACGCACATGATCGGTGGCTACGCACAGCAGTCATTCGCGATCAACTACCACGGACCGACCGGCAATCAGCGCGACGAAGTCACCACGATCCGTCGTCGCGCGCAGGAGGTTGAGTACTGATGAAACCAATGGCTCAGATCGCCATGGTGATGAACCTGGACAAATGCATCGGCTGTCACACCTGCTCGGTCACTTGTAAGCAAGCGTGGACGAATCGTCCTGGTGTCGAGTACGCATGGTTCAACAACGTCGAAACCCGCCCTGGCCAAGGGTACCCGCGCCAGTATCAGGATCAGGAGCGGTGGAAGGGCGGATGGACCCGCACCAAACGCGGGAAGGTCACCCTGAAGTCGGGGTCACGCCTGAAGCGGCTCGGCAACATCTTCGCGAATCCAGACCTTCCGACTGTCGCGGACTATTACGAACCGTGGACCTACGATTACAGCACCATTCTTGGTGCAGGGCCGATGGATACGACGCCGGTGGCGCGGCCGAAGTCGGCGATCACCGGTGAAGACACAAAGGTGACTTGGGGCGCCAACTGGGACGACGATCTCGGTGGCGGATCGGAGCAAGTGGGACAGGACCCGATTCTCCAGCGGGTGAACGAGAAGATCAAACTCGAGTTCGAGCAGACCTTCATGTTTTATCTGCCGCGTATCTGCGAGCACTGCCTCAATCCCTCGTGCGCTGCGTCGTGCCCGTCGGGTGCCATCTACAAGCGCACCGAGGATGGGATTGTTCTCGTTGACCAGGACAAGTGCCGAGGCTGGCGCCAGTGCGTGACGGGCTGTCCTTACAAGAAGATCTACTTCAACCACAAGACCGGCAAAGCCGAGAAGTGCACCTTCTGCTATCCGCGTGTTGAGGTGGGGATCCCGACTATCTGCTCGGAGACCTGTGTTGGTCGCCTGCGGTATATCGGCGTGATGCTGTATGACGCGGACGCTGTCACCCAGGCGACTCAGGTGCCTGATGACAAGGACCTGTACCCCGCCCAGTTGAACGTGTTCCTCAACCCGCACGACCCACGCGTTGTCGACGCGTGCGAAAAAGCCGGCATCTCGCACGACTGGATCGAAGCGGCCCAGAACTCGCCGGTATACAAGATGATCGCCGAGTACCAGATCGCGCTGCCCCTCCATCCCGAGTATCGAACGATGCCGATGGTCTGGTACGTCCCGCCGCTGTCCCCGGTTGTCGACGCTGTGACCGAATCCGGCGGTGACGGCGAGAACGGCGACAACTTATTCGGGGCGATTGACGCCCTGCGAATCCCAATCGAATACCTCGCGGAGCTTTTCACAGCCGGCGATGTCGGACCTGTGCGTGCCGCATTGCAGCGCCTCGCTGCGATGCGCGCCCACATGCGTCAGGTCAACTTGCAGGAAGAGGTCGATCCGTCGATCGCCGCGTCGGTCCGGCTGACAACTTACGAGATCGAGGCGATGTACCGGCTGCTTGCGCTTGCGAAGTACGAGGACCGCTATGTGATCCCCACCGGCGCGACGTCGGATGCGCACCGTCTCGAAGCGATCGCGACGTCCTGCAGTCTCGACAATGATGGCGGCCCCGGCATGACGGCGTTTGATGTCATGGCGGAGAAGTTCCACCTTCTCGATGACACCAATGGCGCAGCCCCAGAGGACAAAACGGGACGGGTGAATTTGCTGAACTGGGATGGTAAGTCCACCAGCGGAATCGTGCCCGAAGGCGTTCCGAAGGAGCCGGCGGAGAAACACCCGGAGAGCGTGTCGTGAGCATCATTCGCGGGCGCCGCAAACGCGACGACTACACCGAACGCGACATGCGGCTCGTGTGGAGGCTGTGCGCATTGCTCCTCGACTATCCGCACCCCCGGACCCTCGTGATGCTCCCAGATCTGGTCGCGGCGGTGGCGCGCGTACCCGGACCCGCACGGGCGCATCTGAAGTCATTTCTGGATTATGCGCAGAACACCGACCAGATCACCCTGGCGGGGCATTACGTGGAAACGTTCGATATGCGCCGCCGGTCGAGTTTGCACCTTACCTACTACGCCTACGGTGATACGCGGAAGCGTGGCGGTGCGCTGCTGATGATGAAGCAGGCCTACAGGTCGGCTGGTGCCGAGATGGATGAGCAGGAGCTCCCGGACTATCTGCCCGCGGTCCTGGAGTTCGCATCGACGATCGACGCGCGTGCTGGGGGCCGGATCCTGGCACGCCATCGTGCCGTCCTCGAACTATTGCGGCTCTCGCTGCACGACAGCGAATCCCCTTATGCCGCAGTCGTCGATGCGCTATGCGACACGTTGCGCCCGCTCACGACGACCGACCGCGCCGAAATCCGTGTGCTCGCCGCTGAAGGCCCGCCCGAAGAAGAGGTGGGACTCGACCCTTACTCGATAGACCCCACTGTCACGGCGCCGGAACTTCTCCCGACGCCCTCGTTCCCCGGCGCCTCGGGAGGGCACCAGTGAATACTTTCCTGTGGCTGATTCTGCCGTACGTTGCGCTCACTTCTTTTGCGCTTGGCCACGTGTGGCGGTACCGGCACGACCAGTTCGGCTGGACCACTCGTTCGTCGCAAATGTACGAGAGCCGCCTGCTACAAATCGGCAGCCCGCTCTTCCACTTCGGGTTGCTCGCAGTGATCGCGGGGCATGTCGGAGGGCTTGCAGTCCCAAAATCGTGGACACAGGCCCTCGGTATTTCTGACCACGCTTATCACTATTTGGCCGTGATTCCCGGAACCCTCGCTGGAATTGCCGTGATCACTGGCCTGGTTATTCTGCTGTACCGGCGAATCACCGTGTCGGCGGTACGGAAAGCAACCACCAAAGGCGACATTTTCATGTACGCGGTGTTCATCTTCACGGTGCTGACCGGGATGGTGAACACCGTCTGGGAGAACATCGTCGCTGGTGGGTACGACTACCGCGAAACAGTATCCCCGTGGTTCCGCAGTGTCTTCATGCTGAGTCCCGACCCGGACCTGATGATCGGCATCCCGGTTAGCTTCCAGTTGCACGCGATAGCGGCGCTCGTGCTGTTCACGATCTGGCCGTACACGCGGCTAGTGCACGTGTTCAGTGCCCCGCTGGGGTATCTGTTCCGTCCCTACGTCGTCTACCGGAGTAAGGACGTCGCGAAGCGTGGCTCGAGCCCCTATGACAGGGCGTGGGAGACCGCGAACAGCCGTCACTGACGCGGCTGCCCGCCCGCCAGCTTCGCGGGGTGATGTATCCGGTTTGCGTGTCGAAACTGATACATCACCCCGCGAAGTTCTTGTCTTGAGGGCAGGTAGCGTTCCTAGGTGAGGGGTGACTGGCTGGTTCGTTGAGGGAGAGGGCCTCGATGGCGTTTACACAGGGAAGTGTCTTCATTACGGGTGCCGCGTCGGGCATTGGCCGCGCGACAGCATTGCGATTCGCGTCAGAGGGCTATCTGGTGTGCGCCACCGACGTAGACGAGGCCGGCCTCCGGTCGCTGCAAACCGAGGCGCCCAAGGGGAGCGTGACCAGGGCCGCGCTCGACGTGACAAATGCAGACGCGTGGTCGGGCGTGCTCGATGACTTCATGAAACGGACGAGCGGACGCTTAGACATTCTCGTCAACAACGCCGGACTCCTCCGGGCCGGCAATTTCGTCGATCTGCCGCTCGATGCGCAGCAGCGCGTTATGCGCGTGAACGTGGACGGTGTGATGAACGGGTGTTACGCGGCCTATCCCTACCTCAAAGCTACGCCCGGTGCCCAGGTCGTGAATATGTGCTCGGCGTCCGCGATCTACGGGCAGGCCGAACTCGCCGCGTATTCCGCCTCCAAGTTCGCGGTGCGAGGGCTGACTGAAGCTCTGGACATCGAGTGGCGCTCCGAGGACATACGAGTATTCGCGCTCTGGCCGCTGTTTGTGGACACCTCGATGATCGCGACGGAACGTACTGGATCGATGACTTCGCTGGGGGTTCACCTCACCGCTCGTGATGTGGCGGACAAAATTTTCCAGACCACTCGTCCCGCGCGGCACCCTATTCCGCGCCCAACCCATATTCCGGTGGGAACTCAGGCCGCGCTGATGTTCAACAGCGCACAGGTCACGCCATTGCGCCTACTGCGCGCCGTGAACAGACGCATCGCACGAAAGTAGAGTTGACACGTGACTGACGACTTTCCGATCGCGCGCCCATCCGACCACCGGCGGCCTGACGGTGTCGACGACACCACTGTGGCCGCGCTCGGCCTCATGTCGGAGGCCCTGGAAATGGTGGAACGAGCACGGGGGCACCTGTACTCGTTCCATCAGCTGATTGGTGGTGGCGACGCTAAGCTCTCCGAGGCCGTAGAACAACTGAGGGACGCGGGCCACACCGAACTCGCGCAGCGGATCGAAGACACCGTCATCGGACTGAATGTGCTTTCTGGCCGGTGGACGTTCCAGGTCGTCGAGGAGTTCGACGACGGATATTGGTCTACGTTCCGTGCGGTGGAGCGAGAGGCCCGGGAAAAACTGGCCGGCGGTGTCCGCCATATTCACGAGGCTGAGATGAAAGAGCAGCGCCGCACTCCGGGGCGCCCCGGACACGAGGCAGGCCCGCAGAGCTGAACTCACGCCAGCGGGGCTCCGTTAGCGACGGGATGGTCCACTGAGACCAGCGTGACGGTGTTGTCAGCGGTGTACACACCGACGGTGAGGACCTCCGACTTCACTCCCGCGACACGTTTCGGCTCCAGGTTGCATACGCATACAACCTGTCGGCCTACTAGGTCATCGGGCTCGTACCGGTCGGTGATCTGCGCGCTTGAGGTCTTCTGCCCGAGGGGGCCAAGGTCGACTGTCAGGATGTAGGCCGGCTTCCTGGCTTTCAGGTTCTTCTCGACTGTCAGGATTGTTCCGACACGGAGTTCGATGGTGCCGAGTTGATCGAGTGTCATGTGCGTCCTGATTCGGTGTATTGCGGTCCACCGCCTTCCAGCGAGTGGAGAGCCGATTCGATCCGGCGAGCAGTGAAGTCGGTGCAACGGGCGCGCACTTCATCAAGCGTGCAGAACTCAGCGGTGCGCACCTCCTTCGCATCGGCCACCATCGTGTCCAGCAATGAGGACGGATGAGCGCCGCCGTCGAAAACCAGGCACACCGCGTCGTCCCAGCCACCCCACGGCGGCAGCCAGTCCGTCAGCAGCAGCCGTCCGGCAGGTACATCGATGCCTAATTCCTCTTGTAGTTCGCGACTGACGGCGAGAAATGGGGACTCTCCGACCTCCACGACCCCGCCTGGAAGGTCCCAGTCCCGCTTATACGTAAGTTCGCAGAGAAGCACGCGATCAGCATCATCGCGGATAAGCATCTGCGAAATCGCGCGCTTTCGGGGCAGAAAAGCATTGAGTATCTCGCGAAATCCGCCAGGGTCACGTAGTGGAGGGTCGTCGGCAAGGCGGGCGAGCACCACAGTGTCTCGGCGCTCCTCACCCTGGCGCCGCCCTTTCCTGAGCAGGCCTTCACGGCGCAGCCCGGCGCGCGTTGCGAGGCGTATGGAACGAAGATTTTCCACATCGACATGGGCTTCGATCCGTGCGAACCCAAGTTCCTCGAAGGCAAATTCGGCGAGCAGGGCTAGCGCCCGAGTGGCGAGCCCCCGGCCCCGCTGGCCTGCGAACAGAACCCAGTAGAGTTCGCCCGTGTCATCGGCGGTACGGCGAACCTCGACATAGCCGACGGCTATTCCGTCGTGTTCGATGACGAGGCTGACGCCGCGCTCCGGATCAGGTTCCTCGCGCCCACGCTTGACCGCGTCGGTCAGGGTGTTCGCCGATTGTGCATCCGTCCAGCGGCGGATTTCCTCATCATGACCCCGTTCAGCAGCTGGGATGTCCGCGTCATTCCACGGCCTCAGCGTGACGACGCCATCGGTGAGGACGGGCGTTCTGGCAGCTTCGCTGTTCTCGGTCGGGCGTTTTCCCACATATGCACCCTATCGGGAAACCTGAGGGCGATGCTGAGGCGTTCCGGTTGCCTGCCCAGACCATGCGTGCCACAACGCGGAGTAGTGGCCGCCACGTGCCACGAGTTCGGCGTGTGGCCCTTCATCGGTGATCATGCCGTGTTCGAGCACCACGACGCGGTCCGCGGTCATTGCCTGTGTGAGCCGATGCGCGATAACGAGGCTTGTGCGCCCCGCTGTTACTGCGAGCGCGGATTGCTCGAGGTCGCGTGCCCCTGCACTTCCCGCTTCCGCTGTCGCCTCATCGAGGACCACGATCGCGGGATCCGCGAGCAGGACGCGCGCGAGGGCGAGTTGCTGCGCCTGCGCCGCCGTCAGTGGATGGCCGCCCTCACCGACCCGCGTTCCGAGACCGTCAGGCAGCGCATCAGCCCACGCGAGTGCACCGACAGCGGAGAGCGCGGCGCGGATCTCGCTGTCGGAAGCCTCCGGCGCAGCGAGCTGGACATCGTCGGCCAGGGAACCGGCGAAGACATGGACATCTTGCGTGACGATGGCGATATGGCCGCGCAGTTGGCCGCCCAGGTCGCTCAAAACGACACCACCAACGCGGATGTCACCGCACGTCGGCGCCAGAGTGCCTGTTGCGATCGCAGCCAGAGTCGATTTTCCCGCACCTGTCGCACCGACGATAGCGACGCGCTCACCAGGACTGATGTGCAGATTGACTCCGCGCAAAACGAAGCTTTCCCCGTCGTACGTGTGCTCGATACTCCGCAGTTCCAGGCTCGCATCAGTGGGCTCCGGTGGCGTGATTTTTCGCGAACGGGTCCCTATGGCGGGTATCTGAACAACCCCGACGAGGCGAGCGAGGCTTGCCCCAGCTGACTGGATGTCGTCGAACGTCCACAGCAGTATGCCGATCGGGTTGAACAAGCGGTGGAACAGCAGTGCGGCCGCCGTGGTCTGTCCAACGGTCACTGTATCGTTGCTGACCAGCGCGAAACCGACCGCGAGAACTGAAGCGAGCCCGACGAATTCGGCTCTGTTGCCACGCGCTGCAAATCGGGTGACGAGTCGGAACACGGTGATCCCTATGTCGCGTGCCCGGGCGGAAGCAGTGTCGATCAGAGCAAGGCGAGGTTCCTCGTACCGATAGGCGCGGATGGTCTTGGCCGCATCGATACTGCTGACGAGTGCCTGCGTGCGTTCACCCATTGCTACGCGCTCCTCCGCGTACAGCGGCCCGGAACGTGGGAGATAGAAACGTAGCGCGAGCACATACATCGGCAGTGCAGCGAGACCTGCAAGACCGAGGCGCCAGTCGAGGCCGACCATAGCGGCGATGCTCAGCACGGTGGTAAGCATCGCCGTCATGAGGGTGGGGATAACGTTAGACACAGCACGGCTAATTACGGCGACGTCGTCACCCGCGCGTGCCAGCAGGTCGCCGCGGCCCGCAGCCTCAACCTGGTGCAGCGGCAGGCGCAGCGCCCGGTCGACAAATCCCTCACGAAGATCAGCGAGCACTGTTTCGCCCAGCGATGCGATGAGCCGGTAACCGATCCCACTGAGCACACCCGCGGCGAGCGCGGCCGCGACCATCACTGCGACTAGCCCACCGATTCCGCTGGCGGGGGCGCCGTCGCGCACTCTGTCGACGAGGATTCCGAGCACCCAGATGGGGACGATTGCCGCGGCTGCCGCCAGAGTCGAAACCACCAATGTGAGAAGGCTGTGGCGCCAGCGCAGCAGCACTTCGCGCAGCAGCCATCGCGCCGTGGCCGCGGTGCGCGCGATCGGAAGTAGCTGTTGGGTCATCGTGCCACTGCCTTCCGGTAGGCAGGATCGTTCGTGATGAGCACGGCGTGGGATCCCTCACTGGTTACCGTCCCGTCTTTGATGACGATCACGCGGTCCGCGACGGACAAGAATGCCGGACTCGTCGTGATCACGAGGGTGGTAAGCCGTTGTCCCGTGAACGAGCGCGCTGCTTTCACGCCTTGCGCGATTTCCTGGTCCGTCACAGCGTCTACGGCGGTGGTCGCATCGTGCAGAACGAGAATCGGGGGACGCACATAAAGGGCCCGGGCGAGCGCGAGGCGCTGTCGCTGGCCGCCCGAGAGCGTGCCACCGCGCTCACCGATAATGTGGTCGAGTCCGTCGCGGTGAAGTTCGGCCACATCGTCGGCGGCTGATGCGTGCAACGCTTCTCGCAAGACGACGTCGTTCGTGGCGTTCGTGCTGTGCCTTCCAAGAGTGATGTTGTCGCGCAGGCTTCCCGCGAAGAGGTCGGTGTGGTGGGGTTCGCTCAGTAAGACTGCGCGGGCGGCATTCGTTTCTGCAGTCGCGATAGGTACGCCGTTAATCCAAACGGTGCCACGGTACTCACTGGGAGCCATCTGTCCCGAGAGGACGCTAGCGAGTGCTTCACCGTCAGCCGGATCGTACGCGAAGAGTACGACGAATTCGCCTGGTGCGACAGTCAGTGAGACTGACCGCAGGGAGCGGAATTTTACTTCCCCGACTGTCAAGGCGCCCGGTGTAAGGGCAGCCCTCTCACCCGCGGGGAGGAGTGGGGGTGCAGACAGGACCAGTGCTAAACGGTCAGCGGAGCCGCGGGCGCGGGCGATCAGTCCGGGAACGGAGGCAAGGGTCGACAACGGCTCGAGCAGGAATTGGGCTAACCCCGCAACAATGATGAGCTGGCCCACGGTGAGCGAGCCACTGAGGGCAAGCCACCCGGCGGCAGCAGCTACCGCCACCGCGAGAAGCGAGCTGGCGGTCATGCTTGCGCCCGTATACGCACCCTGCGCGGTCGCCGAACTTATTCGTGCTTCGAGCGCTCGGCGGCTGGCACTCCGGTACCGCTGGGATGCGGCGGCTTCACCCCCGACGCCGCGCAGCGGACGTAGCCCACTCAGCAGGTCGGTGGCCATCGCGGACGTCCGTGCGACAGTTTCTTGCTGGGCGTGCGTACGACGGACGAGGTGGGGAGTCGCGGCGTGGAGCACCGCGAGAATTACCGGGGTGCCAATAACGACCGCGAGCCCCAGCGGGACATGAATCGTCACGAGAACCGCAGCGGTAAACACAATTGCGACGGTTGCGGCGATACCGCGAGGTATGGCGTCGAGGATGCTGGCTTCGTTGTCGGCGTCTGACGTGGACACAGTGATGTATTCCCCGGTCGCCATGGACGACGAAACCCCGCGCGGGTTCAGGATGTGGCGGGCGGCTTCTACACGCAGCGCATGGGACTCACGCTGGTAGGCCACATTGAGCAGCTGGGCGCCGTAGCGCCAGGCGAAGGAGAGCACGACAAACAGCGCTCCGAGTCCCGCGAGGGAGAAAGCGAGACGCGGCAAGTCACCGACGGCAATCGCGTAATCGACAATCAGCCCTATTGCGATCGGCACGGCGGTTTCGGCGGCCTGATGTGTTGATAGCAAGGCGGTGGCGCCGCTGAGGCGGGATCGATGACGCCGCAGTGTGCGGCGCAGGATCGCGGTGCCGGTCTGCGGCGCAGCGGGGTCGGAGGTCACAAGTAGGTAAGTCAACCCTAAGTGTGGAGGAATTGCACGCGGCTGAGGGATTTACCCCGAATTCGCTAACGCAAGAACCTAATTCACCGTGATGCAGCTAACCGCGAAACACGGTTACGGGGTCCTGCGGATGCGCTTAGAATCAACCTAAAGTTGAACGTTATGCCGGAGGAGGTTGCGAGCACATGGCGCGCGCAGACAATTCCGGCAGTCGCCGCAAGCCCGTGAGTCGCGGTGTCCACACGTCGACCGCGCGGGATTTTCGACGTAGCTACCGTGGACGGTCCGCGGAGGAACCGCCGCGGCGTCACGGCGCCACCCGGGCCCTTGCGCAGATCCTTGCAGCCGCGCGCAGTCCGCTGCCGCCGCAACTCTCAGTCGCACAACTCAGCGGTGTGGGCATCCTCGCTGGCCTGATCATCGCCATTCTTGCGGTTGTGCTGCTTTTCAGTGCTCCATTCGGCGGTGCGATGCTCGGTCCAGTTCTCCCCAGCTCCGCATTCGCGGTCATCGCCGTGCTAGGCCTCGCGGCGTTTCACGTGCTCGGCCGGAGTGGTTCGCGCAAGCGCTGACGCCTCACCGCTCCAGACCGCCACGAATGCGATAACTGTCAGAGGAGCCGCCTAGGCTAGGCGCGTGTTTCTTCTTCCAGCAGCTGCCGGCCATGAGGCATCCAACTCGAACGCCCCCCGGGTGGTCTACAGCGCGACCGATCTTGCGGTCGCCGCGGCGAGTGAGTTCGATTTCCTGCGCACTCTCGATATGAAGCTTGGCCGCTATCCAGCCGCGGCGGCCATCGACGACCCAATGTTTGCCAGGACGGCCGAGCTCGGAGATGCGCATGAGCAGCGACTGTTGGAGAAGTTCGTCGATCAGCACGGAGACAAGGTCGTCAGCCTCGGCCGCCCTATGTTCACGGAGGAGGGGCTCGTCGCGGCACGAGCGGAGACGTTCGAGGCGATCGACGACAATGCGCCGGTGATCTATCAGGGCACGTTCTTCGATGGGAGTTTCGCGGGTTTCTGTGACTTCCTCGTACGTGAGGACACGTCCGGTGGTTCCGCGTACGCGGTCTATGACACCAAGCTCTCACGTCACGCGCGTGTACCGGCACTCTTACAGCTCGCAGCCTATGCGGATCAGTTGATCTCTGCGGGTGTCGCCGTCTCACCGGTAATGCATCTTGTTCTCGGGGACGGGACCATCACGGACCACCGTTTATCGGATGTTCTGCCTGTGTACCGTCAGCGGCGGGCTCGCCTCGACATGATCCTGACCGGGCATCTTGCTCAGAACGCGCCGGTAGCGTGGGGCGACCCCCGGTACAGCGCCGACGTGCGCAGTGATCTCGCTGCCGACGAAATCGCGCGCACCCGCGACGTCATCCTGGTCGCGGGTCTCACGACGGTGCAGCGTGCCCGGCTTGAATGGGCAGGTGTGCGGACGCTCGACGAGCTCGCCGCGCTAGATCCGGAGACGACAGTCCCGGGGATTTCACCGCACGCGCTTGCCAGGCTGCGTTCCCAGGCCGGGGCGCAGGTCGAAGAAGAAAGGACAGGGCAGCCGCACTACGTTGTTCACAATCCAGCTGCGTTGCGTGAACTGCCCCAGCCAAGTCCCGGCGACATTTTCTTCGATTTTGAAGGTGACCCACTATGGGCTGAGGACGGTTCGACAGACTGGGGGCTCGAGTACCTCTTCGGAATCGTGGAGGCACCCGACGCTCGTATCGACCACGACCCCGGCGTGCACACGGATTTCCGCGCGTTTTGGGCACACGATCGTGCTGAAGAGAAGCGCGCGCTGCACGCTTTCCTCGAGTATGTCGCCGAACGCCGCGCGCGTTTTCCGGATATGCATGTCTACCATTACGCGCCCTACGAGAAGACCGCTCTGCGTCGCCTCGTCGGCCGCCACGGCATATGCGAAGCCGCACTCGATGACTTGTTGCGCGCCAACGTCTTCGTCGACCTGTATCCCTTGGTGCGCAAGGCAGTTCGCGTTGGCAAGTCGTCGTACAGCATCAAGAAGCTCGAGCCGTTGTACATGGGCGAACATCTGCGAGGCGGCGACGTCACCACCGCGGGCGACTCGATTGCTGAATACGCCCGCTTTACAGGACTGGCCGAATCAGGGGCAGCAGAGGAAGCGGCTGCGGTACTCGCCTCAATCGAGGATTACAACCGGTATGACTGCGATTCGACACTGCACCTGCGTAACTGGCTCGCCCGGTGCGCTCAGTCAGAGGGTGTGCCCCTTGCCATCCCCGTTGTAGAGGCTGCTGACGACGCGAACGGCGAGTTCGACACGTCTCCGCTCGAAGTGCAGCTCCTGGATTACGCGGGTGAACTGCCGCGGATGCGGCGGTCGGCGGAGCAACAGACAGCCGCGATGTTCGCCGCGGCCATGAACTACCACTGGCGTGAGGACAAACCTTTCTGGTGGGGGCATTTCGATCGCCTAACGGCCTCGGCATCTGACCTGGCGGAGTCGTCTGAGGCATTTGTTGTGGATGGCTGTGACGTGGTGGGCGATTGGGCAATGGGACCAAGACAGCGTGTGCCGCGCCGCGTTCTGCGGATCGCTGGTGAAGCACCACACGGTGCCACCCTCCGCGCGGGAGGCGATGTGTTTGCACTGTACGACGCACCGAGCCCGCAAAGTGCGCGTCAGCCAGTCCCAGGAGCTCGCGGCTTCACCACCGCAAAGCTGCTGAGCAGCACACGCTGCCATGAGCTCGGCTTGCCGGTCTCCGACGAATGTGTCTACCTCGAAGAGAAGTGCCCGAAGGGCGCTGACCCACACAGCGACGCACCCGTCGCAATCACTCCTGGACCGCCCCCATCCGCGCAGCCCCTGAAAGACGCAATCGAGCGCGTCGCCGAGAGCTTCGCCGGCCAGTGGCCGCAGATACCGAGGACAGCCGCGGTGGACGTTCTGCGACGGATACCTCCGCGCACGCTGTCGGGCGCGGGCCCTGTCGCGCCCACAAGTCCGAATGAGACTGCGGCAGCGATCATCGCGACGCTTTGTGACCTTGACCATTCCTACCTGGCGGTACAAGGTCCTCCCGGTACTGGCAAGACGTACACGGGGTCAAAGGTAATTGCGGAGCTTGTCCTGAAGTACGGGTGGCGAGTGGGTGTGGTCGCACAGTCCCACTCGGTGGTCGAAAATATGCTGGACTGCATCGTCGAGGCACACGTGCCGGGATCTCAGGTCTTCAAACCCGACAACCGACTCGGATCATCTCTGTGGACGACCCTGGGGTCGCGCAACGCTATTGCTGGCGCGCTGGAGGGCTGCGACGGGGGAGCCGTCGTCGGTGGCACGGCATGGACGTTTGCCAATCCGAACCAGGTTCCTGCGGGTTCGCTGGACCTTCTCGTCATCGATGAGGCTGGCCAGTTTTCCCTCGCGAACACGATCGCTGTATCAGCGGCCGCCCGCAACCTGATGCTTCTGGGGGATCCGCAACAGCTTCCGCAGGTCAGTCAGGGGACCCACCCGGAACCCGTCGACGAGTCTGCGTTGGGCTGGCTGATAGGGGACCACGGCACTATCCCCTCCGAATTCGGCTATTTCCTTGAGCGCACCTTCCGCATGCACCCTGCGCTTTGCCGCGTGGTCTCGGACCTATCCTATGAAGGACGGCTGACAAGTGAAGAGTCCGTGACCGCTGCGCGGCTCCTCACTGGAATACCGCCCGGCTTGAAGACCATCACGGTTCCCCATACGGGCAATTCAACCGCATCCGGAGAGGAAGCCCGCGTGATATGCGCCGAGATCCAGCAGATTCTCGGTACACCCT
Source organism: Hoyosella subflava DQS3-9A1 (assembly GCF_000214175.1). NCBI lineage: Bacteria > Bacillati > Actinomycetota > Actinomycetes > Mycobacteriales > Hoyosellaceae > Hoyosella > Hoyosella subflava. Next base: position 2,185,606 of record NC_015564.1, read on the forward strand.
GGCGCCCGAAACCCAGCGCGGCCGAGCGTCCGCTCGAGCAGCACGATGTCATCGTGGTCGCGCCCTATAACGCTCAAGTCAACACAATTCTCGCCGAGTTGCGTATGGCTGGGCTTGACCGCGTGATGGCGGGCACTGTCGACAAGTTCCAGGGCCGTCAGGCTGCTGTCACTGTTGTGTCGATGACCGCGTCCGCTATCGAAGACGTGCCCCGTGGGATGAGCTTCTTGCTCAACCGGAATCGGCTTAACGTCGCCATTTCACGCGGGCAGTGGCTCGCGATGATTGTGCGGTCCCCAACGCTCACCGAGTTCATGCCGACCACCCCGCACGGGCTCGAAGAACTCGGAGCTTTTCTTACCGTGTGCGAGGCGGGCGAACTCTCGCGCTAGTGCCAGTAGTGTGCGACATCGATGACAACCCGGCTGTGATAGTCGCCAGGGCCGTCGAGGGTGAAGACGCGGAACGGCAGGCGAGCGCGGACGCCGACCCCGAATGTCGTCTGGCCTTCAAATGATCCAGCCCATGCAACCTGCCGGAATGTCTGGTAGCCGTTGACGTTGACCAGCTCACGATAATTGGCAGGTCTATAGGTCTGGTTGCCATGCCGGTCATACGCGGGCGCCTGAACGATGAATTGGAGGTATGCGCCTCCGCGTAGCGGCACCGGGTGTCCTGAGCCATCATGTCGCACAGTGTCTACGTACTCCGCGTAGTAACCCGTCACCGGCCCGGCAATATCAACTACGAGCCGATCGAAGCAATCGTGCCGCCCTGAGCGGACATTCACCACTGATGCCGTCGTCATCTGCATCTGCGACTTGTTCAGAGAACCCCATGTGATCCCGCAATACGGAGAAGGTGTCGCAGAAGCGGTCGACGCTGGCACCACGGCCAGTGCACCGGCTATAAGAACCGATCCCGCCAGGGTCGAGAATGTTTTCTTCATCACACACCACCTAAAAACGCTGTTTCCGACCCTCCTCTTATGGTATAGGCGCGCGACGGGGTGCCACACAATCCTTATGTGACCGTAATGTTCCCGTGGCCAAAACGTCAGATACTGGCCGGTACGGCATTAACCAGGATGAGCGCAAAACGGTTCATCGGATCGCGCCAGTCAGTAACCCGCGAGAAGCCCGCAACTTCAAGTTCAGCCAAAAAGGACCCGAGATCGAATTTCGCAGATATTTCTGTCCGGATCTCTTCACCTTCAGCGAGGTGAAGCGAAAGCTCCGCGCGTTTCACCTCGACCGTCATGGCTTCGACAGCGCGCAAACGCATTTCAATCCATGAGTTGGCCCGGTCCCAGACAGCGACGTGCCGGAATTTATCAACCGGAAAGTCGGCCCCGAGTTCGCGATTAAGCACGTCGAGGACATTCCTGTTAAAACGGGCCGTTACGCCCTCTGCATCGTCGTAAGCCGCAATCATGTCGGTTTCCTCTGCAATGAGGCCCACACCGACGAGCAGATGTTCTCCAGGCTTGAGTTTCTGCCTCACTGCAGCAAAGAAATGTGCGCGCTCTTCGGGTACCAGGTTTCCGATCGTGCCGCCAAGGAAGGCGAGCAGGCTGTCCGGATAGTGCGGCAGGGAACGTAATCCGTCCCGGAAATCGCCCGCCGAAAAGTCACTCACGACGCCGTGCAGATCAAGCGTTGGGTAGCGATCGGCGATGTCGTTCATCGCACCGAGAAGCGCACTTTCGGAAACGTCCTGGGCCACGTACGTCGTGAGTGTTCCGGCTGCTAGGAGAGCATCGATCAGTAGCTGTGTCTTCTCCGACGAACCTGAACCCAGTTCGACGAGAGTCTCCGCGTGCGTGAGCGACGCTATCTCGGAAGCGCACTCACGCAATAGAGCCCGTTCCGTACGTGTGGGGTAGTACTCGGGTAGTCGGGTGATCGCCTCGAACAGCTCGCTTCCCGCGGCGTCATAGAACCATTTGGGTGGCAGCGAGCGCGGCCGCTGTGAAAGGCCCTGCTGCACATCAGAGATCAGCGACTCCTCCCGGTTGATGGGGTCGACGTGCATATCGATGCGATGCGGCTTGGTCATAGCTCCTACTGGCGGTTTAGTGGCGTGATGCGGAGGCGTCCGGGTTCGGCGACGATGAGTTGTCCGTCTTTGACGTGTCGCCAGCCTTTGTCATCAGTGGTGGGTTCACTTGCGACAAGCACAACGTCGTCAGTGAGCAGAACGGAAAGCGAGTGAACGCACGTGGTCGCAATGATCTGCGAGCCATTGCTGAGCAGGAAGTTCAATCGGGAGCCGGGCGCGCTCTCGCGAGTCCTGTTCGTGAGTTCCGCGACAGCGGCTGCCCACTCGCCAGTGCTGGCGTCCTTTGCGCACCGGTGACGGAGCAGTGCCCAGAGAACAGCGGAGTCGGTGGGGGCTTCCAATGTCATCAGGTCGGTGACTGGGAGAGTCCGGGCCGGCTCGGCTAGCGAGTCCGGCCACCCCGCGACAAACCCGTTATGACTGAAGGCCCAAGGACCGTAGATAAACGGGGCGCACGCAGTTTCCACGACGGGCATGCCGATTGTGGCGCTTCGGACGGCAGCCAGAATGGCGTTTCCGCCGACAGCGCTGAGCGTTTCACAACCTGACGCGTCAGCCCAGATTGGCGTGACGGACCGGTACCTGTGCAGGGCTGACTTGTCCCACCATGCAGCCCCGTAGCCGTCCGCGTTGATGACGCCGCCGCGCCGCATATCCCGGGGCTGGAAGGACTGTTGGAGCAACGAGTGCTCACCCTCGGTGAGTAAGTCACGCACAGACACTTGAGGTCCGAGATAGGCGAGGTGACGGCACATAGTCAGCTGTTCTCGCCCTGCTCCGCGTCACGTGCAAGCCGGAAGCCCGCGAAAATCTGCCGCCGGACTGGATAGTCCCAGTTGCGGAAAGTCCCCCGGACCGCGACCTCATCGGTGCCGAACGAACCGCCACGTAAAACACGGTGGTCAGTGCCGAAGAAGACTTCCGAGTATTCGGCGTACGGGAAATAGCGGAAACCTGGGTATCCGCGAAATGGGGTGGAGGTCCATTCCCACACATCCCCGATCAACTGGTGGACGCCAAGTGGGGACGCACCGGCGGGATAAGCGCCGACGGCTGCGGGCTGGAGGTGCCGCTGTCCGAGGTTCGCGCGTTCCGCAGACGGTGCTTCGTCGCCCCACGGGTAACGGCGAGAACGGCCAGTTGCGGGGTCCCAGCGGGCCGCCTTCTCCCATTCCGCCTCTGTGGGCAGCCTCTTGCCTGCCCACCGTGCGAATGCCTCAGCCTCATGGAACGACACGTGCACCACCGGTTCATCGAACTGAACCTTCTCGACGAGACCGAAGCGGCGCCGCCACCAGACGCCGGCGCTATCTTGCCGCCAGAAAAGCGGCGCTGTCAGGTCGCTCGCCTTGCGGTGTGCCCATCCCGCCTCGGACCACAATGCGGGGCGGGAGTAGCCGCCGTCCCCGATGAACTCGATGTACTCGCCGTTGGTGACCGGTGCGCGCGCGATCGCGAACGCATCGACATGAACCCTATGTGCGGGGCGTTCATTGTCCAGCGCCCACGGATCACTGCTAGTGCCCATTTCGAACGGGCCGGCAGGGACAACTGCCTCACCGCCCACCGCTGCCGATTTGGGTGGCGGCGGAGCAGCATGGAGTGCTGCACTGCCGCGCCGAAGCTGATGGGTGGCGAGCATCGTTTCGTCATGCTGCTGTTCATGCTGGGCGATCATCGCGAAAGCGAAGCCATGATCACTCAACGGTGTGCCATACAGCGGCGTCCGGTCGAGGACATCGAGAACTTTGTCGCGCACCGACTTCACGTATCCGCGAGCTTCTGAGGGGCTGAGCAGAGGCAATTGGGTCCGGCTTGCCCGGGGATGCTGGAATGCGTCGTAGAGTTCGTCAATGTCTTTCCGGACCGGTTCCCGCCCTCCGAGGTCACGCACGAGCCACAGCTCTTCCTGGTTGCCGATATGGGCGAGATCCCATACGAGCGGGCTCATCAACGGAGAGTGCTGCGCACAGAGTTCATCGTCACTCACAGCCTCGGTGAGCAGACTCGTTCGCGTACGCGCACGGTCGAGGACCATCGCGATATCGGTGCGCAATTCTTCTGTGGTCATAGTTCTCCTCGTTGCGGCGTGCGTACCGTCGGCGCGGTCGCCATAGAGAGCCGCTGTTTGTAGCCGTGGTATTCCGAGATGAGGTCAGAGAGGACGGGGGTCGCCGCGCAACTGGCCGCAAGGGTGAGGAGTTCCTCGGCGGTCGAGCGGAGCTCCGGGTGCCGCATACCGAACCGGGCTGCCTCATGCCATAGGTGCGAGGTTCCAGCGACAATTTCACGGCATGCGCTGACGGTGGATGCAGACTGGGCAAGCGTGCTCACTACAGCGACTGCGGCCCGCCATTGACTGCCCGGTTGTTGATCGAGGTAGCGAACCTCAAAGTAGCCGCGAGGACGAACAGGGGGGAAGAGCGTGCTGAGGTGGTAGAGCACATCGTCAGCAGTGGGATACAGGGTGGGGAGCATACCCAGCTCGTTGGAGTTCCCGCCCGTATCGATCCAGTCCCCGAGTGTGAGGCCGGGAGGTGCATCCCAGCAGTCGCCATTGCGGCGTACACACATCAGCGGCACCGTCAGCGCCCAGCGGGCATATTCGTCCGTGGCACCGCATCCGGCGGGCAGGGCGGTTCGTTGCGGATCGAGCGCGAACCAGGACCGCATGCGTTGCGACTCCCAGCGGCCGGGCATCCCCCCAGCGACTCGGGGAGACGACGCGAACGCTGCAAGGAGCGCAGGTCCAGCTTCGTTCAGCATCGACCACCGCTGTGCTGCGTCCTCCATTGACGTCCCGGCGGAAACACACACTTGCGCTGCTGCCGTGTTCGTCATCATCACGCGGCCTGCAGGGCCGTGGCGATCGAACGCTCTCTCCATAGCCCGGTAGCGCGGTGCATCGAGAATCCGCCGCGGGGCTCGGACGGTGTCGGCGGCGGCGCTGACGAGTTCGAGCGACTCATGCGCGAGACATGCCCGCAGCACCGTTGAATCGGTGGTGAGCGCGTCGATAACCGCGGACGCAGACGGTGCTGGTGCGCTCGACAGTTCAACCTGCCCGCCTGGTTCGAGGGTTAACGTGGACCCGCAGGGAAACGGAGCGGAACGTCCGTTGCCGTTGGGCGCGTAGACGCCGAGTGCACGGGAGATTTCTCCGACGGAAACACGATGGGCTGGAAGCGAGTTACGAACCACAAGCCATTCGAGTTCAGCGCCGACAGTGAAGTCCGCTGCAGGCGTGATTGTGTGCTCGCTGATGAGGCGGATCGCTTCGTCAGGTGAACGAATCCAGGAGTTAACAACACCGGGGTGCATCACGCCACAACGTTACCGGTGTGACGTGATCTTCGCCCGTAATCTCAGTTGTCGATCCGCTCGAATGATTCCGTGTCAGCTGACCAGCGGTAATACTCTGTTGAAACCTGGCCTGCTTCTTCAGCGACGGCGGGGAGGTCAATATCAATCATCGCCACTGCGACGTCCCCATGCCATACCGTGAAATCGATTGGGCGCTCGGTCCATGTTGCGGGATTTACGACAACGCCGACCGGCTCGATTCCCTCATCCCCTTCACTGAAGGCCACGAGAGCGCCGGTGTAGTGCGCGTCGCGCGGGCCGCAGTCGAGAAGAACGAGCGCCTCATCGTTGCCGTCTCCGGTGACGTCGCCATACTTGATGACTCCGTCGAAGGCGAACCGGTAGACCTGCGTATCGGTTTCGGCTTTTCCGTCCTCAAATGTCACGGTTGCCTCATCTGGGCAGCCGTTGATCGCGGGCACAGTTAGTGTCGCGTTGAGCCAGTCCGTTGCGGGCGGCGTGGATTCTTCATCGGAGGTCTGGTCCTGAAGCGCCTCAGCTTCGTCCTCGGTGGCTTCGGCGGTTTCCGGAGCCTCGTCAAGCGCATCGACTGTGCCGACGGCCTCTTCTTGATCTGTGACATCGGCTTGCGCTGGCTCTACTGCGGCGTCGAAAGTTCCGGCGGGAATCTCAGTGCCGAGGACGGGGCCCGGTTCCGGCTCAGCTGCGGCGGTTGCGCCGCCAAGTGCAAGGACCACTCCAGCGGAACCGACTGTTGCGACGATGCGGCGAGACCAAATGTGACGGTGCATGACCCACCTCTGTATTGGGGCGACTTCAGGGAACACCGCCGACACTAGAAACTCAGCGGCACAACAGAAAGCGGCGCAACGCGTATTTGCCAAAACGTGTTCTTCGCGAAATGAGACTGATGCGGGAGGGGATTGGCGGGTCGTGTTCCGTCGTCATGTCACACTATTTTTATGGTGCAGCTCAGATTAGTGGGAAATGCCGACGCTGACGCGTTGTTGTCCTCTGACCCCCTCGCGCTTCTCATAGGGATGCTGCTTGACCAGCAGATCCCTATGGAGACGGCTTTCGCGGGCCCGAAGAAGCTAGCTGAACGACTGGCGACGTTCGATGCGGCGACAATAACCGCGATGGATCCGGACGAATTCGCGGCGCTGTGCGCGCAGCCCCCGGCGGTGCATCGATTCCCGGGTGCGATGGCGAAGCGAATTCAGGCGCTGTGCCAGCACCTGGAAGAGAATTATGACGGGAAGGCGGATGCGGTCTGGACCCAGGGCAGCCCAGATGGCCGCGAGATCCTCAAACGGCTCAAGACACTCCCCGGTTACGGCGACCAGAAGGCCCGGATCTTCCTCGCGCTGCTCGGAAAGCAGCTGAAGATCGACGCCACGGGATGGCGCGAGGCGGCGGGAGATTATGGGCAGGACGGTGCGCGGCGGTCGATCGCGGATGTCGTGGATGACCAGACGCTCCAGGAGGTGCGCGACTTCAAGCGGCAGATGAAAGCAGCGAAGAAGAAGTAGCTGGCGTCCTTTCCCTCATCCCGCGGACCCGAGCACGGATGCGGGACTCTGTTTGGCGCGGCATGCTGCCCGGTCCGTAAAGCCCGCGACCCCTTCGGCGCACCCTGCCCTTGCCGACCTCCCACCTGAGCGCATCCGAAATACTCTTCGAGGTTCGTCCGCGCGTCGTGAATCCCTGGAAATGCAGTGACTTCGCTAGCTCGCTCACCGTCATTTGCCCGAATCTCAGCAGGGTCCACGTCAGCACATATCGCAGTTCGATTCCGCCGACTATTCGTAGGTTGTTGCTTGTCACGGCCATAGTCTTGCACCGGGGTCTGACACGTTTTGGTGCGTCGGCGAGCCGGGACTCAGAGCCGATTACTGCTGGCCCACCTCTGAGCGACAACCAAGGCGACGTTCGTGGCTGCTTGAAGCAGGAGTCAACGCGCAACGCGTCAAATGTCGCTCAGAGGTGGGCGAACGGATAGGGGCTTTCGCTGGCGCCAGCAGTCCGAAAACGCAACACGGTCCCGAGCCTTGAAGGCCCGGGACCGCACTGACATTCCGAAATATTAGGTTGTCGCTCCAGCCTCAGTCGCAGGTGCGCCGTACCTGGTCAGGTACTTTTCCCGCTTGCTCGGCTGGATGTTCGCTTTGGTGATGTCGCCGTCGTAATGGGCGAGAACTCGCTTGTCCATTACGCGCCGCCAGATGGGCGGGAAGTATGCAAGGACGATCATACTGGCATACCCGCTGGGCAGGTTCGGTGCACCGTCCCAGCTCCGCAGGATCTGGTAGCGCCGCGTCGGATAGGCGTGGTGGTCGCTGTGACGCTGCAGATGGTACAGAAACACGTTCGTGCACATGTGGTCGCTGTTCCAGGAGTGCTGCGGTGTGCAGCGTTCGTATCGCCCGCTCGGCAGCTTCTGGCGGCGCAGACCGTAGTGCTCGAGGTAGTTGACGACCTCCAGCAGTGAGAAACCAAGAACTGCCTGCAATACGAGGTATGGCAAGAGCTCCCAGCCGAAGAGTGCGAGGACAACTCCGAAGAGCGCGACCGACATCAGCCATGCGTTGAGCACGTCGTTCTTGATGGTCCAATGCGACTTGCCCATACGCTGGAAGCGCTGCTTCTCCAGGTGCCAGGCGGATGTGAGGCTGCCCCAGACGGTACGCGGCCAGAATGCCCAGAACGTCTCACCGAGACGCGAGCTGGCAGGATCCTCCGGTGTGGCGACCCGGACGTGATGGCCACGATTGTGCTCCACATAGAAGTGGCCGTAGAACGTCTGAGCAAGCGTGATCTTCGAGAGCCAGCGTTCGAGGTTCTCCTTCTTGTGGCCCAGTTCGTGTGCGGTGTTGATCCCGATACCGCCGACGAACGAGATGCTCACGGCGAGGCCGATCTTATCGACCAGAGCGAGACCTTCGGGGAACCCGAGCCAACTCAGATCATTCGCAGTGATCAAGTAGCAGGCAAGGAAGAAAGTTATGTATTGCAGTGGGATGTAGGCGTAGAGAATGTAGCGGTAGTACTTGTCATTCTCCAGCCGGTCCATCCACTCATCCGGCGGATTTGATCCATCCGGCCCTAGGATCAGGTCAATCGTCGGGATGATGATGTAAACCAGAATCGGCCCACCCCAGAATAGAACCTGCCCAACAGGTGTGAGACCGAGGTCGTTGAACACCCGCACCAGGCCAATCACCACAAGCATGATCGCGGGCACAAACATGCCTAGCAGCCACCAGTAGCGTTTCTTGTCGCGCCACTCGGTAACTGGAGCGCCTGACTGTACTTCTGTTGACGACACCGTTGTCCTCTCCAGTGAAGACGGTGGCATGCTGACACGCCAGCATGCCATGTATACGACGCTGACGATAGTTGGTGAAGCGTCAGCACGCATCACAACACGGCAATTTTGTCCACGAATATTGCCCGTAGCCCTTAATCGTCAAGACTCTGGGCTTTTACGCGCCGGTGTCGACTCTCGCGCGGAAGTGGATCAAAAAGTTGACGGAGATCCGGGGAGGGTGAGCCTAAACGACGATAATGGACGGTGAGGTGAAGCGAATGCGCGCATGGCGGGTGACGGTGCCGGGCCCAGTCGGGCTTGCCCCAGATGCGCGGGCACCGCTGACTATGGTGACCGAGGAGGTACCAGAACCGGCGGACGACGAGCTACTCGTGCGCGTAGCGGCGTGTGGAGTCTGCCGCACTGATCTGCACGTTGTCGAAGGTGACCTGCCCGTGCACCACCCGCACGTCACGCCCGGACACGAAGTCGTAGGCGAAATCGTCGCTTCCGGTGCTGGAGTACGAGGAGGCTTCTCGGCAGGAGATCGCGTCGGTGTTGCGTGGCTGCGGCATACATGCGGTGTGTGCCGTTACTGCCGCCGCGGCGCCGAGAACCTGTGCTTGAGTTCACGCTACACAGGCTGGGATGCGGACGGTGGCTATGCCGACTATGCGACGGTGCCCGCTAAGTACGCACTGACTCTCCCTGCGGGCTATTCGGATGCTGAACTCGCCCCGTTGCTCTGCGCAGGAATCATTGGTTACCACGCTTTGCTCCGCGCGGAGGTTCCAAAAGGCGGCACACTGGGTATATATGGTTTCGGCGGCAGTGCACATTTGACTGCCCAGGTCGCGATCGCGCAGGGCGCCCGAGTGCATGTGATGACGCGTGGTGACCATGCGCGGTCACTCGCTCGTGAACTCGGTGCAGCCTCCGCCCAAGGTGCAGCAGAACGTCCTCCGGAGCCGCTCGATTCAGCGATCCTCTTCGCCCCCGTCGGTGAACTCGTACTTCCCGCACTCGAGGCGCTGGATGCGGGCGGCACGCTCGCGCTTGCGGGGATTCACCTTACAGATATTCCGCCTCTGAACTATCAGCGTCATCTGTTCCGTGAGCGTCAGATTCGAAGCGTCACGTCGAATACGCGCGCGCAGGCGCAGGAGTTTCTTGACTTCGCTGGCAGGCATTCGTTGTCGGTCACGAGTCACGAGTACGCGCTTGAGTCGGCGGACCAGGCGCTTCGTGACCTCGCTGCGGGCCGATTCAGCGGAGCCGCGGTCCTCGTCCCATAACAATTCGAGTGGTGTAGGTCACGTTCGATGCCGCGATGGGACGCAACAACACATTGAACTCGGCGCGCCATATTTACAACGTTGATTGTTTCAATCTAGGGTGAATCAATCGCGCATGCATTGGCGCATGCGTGCTGGATCAAGTCGCACGGCACACCGACGTGCCTGCAGGCAATGGCTGGTCCGGTATCAGGGTGAGGACGCAGCTACATGGACCTGGCTTACCAGATCTACGGAGAAGGCCCAACTCTTGTTCTCGTGCACGGCGTTGTGCACCGGCAGCAGGCGTGGTCGCCGGTGATCGCCAAACTTGCCGAGCACCGCAGGGTAGTCACCGTCGACTTACCTGGGCATGGCCTGTCTCCGCAGCTCGGTGAGGGTGACAATGCCGCACACATGATGGCTGACATCCTGGAGGGCTTCGTTGATGAAGTAACGCCGCATGGCGAGCGGGCGCACATTGCGGGTAACTCGCTGGGCGGCTGGCTTTCACTTGAACTGGCCGCCCGGGGAGCCGTCGCATCGGCAACCGCGCTGTCGCCTGCGGGCTTTTGGATCAACTCGCTCGATGAGCGGCGCACGGTCGAAACCTTCCGGAGTCTGCGTTTTGTCTCGCGGCTACTCAGTCCAGTCCGCCTCGAGGTCCTGCGAAATCCGGTAGTGCGGAGCGCGGCACTTGCCCCATTCTTCAGCCGACCGTGGCGTATCAGCCCGGAAGACGCTGCGGCAGACGCGGAGTCGCTTGCAAATAATGTGACGGCTGAACGCGTCGCGGAATCAGACTTCACTCTGAGTGGCCCGATTGATCCTTCCGTCCCGGTTACCGTGCAATGGGGTGGGCTCGATCTGGTTCTTCCGGTCTATCAGGCATTGCGCGTGCGCGGTGTCTTTCCCCATGCTCGTCTGGTAGTGATGCCGTTCGCTGGCCACGTACCAATGAACGACGCCCCTGACGCCGTCATTTCGGTCCTTCTCGAGGGCAGCAGCGCCGCCTCTACAACAGAATTTCAGCACGCTACTGCAGCTTGATGGCTTAGGGCAGGGGCGCGGACCACACGACCCGCGTCCCTCCGCCTGCGGTGCTCGTGACGGAAAAATCGCCGTCGAGATCGTCAGCGCGGGATTGCATATTCTTCAGTCCGCTTTGGGGCGTTCCTGCGGGCACGCCCACGCCGTCGTCGATAACCTCGATCTTAAGGTCGTTATCGACGCCAATGTTGATCGTCAGCGACTTGCCGTGCGCATGTCGTACCGCGTTGCTGACCGCTTCCCTCAGGACGGCTTCGGCATGGTCTGCAAGTTCCGGTTCCACGACCGACAGCGGACCGGCGATATGTACCGACGTCCTGAGGGAACTGTCGCGCGTCAGCTGCGAGATCGCCTCATCGAGACGCTTGCGCAGACCGACCGCTCCATGTGTGCCTCCGTGAAGGTCGAAGATGGCCGTCCGGATTTCCTGAATCACCGTTTGCAGGTCGTCTGTAGCATCGGAGATTCGCTGCCGGATCTCCGGGGTCCGCGTTCGGGGAATGGCGCCCTGGAGGCTGAGCCCGATAGCAAATAGGCGCTGAATAACGTGGTCGTGGAGGTCACGTGCGATGCGGTCGCGATCGGCGATGATGTCCAATTCGCGCACCCGTGCCTGCGCATCAGCGAGCCGCAACGCAAGGGCGGCATGGTCCGCAAAGCCGACCATCATACCCATCTGCTCATCGGTGAACGGCGGGCTGTTCGGACTGCGGGCGATGACAAGGACCCCGCTGTTCGACTCCTCCGCCCGAAGGGGCAGAAGCAAAGCTGGCCCTGAACACTGCGGAGATACTTCCGGAAACTGCAACTCGAGTCGCTCACAGCGTTGCGGGTTCTGCTCGATGAATGCCGCCCCGAAAGAGGTGCGGCCGAGCGGGATCCGGTTCCGCAGCAGACCGGAGCCCTTCTCGCTGGTTTCGACGATGACGAGTTCGTGGACTTCGTTGAAGGGCAGTTCGGGGTCTTCAGGCAGCGCAAGAAACGAAATTTCACCATCTCCGAGCTGATTCGCCTTGGTGACGACGCTGCGGAACACGACATCGGGGTCGTGCCCAGCGAGCAACTCTGTACTTACGTCGCGAGTCGCCTCAATCCAGGCCTGCCTGGTCTGGCCTTGTTCGTAAAGACGGGAATTCGCAATCGCGATACCGGCCGCGGAAGCGAGAGCTTCGACGAGAACCTCATCGTCAGCGGTAAAGGGCTGGCCGTCATTTTTCTCAGTGAGGTACAGATTTCCGAATACCTCCTCACCAATCCGTACCGGAACTCCGAGGAACGTTTTCATGGGCGGGTGGTGTGTCGGAAATCCCACGGAGGAGGGATGTCGCGAGAGGTCATCCATGCGAATTGGTTTCGGCTGGTCAATGAGCAGTCCAAGCACGCCGCGTCCCTCAGGAAGAGGCCCGATGAGTTCGCGAGTGTGTTCGTCAATGCCCTCATAAATGAACTGCACTAGCGAATGATCGTGTCCGCGCACACCTAGTGCACCGTAACGGGCATCAACGAGTTCGATCGCTTTGTGCACGATGGTGCGCAGTGTGACATCGATGTCGAGTCCTGAGGTGACAACCAGCATCGCCTCGATGAGGCCATCCGTGCGGTCCTTCGAGTCGATCATCTCTTCAATCCGCTGCTGGGTTTCGCGGAGAAGTTCACGCAACCTGAGCTGCGAGAGGGTTCCGCGGACCTGGCCCGGCTGCTCACCATGAGTCTCGAGGGAAGGCACCATAGACCCATTCTGTCACCCCGCGCCCTCACATGCGTCGGTGTCAGGGCATTCTCGCAACAGTGTGTGATCAAAGTGCGAAGACCTCGCAGGAGCCAGGCGGGAGATCCGCGGTGGCGCCGTTGCAGTCAATGCGCACAGGAAGCCCGGGACCGGGGGCGGAACACACTTCAACCGTAGTACCTTTGGCGCGCACAGTGAGTCGACTTCCCCGATAACGGAGCCCGAACTGAACAGTGCCGAGAGACTCCGGGTAGCACGGATTGAGGATTATCCGGTCATCGCGAAGTTCCAGCCCCGAAAAGCAGCGCTGCAGTATGTCCACGCTCCCGGCCATCGCGGCGAGGTGAATGCCTTCCGACGTCGTACCGCCCTGGATATCTGTCAGGTCGGCATCGAGCAAGTCGCTGTAGAAGTCCTTCGTGTGAGATCGCCGGGATCGGGCAAGTACCCAAGCGTGTACGGCAGCACTGAGCGTCGATCCGTGCGAGGTTCGCGGCAGGTAATACTCGATTGTCCGCGGGATGATGTCCGGCGTGACCTGGTATCCGAGATGCGAAAAGACTTCCAGCAGTTCGGATGACGAGAATAGGTAGAAAAGCATGAGTACGTCAGCTTGCTTGGATGCCTGGTAGGAATTGACGTCCTCACCCTCCGCCTCAAGAATCCGGTCCAGGCGCTGAATGTCGCCATGTCGGCTCCGGTACTGTCCCCAGTCGAGTTCACGCAGCGTCTCGTACCGCTCGAACTGACAAATCACACCATCGTGAAATGGCACGAAGATCCGGCGCGAAATATGGTCCCATCGCGCTATTTCCCCCTCGTCGATGTGGAGCGCGGCGAACAATTCGGCACGCGACTGCGCAGAGATCAGAGACAGTGATTCGCCAGCCTTGCGGAGGGTCCACGCGGTCAGCACATTGGTGTATGCGTTGTTGTCGATTCCGTCGTACGGCGCCTCGGGGTAGCCCGAGTGAAACTCGTCGGGCCCAATGACACCCCGAATCACGAAACGCTGTCGCGTGGTGTCGAATTCGGTTCGCGACGCCCAGAATCTCGCGATCTCGACCAGGATTTCCGCTCCATAGTCTGCGAGGAACTCGTGGTCTGCGGTCGCCTGGTAGTACTGCCACACGTTGTAGGCGATTGCGAGACCAACGTGATGCGCGCGTTGGCTCGCGTCGACGTTCCAGCGCCCTGATCGAGGATTTAAGTGCAGCGTTTGGCTTTCTTCCCGGCCATCGCTGCCCGACTGCCACGGAAACATCGCGCCCTGGTAGCCGGCAACGAACGCCGCGTGACGCGCCTCCGGGAGGCGACGGTATCGGTACCTCGACAGCGCCGCGGTCAACGCGGGTAAGCGAAGGTTTAGCACGGGAAAGACAAAAAGGTCGTCCCAGAAAATATGGCCTCGGTACGCTTCGCCGTGCAGGCCGCGAGCTGGTACGCCCACATCGAGGTCAGCCACGTGCGGTGACAGGGTCTGCAGTACGTGCAAGAGATGGAGCCGGATGACGCGCTGGGTTCGTTCATCACCGTCGACATCAATACCGAACTGCTCCCAAAGCCGCTTCCATGCGGTGGTGTGCTTGCCGAGCAACGCGCGAAAGGACCCCTGCCGCGGTAGCCAGCGGGCAGCCGCGACGCTCGGTGAACCGCAGGCGTTGTCGCGTCCGGTGAACACCGTGACGACTTTATCGAACGTGACCTCCTGCCCGGCTGTAACGGGAACGCTGATGATGTGCCCGATCTCGGCTGAGGTACGGAAGGGCCGGTATTCAGCTGATTCAGCGTTGTGATCGTGGCGCACCTGCGTCCGCGACGCTACCGCGATCCGAATCCGTGACTCTGATGTCTGGGCCTCGATTAGCACCGAGTCGTGCGTGAGAAACGTGGTCTCCACGCTCGAGAGATGCACGCTCGAGAGATCACGGTAGCGCTCAACTAGGTCGTTCCGGATGCCACCATCGAGGGCTGAACGTACCTCCAGGGAGCCCGACCAGTTTTCGGGCCGTATTGTGACCTGGAGGGCAGCAACATGTGGTGAGTCCATGGAAACGAAGCGGCGCTGAATGAGCTTCGTGATTCGGCCTGATTCGTCCCGCACCTTGACGATCCGCTCCAGAACCGCACGCTGCATATCGAGGTCTTGCCGGTACTCGAGGACGTCGGTCCTATCTATGTCGAACCATCGCCCGGACTCGCCCGCACGAAAGTTGAGGGGCAGCCAGTTAGTGATGTTCACCAGGCTTTCGTTGCTGATTGTGGTGCCTGCGATGACATCGGTGAGGCGATTGAACAGACCCGCTATGTAAGTACCCGGATAGTGCGTTTGATTCGCGGAGACTTCGGGTGCGGCACCCCGGCAGGCGAAATAGCCGTTGCCAACTGTGCAGAGCGCCTCCCGTAGCTTCTCGCTCGCTGGATCGTAATGATCGAATACAAGATGCCATGTGTCCACCATGCCGGAATCCTTCACGCCGTCGGCAGACCGCTCGCCGAAGCCTGAACCCGATTGAGAGCGGCGTCGAGCATGATGCGCTGTTCAGCCGCGGCCACCGCGGTGCGAACGCCATTTACCGCATCCGGGTTCACAGAGATCGACGTGATGCCCATGGCGACGAGGCGCTCCGCGAAACCTGGACGTGATGAAGGGGCCTGTCCGCATAGTGACGAGGTGATCCCATGTTTGCGGGCCGTCACGACGATCCGTTCGATAGCGTCGAGCACGGCTGCATCCGCTTCATCGAACAACTCGGCGCACTGTTCCGAGTCACGATCGATTCCAAGCATGAGCTGAGTCAGATCGTTGCTTCCGATAGACACTCCGTCGATACCCATGCCGATATATTCGGGCAGCCAGTGCACGACGGAGGGAACTTCTGCCATCACCCATCGGCTCATCGTCCGATCGCGGCCAAGCGTAGATGCGTCAATGAGCGAAAGGCACTCCTCGAGTTCCCACTTCGTCCGGACGAATGGAATCATCAAATGGACGTTCGGCGTGCGCTCGCGAACCCGTTTGATCGCCTCCAATTCCAGCTCGAACATCTCGGGCTCGCGGATATACCGGTAGCAACCGCGGTATCCGATCATCGGATTATTCTCGACAGGCTCATACTGTGCGCCACCAGTGAGTCCGCGGAACTCGTTCGAACGCAGATCCGTGGCCCGATAAATCACTGGGCGTGGAGCGAAAGCAGTTGCGATCCTGCCCAGGGCACCTGCCATGGATGCGATGAACTCTTCCTGCTGGCCCTTCGCGAGGAGCTCCCGAGGGTGCCGGCCACCGAGTGCTTCCGTCAGCATGAACTCTGCCCGTAGTAACCCCACGCCGTCTACAGGCTCTGCTGCGACGGCTTCCGCTTTTTCTGGCATCGCGAGGTTGACGTAGATCTTGGTAGCGGTAGTCGGCACAAAGCTGATAGGGCGACCGGGCCCGGCGGGGCGTGATTGAGCTGCCTGGGGACTCGCAAGCTCACTGCCCGCGAAGACTTCTCCGCTAGCGCCGTCCACGGTGACGATTTCGCCATCCGACAAAACGGAGGTGGCGGTGCGCGCACCCACCACGCAAGGGACGCCTAGCTCGCGCGCAACAATCGCAGCATGGCATGTCATACCGCCGCTGTCGGTGATCACTGCTGCGGCACGGCGAATGGCAGGAATCCAGTCAGGATTGGTCATTGGGGCGACGAGAATATCCCCGTCGGCCAAACGATGGCCCGCGCTTGGCATCGCGAGGAGCCGAACCGCGCCGGTAGCCCGCCCTGGCGCGGCACCGAGGCCAGTGATCAGCGGACCAGACGATGTATCCGAACGTGGCTGTAGGGCGTGTTTTCCTAACGTGGTGATGGGGCGCGCCTGAACAAACCACAGCGTGCCGCCTTCAAAAACCCATTCGACGTCCTGGGGCGAGCCGTAGTGGTCCTCGGCACGCCGTGCCAGCCCGGCGATAGACTCAACCTCGCGATCATCGAGAACTCTCCGTGTGCTGCGATCGACGGGGACTTGCCGGTCTCCGCCGTTTTCGCCAGCGATGATCTCGAAGGTCTGATGACCCAGATGTGCGCTCTTGACCTTCATGTCGCTTTTGCTGACCACATAGTGGTCAGGTTCGACGGCCCCAGATACGACGACTTCGCCCTGCCCCGATGCGGCTTCGATAATGATCACACTGGAGTTCCCCGTGCTGGGATCCGCCGTGAACGCGACACCGCTGCGGTCGGATTTCAGCATCTTCTGAACGACAACTGCCATCACCGGATCCGACGTGATGCGCTGGCTGGCGCGATAGTTGATGACCCGGGGGCTGAAGAGTGAGGCCCAGCACCGCTGAATCGCGCTGATTACGGCATCTGCACCGATGACATTAGTGAACGAGGCGTTCATGCCCGCGAACGACGTGGCCAGACTGTCCTCACCGATCGCCGATGAACGGACAGCGACGGATTCCCTGGGGCCGAGCGCGATGTACGCGGCAGAGATTTGTTCGCGGACGACGTCGTCCATCGCGGCTTTGTGCGTCAGCGATTGGAGCCGGGCACAGAGTTCGTCGAGCTGAGCGCTGTCGCCTGCACGTGACAGCGCCTCACGGTGGAGCGCGGAGATCTCTCCCGCAACTCCACCGCGGTCCATCGAAATCGCGTACCCGATCCCGAGTACGACGAACCCACCGGGTACCGGGAGTCCTGCTGCCTGGAGCTCACCGAGATTTGCGCCCTTTCCACCGGCTTCTGAGGCATCTGCGAGACGAACGTCGTGAATGGCGCGCACAAACTCCATAAGGCCTTCCTTCAGCTTCCCAGCGGACGAATGAAGTCGTCGACAGGACGGCGGGGGGTCGCGGGAAGTGGGTCCGCATTGATATGCGCCCACCCCACGCGGATAGCGATCTGGGGCACACCACTGTCGTGGAGAACGTCGCTCTGGACCTGGTCACGCGTCGATCTGACCTCGAGCGGCTCGGTAATCGGGCAGGACGCGAGCCCCAGCACGGTGGACTCGAGCATGACCGCGCTCGAGGCCTCACCGGCGCGGAGTCGTGACAGCACGTCGTCCGACGCCGTGGTCAGCATGACAACTTCCGCTTCGTCGCTCGCTGCGTCGGTGCCCGGTGCGGGCGCGAGTGCGGGCCAAGCGAATTGGCGTGCAGAAATGCCCTCGGTCGTGATCTCCGCGATCGGTGCAGAGTGCGCAGGTACACCGTCAGGGGAACCGTGCCGACCGCTCCAGGTGGCCAGCTCAGCTTGGTAGGCGCTATCGGTTGTGTGAATGGCAGCTGCGTCGGTGATGAGTTCTGCAAAACGGCCCCGCGATTCGAGGACACGGAACACGACACCCTCATCCTCGGCGCATTGTGCGAGCCGAGAAAGATATTGAGGGGGCACCGGCCACGCACCGTAGTGGCGCCGGTCTGTTCGTCGGCGGGGGATGGCGGCGGCGAGAGCCACATCCTTCTCGTTCGGGTGGTGGCGGTGCAGCACGAGCGACGCGAGGTGATCCTTGTCTACCGGATTCGGCAGCCGGTGCACTTCCGAACGCCAGCCGAGCGCTGCGAGGGCCACGCGCATGTGGTGCAGCGCGGCTCCACAACTGAGGACAAGGTCACGCTGGTCTGGATCGGTGTGCCGCAGATGCAAGGAACGGTCGGCGTAGAGATTGATGCTTTCGTCACCGATGCGCCACAACCACGGCTGGGTGTTGTGTACCGACGGTGCACGAAGTGCGAGTGAAACTGCGGATCTGATCGTGTCCGCGTCGGGCATCTGACGGTCCATCACGAGGCTCCCTCAACTTGATGTGGTGATGCCTGCCAATGCTTCCGGTGCGCGGGTGACGCGGGTAGAGCCAAACGTTCCCAGGCGGAGGGACCTTCGACTCTAACGACCGGGCCGGGGGCTGGGACTCTTGCGACAGAGACCTCGCCCTCTTCGAAAACTTCGAAACCGGTGTGAATTCACCTTTACGCGCCATGATGGGTGTTAACCGCGGGGCGAGGGAGAGGACGCTGCATGGTGCCTGACCGTGTCTTTCGAAGAACCAATGGCCGCAAGCTCCGTGGCTGGCGGAAGCTCGCAGGAGCTTCCTGGGGGCCGCCGAAGGACCCGCAGTTCTTTGGTGAACTAGAGATCGATGCGGCGGCGCTCGTGGCGTTTCTGCAGGCAGAACGCGCCCGTACCGGCGCGCATGTCACGCTCACCCATTTGGTTGGCAAGGCCCTCGCATATGGGCTGGCGTGCGTCCCCGAACTCAATGTGAGGATCACTCGTCGCCGGGCGTACCCGCGTGAGAGCGTCGACATCTTCTTCATCGTTGCCACGGAGAATGGCGAGGAGTTGACTGGCGTGAAGGTGGGTGACGTTGACGCCCGCCCGGTCGCTGACGTCGCCGCGGAGCTTGATGCTCGTGTGCGTTCGCTGGGGAGCGGCGTGGATGAGGATTTCGGTCGAAGTAAAGCGCTGATGACGCGCCTTCCGCTGCCTGTGCTGCGTATCGCCTTACGCGTTGCGGCGTGGGCAACTTCCGACCGGAATTTCAAACTGACGCGGTTCGGGATGCAGCGGCAGGCATTTGGATCCGCGATGGTCACTTCCGTCGGCATGTGGGGGGTGGGCCGGGCTTTTTCTCCGCTGGCGCCGTACTACAAGGTTCCCTTGCTGGTGCTCGTCGGAGCTGTGACGGACCGTCCGGTAGCGGTGGGCGGCGAGGTCGTGGTGCGCCCCATGCTTACTGTGACCGCGACCTTCGACCATCGCTATGCAGATGGGAGCCATGCGTCCCGGCTGGCCGCAGCGGTCCGTGACTACTGCTCCCGCCCAGAGGAACTGGACCATGGGCGACAGCTTTAACTGTCTGTGCTCGCGCCGTACTTTGCCAGAATCTTGTCCCGCTTGCTGGGCTGGATGTTTGCTTTGGTGACGTCACCGTCGTAGTGCGCGAGCACGCGTTTGTCCATTACGCGTCGCCAGATGGGCGGGAAGTATGCGAGGACGATCATGCTCGCATAGCCGCCGGGAAGGCTTGGCGCACCGTCCCAGCTCCGCAGGATCTGGTAGCGCCGCGTTGGGTATGCGTGGTGGTCGCTGTGGCGTTGCAGGTGGTAGAGGAAGACGTTCGTGCAGATGTGGTCACTATTCCAGGAGTGTCGCGGGCTGCACCGTTCGTACCTGCCGCTTTGTGTCTTCTCCCGAAGCAGCCCATAGTGCTCGAGGTAGTTGACAACCTCGAGCAGGGAGAACGCGATGACGGCTTGGACGATCAGCCAGGGGAGGAGTGAGAAACCAAAGATTGCGATGACCGCGGCGTAGAGGACTATCGACATCAGCCATGCGTTGAGGACGTCATTTTTGATCGTCCATGGGCTGTGTCCACCGCGGGCAAGGCGCTGTTTCTCGAGGTGCCACGCGGACCTGACGCTGCCCCAGACGGTACGCGGCCAGAAGGCCCAGAAGCTCTCACCGAGCCGTGAACTCGCGGGGTCTTCGGGGGTGGCGACTCGGACGTGATGGCCACGGTTGTGCTCTACATAAAAATGACCATAGAACGACTGTGCCAGCGTGATCTTTGACAACCAGCGTTCGATATGCTCTTTTTTGTGCCCGAGTTCGTGCGCAGTATTGATACCGATACCGCCGATCATCCCAATGCTCGCCGTAAGCCCGATTTTGTCAATTAGCGCGAGTCCGTCGGGATAACCCAGCCAGTTCACACTGTCGGCGGTCAGGAAGTAGCACGCGAAAACGAATGCCACGTACTGCAGGGGAATGTAGGCGTACAAAATGTAGCGGTAGTACTTGTCCTTCTCTAAACGCTCCATCCATTCGTCCGGAGGGTTTGAGCCGTCAGGCCCGAGGATGACGTCAATTATCGGGATGAGAATATAAACCAGGATGGGTCCCATCCACCAGGCAATATGTGCCGGGACACTCCAGCCGGCATCGTTGAACAACCGAATGGCGCCGAGCATGACGAAAAACAGGCTCGGTACCACAAAGCCGAGCATCCACCAGTAGCGCTTCTTGTCGTGCCACTCCTCGACGGGGGTTTCTCGAAGCGAATCTGACGACGTCATCGTGAGCCCTCCTCGGCGCTAGATGGACAGCACACCGTCGTGCTGTCCTTCACGTTGACAATACGCCCGGAACGTCCAGAGTGTGATAGCAAGAATTAGAACTTTATCGTCGTGACGGGGGTGGACGGCGCTCGTCGTCCTCATCCTCAACGACGAATTCTTCCCGCTCAACGGGTACCGAAATAGTCTGGGTTTCTCGAACAATCCGTCGACGCAGGCGCGGGCCTTGAGGCTCGGGCCGGGGCGTCTCGGAATGCGTTCCCTCAGTGGGCGGGTTGTCGCGCTCGGGAGCTACGGGCGTGGGGGGTACCGTCATGGCGGGCTGCGTTTCACGGTATCCGGACTCGTCGGGCCGTGGCTCGCGGTGTGCCGGTGCGCGCGGCACTGGTGGCGCAGGATTCGCATCCTGAAGTGTGACGGGCTCGCCTGCCTGGTGAATGTTGGGATCCTGGTAGGGCAAGCCGTAGTACTGGAAGAGCGCCGCCTCCTGCTGGGGCGTAAGGTCTCCTTCCGCGCCGATGTCTGGTGCGTCTTTGACCTTGTGCTTCGTGAACGGAAACTGCAAGCCATTGTCAGTTACTGTCGCCTCCGTAATCGGTACTAGTGATTCTTTGACCCCGAGCAGTCCGGTCCGCAGCGTGACCCACGATGGTTCTCCCGTCGCATTGTCGATATAGAGGTCAATAATTTTCCCGATCTTTTCGCCGTCTGATCCGTAACACGTCATTCCGATCAACGCATCGGCATCTGAGTGGTGCTTCATCCGTCTCTCCTCTCCAAACGAGTATGTAAACCGGCTACCCGTTCAGGGCTCGAACTAACACTGTGTTTTGTTGCGCCACAGGCGGGCGGATCGGGTAAACGATCACTTAGGTCATTGCGACAAAACGCCCAAAGGGAACAATGGAGGTGTAGCAGTGGATTGACGAGTGAGGGGACCAGTAATGAGAATTCGAGCCTGCGTTGCCACCGGAGCGCTAACAGTCGGCCTGTTGGCAGGATGCGCGGATACGGACGACCCAAATGTGAACAGCGCGGCCACGGCTAGTCCGGACGCGGTCATCGACACCGACGAGTCCAATGGTGAGGACGCCGTTGACGAGCACGCGGTATTCACTCCTGATGAGATTGTGTGGGAGCCGGGTCCAGAGGTACTGCCTGATGGAGCAGAGGTTGCGGTCCTCGATGGTGATCCTGCCGCGAGCGACTATTTTGCTCTGCGTCTGAAGCTTCCCGACGGCTACATCATTCCGCCTCATACACACCCCGCGACTGAACGGGTCACCGTGATCTCCGGAACGTTCTATATCGGTCATGGCGAGGAAATCGCGAATGACATGACGCAGCTCGATACGGGTTCCTACATCATGATTCCACCCGAGAACCCACATCACGCCAGGGCAGAGGGGGAGACCATCATTCAGCTCAGCACTGTTGGTCCGTGGGCACTCAATTACATCAATCCTGAAGACGATCCCCGGAACGAGTGATCGCGGCAGGGTGAGGGCAGAAGGTCCCTAGTGGGGGCGACGATCGGCCCTCCCGGGCGGCTTCGAGATGCGGGAAGCTGAGATAACTCAGCCGCCTGTTGATCTGGGAGCCACCGTGACTGACGAGGGACGCTGGCCGACGCTCACAAGCGGCTACCGGAAGGACTACTTACGAGCTGATTTCCTTGCCGGGGTATCGGTCGCCGCCTACTTGATCCCGCAGGTCATGGCGTACGCTGCCGTCGCAGGGTTACCCCCGGTTACCGGGTTGTGGACGATCGCGGTAGCGATTGTCGTATACGCCCTGCTGGGTTCGTCGCGACAGCTCTCAGTCGGACCTGAGTCGACGACTGCGCTGATGACGGCGGTGGCCATAGGTCCGCTCGCTGCGGGTGATGCCATTCGCTATGCCGCGCTTGCCGCGACGCTCGCGATGCTAGTCGGGGTTGTGTGCCTCATTGGCTGGGCAGCGCGGCTAGGGTTCCTCGCCGACTTGCTGTCCCGGCCGGTTCTCGTCGGCTACATGGCGGGCATCGCAGTTCTGATGATCGTGAGCCAACTCGGCAAAGTAACGGGCACTGAGGTGCGTGGACACTCGGTGCTGTCTGAGGTGCGCGCATTCCTGCAGAACATCGCCACTCTGCATTGGCCGACACTGTCGGTTGCGATCGCGGTACTGCTGTTCCTTCTCGTCGCGACAAAAGCTATGCCGCGGCTTCCAGTGACTTTGTTCGCCGTGCTAGTGGCCTCGGGACTGACTGTGACGCTGTCCCTCCGGGAGAGGGGTGTCGCCGTTGTCGGGGCGCTGCCCGAAGGCGTCCCAGTTCCCTCAATCCCCATGGTGACATTTCGCGACGTCGGGATGTTGTTGCTGCCCGCGGTGGGAGTTGCGATCGTCGGCTACTCCGACAACGTGCTCACCGCGCGCGCTTTTGCGGCCCGGAACCACTACCGCATCGACGCCCACCGGGAGCTACTCGCGTTAGGCGCGGCGAATCTCGCAGCCGGGCTTGTCAAAGGATTCCCCGTAAGCAGCAGCGCCAGCCGCACTGCGGTAGGCGATGTGTTTGGAAGCCGGACGCAGCTGCATTCGCTTGTCGCGCTGGCGGCGGTGTGTGTCGTACTCGTATTCGGTGGTCCCGTGCTGTCCCTCTTTCCACTGGCGGCGCTCGGCGCACTGGTTATTTACGCTGCGATCAAGCTCATCGACATTCGCGAGTTCCGTCGGATCGGCGCCTTTCGAAGGAGCGAATTGTTCCTCGCTCTGGCGACAGCAATGGCCGTTCTTGCCTTTGGCGTTTTGTACGGTGTCCTCGCTGCAGTCGCTTTGTCGATCCTTGACGTGCTCCGTAAAGTTGCACGGCCACACGACGCAGTCCTCGGATATCCTGCAGATATCGACGGAATGCATGATATCGACGATTATCCCGATTCACTGCGCATTCCAGGACTAGTAGTGTATCGGTACGACGCACCGTTGTTCTTCGCCAACGCGGACGACTTCCGTCGCCGTGCTCTCGCTGCAGTGCACGACGCCCCCGTCCGGGCTGAGTGGTTTCTTCTCAATGCGGAAGCGAATGTCGAGATCGATATCACGGCGATGGACATGCTGGTGGAACTGCAGGCCGACCTAGAGCGCTCGGGAGTGGTCTTTGGGATGGCTCGCGTTAAGCAGGACATTCGCGAGGCACTGGCAGCAGGGGGTCTCCTCAGCGTTATCACAAAGGACCGCATCTTTCCGACGCTTGCGACTGCGGTATCCGCGTATGTCCAGGAATACGAGGCGAGACATGGCGTGCCGCCTACCGTGCACCATTCGGGCGCGGGAATTTTAAGGCGAGGTCCGTGTGTTGAATAGGTACGAACGAATTCGGGAGGCTACAGAAAACCTCTCGTCGTAATGCCTGGGATCGTGACGAGAAGTCCCGGAAGGGCCGGTGCACCTCAGCACCGGTGAATGGTGGTGCCACATGACGATACGCTGCGCCTCAAAAACGATGAGTCTCGAAACACGCGAGACGTATGTCGCTGGTTCACGCGCCAAATACCTTGTGGGAGGACGCGGGCCCTGCGTGGTTTTCCTGCATGGATGGGGTCTTACCCATCGGACCTATGCACGCAGCCTCCAGGCGCTGGCGGTCGCAGGTTTGCGAGTTGTCGCGCCGAATATGCCCGGTTTCGGTGGATCCGCTACATTGCTGAGAAAGGGTCCCGGAAGGGTGACCTTGAAGGAGTACGGCGGTTGGGTCGCCGATTTCATCAGGGAGCTTGCGGCGCGCGGAGAAATTACTTCACCTGTGACGCTGGTCGGCCATTCCTTCGGGGGTGGTGTCGCAATTCGTACCGCGCATGATCACCCGGATCTTGTCGCGCGACTTGTGCTCGTGAATTCGATCGGTGGATCCGCGTGGACGGATGGTCGTGGCATCGTGAGGTCGCTGACGGAACGGCCGCTATGGGACTGGGGGCTGCACCTTTCCACCGATCTGTTTCCGGTGCGACAGATGACGAGGATTTTGCCGGTGATCATCCGTGATGCCGTGCCAAATCTCGTCAGAAATCTCAGGCCCGTGTGGCAGGCCGGACTCATGGCGCGCACGGCGGACCTCACACGTGAGCTAGAAGAGCTCAAACGGAGACGGCTTCCGGTCGTGATTGTGTGGAGCAGTCGAGATAACGTGATTCCCGCTGCGACCACCGCCTCCATGCGCGCTGCTTCAGGAAGCCGAGAGGCTGTGACCGTCGACGGGAGCCACGGCTGGCTGTTGTACGACCCGCGTGGCTTTGGCGAAATCATCACAAACGTCCTCGGCGCAGCGGAGGCTGCGCTACCGGAGCTCGACCCGGCTGGTGACGCGGCATAACGCGACCGAGGATCAGCCCTAGGGCCTCAATTCTGGTGACCTTCGGCTCTCTCGCAACGCCCGCGGTCACCGGAAGATGGCTCCTATGAGTGAGAAGCAACCGATAGTAGTCGGCGTTGACGGATCCGAAGAGTCCTATGACGCAGTCCGCTGGGCGGCACATGATGCGGCACAGGCGCATGCGCCGCTGATGCTTTTCAGTGTGACGGGTGGCTTCTTGTCGACGTGGATGCCGTCGAGCTATTTCGCTGACCTGGAACGAGAGAGTTTCGCATCGATCGAGCGTGCTGAACGCGTAGTGCGCGAGGAGGTTGGTGACGGACTGGTCGACGTCCTCTCGCGGATCGTCACAGGCCCCCCTGTACGCGAACTCGTCGTGATGTCGAAGTCGGCGAGCAGGATCGTTGTTGGTTCGCAGGGCGGGATGGATTCGGGTATTTCCAAAGTCATCGGATCCACAGCGGCAGCGCTGGCCGCGCATTCACAGTGTCCGGTAGCGATCGTGCCCGCAGGAGCGGCGCATTCCCGGAACGGCAGAATCGCCGTGGGCATAGACGGCACACGCCGGAATGAGACCGCGATCGGCACGGCCTTCGAAGAGGCGGCGGCTCGTAGCGCCGAACTCGTCGCGGTCTACACCTGGGCTGAGATTGGAACCGCGTCGGCGCTGGCGGGAAGGGACTTTCCGTGGGATGAAACGCGTGTGGCGGAGGAGATCATTTTGGCGGAAGCGCTTGCGGGCTGGAGCGAGAAGTACCCCGAAGTTGACGTCAACCGCTGTGTGGTTGCTGATGATGCCGCACGCACCCTTGCGGAGCTGTCGAGGACACTCGATTTAGTCGTGGTCGGGAGCCGCAGGCGCGGTGGGTTCATGGGCATGGTGGTGGGCTCGACGAGTATCGCGTTGCTGGACAGCGCACAGTCGCCGCTCTTGATCGTGCACTGATAGCCTCGCGAAGATGCGCCGCGTTGACTATGTGATCTGGTACGTCGACTCGCTTTCCGAGTCCGTTCGGTTCTACTGCGACATCATCGGGCTTGAGGTGCGGATCGAAGGACGGGGTTATGTTGAGTTCGCGATGGAGAACCTCAAACTGTCGCTGTTCGAGCGCAGCAAACTGCCAGAACTCATCGGTCAGTCCCCCGGGACGGCGCCGTGTGGTGAGATCGGATTCCGTGTCAGTGACGTAGACACCACCGCTGAATCGCTACGCGCCCTGGGCGTAACCCCGCTGACCGGTCCCGTCGACCGCCCGTGGGGCGAACGCACGATGCACATCGCAGATCCAGATGGGAACATTGTGGAGTTCGCACAGAAGATCCCGAGACCGTCTCACTGATTCAGCAGCATTTTCCTGCCTGCTTCAAAGAATTCGATCATGGAACGCTCGGTCGGAATGTCATCGATGGTTCTGAAAGCGCCAAAACCGGCATTCCAGAATGGGTCCGTTCCGCCAAGGTCGCCCCAGTCAGCAGGCGCGACGTAGGCATACGGCGAGTCGACGTGCTGGTCTCCGGGACTCACACCGTAGGTGGTGTTCTCGAGCGTGATGCTTAGGTCGAAATGTTCGGGCCACAGCACGGGCGTTTGGTCCGGAGCAAAGTGCCGCAGTGCCCGGTCGCCCAGTGCGAACCAGCCGCATATAAGGCGGGCCGCTGCGGGGTCAATCTCTATCACCTCATCGAGAGTGACGCCGCTGCCGTTGGGGTAGATGCCGTGCGGTGCACCTGCGTCGACTTCTGCGCGGTCGGCAACGTCGCGAAGTGTGCCGACGATACGTGCGCGTCCTTTCGCCCACACAAGTTCTATGCCGTCAACGCGAACAGGGAACTCCGTGCCCCCGAACCCGCCTCGCGTGATGGTCAGCCGAATTGTGCCGTGGCGCTGGTATTGAGGCCCTGAGATGAGCAGCTCTGCCACACCGTGCAGTGCTCTGCGGGTCTGATCGATGCTCATCTGCGGCCCCTAACTGCCCTTGTGCAACGTCAGCACAGCGCCGGTGTAGGTGGCGGCGCTCTCCAGTAGTTTATGCTTCCTCCGCCTCGGACTTTGGCGTGAGCGCGGCGATCGCGTCGGCGAACATCGTCTGTTTGATCGCGCCGAGAGTGGCTTGATCCTTGATCCCTAGCGGCGCAACCATCCCGATCGCGTCGTCTTTGACGGCACCTTCCGGCGCGGTGGCGTCGACGATTCCCGCGGCCTGCGCGTCGGTACCGCCGAAGCGGCGGCCAGTTGTCATCGAAGCGACCGCGGCTTGCGGAGTGAGTTTCGCCTGTATGAGCGCCGCCATGCCGGTGGTGAACGGGATGTGAATGTCGACTTCGGGGAAGCAGAAGAAGCCGCGGTCAGCGCGCATCACCCGGTAGTCGTGGGCCATTGCGAGCATTGCGCCCGCGCCGAAGGCATGTCCTGGTAGTGCTGCAGCAGTCGGTATGGGCAGTGCAAGCACTCGCGCGAACAGCGCATGTACCCGATCGACATACCACTGGGTGCGATCGCCGTTTGCCATGAGCCACTCGAGGTCGAGGCCATTTGAATAGAACTTCCCGCTGGCGGTAGTGACCAGCGCTTGGGCCCCATCATTGACCGCAGTATCGAGATGACCGTTCATCGCTTCGATGAAATCGGGTGCGAAACGGTTTTCGTCATCACCTAAGTCGATTACAGCGACCTTGTCGTGGTAGGTGAGGCTGGTTGCCATGCGGTTACTCCTTAATTGGGGGTGGTCCGACTTTTAGTACTGCGCGCACGGCGGCGCGCAGGTGCTCACGAGCAATGGAGCTTTTCAGACGGTCCCGGCTGAGCAGAATGCTTGTCGGGAGATCCACCACGCACGTGGTGATCACGTCGACCGCCCAGCGATCTTTACGGTCCCAGAGTCTGAGGGCCAGCCGGATCAGCAGATCAGTCAGGAACTGTTCGAGCTTGCCAAGCTCCGTAGCTGTGCCTGGCGGCAGATCTTGCCCGAGCAGTTCGTTGCGGTTCACGGTGTGGAGCATCTTCGCGGATGCCGGAAACTGGTTGGCGAAAACAGCTGGAGCGTCCGCTGCCGCGACTACCGCTTCGATCCCGTCGGTCGTCGATCCAAGAGCATTGTCGATGAGCGTGGTCTGTAGCGTCAGGAAGCGCTGCGCTGCACGCAGCCATGTGCCGCTCAGCAGTCCGGCTCGCGAGCCGAACGCGTGATACAGCGCGCCGTTCGACATTCCGGTTGCGGCAGCGACCCCACGAACCGTGACGGCCGCTGGTCCTGCCTGCACAAGAAGACGTTCCGTCGCGTCATAGACGTGATCCGGATCGTGGATGCGCGGACGGGCCATGCCAAGACAGTAACGGAGCGCGTGCTCTAATACAAGGCTGCGGAACTCCATGTGGCGTGCGGTGCGGGCAGCGGCCATTGTGGAGGCGATGCTGGCAAGCTAGAGAAATGCGTCGCGAAGATAAAGCCACAATGCCGGAAAGCACGTCTGCCGGTGACCCCTTCGGGACCTCGGAAATCCGGCGACGTGTCCTTGCCGCCTGGGCCGACGCGCCAGCTCGCTTCCGCGAAGACGCCAATGCCGAAGAAGATTTTGCGCTGAGCGGATACCGCGATCGGGTGGTCGTCGAACTCGCTCAGAACGCAGCGGACGCGGCACGCCGCGGTAACAAGCCTGGCCGCCTTCGACTGAGCTTGCAGGGGCGGCGATTTACTGCCGCCAACACCGGTGCGCCGCTCACGCCGGAAGGCGTCGAATCGCTGTCAACTCTGCGGGCTTCCCCGAAACGCGACGCGGGCGCGTCAACGGGACGGTTCGGTGTGGGATTCTCGGCGGTCGCCGCGGTCAGTGATGACATCGTCGTCTCGTCCAGTGGAAGCGCGGTGCGGTTTTCGCAGGAGGACGCTCGACAGGCGGTGATCACAATGATCGAATCCCGTTCGGCAACAGAAACGTTGACTGGGCTCGCTAATGAGGTGCACAGCCGCGGCGGACATGTTCCGGCGCTGCGACTTCCGTTTCCATGCGAACCACGGGAACACACGGGCTACGACACCGAAGTAGCGATGCTTCTGCGTTCAGAAGGGGAACGCGAGCGCGTTCGCGGTCTGCTGCAGCAGACCGGTGAAACACTGCTCGTTGCCCTTACCGGCCTTACGGAAGTCGTGATTGAGATCGACGGTCAGCAACGACTGCTGACACGTTCCGAGGATGCGGACGGTGCGGACTTCGCCACCACAGTGGATGGCACCGTGACATTGTGGCGCGCCGTCCGGCGCAGTGGTGTCCTCGCCGATGCGCTGCTCGCTGATCGTCCGCGTGAGGAACGCAGACACACCGCGTGGACGCTGACATGGGCAACGCCTGTGAATGAGGCGGGATCGGTCGCGCCGATGCCGCCGGACGTGGAACCCGTCGTGTACGCACCCACGCCAAGCGACACGGCGCTCGACCTCCCCGCAGTGCTGATCGGTACTTTCCCGCTCGGCGCAGACCGGCGCAAGATTCAGCCTGGGCCTGCTACCGACTTCCTTATAGCGCAGGCAGCGGATGCCTACTGCGAGCTACTGACTCGCTTCGAGGGCCAGTCGGTGCTCGACTTAGTTCCCTCCGCTTCGCTCAGCAGCGGTTCCTTCGAAGCAGCGTTACGACAGCAGTTGTCACCGGCGATTATCGAAACTTCCTGTCTCGTCACACACGATGGGCGGCGCGTCGCTCCGTCTGATGCCGCCATTCTCGATCTGGGAACGGGGGAGGGCGCGGCACCACTTGCGGATATGCTCGCGCCGATTGTTTCTGGGCTTCTTCCTGGTTCGTGGACGCCCCGGTTTCCGGCACTGCGCACGCTCGGAGTACGTCGATTAGGCCTCGCGGACGTCGCCGACATTCTTTCCGGACGGCAGAACTCCCCAGTCTGGTGGCGTCAGCTCTACGCGGCCATACGGGCATCTACCGGGCACGGCTCCGACCTGGGCGAACTGGGTGCGCTCCCGGTGCCGCTGGCGGACGGACGGCTAGTGCAAGGCGCGCGGACCGCACTCCTCCCACCCCCTGAATGGGACGGAACGAAGCAGCACGGACACTTGAATCCCGACGCGCTTGCCCCTCTTGGCTTGCGTGTGATTCATCCGGACGCCGCTGATCCACTCCTTGAGCGGCTCGGTGCGGCACCGGTGACCGCTGCCTCCGCGCTCACCGATCCGCGCACTGAGGCGGCGGTTCGCGGCTCTCTCGAAAGCGATGACCCGCAAGCCATTTCCGATGCCGTGCTGATGCTCGTAGAAGCCTCAGGCATCACGACTGCGGACGTATCGTGGCTGTCAGAACTCGTGTTGCGCGACGACGAGGACGACTTCTCGGCCGCGGCGGAGCTGGTGATACCGGGCGCGCCGATTCAGGGACTCCTGTACGACGACGCGCCGCTGGGCACGGTCCACGAATCGGTTGTTGAGCGTTACGGCACCGAACCTCTCCGGGCCGTCGGCGCATTGTGGGCCTTCACTGTCGTGCGCGCTGAGAATGTGGAGATCGGTCACGATCTCGACGCGACATTCGACGGATTGATCGACGGGCTCGATGCATGGGGCAAGGAGGTTCTCCACCGACTCGGCGATCCGGCAGTCCCGCCCATGATCGCTGAATTGGTATGCGTCGCTGACCTCGACCTCGTTGCCGACGATCGCTGGCCTGACGCGCTGGCGATGCTGGAAGACTCTGCTGTACGTGCTGCTGTCACGGCTCCTTGCCGAGTGCTGACGGCAACAGGTGAAACGATCGACGTGCCGTCGTACTCGGCGTGGTGGCTCCGTATGAATGCGCGCGTCAGCGGAGAATTGATGTCGTCATTCCGTACAGCAGACGCGGACCCAGCTTTGCATAGCCTGTACGAGGAAATACCGTCGTCTGTCGACCCGGCTTTGGCGCGGGCGATAGGTGTGCGGCGTAATCTGCAGCAGATTCTTGCTGAGCCCGGCGGCCCCGAAGATGTGCTTGGCAGGCTGGGGGATCCAGAGAAGCCCGTGGAGCGCGACGCGTTAAGAACGGTCTGGCGGGAACTAGCGCGTCTGGACGCCGACCTGGTGACCCCACCCGATCAGGCGCGGGCAGTGCGGGGAGACCAGATTGTCGTGGCTCAGGCGAGCGATATTTTGATCCTCGATCAGCCAGAGCTGTTGCCTTTAGTGGCGGGGGAGCCGCTGATCATTGTTCCCGCGTCACTAGCCGCGGACCTCGCTGACGTGCTCGATGTCGCCCTGGCGAGCGAAGAAGTCGAAAGGCGAGTCACCTCGACAGGTTCATTGCGTGAAGTGCCACCCTGGGTCCGGGAGTTCCTCGTGAGCGCGGCGAGTGCTTACTGGCACCACAGTCCTCTCACAGTCAATGATGTTGAGGCCGAATGGTCCACCGCTGGCGGTGACCTTCATGCGTCGACCGATGATGGGCTGGCTCGCGCCCTGTGCTGGACGGCCGGGCAATGGGAACGCCGCCATCTCGTTGCCGCTGCGCTCCGCGAACCAGCTAAGGCCGCACAATTACTGGCGGAGTCCGAGATGGACTGAAGTCTGGCAGTATTCGTGCTGTGCCCACATCACCCCACTCCCTTCACCCGCGGACCCTGTGGAAACTGTTCCTCGGCTTTCTAACGGCGACGGTGCTCATTTCGGCGGGCATGTGGGCCACGAGCGGCAGCCTGACCAACGACCTTGCGCCGCGTGGCATCGTGTCTTTCGAATTTGTGGGCGATTCGGAGGCTGCGGCCGCAATGCTGGACAGCTGGGGTGAGCGCGGTCGTATCGAAGCCGCGTTCAACCTCGGGCTGGATTTCTTGTTCATCCTTGCTTGGGTGCCTGCCGTCGCGATCGGATGTCTCTGGGTGGCACAGCGATTCGGACGTTTCGTCATAGCTTTGCGGGCACTTGCGACGTTGCAGATCGTGGCCGGCGTGTTCGACATGATTGAGAATGTCGCGCTGCTCAACCTGCTGCTTACGGCCCCTTCGGAACCTTGGCCACAAATAGCCTGGTGGGCTGCGCTGCTGAAGTTTTCGATCCTGACGCTGGGGGTCGTAGCTATCGCTGCGGGGGCTGTGGTTGCTGGAGCGAAACGCGCCTGACAGTTCGAGCGAAAGCGTGAGATCAAATACCGAATGGAGCGGCGTAGCGCACAGTGCCGCGGGGCAATTCCGGATCACCGTCCAAACTCAGTGCCATCAGTGCGTCATCAGGGACCTCGATGCTGAGGCTGATTCCGTGCTGGGACGCGCGGCTGAACCCGAACCGTGGATAGTACGTCGGATGACCGAGCACGATCACGCATCGCTCACCCATTTGACGCGCGGCGGCGAGCACCGCGCGGATGGCGGCCGTCCCGGCCCCGAAGCGCTGATACTCGGGCCGAACCGCGCACGGCGCGAGGCATAGCGCGGGCACGTCGTTTACGTGGCACCTCGTCATCAGTGCGTGTCCCACGATCATGCCGTCCCTGTCCGTGCTGACGATGGAGAGCCCGTCGATCCACGCAGGGTCAGCGCGCAGCGCGTCGACGAGATCAGCTTCCTCTGCGGTGTCGAACGCTGCGAGGTTGACCTCACGGATCTCTCGCTCATCTGCGGGTGCTTCCGGTCGGGTGAACCAAACGGTTGGGGTTGTCATTTCCGTCCGTCCCGCGCGCGGTACATCGCTGGGTCAGCGCTTGCGGCCTCGGGCAAAATAGGCGATTGGACCCACGAAGTTGATCGCAATAATCCCGGCCCACTTCGCCTTCGATCCGTTCACCTCACCAGCAGGGCGGGACGCGAGGTCGGCCCAGGCGGACACAGCGAGACTGAGTTGTATAGACGCTGCCCCAAGCAGTACGCCACGCTGGGCCGGGGTCATGTCTTTCCACGTGATCATGAAACCGAATCTAGCCGGCGGAGAACGTGGACACAGGGGCCGAAAGACCCCGATTGCGGGGGCGCAGCGTCACCATCACTACCAGCAAGCCCGCAGCCACGAGTGTGCCTACGTACGCAACCATCCCGGGCCACCCAGCGGACATATACACCAGGCCTGCCGACCCGCCCAGTAATGATGAGCCCAAGTAGTAGCTGAACAGGTAGAGCGACGACGCCTCCGCCCGGTTGCTGGCGGCCAGGTTGCTAACCCAGCTGCTTGCTACGGAGTGCGCGCCGAAGAAGCCAACGGTGAAGATCGCAACGCCCGTCAACAGCGTTGGCATGTAGTCGGGCAGAGTGAGGAGTATTCCGCACGCCATGATCGCGACAGCCCCGAGCAGAATTCGGCGCTGCCCGAAGCGATCGCTGAGCTTCCCCGCTTTAGGGGACGACACTGTTCCCGAGAGGTAGAACAGGAAAACGAGCCCTGCGAGGGTGGCGGTGAGCCGGAATGGATCGGCGAGCAGCCGGTACCCCAGGAAGTTATATACGGAGACGAAACCGCCCATCAGCAGGAAGCTGAGCACGAAAAGCGACAGCATCGCCGGGTTCTTCAGGTGACTGGCCACACCGCGCGCCACAGTTGCGGGCGTCGTTCGCTGCGGCAGGAACATCCGGGACGGTGGCAGCATCCGGATCATCACGATGGCGCTGAACGCGGCGACGAGTGCCGCAACTTCCAGCGCCCAGCGCCACGACGTGACATCGAGCATCGAGGATGCCAGGAGACGTCCGATCAGCGCGCCGACCGTCGTGCCGGCGATGTAGCGGCCCATTGCCTGACCGAGAGAGGCTCGATCCACTTCTTCGGCCAGGTACGCCATGGCGACGGCAGGCACACCAGCGAGCGCGACACCCTGGAAGGCGCGAAGGGTGAGTACGACTTCGATAGTGGGGGACAGGGGGATGAGGATTCCTATCACCGCGGCGCTGACAGCGGAGATGGTCATGACCCGGGTTCGGCCGAACCTCGCCGAGAGGGCGCTTGCCGGAATGATCGTCAGTGCGAGCATGCCGGTTGTCAGCGACATGGCGAGTGCGGACGTCGCTGGGCTCACGCCGAAGTACCGGGTGAACTCGGGAAGTACGGCTTGGGTGGAGTACATCGAGCCGAACGTGGTTACTCCCGCGATGAAGAGCGCTGCAGTGATACGGCGGTAGCCGCGTGAACGCACAGGGTAGGGCTCAACTGAGCTCGAGCGATCGATCACTGCGGTCATGGCTTTGATCGTCCGCCGAACCAGTTAGCAATGGAAATGCATATAGAGGCGATAATCTATGTGAAGAACGTATATAGGCTGGTATGCGGAGGTTTATCGCCATGGAGAGTGACGAGCTTCACCTTTTCATCTCGGTTGCCGAGTATGGGCAGGTCACCGCTGCGGCGGAAGAACTCGGCATTGCCCAGC
This sequence comes from Hoyosella subflava DQS3-9A1, assembly GCF_000214175.1. Classification (NCBI taxonomy): domain Bacteria; kingdom Bacillati; phylum Actinomycetota; class Actinomycetes; order Mycobacteriales; family Hoyosellaceae; genus Hoyosella; species Hoyosella subflava. The sequence continues at coordinate 2,220,100 of NC_015564.1, forward strand.
CGACGCTCTCACGGAGGCTCCAGCGTTTAGAACAGTCGGTCGGCGCTCCGCTTTTCGACCGTCACGGCAAGCGCATCAGTCTGAATGTCAATGGCGAGATCTACCTCGAACACGCGCGCCGCGCTAAGGCGGAACTCGACGCCGCACGGCGGCGTATTGCAGATCTGGCCAATCCCTCGCAGGGCACAGTCCGCATAGGCTTTCTGCACTCATTCGGTGTGCGCCTTGTCCCGCGCCTCATACGTGAGTTCCGTTCACATGAACCGCGAGTCCGGTTCGAGTTATCCCAAGACGCGGCCACCGTCATCACTGACATGGTGGAGAGCGGGCGAATTGATGTGGGCATCGTTTCTCCACGTCCCGTTTCCGGCGGCGTGGCGTGGAGCCTTCTCACCAATCAGCAGCTTTCACTCGCAGTCCCGGAAGGCCACCGCATGGCGACCAGACAGAACGTCGACCTCGCCGAGGCTGCGTCTGAACCGTTTATCACGATGCGCCAGGGCTACGGTATGCGCCGCATCCTCGACGAACTCTGCGCAGCCGCGAACTTCCAGCCGCGTATCACGTTCGAGACCTCCGAACTCTTCACGATCTCTGGGATGGTCGCGGCTGGCCTCGGCGTGGCGATCATGCCTATCGAGCAGAACCCGTTGCTGCCGGAAGGCCTGGTTCAGATCCCATTGGCAGGCCCAGGTGCGACTCGCGACGTCGGCATCATCTGGAAAGCAGGAACCGTAATGAGTAGACCAGTGCAGGCATTTCGCCTTTTCGTGCTCGGGGAGTCCGACGCCAGGAGGTAGCTGGAAAGTATGCTGGTTCCTGCGTTGACTCGTCGCGGCGGCCGAGTTACGTGACCACCCTGGCAGCCGCCCGCGCAGTGGGAATGGAGACTCCTCGTGCAGCCAGAATCCGACGAGCTGGTCGTGCTGCTCGACGGGAACAACCAGCCAGCCGGCACCATGCTCAAGCGGGAAGTACACAGTACGGAGACGCCATATCACTACGCATTCTCCTGCTACCTCTTTGACAGCACGGGGACGAGAGTGTTGATGACTCGGCGTGCACTCAGCAAGCAGACGTGGCCTGGTGTGTGGACGAACACATGTTGTGGGCACCCGGCGCCCGGTGAATCACTCGTGGATGCAGCAGTCCGCCGCGTGCACTTTGAACTCGGTGTCCACATCGGTGGCGTGAAAATCGCTGTTCCGGAGTTCAGCTACCGCGCTGTCGACACGAGCGGCATGGTCGAGCATGAGTTTTGCCCAATTCTGACTGGGGCCCTGGAAACGGATCCCGAACCCAATCCGGAAGAAGTGTGTGACTGGGCCTGGCTACCCTGGGCCACAGTAGTCTCCCTCGCGCTCGAGGCGCCCAGCCTGTTGAGCCCGTGGTCCGTTGAGCAGATTCGGCGGCTCAGCGACGCGGACAATGGGTAGTGACGGCGCTGCCAAGTCGTGGGAGGCGAGTATGGATCGTGGACGAGTCTCAATGGGCACGGTGCGGGGGATCCCAATCGGCGCGCACTGGTCGGTGCTGGCGATCTTCGGCCTTATCACCATCATCCTGGCGACATCGATTTTACCGGCCGCGGTCCCAGGGCGAAGTGGCGCGGCTTATGTACCAATCGCGATCGTCGGTGCCGTTGTCTTCCTGGCCTCGCTGCTAGCGCATGAGCTTGCGCACGCGGTTGTCGCGCAGAAGCATGACGTCAGGGTAAAACGCATCACGCTCTGGCTGCTCGGCGGCGTGGCCGAACTCGAAGAGAATCCCCGGGATGCCCGCGCTGAGTTCAGAATCGCCATTGTCGGACCGGTCGCGAGTATGGGCATAGCGATCATGGCCTTCGGTGCCGCCTATCTGACTCGCAGTTGGCTGGACCCGCTGATGCTAGCGGCCATGATCTGGCTTGGTCTTGTCAACGCTATCGTCGCTGTCTTTAACATGCTGCCTGGGGCGCCACTGGATGGGGGGCGTGTGCTGCGCGCATTCCTGTGGCGGCGCACAGGTGACCGTGCGCAGGCCTCGCTCAAGGCCGCAGGCATCGGTCGAATCCTGGGGTTTTCCTTCATCGCACTGGGCCTCATACAGACGATTCTCGGCTCTCCGGGCGGACTGTGGCTTGTCCTGATCGGGTGGTTCATGCTGATGGCGGCTTCGGCTGAGCGTGCTACCGAGACCGCACGCGCCCAGTTCACCGGTATCCGCACCGGTGACGTGATGTCACAGGTGTTCGATGTCGCACCGGAATGGTGGTACGTCGATGCTTTCCTGGCACGGACCCCACATACGTCTCGCGGAAGCGTTTTCCCCGTGGTGAGGTACGACGGGGAGCCTGTCGGCGTGGTTAGCGGTGCCGAATTGTGGAACATTTCCGAGAAAGACCGGTTAAACACGACGGTCGGCCAGGTTGCCCGGCCGCTCGCTCCTGGATCCGTCGTCGGGATCGACGCAGATCTCGGCAGTGTCGTGACGCGCACACCCTTACAGGCGGGACAGGACATCGTGGTCGTGATGGACGGCTCCGCGATTGCTGGAGTGCTGACCGCCGAAGATGTGCTGCGCCATTTGCTGCGCCGTGACGGTTGAACGAGTATCGAGACCAGAGAAATCACCCTTCGCGCCACGCCGCGCTCTCGAGCGCGCCGCTCGCCTGCGGACCCATCAGAAGCATGCCTCCGTCTACCACGTAAGACGATCCGGTCACGTACTCCGCCGCTGGCGAAGCGAGAAAGCTAACGACCGCAGCAACCTCATTCGCATGCCCGGGCCGCTTCAGCGGGTAACCCGGCCGATCTTGCGATCTCGGGTCAACGTCATCCTGGCCGGTCATTGGCGTAGAAATCTCGCCAGGTGCCACTGAGTTGACGGTGATCCCGTATTCAGAAAGCTCGAGAGCCAGAACCTTCGTGAGCGCCCCCAGACCGGCTTTCGAGGCGCAATACGGGGCGGCGCCCACGCGCGGTGCGTGCTCATGCACGCTCGTGATGTTGATTATCCGACCGCCTTCACCGCGGGCCGCCATCCGCCGCGCGGCTGCCTGGCTACAGAGAAAAGCGCCATCAAGGTTTACTGACAACACTTCACGCCATTGCGCGAACGACATGTCCAACGCGGGCTGGGAGGATCCGGTGCCTGCGCAGTTGACGAGGATGTCGACTGCGCCTAGGGCATCCGCAAGGTCGTCGATGACATGCGCGGACTGGGGAAGGCCCGTAAGGTCTAACTTTGCGACCGCGGTCCGTACACCGTGCGCACGGGCTTCCGCGGCTGTTTCTTCTGCGCCCTCAACGTCGCTGTTGTAGGTGATTCCCACGTTGATACCTTGTGCCGCGAGTTCGGACGCGATCGCGCGTCCTATGCCCGAATCGGAGCCGGTCACGATGGCGGCTAGAGGGCTTTGCGCTGTTGGGGTACGCAGTGGCATTAGGACTCCTCCTGTTGACTGTTCATGCCTCGCGTACCCCGAACCGGCCCGGCTCAACCAGCAAGCACAGGCTGCTGGTTTTGTCTCTCAAGAAGAGAGGCGAGTGTCCGGCCGGTGAGCGCACCCACCGTGAGACCCATGGCCACGGCTGCGACCAGACCAACGATCCCGTGGCTCCACAACGGCCAGCCGTCCGGAACGGTCGAGAGCGCGATAACTGGAATGCTGACCCCGATGAGCCAGGCACCAGCCGTCACCCATATCCACCTCGACGATCCAGGAACAACGTGCCGTAGCACCGTCCACTGTGCGAAACCCATAGCGAGGAGCGCAGCGAGCCAGAGGGGAGCGAAGACCAACACCAGCAACAAGGGCGCGAGTGGCGAGGCGCCGCCGATCTGGCTCGTGCTCATTCCAATGAACCAGGCGAATCCAGCGGCGGTGGCGGTGACCGCCACCCACCGCCTCCGGTCAATCGACGGCGCGAAGCGACGTAGCACCCACGCTTGCGCCGCACCGAGCGCCGCTCCTTCTGCGATACCCGCGATCGTCAGCGCAACGACGAAAACGACGTCGTGCGCTCCAAGAGTTCCCAAAGTCACGCCCACGATCGCAGGCGGGACGAAACCGGCGAGTTCACCACCAACGAACGCCAGGGTCCACGTGCGGGTGAAATGTCCACGCGCGTTCGCCGAAGCGGCCACAGACGTTGTTCGGTCCACGCGGTCCCTACGCTCCATGCATCCCATCTCACGCATTCGGGGCCGCCACGGGTAGAGAACTTGGGCCGGACCTCAAGGGACCAAAGCCCCGAAGCGGCGTGCACCCCAACATATGGGTAGATTGCCGGTCATGGTGTTCGATTCCCCCGAGGCGCTCTCCGTTGCCAGCGTGCTGGATGCGCGGCGGACGGCCGGGACGACGGCGGCAACGCGCGACGACCCGCACCGGGTTGCGCTGGTTATCGAAGGCGGCGGGGCTCGCGGTGCGTACTCCGGCGGGATGGTTGCGGCTCTTGAAGAGCTGGGATTCAGCAGCAGCTTCGACGCAGTTTTCGGCACCTCGGCAGGAGCGCTGAACGCCGCATGGTTTCTCACAGGGCGAGCAAGTGAGGCCATGTGGACCTGGTGGGACCCGCGCGTCGTCAAACGTGTAGTGGACCCGTCTCGGCTCCTGACGCGCGGGCGGGCGTTCGACACAGCCCACCTCGTCGACACCGTTTACCGGAGCATCGCCCCGATGGACTTCCACGCGATCATCCACAACCCCACGAGCTTTCACCCCATTGCTACAGCGCTCGATGATGGGCGAGCCGCCGACCTCAACGCGATGCTGACGGGCCCCGAGCTGATTCGTACTGCTCTGCGCGCGACCTGCGCCCTGCCGCTAGTGGGCGGACCACCGGTAGTAGTCGGTGATCGGGAGTTCTTCGACGGGGGACTCGCGGAGCCTGTCCCGGTAGCGTCAGCGCGGCGCTGGGGCGCGACGCATGTTCTGGTCCTTCGCACCCGCAGTGCAGCTCATGCAGTGGTGCGCGGCAGCCGGTTCTCTCAGGCGGTCGAACATCTCGTCGTGACAGGCTATCTCGCGGCGCGCTCACCGCAGTCGATCGAATCGTGGCGAGGACGAAAACTCCGCGCCATTGAACTCGAAAGGCACATGTCCTGTGGTTCGCCAGCGGCTGTCCAGGTCCGGCCGCCTGAGGGCGCCCCGCTGGTGAGCACGGTCGAACGCCGCGAATCTGTGCTCCGGCGCAGTGTCGAGGTGGGCAGAGAAGCTGTACGCAATTATTTTGCGCGCGAGTCCGTGTCACGCTGACTCTGCTGGTCACGCCTCCGGAGTTGTGAAACGTCCGTCACCCGGCCCGCCCGGGCGGGAAACCACCAGTGGCGATCGGTCCCCATGACGTGATCGTGATGCGAATCAGGCTCTTGCGCTGCTTCCGCATGGCGTCACGGTATTCGTCCCAGTCGGGGTGTTCACCGGCGATGCACCTGTAGTACTCCACAAGGGGCTCGACAGCCTCTGGCATGTCGAGGACTTCGGCCGAGCCATCTATCTGGACGTAGGCGCCGTTGAATTCGTCTGACAGTACACAGAGGGTCACAAGCGGTTCGCGCTTAATGTTGGCGGTCTTCGCGCGTTCGGGGTAGGTCGAGATAACGACACGGCCCTCGCCGTCTATCCCAGAGGTGACAGGTGAAACTTGCAGTCCACCAGAGTGCTTACGAGTAATGAGGACACTGCGGTGGCGGGTACGCACAAAATCGAGCAGTTCTTCGCGGGAAACCTCTTTGGCGGTTGCGACGGCCATACTGCACCTCAACTACGCGGACACTGGCGGCGAAGTTCCAGCTTAGCGGCCGCTACGGTGCGACGAGGTCGAACGTCAAGCGCAGAACCATCGCGATAACTACCGCGAGCAGCACAAGTCTGATAAAGCCCGAACCCCTGTTAATCGCCATGTGGGCGCCGGTCCGGGCGCCAATGATGTTCGCTGCGGCGAGCCCAATCCCAACGAGCCACATCACGTGGCCCTGGGAGGCGAAAACGGTGAGAGCACCGAGGTTGGTGCCGGTGTTGATGACTTTCGCCATCGCGGCGCTCTGCAGGAAGCCTTGTGACAGAAACATCGTGAGCGCGATGATGAGGAAAGTTCCGGTGCCGGGCCCGAGTATTCCGTCGTAAAAACCGATGACAACGCCGCACAGCACCACAGCAATGAGAGCTTTCTGCCGTGTGGGGGTGGCGGGCGCATCAGGGGACGCGCCGAAACGTGGCCGCACAGCCACGAACACGCCCACAGCCACAAGCAGCAGCAGGATGATCGGTTTGAAAACTTCAGCCGGGAGACTTGACGCGACATACGCACCCAAAGCGGCAAATGCGAATGCGAGCAGAAAGGTTGGCAGCAGGAGATTCGCGTTGACCGGAACTCGGCGAAAGTACGTCCAGCCAGCAAACGCCGTCCCAGAGACCGCTGCGAGCTTGTTGGTACCGAGCGCGGTGGCGGGCGCGGCACCAGGAAAGACGAGCAACAATGCGGGGAGCAGGAGCAATCCGCCTCCACCGACAACCGCGTCAACCCAGCCCGCGGCAGCTGCGACGAGGAGCAGCGGAACCATCTCCATGCGCGTTACTCCTCACGCTCGGCCCGGCACCGGGAAATACTACAGAGCTGACTGCTGTTGGAATTACGGTGCCGCTCTCAATACTTGACCTCGCCTCGATCGCTGACGATGAAACTGTTCGTGACAGTTTCGCCGCCAGCGCGAACATGGCGCAATACGCCGAGAAGTGGGGCTACCGACGGATCTGGTACGCCGAACACCACAACATGAAGTCGATCGCATCGTCCGCAACGAGCGTGCTGATCGGGCATATCGCGGCGCACACTTCGACGATCCGCCTCGGTGCAGGCGGGATCATGCTCCCGAACCATTCACCCTTGGTGATCGCTGAACAGTTCGGGACCCTCGCAACGCTGCACCCCGGGCGTATCGATCTTGGGCTCGGGCGTGCGCCAGGCACCGACCAGAAGACGCTGCGTGCCCTGCGGAGAACTCCCGCGTCTGCCGACAGCTTCCCGCACGACGTCCTCGAGCTCCAAGGTTACCTATCCGACCAATCCGTGATCCCGGATGTGGAAGCGACCCCTGGGAAAGGAACGCACGTCCCCCTCTACATTCTTGGCTCGTCGCTTTTCGGGGCCCGACTCGCAGCAGCGCTCGGCCTGCCCTACGCATTCGCGTCGCACTTCGCCCCGGATGCTCTGGAAGCCGCGGTCTCGGCATATCGGCGTGAGTTTCAGCCGTCCCCGCAACTCGAACACCCCTACGTCATCGCGGGGGTCAATGTGATCGCCGCAGACAGCAAGAGCGAAGCCATACGCCTGTTCGAGGACGCGCAACGGTTCCGGGCAACTCGACTGGTGGGGCGGGGGAGAACGTTCACTCAAGAGGAAGCAGACCTGCTCCTCGATTCTCCTGCGGGCCAGCAAGTTCGGCAGATGGGCCGATATTCCGCGGTGGGGACGGCGTCAGAGGTAAAGCGGTATCTCGATGAGTTCACGGGGCACGCTGATGCCGATGAGTTGATCTTGTTGTCAGCAGCCACCGACCGTGCCGCGTGGTTGCGGTCTCTGGAAATCGTTTCCGAAATCAGCGAACTGAGAGAAAAGTGACCCGAAATGCCGAAACCACCTCTGCCAGATGACGTTGCCACAATGTTCGCCGCCCCGAACTACGCGACGATAAGCACTGTGCGTCCCGATGGCCACCCCGTTTCAGTACCCACCTGGTATCTGTTCGAAGATGGGCGGGTGCTCGTCAACATGGATGCTGGACGCAAACGTATTGAGTACCTTCGCAACGATCCGCGAATCAGCCTCAGCGCGATGGACCCTGCCGACTGGATAACCCATGTGAGCATCCAGGGGCGCGTCACCGAATTCATTGACGACGAAGGCCTCGTTGATATTGATCGCATCGCGCGGCACTACACCGGGAACCCGTACCGCGTGCGTGATCGCGCCCGGATTAGTGCATGGATCGAGATCGACCGTTGGCACGGGTGGGGGCGACTTTCGCGTTAGCGAGCCTTCTGATCGTGAGAAGCATTTTCCGGCTCATCACGAAACTGATTGGCTCTAGCAGCATGCGACCGAAAGCGAGTCGACTCCGGAAGGTGTCGCCGTGAGTGCTGCCGCCACGTTCAATGAGTCTCGTGCGGTGACCGTCCACTGGCACGAGGTGGAACCCCCACACCGTCGCGTCGCCCGATTCAGCATCCGACGCGAAGAGCACCAGATGGCGTTCCACATCGATCAGCGCGACCGGAATCGGAGGCGATTTAGGGTGCAGCCGGATCGTGTCGCCCACCGCGAGGTGCTGGAATTGGGGCAGTATCTCGTGTGCGTTGGAGATGCGGCAGCCGACCAGATTCTCGAGTGCTTCGTAGCTATAAAACCCTCCCCGGCCTTGCCCAATTTGCACGATCCACGGCCATACCTGAGCTGGTGTCGCATCGATCGTCACAGCGTGTGTATAACGCCAACTCGGATTGGGCAGCAGTTGGTCTCCCGGATAACCGCGCTGCCGTTCAGCCGCCGTTGTGCCCCATGTGGTCCGCCACTTCCTTAGGGGCCGGCCAAGCAGCACATGGATCTTTATCAGGGCTACGCCACTGAACGTCTCGATGATTGCTCGCGTGACGCTGCGGGTTGCGTGAATTCTGCCGCGGCTGAGGTGCCTCATTCTTTCAAGCGTCGCCTTAGTCGGCGCGGGCAGCAAGTATCTCCAGGCCCTTCCGGTGAGGACCTAAGGCCCCGCTGCGGGTGCCTGCAGGCTCTGATGCTCGGATCCTGGTCCGGCGACACTGGAGGTGAAGCCGCGGAAGGAGGAGAGATGGGCGCACCGGCGCGAGAATCGAGCATCGACCTTTACTGGATTCCGCTTGGAGCGGGGGGACGAGTCGTGCGCTGGAATGGACGACTCTACGAGGCGATCTCCTCGCGATGCAGCGGCAGGCCCGCTGCGGCCCTTTATCACTCCGCGCTCATCGTGGGTGACCGGAGCCACAGCTACACGATCGAGATGGCCCCAGTGTGGAACTTAAAGGCCACGCAGCGGGGAGTTGTTCGCGTCGGTCCTGTGGGTGCGCGCTGGCTGGGACGGTTCCGACTGTTCCGTTACGAGGTTCGCTGCTGGCAGGGTGGTTTCATTCCGGACATCGCCGAGGCGGTTGACAGCCCGCAGCGCGTGAGTAGCGACGAGGGCCGTGTGAGGCGGGTAATGACGCTCGTTCGTTCGGCCCCGCCGCTGACGTGGGGCCGGGATGAGTTGCGCGTAGGCGACATGTGGAACTCGAATTCACTTGTCTCATGGCTACTTGCGTGCAGTGGTCACGACATGGCGGCCGTCACGCCACCCGGTGGCGGTCGAGCACCGGGCTGGGATGCCGGTCTTGCCCTGGCGGAGCGCGGGGATCAGACAACAACGCAGGCGAGATTAGATCACGTAGACGTGTGACCGGTCGTGTCCGCGACGAGCGCCGCAGCCACGTCCCGAAGCTTCTCGTTGGTCGCCTGAGATATTTCCCGGAGGATCTCAAAAGCCTCATCTGGTGAGCAACGGCGCTGCCCCATCAAAACGCCTTTGGCCTGTTCGATCACAGCGCGAGCCGCTTGAGCTTCGCGCAGCTGATGGTTCTCCTGGGCGAGGGCCCGATACGTTTCGCGGTAACGGGGCAGAGCACGACCTGCCGAGCCGATCCGACGCAGAACGTGCCACCAGTGGTCCTCGTCAGCGTCCGCAGCGGCCAGCGTGTCAGCGAGCGACGCCAAAGCCGCATCGAGGGCTGTGATGTCTTCGCTGTGCTGAACCACGCCGATCACGGAGCCGCCGCTGTCGAATATTGGCTGATGGTTCAGTGTCCAGACTTTCGGGATGAAAGCGCCGTGCTTGGCGGGATCGGGGATGTCGTAACGCTGCACCCAGAGGGTTTCTGGCTGACGGCAGCGCAGTACGCGTTCGAACGATCGTGCGACTCGGTCGACTTGCTCCTCAGTGCTGTTCGGGTTATCCGGAAAAAGGTCGAAAAGAGCCTGATTAAGCAGTTCGCCGCGGGGACGCCGAGTCGCCTCCGCGTAAGCTCCGTTAAGGCCCCGGACACGAAAGTCCCGGTCAATCAGCAAACACGCGGTCGACGCGTTCATCGCGGACAATTTGCCTTCAGCACACTGGAAAAACGAGTTTTCAGACCGAGTCTGTGCCGAATTGCCAGCCAATGCGCATCCTTCCGGTCGACGGTTGGTGTATCCCGAACTCCCAGTTTATCGGGATCCCGTTCGCTGGACGCGGCTTACCATGTACGGACTTCCACGAGATCATGCTGAACGCGGAGCTGCTGCCACGTGGCGCGATGGCGTCCATCGGCACTGCAATAGACGGCCCCCACGGCAGGAACCCACGTACGCATCAGGTCGTCCCGCACGACTGGGCAGTCACTAGGCTCCGGTGCAGTACATAGCGGCGCGGCGAGCCAGACGCGGGTGGTGTTGACTGCTGGGCGTTCGACGGTAGTCATGGCGATTGGTCCTCCTGCTGGACACACCTCTGGACGGACGGGTGCAGAATCCGTGTTTGGGGTGCGTAATGTCTGATGCGTGCAGGTCAATCGTCACGCGGATCAAACACCGAGAACGTCTCATATTCCGACACAACGCGTGTCAGGCCGTAATGCCGAATTCTTTGATCTTTCGATAGATCGTGGCACGCGAGAAGCCCAGAGCTGCAGCTGCGGCTTTCTTGTTCCCATGGTTCTCTTCGAGGCTACGGACGATCGCGTCGCGTTCGAGTGCTTCGATCTGGGTGAGCGCGTGACGGCTGACAACGCGGCACGTCGGCGGCAGTTGATGGACGTCGGCGATTCCGGAACGCTGTCGCTGAACTACGTCGCGCAGCACTTGCCGCAACTCTCGCACATTGCCGGGCCATGAGTATTTTCGCAACTGCTGCATGGCGGCTGGAGAAAGCGTCAAGTCCGAGCCGCGGCTGAGTTGACGAAGGAAATGGGGGACGAGATCAGCAAGATCCTCGATACGGTGCCGAAGCGCTGGCACGCTGATTGTGCGGCTGAAGAATGGCAAGATCAGTGCTCCCACCGCGGCTTCTTGCCTGGCACAGCCAAGGGTCGCACCGACCCACCCATTGTCTTCGTGTCCCTGCAATAGGGCAGCGACCACGGCCAGTTGGGCGTCACTGAGCGTGTCGATATCGCGCAGGATAAGAGTGAAGTTCTCGCGGGCCAGCACCTGCTCGAGTTCGTGGCTGAGCTGCGAGACGTCCGCGAAGTCCTCCGGGGCGAGAACTCGCGGGTGCGAACCTGCCCGATGCTGAGCGACAGAGACCCTGAGCGCTTCACACCGGCCGGTACCGGGCTCTCCCGCAACCACGACCCATTGTCGGTCGCGCACGCAGTGGGAAATCTCCCCGCAGCTGCGCCTCCACGAGGCACTCGTCCCTGCAAGCCCCGGCAAGAGAGGCGCCGACTCCAGAGCAGGCATCAGGTGCGTCACAGAAAAGTCGTTGAGGTGGACGTGAAACAACGCCATATCGAGCCGCAGCTCCGGCGCGAAATTGTCGATCCGCGTGAGACGCCCGGTCTGCCCGCTGGGGAGCGCGCAGATAACGTTGGTGCCTGTCGGCACGTGCGTAGCGTCGAGGGCGTGTTCGAGCAGCGCAGCCTGATCCTCGGCATCAAGGGCGACGCGCAGGCGACGATTCATCAGAACGACCTCATCACCGACAGCGAGCGTGCCTATCTGTGGTGCGCGGCGGCATGCACTCAGATAGGTGTTGAGCAGCTCCGTCTCCGCAGCACTTGCCTGTGCAAGTAGTCGGCCCTCGATCTGATTCGTCGCCGATCGTGCAAGCGTGGCGAGTAGTGGTCCGCCGTCATCGACCCACCCGGTCAGATCGAGGACGCCGGCGAGGGCACCTGAAATCGGGTGGATTATCGGAACACCCGCGCACGCGAGGTGGCCGAGGCAGTCAGCATAATGTTCGGCGCCCACTACCAGAGTCGGTTGCCGGGTCTCAATGGCGGTGCCGATGCCGTTGGTGCCGATGTACTCTTCGGCGTAGCTGTACCCGGGCGCGAGATGTACGTTGTCGAGGGCACTATCGAGACGTCGGCTGGCGGTGATCCGGTTGAGTACAACGCCGTCGGCTGAGGTGAGAATAACGCTCACCGGTTCCTCCGCCAGGCCATCGGCGAGTTGCTGCAGGACGGGCCCCGCAGCCCTCATGAGCGGGCTGTCAAGCTTCGGTTCACGGACGAATACCAAGTCGAGACGATCGGCGGGGACGCTGAGGGCCTTCGAGCGCCGCCATGACGTCGAGATCGCCGCCCGTACGGTGCGGTCGAGCTCGTCATCCGCGAGAAAACGCTCCCGCGCTACCTGCACGTCCTTCGTTGTCATCTTCTGCGCCTGCCGTGTCCGTCTCGCCGCATATGCCTCTCCTGCGAAGTTCGGCGATCTGTAGACAGCGTAGTCCTCCGGGGTTCAGGCTGCGTCTCAAAATGAGACTCAGAGTGAACGGCCTGGGTTGAGGATTCCCCGAGGATCGAAGACTGACTTGATCCCAGTCATCAGCTGGTGTTCCGCTGCGCCCACCATTTGGGTGAGGTAGCGCCGTTTGAGGAGACCAACCCCGTGCTCACCCGTGATCGAGCCGCCGAGTTGCAGACAGTGGGCAACCATCTCATCGAACGCGTTGTGAGCACGCAGCACCATCTCCTCATCCCGAGGATCGAACACAATTGTCGGATGCAGGTTTCCATCGGCGGCGTGACCGAACGTGCCGATCAGAAGGTTATGCCGATTGGCGACGTGCGCAATTGCTTCGAGCATGTGTGTGAGCTGCGGTACAGGCACCACGAGATCATCCAATAGTGTGCTGCCAAGTTGCTCGAGCGCAGTCAGAGCCACCCGCCGCGCTCGCATCAGGGCTTCGCCTTCCTCCGCATCGCTGGTTACATACAGTTCTGTGGCATGTGAGTCGCTGCACGCCTGAGCGCAGCATTTCACCTCCTCGGTTGCGCCAGCCCCGTCGCACTGGACCAGCAGTAGAGCGCCAGCGGACTCATCGAGCCCCATCTTCGTCATCCGGTTGACGGCGGCGATGGTTGTTCGATCCATGAGTTCGGCAAGACACGGGTCAGCGACCGACTGCATCCTCATCACGGCGCAGACCGCGTCAGCCGAGTCCCGGAAGCTCGCGACGAGGGTGGTCACCCCCTCCGGCTTGCGCCGAAGCCGCAAAGTGGCCTCGACAATTACCGCAAGCGTTCCTTCCGAACCGACGAGCAGTTGAGTGAGATTGAGGCCGGCAGAGTTCTTCCGTGTGCTGGCACCCGTGTGGATCATTTGGCCGTCCGGGAGCACTGCTTTGATGCGCGCGACATGATCAGCGGTGACGCCATATTTCGCGCAGCACGCACCCCCTGCGTTCGTGGCGAGGTTGCCGCCGATTGTTGAGATGTCACGGCTGCCCGGATCAGGGACATACCAGAGTCCACACGCCGTCGCCGCCGAAGCGAGGTCACCGTTGATGACGCCGGCCTCGACCGAAGCTGTGCGCCCGTACTCGTCAATCTCCAGGATCCGGTTCATCCGTTCGAGACTTAGGATGATGCACCCGTCGACCGCGTTAGCTCCGCCCGCGAGCCCGGTGCCAGCCCCACGAGTGACCACCGGAACGCTGTATCTATGAGCAGCCTGCAGGGTGGCGACGACATCACTCACGTCGCGGGCGCGAACCACCGCTGCGGGTGTGCCGAAGGTTGTGAGGTGCGAGTGATCGCGCCGGTAACCCACTGACAGAACGGGATCCGTTACCACGACACCACCGAGCGATGCTGTTAGTTCCCGGACCGTGCCCGCAGCGGCCTGGCTCATACGACCTCGAGTTCGCCCATCCGGGACCACTCGGTGCCGGGAACTTCAGTGTGGATGATCCGGGGAGTTTCGCTCAGCGCTGGCCGCATCGCATCGAGGCCCCGACGGAAGTGGTCGGCATTGACGTGCTCCGCACCAGCCTGCCCGTCGAGGAACGCCTCGACGAGCACGAATTCCGCTGGGTCGTCCACACTGCGCGACCACTCGTACCACAGATTCCCTGGTTCAGAGCGCGTGGCTGCAGTGAACTCTTTTGTGATATCCAGCCAGCTGTCCTGGAATTCAGGCCTGACTTTGAACCGCACCACGATGAAGATCATCACGTATCTCGATTCTGCGTGTTAGTAGATATTCGACGGACGGACCATGCCCTCAGCGAGATCACCGAAACCCGGAGCCATAATCGCACCGGGGTTGCCGATGATCTCTTCGACGATCGCGGTTTCGGTGGTGATAAGCAGCGCTGCGATCGATGCCGCGCTTTCCAGCGCAGCGCGCGTTACCTTCAACGGGTCTATGACTCCCTCATCGAACATATCGCCATACTCACCAGTCAGCGCATTGAAGCCGTGCCCGAGTGGCAAATCCGGGACGACACTTGCGACTTCATCACCGTCGTAACCCGCGTTGTTCGCGATCCACCGGATGGGTTCGGTCAGCGACCGGCGCACGATTTCGCTGCCAATCGCTTCGTCGCCAGTCAACTCGAGTCCGGAAGTTGCGCGGTGTGATTGGGCCAGAGCGGTGCCACCACCAGACACGATCCCAGCCTCCTGGGCAGCTCGGGTAGCAGCGAGGGCATCTTCGACGCGAAGCATGCGCTCCTTCAACTCAACACTGGTCGCGCCGCCAACGCGAATGAGGGCGACACTCCCGCTCAACCGAGCGATGCGGGCCTGCAAACTGTCCTGATCCGCCTCGATCTTCGCTCTCTCCAACTGGGCTTCGAGTTGTCCGATCCGAGCGTCGAGCAGCCTCGGGTCACCGTGACCGCCAACGATCGTCGTCGAGTTCTCCGTGACGGTTATCCTGTCGCACGAACCGAGATGTTCGATGGTCACCTCGGAGAGTTCAACACCGGTGTCCTTTGCGACGACGTGTCCGCCGAGCGCAACCGCAAGATCTTGGAGGTCAGCGACACGGCGGTGCCCGAAGCCAGGAGCCCGCACGACAACGGACTGCATGGTGTTGTGCATGTTGCCACCGACCAGCAACTGCAGGGCGGGGCCATCGACATCCTCCGCGAGGACAACAAGTGGGCGTTCGGCGCGCTTCGCGACCTCGATCGCTGGCATAATCTCCTGAACCTTGGTCACCTTCTTGTTGGTGAGCAGGATCACGGGGTTGTCATGGACTGCTTCCATGCGTTCTTGGTCAGTCACCATGTATCCAGAAATGTAACCATGATCGAATTCGATGCCATCCACAACATCGACAGAAATCCCGAGCACATCGCTCTCTTCGGTTGTGACGACACCCGATCTCCCCACATAGTTGACAGCCGTCGCTATGGCCTCGCCGATCGCCTCGTCATCGCTGGCGGCAAGGGCGGCGATACGCTGCAGATCCTCCTTGCCAACGATGTCCACGGCCTGCGCACGAAGTGATTCGACGATGACAGAAACGGCCCGCTCGATGCCGCGCCGCACGCGCATGGGGTTCGCGCCGGATTCGACCGCGGCGAGACCTTCACGCACCATCGCCTGCGCGAGGACAGTTGCGGTAGTAGTGCCGTCACCGACAACACCGTTGGTTTTCATCGCAACCTCTTTGACCAGCTGGGCACCCATGTTCGCGAACGGGTCACGCAACTGGATTTCCCGCGCGATGGTCACACCGTCGTTCGTGATGGTCGGTGGGCCCGTTAGTTTTTCGAGGACCGCGTTGCGGCCTTTGGGGCCGAGGGTCACCTTGACCGCGTCGGCGAGGGCATTGACGCCGTACTCGAGACGCAGACGTGCGTCCTTGTTGTACCGCAGCTCCTTTGCCATGGCATTTCCTCTCATAGTTAAGTGATGTGTGGCGGGTGTTATGGAACGAGAATCGCGCGGCCCCGGACTAGTCCAGCGTCGAGATCGTCTAGCGCAGTCTGAAACTCGTCGAGTTTGTACTTCGTGGTGTGCAAGGTGACTTTCCCCTGGGCTGCGAGCACCATAAGTTCTTGCAGGTCGTTGTAAGAACCCACGAGATTGCCGATGAAGTTGATTTCGGTGGAGATGATGTCGATCGTCGGGACGTCGATGTTCTCGCCGTATCCGACGACGAAGTAGTTTCCGGCGCGACGCAGCATCGCCACGCCCTCGCGGGTGGCACCGCCCTCGCCGACGAAATCGACCACGGCTTCAGCTCCATGACCGCGCGTCAGTTCCAGCACCTGCTCCACCTGTGTGCCATCGGCGACGATCCCGAAGTCTGCGCCGATCTTCAAAGCCAGGTCGACGGCCGCGGGGTTGCGGTCGAGAACGACGATCGTTGCCCCGGAAATCGCCTTCAGCACCTGGATCCCGATATGGCCGAGACCTCCAGCCCCGATGACGACGCACACGTCGCCGGGCCGGGTTGTCCGGGCAACCTTCGCGATCGCGTGGTAGGCCGTCAGTCCTGCATCCGCGAGCGCGGCAACATCAGCGGGCGCGAGTCCGTCATCGATCCGGACCACGCTGCGCGCAGTAGTTCGGATGTATTCTGCGTATCCGCCGTTCGTGTCGATTCCGGGAAAACTGCTGTTCTGGCAGTGCACGTCGTCGCCGAATCGGCAGGCGCGGCACAGCCCGCAGGTGATCAACGGGTGCAGGATCACCTTGTCACCCTCGGAAACATTCGTGACTGCACTGCCGATGGCGTGCACCCATCCCGCATTCTCATGACCGATCGTGTAGGGAAGTGCGACACCGGTTTTTTCTTCCCATTGGCCTTCAAGAATGTGAAGATCCGTCCGGCACACCCCTGCTCCGCCGATCTTCACGATTACGTCGAACGGGCTCTCGACCTTGGGTACGGGAATGTCGTTGAGCTGGAGTTTCGTGTGGTAACCCACAACTTGTACGGCCTTCATGCCGGCCTCCTGGTTGTCCTGATGTCGAGTATTTGGGGTGTGTTGGTATTCCCGCCGTCGGAGTAGCGCGTCGCAAGTAGCCCGCGACAGAAATGGGCGTTGCCTTCCATTGAGATGCGTACTGACTTGGCGCACCGGAGTCGGGTCGGGACTGCCTCGGGGGAGAGCGGACGACCAGCGTCGTCGACAACGACCCGCGACGACGGACAGATACTGAGTCCAATATCAACGCGCCGTCTCAGCAGCGCCGTTTTCTGCTTTCCTGCGGGCAGATCGCGAAGAGTCAGTCGATGAATTTCATCTAGCCGCATGCCCGTTCGCTTCACCTGGGCCTCGACGCACCGTTCCATCGCCGCCGTGTGAGCTTTGCGGAGAAAAGTACGGCGCAACTCCGCAAGGCTCTCCTCCGCTTCCTCCCCGAACGTTCCCCGATAGCCTGCGTTTGCCGCGAGACCAGCGTTGATCTTTTGGCTGTCATGGTGGTCGTCGAGGAGTACGTCCACACTGCCGATGTTGTCGACCATCCGCAGGGCATCCTGCGCGTCAGAGGCCATGAGGTAGGCGAAGTTCGGAGAACAAAACGCGGTGGGGAGCCGAAGATGAACGATTACGCCGTGGTCGTCGAACGTGATGGACCGGACGAAGCCCAGCTCGGTGATCGGCTCATCGAGCTCCGGGTCCGAAACGGTACTGAGCGCTGCGATGATGTCGTCTGCTTTGCATACGGCTGGCGCGGTCATAGCGACGCGGCCTCTCGCGCTCCAGCCGCAACCTCCACCCTGTCGTGCCCGGCTGTTTCACGTGTCGCGAACTCGGCTGGTATTTCGAGATCGTAAAGCGCTGCCGCATTGAGCCCGAGTATCTTTTTCTTCTGTTCCGCCGTGATCGGCGGATACTCGGTCATGTCTTCGGGAATCTGGAAGTCCACGAACTTCTCGATGAGCCATTTCGGCGTCCATAGCGCGTAGTCGCTGCCGAAAAGGATCTTGTCCTCGCCGATCCAGTAGAGAAGTTCGCCCATGATCTGCGCGAAGTATCGTGGCCGCGAATGAATGAATGGCATCGCGACAGCCAAGCCGCCGTACACGTTAGATTCCTGTGTCGCTATCCAGCAGAAATCTTCGAGACGGGGGAGACCCACGTGTTCGACGATGAACCGCAGTTCTAGATAGTCCGTAGCGACCTTGTCGACATCCGCGACGTCGAACGAATCACGGTCAAGTGGACGGATTGTGGGGCCTTTGTGAACATGAATGTTGGTGATCCCCAGCTTGATACACTCTTCCAGGTAGCGCCGCGACCACGTCTCGTCGAGTTTGTATCCCCGTGAGCTGCCGAACCACTCCGCGGTATAGAGCTTGACGCCCTTCAGATTCATCCGCTCGGCGTCCCGCCGGAGCTGCTCGAGTCCCTTCTCGCCGTGGCGAGGATCGTACGCGTGGTTGTAAGTCAGCTTGTCAGGATGCTCCTGAGTGAGTCCGAACGCCTCTTCGGTCTGGCCGAACCCGTTGTGGTAGAACTCGCTAAGCAGCGTGGCTTGAAAGATCGCGTGATCGACATGGCCGTCTACGAAGACGTCCTTCATGAATCGCTCGCTGCCGTAGTAGGCGTAGCTGTCGAAATCCCACACGTACTCTTCAGGACTCAGGTTCTGGTGGTAGTCATAGAAGCAGTCAATGAACTGCTGTCCGTGGATGTTGCGCTGATTCGACTTGCGGCCGTCCCAGATGTGGACGTGGCCATCGACGATGAAGTATTTTTCGCCGTCCTTCTCGTACATAACAGACTCCTGTTGCTTGGGTAGTTGGGCACAGCGACGTTTAGCCGTAACCGAATCCCTGTGTCAGTGCGCGGTGAGGTCGAAACCGATGTACTCCGCGGCGTCCTCGGGGCTTGCGAAGAGCATCGTCTTGTCGTCGAGGTGCACCATGCGCCCGTAGTGGGTGGAGCTGATCTCCTCGAAGATCGAGCCATCAAACTCGGAGCCGAGCGCATCGGTGAGTTCTTCGTAGTCGAACTCCAGCAGCCTTACGCCGTCAACGCGGATCATGGAGGGATACTCCGTCAGCTGTACGTCTTTCTTGGCGCCCATGACGTCAGCCACAACGCGTCCGATAGGGGTATTCATCAGGGTGACACCACACATGTTGGAGAACTCTGTGGCTGAACCGAATTGCATGCTCACTTGTCCAACTCCTTAGGGAGGTCGAGGCCGATTTCCTCGAGAAGAGAACTGAACTTCGCGTGTGCGGCTTCGAGGCTTGACGCGAATGTCACTGCCTTGTCGGCGGGCTGCGACCAGATCGGTTGCAGTGCCTGGGCAGCGTTGAGGCAGCGCGGCACCCACGTATTCAGCCAATCGGCGAAAAGGGATTTATTGCTTTCGCCGTACTCCTCATCCCGAACAAGCAGGCGGAACAGGTTCCTGGTGTAGGTGACATCGCGGTCGTAATCATGCTCACCCGTACCGACGAGGGTGGGCGTGATGTAGTCGCCGTTGCGGGCAGCGATCTGCATGACCAGTTCGGTACGGAAGAGGGACCCGACCAGCTGCTCGAACACAATGTTCGTCGCGAACAGCAGCTCACACCAGTCAGGTACGGCCGTAAGACGTTCCACGACCTCGCGGGTTGGCTGCCATTCGGGTGCCGACTGCCACACCTCCTTGTGCAGCGCGCCGTCGAAATCCGCTGTGGCCTCAGAAAGGTCCAGATTGAACAGCGCCAGATCCTGAGCGAAGCGCATCTTGTGCGCGGCGTTCACCGCGACGGCGGTATTGATCATGTTCGTCGGACAAGACCGCTGAATGGACGTGAAGACGTGCAGCGCCAAACCGTTCTCGGCGTGCATCCACGCCCCCAGATTGCGGGCGATGAACGTTAGCCACGGCGTGTTCCAGCCGTCGTAGACGCGGGCGCGTTTGGCGTTGGACAGGCACAACTCGACCTGGTGCACGACCTTGGAGTTGTTGCGATAGATCGTCTGGTCCCACTCCTCGTTCGGGTCGAGGAACGCGTGCCAATTCGACGATTTCGCGGCTGTCCACTCCTGCGGGTACCCACCGGGCCCGTCACCGAAGCCATAGATCCAGCCCTGAGTCAGATGACGGTCGGGGTCGGGCTGGACATCGACGGTGACGTCCTCATACGTCGTCGACCGCTTCTTGGCCGGCGTGTAATAGGTGAATGATCGGCTGCGAGAGCTGGGGAACTCAAGCGCCCCGGCCTCTGAGTCAGTGAATTCGATCGTGGGGAAGCTACGGTGCTTTTTCCCGGTAGTTGCGGTCATCTCTTCTCTCAGTTCTTGTCGGTGGAGGAGGGCTCTGGATTACGTCAATTTCCGTGGCGACTATTCGAACGCGGGGCTGGTGAACTTGTCGTAGAAGATCTGGTCGTGCGGGGTGTTGTTGGCCTCGAGCAGTTCCAGGGCGGCATCGACCATCGGCGGCGGACCACACAGGTACACCTCGGTTCTGGCGAGTTCAGTTTCGGATCGGCCGACAACGTCGGTGACGTTTCCGTCCTCCACCGTGATCTCGCCGAGGGGAGGCGGATCCATCGACTCCGAAAGGCAGGCCACAAAAGTGAAGTCCGTCAATCCTTTTCCGAGTTCGAGAATCTCATCGACGTAGAACAGGTCCTGCGGGGTGCGAGCGCCGTAGTAGAAGCGCACCCGCCTTGTGTTGTCTGTTTCGTTCATGTGCCGGAGTAACGACAGAAGCGGAGCCATACCTGCGCCGCCGCCAATGAAGACCATCGGCAGGACGTGGCCTTCCTTAAGGGTGAATGATCCGTACGGGCCGGTGAGGGCAATTTCGTCACCGACCGTGATCCCGTCGTCGAGCAGCCCGGCGAATTTGCCGCCAGGGTACTTCTTGATGAGGAACTCGACCTGCTCAGGCGTCGATTGTGTCGTCGCCATAGAGAACGAGCGGTGGTCCTCAGTCCCGGGGATCTTCAAGTCGGAGTACTGGCCGGGTTTGAACACATATGTTGTCGGTTCGACGGGCTGCAACCGTAGCGAGACAATGTCTTTGGTCACGGACTCGATTGCGGCAACCTTTGTGCGCACTTCCTGGATGGGGACGCCGCTGAGAAGTTCATCCTCGTCGAAGTTGAGCAGTTCGATTGTGCAGTCGCTGTACGCTGTCGCACGGCAGAGCAGTACATGGCCTTCGTCGACCTCGGATTCATTACAAGCGAACGTCGAATAGTTCTCCATGTCGATATCACCGTCGAGGACGAATGACTTGCAGGCCGAGCACCGCCCTTCGCGGCAGCCGTGCATCAGGTGGATACCCTGTCGGAATGCGGCATCGAGGATGTATTCGTCTTCACCGACTTCCATCTCGATGTCGACGGGCTCGAAGTTGATACGGTGCTTGTCGGCCATGGGCCTTCTCCTGAGCTCTGAAAAGTAGTGTTCTGGTAGCGGTGGGTGGCGCCGGAGTGACCGCGGCGCCACCCACCGAGCCTGAGTCAGGCCGGGACTGATCCCGCCCGATAGGCGGCGATGTGCGCATCGCGTTCAGCGTCGGACATTTCGTTCAAGAGCACGTTCGGGCTCTGGAACGTGTTGCCACGCACGTCGTCGAGGGTCCACAGCTTCTTCGGATCGTCGAGCTGCAGGTGCGGTTGCCCAACGAGGGTTTTGCCGTCGTCACGCACATAGCCGAGGTCCTGCACAATGTCCGCGAGGTCCTTGCCGTGGTGGAGCGTTTCCCATTCACGGAAGCCGGTGAGGCGGCCCATGTTTGGCGTCGCCCGGCCTTCGTACTCGCCGCGGAACGCCACTGCGTCGGTCCAGTAGCAAGTCTCCGAACAGTAGGTGCGCCACTGTTCGTCTACTTTCTCCACCACCATGTCCTCACGAATCAGTGCGGGCACCATGCACGTCCAGCACCGGTGGGGATACTGGTAGCCGACTTCTTCGAATGCGATCGGCTTGTTCCGCCCGGGGTACGCGAGCCGGTTGTACGCTTCCCACCACTTGCCGAACTTGGAGTACCAGCCTGGATACTTCTCTTCGAACCATTCGAAGTCGGTGTCGGTCATGGCATCGATGCGCCAGTAGTTGACTGGCCAGCCGGTGGCGAAGAACCGTGCTACCTCGTGGACGTAGTGTTTGTCGACGATCCGCTTCCACGCTTCTTCGACCAGGTCGTGCGGAATTGTCAGTCCGTACTTCTCCAGTGGGAGGAGGTAGCTGCGGTAGTAGTCGTCGTAAATCCAGCGTCGCCACATCTCCGCGTAGCTCTCGCGGTCCTTGCGCCGATCCTTGGTGCCGTATTCGATGAATGTGCCGATCGCGGCGTCGACGACGCAATGGTTGTTCCACCACGCGTACCG
Source organism: Hoyosella subflava DQS3-9A1 (assembly GCF_000214175.1). Lineage (NCBI taxonomy): Bacteria > Bacillati > Actinomycetota > Actinomycetes > Mycobacteriales > Hoyosellaceae > Hoyosella > Hoyosella subflava. Next base: position 2,242,389 of record NC_015564.1, read on the forward strand.
CAGATCGCGTTCGAGCAGCGGGCGGTTGCGCTCGTCGGCGAGCGCCATCAACAGGATGGAGTAACCGTTCGAGATGTGCCGTGATTCGTCGGACTGCACCGAGTGGAACACGGTGGGGAGCAGGTAGTCACCGTTGGCTGCTGCTTCGTCTGGCATCGCTACGAAAAGCGTGTTGGTAAAAGCGGTTTCCGCGACAACCGTGAGGTAGATGTTCGCTGCGGTAATTGCGTCACCGGTGATGAAGCCCTCGCCGAACTGTCGGCCGATGGTGCCCGCGTAATTGTTCGCGAATGCCTTCTCCGTCATATCGAACCCGGCCGGATCGATGTAGTTGTTCATGTAGAGCTTCTTGAGGTTCATCTGGATTGTGGAGTGGCGAACCTCGTCGATCATCTGTACCGCCAGCCCGTTGTGGATCTCGGGGTTGGGTACCGCATCGATAGCCATCGGCATCGCGCGTGCCGCGGAAATCTCCGGGAAAGGGATGATCGACAAGAAGAGTTTCTGCCACTCAAGCCAGCGCTGCTGAACTTGGCGGAACATGTTGCCGCGGATCGCGCCGTCCATGGCGCCGTAGACCCTGTTGTCCTTTTCTTCTTCCATAGGGAAGTAAGACCGCATGATCTGCTTGAGAGGGTCCTTTTTCGGAGCTCTCTCGAACGTGTAGTCCGTACCGAAACGTGTTGCTGGGGTGGCAAATGTGGGTTCCCACGACAGTTCGGTGATTTTTGCATGCGCCTTGGTCAGGCTCTGCCTACTCAATGGATGCGCCTCCTTGCTCGGGAGCTGGACTGGGCTGCCAGCTCGTGTGGGGGACGGTGCGAACTCGATACAACACCGTGAGGCGCGTTGTATTTGTCTCACTATGAGACGGGCATCACATTCAAGAGTTCTTATGTTGTTTGAAGCTGCAAGAAGTGCCGCGCTGAGAAAAGGAGGCGTCCTTGAGAATCGAGTCGACCAGCGAGATTCGCAACTGGTTGCGGATCTCGTGGCGGAGATCCCGAGAAGCACTAGGCGACAATGACTCACCGACCGCTGACTTCGTGGAAGAGCGAGCCACAGACTCGGTGTTCCTTCGCGCGGCTCGTCCGGTACTCGCAGCAATGTCCGCAGAAATTGAGAACGAACCCGTTTCGCTGATACTCACAGACAACAAGAGCACAGTTCTCAGCCGGAATGGCGGCGACCGCGGCTTGCTCAAGGCGCTCGATCGTGTTCATCTGGCTCCCGGCTTTGTCTACGCGGAGTCAGCGGTGGGTACCAATGGGATCGGCACCGCACTTGAAGTCGGCGCTCCGATTCTGATCGACGGTACCGAGCACTACGCGGGGCCGCTGCAGTCATTCTCGTGTGCGGGTGCGCTCGTGACACATCCCACCTCAGGCGCGCTATTGGGCGTGGTCGACCTGACTACCGAAGCGAGACACGCCAACTCGCTGCTCCTGCCGTTCGCAAAGCTAGCGGCTCACCGGATACGTGAGCGCATCCTCGACGATGCCAGTGAGCGGGAACGTGCTTTGCTGCACAGCTACCATGCGGCTTGCCATCATTCGGGGCGCCCAGTCATCGCGATCGGGGAAAACGTCCTGATGGTGAATGCGTTAGCCCAGGAGCAGTTCGATTCACGGGACCAGGCTGTCATCATCGAGCGGACGCGCGACACCAGCGGCCGGGCGAAACCCGCAACCTTTCTTGCCGACCTGCCGAGTGGGGTTACGGCACGCCTGTCATATGAACCGACGTTCGTAAACGACCGGGTCGCGGGTGGGATTATCCGCATTAAGGAGACAGTCCGACGCTCCCCCGGTCCACGAATCGTGAAGTACCCGGACCCTCCATCGATAGCGAGGATGAGTGCGTTGTGGCGTCACGCATTTCGTGATGTAGCGGAATCGTGCACGCGGCGAGAGTGGCTCGTCCTCGATGGAGAATCGGGGACGGGCAAAGCGGCACTGGCACGAGCCGCACACGGGCATGTGACGCGTGGCCGTGCACTCGTCGTGCTCGACGCCGCGCGACTCGGTGGCAAAGTGCTCGCTCAGGCTGACGCGGAATTGGAGGGTGGTGCGGATCTGCTGATCCGGCATGCTGACGCCCTTAGCGAGGCTGACCTCGACGCGCTTTCCGATATGCTGCAACCGCTACGTGAGGGTTCGCATGCGGAGGAATCCTGGATTGCGCTTACCGTGCGGCCCGGTGAGGGCTGTAATTCGTTTGCAAGCTTTCGGCTCTTCCCGAAAACCGTAACCGTGCCGCCGTTGCGCCACCGAGCTGAGGATATTCCTCAGCTCACGCGTGACATGTTGCGGGCGATTGGTGCGGACGACGTCGTCCTCTCGGCTGCATCCCTGAATCAGCTGGCCCGTTTGCGGTGGCCAGGGAACGCCGCGCAGCTACGGAGCGTCCTCGAGGAACTGCACCGGCGCCACCGTTCCGGTCTGATCGAGCCTCACCAATTGCCACCCGAGTGCAAAGCAACAACGCGCCGGACCCTCAGCAAGATTGAGACACTGGAACGAGACGCTATCGTCGATGCCCTCACTCTTCACGAAGGCGACAAGGTCCGTGCTGCGACGGCGCTGGGCATCTCCAGGGCGACGATTTACAGGAAGATTCGGGAGTTTGGTATCAGGATCTAGTCGGCGGGCGTCACAGAAGCGGAACGACGTTCTCCCCGAGCATCACCAGTCCGAGCGCAACCATGGCGATACCAGAGACTCGGGGCAGTGCCCTCATTACGCGTGGCCGGGTGAGCGCCACAGCACGCGCACCAGCGCCCACAGCGGAGTAGAACGCACCGCACGTCACGATGTACAACGCTCCGAGTAGCGCTATCTGCACCGGGATCGGCCAGGCACCGCTGGGGTCGGTGAACTGGGGGAGAAGCGCCAAGAAGAGGACGAGGGCCTTCGGGTTGAGGCAGCTCACGCCCGCGCCGCGCAGCGACCTTGCCCACCACGGGACGGCCTCCGCTGCATCTTCAGTCCCGAGGCCCGGGCTTCCTGGGTCCTTCAGAAGGGAACTGCCCAGGTACAGCAGATATGCGGCGCCGATAACCGTGAGTACCGTGAGAATTGCTGGTGTTCCCGCGACTAGTGCGCCCACCCCAGCAGCGACAACGCCGGTGAGAAGGACGTATCCGGCCATGAGTCCGCCAACCGCGGGGTACACAGTTCTGTCACGGACGCCAGCGGCGATGGTGAATGCCCAGTCTGGTCCGGGGAGGGCGATCAGTAGTACCGCTATTACCCAAAATCCCACCACCTGAGTCGGGCTCATCTGCAGATCCTTCCGCGCTATTTGGGGTTCTAGCAAAACCTATGCTGAATTACGCCAAATAGGTTCCTAAGATTGATCGCAGGCGGAGTGGCGAGTGGAAGAATTACCGCTATGGATGCGGTCGATCGAAAGATTCTTGCGGAGCTGCAGATGAATGGGCGAATCAGTATCACTGAGCTCGCTTCGAGAGTGCGGCTGACGGTATCGCCTACGCACCGCCGTTTGCGTGATCTCGAGGAGTCCGGTGTCATTCGGGGCTACCGAGCAGCGCTCGATCCGGAGGCGCTGGGGCTGAAATTCGAGGCGCTGCTGTTCATCACCATGCGTGAAGCGAATCACGAGACGCTCGTGCGGTTCGAGGAAGCCGCCGCGGCGATACCAAACGTGCTCGAGGCGCAGAGACTCTTCGGTGAGCCGGACTATCTGGTGCGGGTAGTAAGTGAGGACCTGGCGGATTACCAGCGCCTCTATGACGAGCAACTCACTCGGCTGCCTGGGGTTCAGCGCGTCGCATCGACACTGGTGATGAAGCACGTGGTGCGCGAACGTCCGTTGCCACTGTAGGAACCGCAGAGAGGGTGGAATAACTTTCAACTATCCGTGGTTGCGATAGATGCAAACGCATTTAAAAGATGGTGGGAGGCCCTGATGCAGTTCGGAATCTTCTCGGTGAGTGACATCACCCGCAATCCTGTAAGCGGCACGACCCCCAGTGAGGCCGAACGCATCGACGCCGTCGTTCAGATTGCGCAAAAGGCCGAGGAAGTGGGGCTGGACGTGTTCGCGATCGGTGAGCATCACAATCCGCCGTTCTTCTCATCCTCACCAACGACACTGCTCGCACACATCGCTGCCCTCACGCAACGACTCATCGTTACCACTGCGACAACGCTGATCACCACCAACGACCCGGTGAAGATCGCAGAGGACTACGCGATGCTGCAGCACCTCTCGAAGGGGCGGATGGATTTGATGCTGGGCCGTGGCAACACTGCGCCCGTGTATCCGTGGTTCGGTCAGGACATCCGTCAGGGCCTGCAGCTTGCGCTGGAGAACTACAACCTCCTGCACCGGTTGTGGCGCGAAGATGTCGTCGACTGGGAAGGTAACTTCCGCGCACCCTTGCAGGGATTCACCTCGACGCCGCGTCCGCTCGATGATGTACCGCCGTTCGTGTGGCACGGCTCGATCCGTACCCCAGAGATTGCGGAGCAGGCTGCCTATTACGGCAATGGGTTCTTCGCCAACCACATCTTCTGGCCGACCTCACATTCGAAGCGGCTAATCGACTTCTACAGGCAGCGCTTCGAACATTATGGCCACGGAACCGCAAAGCAGGCCATCGTCGGACTCGGCGGCCAAGCCTTCATCGCGAAGAAGTCACAGGACGCGTGGAAGGAATTCCGCCCTTACTTCAATGAGGCCCCCGTCTACGGCCATGGGCCCACAATGGAAGAGTTCGCCGAGATGACACCGCTCTCCGTCGGAAGTCCTCAGGAAGTCATCGACAAGACACTGACGTTCCACGACGAGATCGGCGACTATCAGCGGCAGCTTTTCCTGATTGACCATGCTGGCTTGCCACTGAATGTCGTCCTCGATCAGCTCGAGTTGCTCGGCGGGGAAGTCGTGCCCGTTCTCCGCAAAGAACTCGCGTCGCGCCGTGACCCTGAATCAGGCGATGCGCCAACGCATTCAGGACGCGTGACGGCTAAGTATGGTGACAGGCCTGCTCGGCAGCCTCGCCCGAACGCGAACCGGGGCGACAACCTCACGGGAACTTCCCCCTACCAGGACAGTCGAGACGTCAAGGCTGGCAAGTAATGTCGACCGCAAGCAGAAGCGCCAACCACGCGTGGGAGGCGCTTCTGACGGCACACGCGACTCTGATGAAACGCTTCGCGGCGGAGAACGTGTGGCGGGGGCTCACCATGCGTGAGTATGACGTCTTGTACGCCCTAGCCAAGTGCAGCGACCCGCAGCGGCTCGCTGAATTGAATGACCACGTCCTACTCAGCCAGCCAGCGTTGTCACGAATGGTCGAGCGTCTGGTGGAACGAGGGCTAGTTGAACGAACACGAGATCCACTCGACGGCAGGGGGGTCCGGCTCGCACTCACTGATGAAGGGCGGAAAGTTCAGCACCAGGTGGGTGGACGGCACGCCGTGAGTGTGGCACGAGCACTCAGAAGTGCGCTCACTGACGACGAAATGCAGGAACTCCAGAAACTCTGCACAAAGCTCGCGGCATACGGAAAGGACGCTGAATGAACAACAACACACCGTATCGGCTCGTCGTCGTCAGCGGCGGCACCAGCGACCCCTCGTCGACGCGCCTACTCGCTGATCGGATAGCGGCGCGGGTCGAGACTCTCACCGGCGAACGCGACAGCGGGATCACCCTCACCGTCATCGACCTCCGCGAGCTCGCCACCGAAATCACCACCGCGCTGGTCTCACAATTGATGGGCACCAAAATGACCAAGGCGGTCGAAGCGCTCGCTGCAGCGGACGGAATCATCGCGGCCGCACCGGTATACAAGGCCGCAACCAGTGGACTGTTCACCTCGTTCTTCCATGTATTAGACAACGACCTTCTCATCGCCAAACCGGTGGTGCTCGCAGCCACCGCCGGAACTGCGCGGCACGCGCTCGTGGTCGACGAGCAGATGCGCAGCCTGTTCGCGTACCTGCGCACAATGACCGTTCCGACATCACTGTTCGCGTCGTCGGAGGACTGGAGCGACACCGATCTGAACAAACGAATTGATCGTGCCGCGAGGGAACTCGTTCTGCTCATGGAGAGCGGATTCGCGTACAAGATCCGCGACGAGTCGTGGGGGAGTTACCAGCACGAGTTCGGCAGTGCAGGGGGATCTGAAACGTCAATTGATGTCGATACCGACCTGATGCGGCTCGCCGCCGGTGGTGGGGTGGTCAACCGCCATCTGCTAGACCGGGCCCGAGCAGCAGACTTGTGAGAGTTTCGACGAAGAACCGCGCGCAGTGATCCCGCGACCACCCGCGTCCCCTGGCCATGCTGTGGAACACCTCGGCGCTGAACAGAACTACCAGGATGTCGGTCGCCTCGGCCTCCGTTATGCCGTCCCGCAACCCACCAGGTTTGCAAGCGATCCGCTCCACGATCTCCCGGTATGTCGCGATTCTGCGCTGCTCAGCGATCTGGACGACTGCCTCAGCGTCCGGATCGCCAGCCCCGCCGTGCATCGCAGCGACCAGCGGGCCCATGCGTTCGAGGATGCTGATGCCGTTAGTGATGTAGACAAGTAGTGCCGTGCGGGAATCAGGCGCAGCGTCAAAGTCTGGCCACCAGGCGTTCCACGTCAGCAGATCGGTGATTTCGATGGGTTCGGGTGGTGGTTTCACCCATAATTCGAAACCGACAACGGCGGCACCGATGGCCTCTCCGAGGAGTTCCGCCTTTGTATGAAACGTGTAGTAGAGCGTCTGGACCGCGACGCCAGCTTCAGCCGCGATCGCAGCCATAGATGTGCCGAGGTAACCGTTCGCACAGAACAGCTCGTAGGCAGCGGCAACCATCCTGCGGCGGGTAGCGAGGGCGCGCTGAGCCCTAATTCCTGGCGGCATAGCTTGCAACTTTCACTAGGGTCTGTCACTAGTGTAGTGCTACACTGAAAATTATTTGGCCTTCCCTTGGAGGCTCCTCATGAACATCAGTGTGGAAAAGGTGCCCGCACAACGCAGGGCAGGTACCACCCCCGCATCAACGCTCCGCATCTTTGGCCTCACCTGTCTCATCGCAGCTCTGCTGGGAGCAGCGTCCGGAATCTACCTGGCCGTAGCCGCGCGGACGCCAGCGGTGTCGGAAGACATGTGGAGCTACCCGCAGTCACCGGGCGCTTTCGCTGTAACCCAGGCTTGGTTCGCCATCCAGCACGTTGGGCTTCTCCTCGGGTTGCTGGGCCTGTTGTGGTCAGGCGCGACAGGAGCGTCTAGAACCGGGCGCTGGGGTTGCTACGCCGCGCTGGCGGGAATGGCCGGACTCACCGTAGCCGAGATCGCAGCCGTGACCGCCCGCTTCGACACCATGACCACAACACTTGTTGCGGGGCTTGGCGCGGTCTACGGAGTGACATCGGTCGTTATCGGTGCCGGACTTGTCGCAGCGGGCGTCGCCGTGCGAAAGGCGCGCATATGGGGCGGCTGGCGGAGTTGGGTGCCCCTTGCCGCCGGAGTCTGGGTCTTCGCTCCGATGATGCCGGCGCTGGCGATGTCATTCGTTGGGGCCCGGCTCGCCATCACAGGATGGATGCTGCTCTTTGCTGCGCTCGGCTGGACACTGCTGCACCCCAATAAGCCACACAGGCGGAATCGAGGTAGATCATGATCGACGTTGAGGACAGCACAGTGATCGAGCGGCCGGTGGGCGACGTCTTCTCGTTCATAGCCGATCAAACCAACGGTCCGCGCTGGCAGGACGGCCTCGACGAGGTTGTGCGCATTACCGACGGTCCAATCGGCGTAGGTACTAGGCACCGCGCGGTGCGTCGATTCCTGGGCCGCCGACTGGGAATCGACAACGAGTACATCGCATTTGAACCTGACCGCGAGGTTACGTTCACAGGCGGAACCGCCTCGATGACATTCAAATTCACCTATCGCACCGCGCCGTCGGGTTCCGGCACCCGCGTGAGCGGTCACATGCGGATGAACCAGTCGGGGATTCTCGCGAGGATTGACCGACTCACTGCGTGGCAACTGAAGCGAGAGATGAGGAAGAACTTCGCGGACCTGAAGCGGCTGATGGAGGACGGGCGGCCGGGGGAGTGAAGATCCTCTTCGCGACTCTCCCCGCGCAGGGTCATTTCAATCCGCTTACCGGCGTGGCACTCCATCTGCTCGCGAGCGGTCACGACGTGCGCTGGTACGCCGGGCCGGTCTATCAGCCGAAAGTTGATGCCCTAGGTATACCCTCGCTCTCGTACCGCTGGGCCACCGAGATCACAGGGGAGAACCTCAACGACCTGTATCCCGAACGTGGACAGTTGAAGGGGCCTAAGCGCATCTCGTTCGATGCCGAGAAATTCTTCGTCGCGAATGTGAGAAACCACTACCGTGACATCGCCGCTATCCGGGACGACTTTCCGTTCGAGGTCGCGTTCTGTGACGCAGCACTGTACGCAGCGAAGCTCGTCGCGGAAAAGCTTGAGGTGCCGGTGTTCTCCTTCGCTGTGGCGCCCGCACCTTACGTCGGCGTTGCGGGTTTGCCTCCGCCGTTCTTCGGCTTACAGCCTGCAACGACGATCGCGGGGCGACTGCGGGAGCGTGTTGCGCGCACCCTGGGCAACAGCACGATGAAACGGGCGGTGCTCCGTTACAACGAGGTACTCGAAGCGGAAGGACTCCCCGCGATACCTCGCGACGGCTTGCTCCGCGTGCCTCTTGAGTGCGCGGAACGAGTGTTTCTCGTGGGCTCTCCAGGGCTTGAGTACCCCCAGTTGCAGTTGCCCAGCAACGCCGAGTTCATAGGCCCGCTTAAGCCAGCTAAACGCGACCTCCCGTTTAGCTCACCAGTCCCGGACGGAGTTCTCGATCCTAAGTCGACGGTCGTCGTCGTCTCCCAGGGAACCGTCGACAATGACGACCCCGGCAAGCTAATTGTCCCCACACTGACAGCGCTAGCTGACGGTCCGCCTGTGATCGTGGCGACCACAGGCGGGAAGAACACTCAGGAGCTGCGCACCCGCTTTAAAAGCCCGAATGTTGTGATCGAAGACTTCATCGATTACGACGATTTGTTCCCGCATGCGGATGCATTCGTAACCAACGGTGGCTTCGGCAGCGTGCTAGCTGGACTACGCCACGGCATCCCAGTCGTTTGCGCCGGCACCCGTGAGGGAAAAAACGATGACAACGCTCGCATCGGATACCACCGGCTCGGTGTGGACTTACGCACCGAGCGACCGAGTGCCAGGCAAATCCGCGCGGCCCTGCAGAAAGTACTTGCGGACAAGCAGATTAGCGGGAATGTCGCGCGGATCCGCACCGAACTTGAAGCGTATAGACCGTACGAGATCATCGATAAGAGGCTGGCTGAGCTAGCGGCGCGCGCCTAAATTCCGCTGGAGGGTTCCGCCTCCTCAAACACCTCAGGCAACTCGAGCGAACCGAAAACTTCGTCGCCGAACGCCGTGATGCCCGCAACCAGGCCGTCAACAACTCGGAGCACGTCAATCGCAAAAGCGCGATGTGCGGAATCCCCGGGTTTGCGCAGATACATTGCGACGGCGGGCTGCCCGTTTGCTGTTGTGGCGATACAACGCCAGTCGTCCAGCCCAGGAGTGCCGAGTCCGCCTTCGACCCAGGCATTGACACACTCATCGCGGCCGACCCAGACACCGGGCTGAGGTGGCATAGCGAAGCGAACGTCGTCGCGAAGTAATGTCGCTAGCCGCTCCACGTCGAGGTGCTCGTGTGCAGCCATGTACTTGTCGACGAGTGCACGCTCACCTGCAGTCAGGGTCTGGGCTGAAGCAGCACGCCAGTCGAGGCGGCCATCGGGAAGCTGCTCACGCATGCTTGCCCGGGCACGCTGCAGGGCGCTGTTCGCCGAGGCGACGCTGAGATCGAGCGACTCCGCCGCTTGGCGTGCGGGCCAGCCGAGGATGTCACGCAGGATAAGCACAGCGCGCTGCCGAGGAGGCAAATGCTGGACGGCGACGATGAAGGCTAGCTCGATGGTCTCACGCGCCACCGTCGAATCCTGAGGATCGTCAGGCAGCATGTGCGTTGGATAAGGCTGTAAATATAGGACTTCAGTACCTGCTTCCGGCAGCTCGGCAGGTACGGGAGTGCGGTCTCTGCGTTTCTCCAGAAAATCAAGACAGCAGTTAGTTGCGATGCGGTACAGCCAGGTGCGCAGGGAGGCTCTGCCCTGAAACGTTTCGCGCCGGTTCCACGCACGCAGGAACGTTTCCTGGGTCATGTCTTGTGCGTCTTCATACGAGGCCAGCATCCGGTAACAGTGCACCTGCAGCTGGCGGCGATACTGCTCTGTGAGTAGCGCGAACTTCGTAGTGTCCTCTGATCGAGCGGCTGCCATGAATTGCGCCTCGGCTGCACCAATCGGGCTTGGTTCGCTGCGTGTGTTGGTCGTTTCCACTTTCGTCATCTCCTCTGCACGACAGTAGTCGGCTGTCATATATGGAGACGTCTTCCTTGCGAAAACCTCATCGGTGTCACCCATGGGGCCCGCGGTCTCTCAGAGTTGTCCTATTCGACCCTAGCCAGCTGTTTCGTACCGCGGACGACCGGCTGGCCGATAGGTCTGGATCGTCACACCCGCCGGAGTGGTCTGGGAGTTTAGGAGGCTAAGAGCAATATCTGGGCCGCTACTCGGAAATAGCCGAGCGCCCTGGCCGACGATCACGGGGAAAATCAGTACGTTGATTTCGTCGATAAAGCCATTGGCGAGCAGCCACTGGATTAATTTACCGCTGCCGTGAACCTGCAGTTCGCGCCCGGACCGCGCCTTGAGTTCGCGGATGCGGGCGGCGACGTCGCCGGTGAGTACAGTCGTTTCGCTCCAGTGAGGTTCGGTGAGCGTGGTCGACGCGACGTACTTCGGACGGCTGTTCAAAGCGGCCGCGATGGGGTTGGGGTCCGCCATTTTTCCCCAGTAGCTGCCAAAGAGTTCATACGTTCGCCGCCCAAACAGAAATGCATCCGCGCGCTGATAGACGTCGACGATGAACGCACCCCCCTCGTCATCGAAGAATGGGGTGATCCATCCGCCGCGCTCGAAGCCGCCGCTTCGATCTTCATCTGGGCCGCCGCATCCCTGCATTACCCCGTCAAGCGAGAGGTGCGTGGTAGTTGTCAATTTCATCGAAGAAACCCCTTGCCTTGGTGCCGTCGTCATTCCGGTAGACCATGAGGACGGGCCAATCTCATCGGTGCGCGACGAGGACAAAACACTGGTAACAACGTGCCGGATCGCTTCGGTCAGGACCCCGACCAAGTAGCTGAAGCCGTTGAGCGGTGCCTTCATTCATCTGCGCCGATAGTTACTGTTGGACCCGAAGTCCTTCCACCGCTGCTGGTGCAGCGTCTGAGCCCGCGTAGCTTTCAGTTAGCAGCCCGGCTGATCGTGCGACGCGTCGAAAAACGACACCCCGGTAGGTTAGTAGATGGAGGTGCTCTGTGAAAGCAATCAAGACAGCAGGATTAGGTTTAGGCACGCGCCTGGTAGTTGGCGAAAGTGCACCACCGAAACCCGGACCGAATGATGTTCTGGTCGACGTGAAGGCAGCCTCGGTGAACCCGAAGGACTGGAAGCTCAACCGAACTGCGGCAATCCTCGCGACACCAATCCTGACGAAGCGGCTGCCGCCGCTGTTCGGCGATGACCTCGCGGGTGAAGTACGCGCCACCGGCGCCAACGTCACAGACTTCAAGGTAGGCGACAAGGTGTATGGCATGGACATGCGGCCGCGCACCGCATCACTGGCGGAGCAAGCCGTGATCGACGAGGGCTGTATAGCCCACTTGCCGAAGGGTCTCGATTTTGCCGAAGCGGCTTCTTTGCCGCTCGCTGCGCTGACCGCTTTGCAAGGGTTGCGCATCGGACAGGCGATGCCGGGCAGCGAAGTGCTGATTATCGGTGCTTCCGGCGGTGTTGGCACTCTCGCCGTGCAGATCGCCAAGGCGCTCGGCTGCCACGTAACTGGCGTGTGCAGCGGACGCAACCGGCTGCGCGTAATCGACTTAGGTGCCGATGCCGTGATCGACTACACCGAAGGTGATTTCCGGCGCGACTCGGGTCCCTTTGATCTGGTATTCGACGTCACGTCCTACGAGACACCAAAATCATGTGCTGCGATCCTGAAACCGAAGGGATATTTCGTTTCGACCGGCGGACATGCTCGATCCGTAATTGCGATAAGGACAAGCCTCAGCCGTCGTGAGCGAGGAGTGATAGTCCGCCCGCTCCGGCGTGACCTCGAGACACTCAACGAGATGATCGAGTCAGGCGAACTCAAGCCGATCATCGACAGTCGTTTTCCATTCGCAGAAACCCAAGAAGCGTACAACCGCAGCCGCTCTGGTCGCGCCCAGGGCAAGATTGTGATCATGGTTGGGGAAGTGTCGGGTGACGACTGGGAGAGCTAGGGGCTCAACGTTACGGTCGTGCACCCCGTCCTCAAGGGATCGGTGGCGCCGCAGCGTTGTAGGCTTAGCTGAGTCACCGAGGTGCGGCATGGAGTGGTTCGGAGAGTCCGGATACTGGCTGAGCCGCTGGATGTTCCAGCGCGGGCTCGGTCTCGTGTACCTCGTTGCGTTCCTCGTCGCAGCGAACCAGTTTCGCGCACTGATCGGTTCCCGGGGGCTGACGCCCATACCGCGGTACTTGGCGCAGCGTAGCTGGCGGCAGGCACCGAGTATCTTCCACATCTACTATTCGGACCGCTTCTTCGCAGTCGTGGCCTGGTGCGGTGCTGGGCTCGCTGGTGCCGCAATGTTAGGTCTCGGCGATCTGCTCCCGCTGGGGGCGTCAATGGCGATGTGGGCGCTGCTGTGGATCCTGTACCTGTCGATCGTGAACGTTGGGCAGGCGTGGTATGGATTCGGCTGGGAGTCATTGCTTCTCGAAGTAGGCTTCCTCGCGATATTCATCGGAGCGGGACCTGCGGAACCGCCGGTATTGGTGCTGTTCCTTCTGCGCTGGGTTCTTTTCCGCCTCGAGTTCGGCGCGGGCATGATCAAAATGCATGGGGACCGCTGTTGGCGTGACTTCACGTGCCTCTATTACCACCACGAGACACAGCCAATGCCTAACCCGCTGAGCTGGCATTTTCACCACCTCCCGAAGCCGCTGCACAGAATAGAAGTTGCTGGCAATCACTTTGCACAGCTGGTCGTTCCGTTCTTTCTCTTCGCGCCGCAGCCGGTTGCATCAATCGCGGCGCTGATCATCATCATCACGCAAGCGTGGCTGGTGGTGAGTGGCAACTTCGCGTGGCTCAATGTCTTGACGATCGTGCTTGCACTTTCGGTCGTTGACGGCTCGTGGTGGGCGACGGTGTTGCCCATCGAGCCACCCGCGGCAGAGCCGGTTCCCGGGTGGCAGGCCTTCCTCGTCGTTGTCGTAACCGTGCTTGTCGCTGCGCTGAGCTACCGCCCAGCCCGGAACCTTTTCTCGCGGCATCAATTGATGAACTACAGCTTCGACAAGCTCCATCTTGTAAACACCTACGGAGCATTCGGCCGGGTGACGCGCACACGCTACGAAGTGATCCTTGAAGGTAGCAATGCGGACGAGCCGACTGATGACGCCGTATGGCGAGAATATGACTTCAAGGGCAAACCGGGCGACCCTTATCGCAGGCCACGGCAGTTCGCGCCCTATCATTTGCGCCTCGACTGGTTGATGTGGTTTGCAGCGGTCTCGCCGAGATACGCGAAAACGTGGTTGCCACGTCTCGCGCGCAAGCTCGTCGAGAATGATTCCGCAACACTGAAGCTGCTCAGGCATAATCCGTTTGCCGAGACTCCTCCCAGGTGGGTGCGGGCACGGATGTACGTTTATAGATTCACAACCCGAGCGGAGCGAGAGCGAACCGGCGCGTGGTGGCACCGGGAGTTCGTGAGTGACTACATGGCTCCGGTTGGCCGTGGATGATGCGGCTGTAATCCCGGTGGCATGGTTAAGCAAGGGATACCTCACACCCACCGAGTGCGCTACAACCTGTCAACCGCACCGAGGCCGCATAACGCCTGAATCACTTACCGGGGCATGCTGTAACACTTTGCCGAGTCTGTTCGAGTGGGAATAAGTAGATACTCCGCTGCCAGCGCTGGATGCGGGGGATAGTGTTGGCTGCGGCGGTAATGCTTGGTGTGGCCTTCGGGCTCGGTTTCGGCGGATCCCTCCGCCACCTGTCGAACGTCGTACCGCGAGACAAGCGCGGTGAGACCATGTCGGCGTACTTCCTGCTTGCCTACACGGCGATGGCCATCCCGGCGATCGTTGCAGGCTGGGCCGCGACGCGATGGGAGCTCGCGAGCGTATACCCCTGGTTCGTCGGCGCGGTTGCGCTCGCTTGCCTCGCGGCGGCAGGGCTCGGTTTGCGAAAAGGGCGAAGCGGGATACTCCCGTCGGACAGAAGCCAGCACGGTCTGGGGCGTCTCCGGGAGGGCAGTCGTCGACCGCAGTGCTGCTAACAGGATCCGGTTCGGGCTCGATCTAACGCGGCTGAAGTAGTGCCTGTTGATTGACGTGGGAGCGAACACTCTCTATCGTCATTGTGATCCTCCTTATAGGCTCCGCGGCTGTCGGGAGGGGCAGGCTGCTTTCGCGCGACGAAGGACTAACGACATGGAACATGCCACGGGTGCAACACGCAGGGTTTGGCTTGCCCGGGTTGCGGTGGTTCTCGTGGTGGTTCCAGTTGGTGCGTTCTACCTCGGGCCTCGAATCTACGATCTCACCGCAACCCCGACGCGGATGCATCAGGCGATTGAGGCGGCCGACCGCTACAACCACACGCTGGATCGACTCACCGACCATGAGCTGGTGACCCTGAGTGCATTCGCGGCGCTCGACAAACTGCGCCAGGGTCTGGCCGATGTTCTCGCGATGGAAGAAGCGGTGTCGGCTGAACTCACCGCACTCATCGGGGAAATCTCCGGCGACCTGCAGGTGACGCTGGACCGTACCGGCGCCGATGTCTCAACTTTAGTCGGTTCGCTCGATGTCCTAGCAGATCGTGTCGGCGCACTGCGAGCACCGGTAAACGGTGGGAGCACCGCACTCTCGGATAGCAGGGAAGCGATGGCCGCAATCCTCGACGATGTGCGGGCGACGGCCGCCCACGTTCGCGACACCCGTATTTCTGCCGAATCAGCGGCCAATGACCTGTCTGGAAAATAGGAGACCGAGATGCTTTTCGGACGACCGGGCGGACCGGTCCGAACACTTCTTGCACTGGTGGCTGTCGGCGTGCTCGGCCTGCTGTCGTTCGTGGTGTTCGATCTGAACCGGAGCCTGGACAACCAGATTCGGGTGAACGTGGCAAGTGTCGGGGTTTCTCATCGTTTCCTTGGCGTCAACGACAAGCTGACCAAAGAGCTAGAAGAACTCGCCCGGTTGACCGGCACCGCACAGGAGGCGCTGGACTCGACCGCGGAGTTGGGGACACTGCTGACGAGACTGGACGAAGCCATCGCACCCGTCGCGGCGTCGCTGTCCGGCAGTACCCATGGGGCGCAGGTCACCACCGAGCAACTCGCGGCCATAGCGGAGATTCTGGGGGACGTACACGATGTCATCCTTCCAATGGTGGACTCAGCGCAGGCGTTCGGCGATCAGGGAAAGGCGCTTTCGGAGGTGCTCGGCGTTCTGGTCGCCGACTTGCAGGCTTCTGTCGAGTCGGCCGCAACGATCAACGACATGCTCCCGCTGCCGGGATGATGCGGCGCCGCAGCACATTCCCCAAACCGACATGGATAGGTAATGCGAAGTAATTCCCACTCTCCCACGGGTTTCTCGAGGGCCACCGAATGGCTTGGCCGACTGGCCGCGGTGATGTCTGCCGTACTGCTCGTGCTGGTTCTCGTTGCGGTGCAAAAGGGCCTCGAGGTGAAGCAAAGCACACGGTCCATCGTGGGCAACTTTCGGCAAGCCAACCAGGATTTCGACGACCGGGCCGATCTCGGTGCGCCAGCGCGCGCCCATAACCAGCTTGTGGAACTGCGAAGTGTTCTGGCAGAACTCAATGTGACAACCGGGGTAGCTGTCGAAAAGCTCGCTATGATGCTGCCCGACATGCAGACGTTGGTCGTTGCTGGCCGGGATGACGTCGATTTCGCCAACCGTCTCGAGGGCATCGCCGCTTCGCTACAAGGCGCGGCGGGATCGTTGCACGCCATCTCCACCGACGCGAACTCAGCGGTGGTGGTGGTGAACGAACGCCTGGAGATTGCGCTGGGGCTGGCCGATCAGCTCAACGACGAACTCCGGCGCACGACGAACAAACTCGCGCCGATCCCCGCCCAGGGAAACCTGATCCCCGCCCCGTCAGGAGGGAATTGATGGTCAGCACACGAACCTTCACTTCGGTGGTGCTCGCCGCCGGTGCGGCACCCGCGCTCATCTTGAGTGCAGTGAATGGATTCTTCCCTACTTTCACCGACATCAGTGATCCGTTCGGTCGGCCATCGCTATTGAGTGCGGAGATTGTCGAGTCGGCGCAGCAGCTGGACAAGCTTGCCGCGGTTATGGAGCCGAAGCATGAACGGCTGGCTTCGGATATCCAGGCTTTGGGGCCTATGGCTGATGAATTGACTGTCCTCGCCGGAACGAGCCTCGAGTTGTCCTCATCCGCAGCGGCGTTAACACTCGGTGCATCGACAGTCCGGCGAAGCGCGGAGCCGTTGCCAGGTGTCGTGGCCGATGTCACCGCGCGTGGAGACGACGCGGGCTCCACGGTTGCGGAGTTGTCGATGGCCGTCGGTTCCGTTACCACTGAGCTGCAGGAGATCCACAACGGTCTGGCGAAAATCCACGGCACGCTCGGCACGCTCGGCCCCAAGGTTTCTGGGATCGCTGTGACAATGGCCGCCATCCAGGAAGAGGCATCCCGTGTCAAAGTGTTTGGCCCGCTACTGGCGGTGATCGGCCCACCAATCAACAGCCTCGGCTTACCGCCCTTAGGTTTCGAGGCGCCACCACTTCCACCGCTGCCTGAGTCATGGCAGATCCCGGTTGCCGAGTTGATCTTCGACGGAGCGAACAATGCGTACTGAGGGCAGGTTCCGGCTGTCGTGGGCGATCACCCTGGCATTCACCATCGCGGTGCTGACCGGCTTGCTGATCTTCACGAGGGACCTGGGCGTAACCAGCGACCTATTCAAAGACGGCGTTGTGCAAGCACAAACCCTCGACGAGATAACAGATGACGCCCTCGAGGGGGTACAGCATTTGTCGCCAGCAACTGATGCGATCAACCAGGGGCTGCCGGAAGTGATCGGTGTGCTCGATTCTCTCACCCGCGCAGACCACATGCTGGCGACACTGGGGGAGCAGCTCGACACTCTCGGTGCGACTTTGGCCTCCGCCGACACACCCCTGGCAGGAACCGTCTCGGCCGGCCGAGAGGCAGGCAGTCAAGCAGGCGCAGCTGCCGAACCGCTCGGCGAGATCGCGGCAATGCTCAGCGATGCCAACACAAATGCTGAAGCCCTCGGCCTGAAGCTGGACGAGACGCTCGGTCTGACGCAGACAATCGACCAGAAACTGCGCATCGCGTTGCTGCTGCCGAAACTTGAGAACTGAGGGTCCGATCCGCGGTGCGATATCTGGCGTCACGCGTCAAGGTGCGGCGGCGGGTGCGTCACGGATCAGAATTGTGGAAGCTCATTCTTTTCGTGGTGCTCGGCGCGGAGTTCGAACTAGACGATGAGGTGCGGCAAACAAATACTGAAGGGGCCTCCCGCACACGAAGTGGTCAGTCCCGGCTCGATCACCCGATACCACGCGATCGACGACTTTATCGAGTTTGGCAGGAAGCTGTAGGTGGGATGGGCGAAAGGTGCTGAACTCTAGATAGCTTGATCAGTGGTGACCGGGTTCAGGGGCGGTGTCTCGTGTGGCCAGCGCGGCATTGAGCAGCACCTCTGCGGCCATCCTTGCCTGCTTTGCTGTTTCGGTGCCGTCTGGATATATCTGCGCACTGACGAAGACGCCATTCATCAGGATCAGCAGCTGGGTCGCCAGGGGCTCGGCGTCTCGGACGCCGGCCTCGGTGAGGTGCCGGGCGAATGTTTCGCGCACGAAATTTTTGTGTGATACCGCGATGTCGACGAAGGGGTGTTCAGCGTCGGCCATTTCGACCGCGACGTTGATGAATGTGCAGCCGCGGTATTTCGGGTCGGTGATCACGTGTCCGAGGGCGTCGAACATGGCGAGCACGCGTTCCCTCCCGGTCGTTCCTGTCCGTTCGACGGCGCGCGCGAACTTGGCGCGGACGCGGCGGTCCTTGTCGGCCAGAAACGCTTCGATCAGGCCGTCCTTGGACCCGAAATGGCGGTACAGGGTCATTATCGGCGTGTTCGCTTCTTCGAGCAGCCGGTTGACCCCGATAGCGCGGATGCCCTCGGTGTAGAACAGCTCAGCCGCGGCCATGAGGCGTTCCCGGGGCGCCTGGACTTGGGTTTTCGCCGTTTTTGCCATTGGCCCACTATAGCGAACACTCTTTCTCACTTTAGCAGCCACAATGCGACGACGAACCGGGGTCGCCCCGGCCGCCCCCTTCCAGTCCGGTCGGCCATGAAACCTAAATCCTCTTCGGGATAGCGTTGGCCTGCCGCAGGGCTTGCCTAGAGACTAATACTCGAATCATCGGCCATTTTCCTAGGTCGAGAGGTGGCGCCGATGAGGGGCTGCGGCAGGGTCTTGGCGGGCGGGCCAACGGCAGCGCCGGACAGTTTATGTGTCCGGCGGAGCGGATGAGCGGCAGTGCCCCAAGATCTGGAGGGTACGCAACGCGACTTTCAGTTCGGTATCGCAGCAGAATTAGGCGCGGCCGGATTCGATGATGCCCGCGAGATCGGCCGCGGTGGATTCGGAATCGTGTATCGGTGCATCGAGACTGCGCTCAACCGTCAGGTAGCGGTGAAGGTGCTGCGTTCTGAGGTGGCTCGTCGCGGACACTGGCTCCAATTTCAGCCGGTCATCGAAACACTCGCTGACACTCAGGGGCTCAACTCGGTGACGCGCTCGTTCCTGCTGCAAGTGCTTGCACAGTTCGAAGTAGTTCCTGCCGGCCGCAGCATGGGATAGCTTGACAGCTGAACCGTGGCTATGAGGCGATCCCGGGGCAGAACCGATCCGGCATACTGGAGTTGCTGGCGGTCGGTCGCATTTCAGTCTGTTGGGGAGTTGGAGAGCTCACGCGATTGTGGTCAGCCAGAAGAGGAAGGATTCATCTCTCCAATGCCGAAAGATGCCAAGCAACGCGTAGTGCGGCTGACTTCTCAGCAGATCACCGAGCGACTGGTCGATGCGGCAATGACGTTACTCGCGGAAGAGGGGCCGTCTGAAATTAAGGCAAGGTCGGTGGCGGAGGTAGCGCAAGTCTCCACGATGTCGGTGTACTACCACTTGGGCGGACTTCCCGAGCTACTTCAGGCCGTGATCGACAAGGGTTTCGAAGATCTCAACCGAGCGTTTCACGCGGTAACCCGAACCGAAGATCCGGCCGCAGATCTCTTTGGCATAGCGGTGGCCTGCCGTCAGCTAGCCCAAAGTAATCCGCACCTCTATGACCTGATGTTCGGGCTTTCGACACGTGGCGGATACCGGCAGTTGCGGCGCTCGCGTACCACTCATAGCGGTCGCTCAGAGGCGTTCAAGGCCGCCTATTCCTACTTGGTTGGGGAGTGCGCTCGATTTGTCGACAGCGGTCGCGTGCGAAGCGACCAGGACCCCGAGGCCATTGCCACCCAGCTCTGGAGCTGCGTACACGGGTTCGTCACCCTGGAACTGGGCGATCACTTTGCTCAGTTCCAGGATCCGGTTCGTGACGTGTTACAGCCAATGATGGTGAACCTGCTGGTGGGGATGGGTGATGCCGCGGACCAAGCGCGCACCTCTGTTGCAATCACTCCCTGCGCACGTTAGCGCCACTCGGCCCGAGGACGGGATTACTCCACCGAGACTAGCGCGATCAATCGGAGAACCGTGAGGGGGTGCCTGATCAGTCCCTTAACGATGAGTTCTCTGCGAAGTATCCCGCGGATCACGGCCACGCCTTCCTTAGTGAAGAATCCCGTCGGGAGCAGGCCACCCGCCCGCATCTTCAGTTGGGACACGGCCAACAATTGATCGCCTGTCGTGTCGATGACACGGACACTTGGCAACCCGACCGTATCATTCAAGACGACTGCCTTATCAGATCCGAATAGTAGGGTACATGCCGCTTCGGAGCTGCCGTCGCACAACACAACTGGCCGCTTTATTTTGGCGGCTGTCTTACGCCGTCGCGGAAAGCTCTCGAAATTCTCTTGGAGTAGGGATCCGGCCAATGATGCGATGCCGTTGGCTCCATCGTCTGAGTAAAAGGTGCACTTGTAGAGATCTTCGGTCATTTGTGTCATGCAGGTGCCTTCGGTGTGGTCGGCGATGCGACGCGGGACTGGGATGATTTATTGCCGTTCGGGGGGCGGCCGATTGTAAATCATTAGAGCGTCGAGTTAGCTGGCTAAATCGTTCATCGTCGAAGCGAGTCGCAGATCCGATATTGCCGTTTCGGCATGCATATCGACATTGGAAATACCGAAACTATCCCGATAGTCGCTCGCTGACATCGACAGGAAATTCCTGAACTCGCGACCGAAATGGCTCGCGTCATAGTATCCCCACCGCTGGGCAATGGCTCCGAGCGGAAGCTCGGTGGCGACCACATCGCGGCGTGCGCCGGCGAGTCGTTGCATGCGAACGACCGACCCGACGGTATCTCCGGTAAGGGAGAAGGCGCGATGAATCGTGCGGCTCGAGACGTTGAACGTCTTGGCCATGTCGACGACGCGGATCGGGCCGTTGCGGAGGTGCTGTTTGATCCACTTTTCGAGCTGCGACCGAAGAGCGGGGAGTAACGTCGGTCCGTCATATGTCTGGCAAGTGCTGCTCCGGATCACCCCTGCCACGAGCGTGAGCAGCGCCTCTCGCACCGACTCGCCCTCTGCAGCATCCATGGCCGACACGTGCGAACCCATGCTTTCCACGAAGCTGATAAGGAGGCGCGCCAGGGGACGGGATTGATCGAGCATCAGGCAGTCGGGGATCGAACCGCCGGTGTCGTACGGTGCGAGCGCGGAGAACGGAATCATCACACTGCGCTTGTGGAGCCTGGACGGTACGTTGGAGCTGTACGCCACTCGGCTTGTCGAGATGAGGCCGGTTCCAGGCTCCATACAACCGGCACCCGACGCCAATTCGAAGTGTTGATTGCCCGACGACACTGTGAGGAGCATCAGCACCTCAGTGTCCGACGCCTCGATCAATCTCTTGGTGCGAACCACTTTCAGTGCGGGGCAATCCCATTCCGTGACTTTGATGTCGCTGAGATCGAAGGACCGTAGTCTTCCGTCAGGTTCGTCGTCTGCATCGGTCGAAAGATCGACCCGCATCGGCACAATCCGCGCCGCCATCGCATGCTCCCAGGCCGACCGGCGGTCCTGACGCTCGACCTGGCGGAGGTCGAGCGTCGTCGGCGAGTCGTTCTTCATGACGCTGCGTTCCATCGTTTGGGCGACGTCATTTGACGAGCAGGTCCGTCCGTCCATCGCTCTTCAGCAGCTCGATGTAGATCGGGAACAGCTCCTTCGCCGCCGGAACGGCTTTGGCAATGAGTGCCATCTTCCCTTCGAGGACAACCTCGCCCCTGGTCACAGCCATGAGCAGATTCAGGTCGCCCTGCCAGAAGCGGTTCGCGAAATCGCTGCTCATACGGAGGGTGGCGTCTGCCTCATCGTCCGGTGAGCTGGGAACGGCGGTCACGCCCGGTAGATCGATAACTATGCAGCCGTCGGGTTCGGTGGCGATCACTTTGAGGACGCCCGGGGTGCCCGAGAGCTTCTGGACGAGCTTCGGATCGCTCTTTGCCTGCTCGAATGCCATGCCGATGTACTTGTACAGGTCGTCGGCGGTGGGTGATGTGGTCATTTGTTTGGTGGTTCCTCTCGTGACGGCCGTGGCACACCCGGGCGGCGACGAAGTTGCCCCCGTAACGGCATAATGAAAGTTGTAACGAAGTTATAGATAGGGTAAGCGGTTGCCTCGACTGTGGCAAGTGTCACATCGTCTCCGCTCGGCACACGCTTCCTGGGCTAGACCCGAGCGGGGAAACATCGATGTGCTGACGGTCAGGTGAGCGAAGCCGTCCAACGGCGGCTGAGCGGACGGCCGCCCTCGATGGTGCTCGAGATGCTAGACCATCTCATATGGGACTGCAGCGTTCAGCCGCGCCCATTCCTTCTCGGCCTCCGACTCGGCGGGCGGCGGCTTAATCCCGTTAACCCACCAAAGCTGCAGCGGTGTTTCGTCGATATGGATCTCCCAGCGGAAACCGCGGGGGCTGACGTGGGGTTCGATTGCATCCGCGAAGGCTTGCATGGCCATGTCCCTGAAGTCGTCCGAGTCTGGCATGCGGCGGGCAATATGATCGACCGTGATGCGGACGAAGTCGTTCGCTTCGTCGCCGCCGACCCAGATGGTGTCACTTGGAAGTTCGTGAAATGCAACCACAACATAGAATCGCGGAAGGTCCGCGAAGTTCACGTAGACCTCAGTAATCGACTCTGCAAAAGCCTTCCTCTGCTCTTTGGTGTACGCGCCTGCGGGAACGTAAATCTTCCACATCGGCATAGCATTCTCCTTTTCCTGAAGTTAGCAACCTGCCAGACCAAGTGTGGTCTTCGCCACAACCAAGGTTAGGGAATTGGGCGCGGCGCTCAATAGGATCAGGGCGACCGCGGGCGGTATTCCCACGCCTCGTCATCCAGTTGATTTGGTGAAACACCCTTTTCCAGTGGGACAGGGGAGCAACCCCATCACGTCCGCAGCCGGTAGGTGGTCCTCGAGACCAAGCATGTGCAAGCGGGGCAGACTCCCGAGGAGATCACCGGCCCACACGCACGCAAGCGAGCCCGGCCGCGTTGGCGCTGAACATCCCCGGACGGCAGATGCGCATCGCCGACCCCTTCAGGTCGGCGATGACCTGCTAGGCCACTGCATGCTGATCGTGCGCCTTCGACCAAGGTCAGCGGCGAATCGGTGAAAACGGTAGCGCACGGGACGGTGCAGTAGGCCGGTGCGGCGGCCGGAGTCATTTGGTACGGGCGAGTCCGCCGTAGCTTGCCAGCCGTGCCGGGGTGCCGAATATGGCCAGGTCGCCGATGGCGATCGCGATGAATTCAGCGCCGAGGATCGGTCCCATGCCGGGCGTGGGATCGATGATCTTGGCCCGTGGGTGGGTGCGGAACCATTCGGTGAGCAGCGTACCGGGCAAATTTGATCACGCGCTGGCCCGGGCCACCAGCAGCAATGCCGCGCCCGCGGAGGTCACATCAGTCGCCCACCGGACTTCCGCCGCGCTCGCGGCAGCCCGGGCGATCTGCTGTTCGATCGCCCGGGCTGCCGTTGAGAATATGTTTGGACCACAAGACGTTACCGACATTGTCGACCGCTGTGGCGTGTTGGGTCAGTTTGCTGCATCGACTGGCCCCAAATCGTTCACCGACGACGCAAATCGTAGGTCTCGATGCTCGACCTGGCGGAGGTCGAGCATCGAGACCTGGTCGTCTTTCACGATGCGGTGTTCCATCGTTTGGGCCGCGTCATTTGACGAGCAGGTCCGTCCGTCCATCGCTCTTCAGCAGCTCGATGTAGATCGGGAACAGCTTCATTTGCGCCGGAATGGCTTTGGCAATGAGTGCCATTTTCCCTTCGAGGACAATGTCGCCCCTGGTCACAGCCATGGTCAGATTCAGGTCGCCCTGCCAGAAGCGGTTCGCGAAATCACCGGTCATACGGAGGGTGGCGTCTGCCTCACCGTCCGGTGAGCCGGGAACGGCGGTCACGCCCGGATGGTCGATGATCATGCAGCCGTCGGGTTCGGTGGCGATCACTTTGATGACCCCCGGGACGCTCGAGAGCTTCTGGACGAGCTTCGGATCGCTTTTTGCCTGCTCGAACGCCATGCCGATGTACTTGTACAGGTCGTCGGCGGTCGGTGATGTGGTCATTGTTTGGTGGTTCCTCTCGAGGCGGTCTTGACAGGACCGGGCGGCAACAAAGTCGCCGATCAGTACATAATGAAAGGTGTAACGAAGTTACAGAAGTTGCCTGCCCAGGTGTAGTCGGTGTCACAACCCAGATTAGGAATGGCGTTCGGCGCGCAATAGGATCAGGGCGACGGGTGCCAGTACTCGCACGCCTGCCAGCCGGACGACATTAGCCGGCCCGCCATTGGGGTCGGCTTCGATCATTGCTTGCTCATGCTCCATCCGTGCTTCGTCCTTCTCCTCGGACATCCTGATCGGGCCGATCCTTCGGCCGTTTAGGAACTGCCGGACAACGGGCTCTTGTGACGTCAGCAGGACTTCGCGTGGTCCGGGCATCACCAACTTCTTTCGGAACAGCATCCAGATGTTGTCTGGGATCGTCCGCGCAATGTTGATGTTGTGCGTCACGATCAGGGTCGTCGCGTCGAACTGCGCGTAGATGGCGATGAGGAGTTGTGAGAGGGTCTTGCCAGATGTTCTGCAAGCCATAGGATTTCGTCACACTCTCGACGACGACTTCGACCCCCACAAAGCCTCCTAAGATAGCCTGGGTGCGGATACTTCGTGGTGTAACGGCCTGAATTTCCCGGCTTGACGGCATGCCGGATGACGCGCATGTGATGCCGGCAGGATGACCTGCCAACTACTTGACGCGGGACAAGATGCAGAGTCTGGTTGCGAGTAGTGCGCGGTGGTAGCGCGTGTCCGCTATGAGAGTTGTGGCTGTGTGGGCCCGGTGGTAGTGAAGGTGCGCGTCGTGTTCGCACGTGCATCCGATGCCGCCGTGGAGTGGGATGTTCTGGCGTGCAGCTGCGAAAAAGAGAACCCCGCGATGTGCGCGAGGTCCAAAAGGTGATGGTGCAGAGGTGTCGAAATGGTGTGATGTCAGCGGTAGCGCTACAACCTGCCATCGGCAGCGCTACCGCTGGTCCCAGCGGGCGTTCCGGCCCTAGGTTCTCACCTGCCGGTCATACACCGGCGGATACTGCGGTGTGCATTTTCCGTATGGTGGGCTTGTCGATCTTGCCGACCACGTTCTTGGGAATGGCGTCGACCACGATGAATGAGGTTGGCCGCTTGTAGCCGGTGAGGTGTTGCGCACACCTTTCGTACAGCGCTGCCGTGTCGATAGTTTGACCTGGGCTCGGCTGAACATAGGCAACGACGATCTCTCCCCATTTTTCGTCGGGCACACCGATCACCGCGGCCTCCAGAACCGTTGGGTCTGCGGTGAGGACGTCCTCGATCTCCTTTGGGTAGATGTTCTCGCCCCCTCGGATGATCATGTCCTTCAACCGTCCGACTAGGACCAGGTACCCATCGGAGTCAAGATGCCCCATGTCACCGGTGTGGAGCCAGCCGTCGACGACGGTCCGGGCTGTTTCTTCCGGACGGCCGAGGTAGCCGCGCATGATGTTGGGGCCGCGCACGATGACCTCACCATCCGTGCCTGCTGGCAATTCTGCGCCACTCTCGTCAACGATTCGGACCTCCTGGCCGACGAGTGGGAACCCAACGCTGCCGGCGCGCCGGGGGCCTGCAATCGGGTTGCATGTGGACGCGCATGTCCCTTCGGAAAGCCCGTAACCCTCAACGAGTGGGAAGCCGTAGCGTGTCTCGAATCGGGTGAGCAGCACATCCGAGGCAGGTGCTGCACCGCAGACCCCGAACCGCAAGGAGGATGTGTCGGGTTCAACATCGGGCGGGAGCGCGGCCAAGATGTTGTAAATCGTCGGAACCGCGCTGAAGTAGGTGGGACGCTCTTGCTCCACGAGACCGAAGAAGGTCTTGGGGTCGAACTTGCCGACGATGACGGCGCTGCCGCCGACACTGAGTGGGGAAAGGATGCTCACGATTATGCCGTTGACGTGGAAGAGCGGCAGAATCAGCAAAGACCGATCGGTCGGACCCAGCGCGAGTGCTTGGACCAGCATCTCCGCCATGGCCTCAATATTGCTGTGGTCGAGCATGACGCCCTTCGGCGTCCCGGTCGTGCCGCTGGTGTAAATGAGCAGGGACAGCGCGGATGTGTCCAGAAGGGGTGCTGGATCGAACCCCGCCGGATCCGTGTAGAGCGTGTCGACAGCGAGCAACGGGGTGCCGGTTGTGGTCGATTCGTCCTCGACCACCAGCAGACGCGCGCCGGAGTCGCTGAGCTGTCGTTCCACCTCGATGTTGGTCATGCTCGGATTGACTGGTGTGACTGTGGCGCCGATCCGCCAAGATGCGAAGAGTAGTAGCACGAACTCGTGTCGGTTCGTCAATTTCACGGCAACCACATCCCCGGCCCCGATTCCGAGGTCATGCAGGTGGAGTGATGCCGCGCGTACGCGAGTCAGCAGCTCGGCGTTGGTGAGCGACTCACGCCCGTCGGAGATGGCGGGCCCATGCGGGTCCAGATCGGCGCGGTGGTCGGGCAGGGAAGCGAAATGCATGGCGTACCTATCGGGTCGAGGCGCGGTAAGGAGCAGCGACTTGGCCCGACCACGACGACTGACCGGCGCGGTCGGCCGGGTCACGGCGCGGCGTGTTGGTTTATTGCCCGCTACCGCCGTCGCGCTGCGAGATCGCGTTGATGGCGGAGAATTGCAGCGTCCAGAGATTGCCGTGATTCGGGTACTTCGCGGACATGATGGACACCAGGTCGTCGGCGTCCTTCGCTATCGGATATGCAGCTATGAAATCTTGGATGTACGAGCGGGTCTGGGAAATCATGGTGTCGACGGCATAGTCGTCGCCGTCGGGACGGCGGTGTCCGCACACGATCATCTTCGGCTGGAGCTTTTCCACGATATCGACGGTCTCGAGCCAGTCTTTCCATTCATCGGGAGTTGATAGGCCCAGCATCGGGTGGATCTCGTTGTAGATGGAATCAGCGGCAATCACGACATCGATTTCTGGGATGTGCAGGATGCTCGTCGGATGGACGTCGGCCTGCTTCACCTCGATGATTTTCAGGGGCGATCCGTCGACGTATAGAGTGTCGCCCTCCAGCGGATCCGGAAAGTGGCCCGACGGTACGCACGCGTCACCGAACAACAGCCCCCATTGCATGGTCTGCACTTCCATGGTTTGCTTCATGGACTCAATCACGTGGGGCAGCGCCACGCATTTTGCGTCGGGGAATCGCTCCATGAGCGGTCCGATGCCCCCGTAATGATCCTGGTGATCGTGGGTGATGTAGATCGTTGTGAGCTTCTTGCCCGTGCGTTCGATCAGGTCGCCGAGGTCACGGACGTCGTCCTTGAGATACAGCGCGTCAATCAGTACCACTTCGGTCTCGCCGCTGACCAGGATCGCCGTGGTGGGGGAGAATTTGCCCTCAGGGATGCCGGGAAACTCGGCGGCCGGGACATTCGGCCAGCGACTGACGAAAACCGTTGCGCGAATGGGTACTACAGGCTGGTTGGTGTCAGTACTCACAAGGAACCTCCGATTGCAGGGGTGGGGTCTAGATGAAGTGGTGTCGGTCAGCAGCTGGGGATATGGGCGCCGCGGAAAGCTAACGTTAGGAGCACGCGATCCTGGCTAATGGAACTTGCGTGCCATGCGCTGGTACGGGACTGCCATGGTGCTCAGTCAGCCGTGGTTCGCGGTGTGGCAGGGTCTGGGCAGCCTCCGGACCAAGAGTTCCGAGAGGGCTGACAGTCCGTGCACCAGAACGACGATTGGCGCAGGAAGGCGTGTGTCCTGCGAAGGGTAAAACCAGTCTTCTGAGGTTTCGCCCTTGCCTACGGACTCGATATCTTCGCGTGTCATGTGATCTTGCGGATTCTTTGCGGAGCGTGAGCTGGGATGCTCGAATTGGGGCACGACCAATTGGTTGTGCCCCGGAATCGGGCTATGGGCGGAGGTGTTTGGTGAAGTGATCTCGTGCGGCTGCAGATACCTCGTCAAAGTTTTTGCCGTCGTAGAAATCGAAGTGTCCACCATGAGTGACGATCAGCTGCTTGGGCTCCCGGGCCCGCTCGTACGCGTCGAGCGCAAGAGCGTAAGGCGTACACGCGTCCTCGTCGGCGACGATCATCAGGAGCGGCGTGGGTGAGATCTGGCTGATGAAGCTGCCGGGGTTGTATTCCCCCGCCAGCTCCAGGCTCCGGGCGGTTAGTTCGTTCTTCCAGTTCGGAGCCCGGTCGGCTGCTGTTTTGGTAAACCACTCGTAGGCATCGGGCTGGGGCATCGCGGCCTGCCCCATTGGGTCGGGTGTGACAGCCGCGAGCATCGTGGGCTCGCCACCGTTGAACCGGTTGGCGCGATCGGCGTTGAAGTTCTCACGGACGTGGGGCAGGAAGTCCGGCCGGATCAGCCGGTCCAGTGTGGCCGGACCCGAGATGAATGGCACCTGGGAGACGATGGCTTTGACCCTTTTGTCGATCGCGGCGACCATCAGAGCGTGTCCGCCGGCGAAGCTGGTGCCCCAGATGCCAACTCGTGCCGGGTCGACCTCAGGGCGGTTGCTGGCGTAGGTGATGGCGTTGCGGATGTCGCGGTATTGCAGGACGGGGTCAAGTTCCTGGCGGGGAGTTCCGTCGCTGTCGCCGAAATTCTGGTGGTCGTAAACGAGCGCGTTGAGTCCGGCCTGGGCGAAGACGCTGGCATAGTCGTCGAGGTGCATTTCCTTGACGCATGACATTCCGTGCACCAGGACAATGACGGGCGCCGGGGTTTGGGCGTTCTCAGCAGGGTAGAACCAGCCTCGAAGGGTGACACCACCCTCGCCAGTGAACTCGATGTCTTCGCGATTCATGTACTCTTCCGATTCGTTGAAGGGAGGTTGCCTCGCGTGTGAGGCCTGGCACACTCCAAACTACGAATGGGCGCCGGGGCCGGATAGAACGATTGCGCCCCCTTCTGGTACAGGAGCGCCACGGTCCGCAGGTGACGGTCTATAGCTGTCAAGACGGTCAGGGATGCCGCCTGGTCTGCTCAGTCCCCAACTGCTCGAGTGCCTTTGCGCACCAATTAGCCCAGGACAGTTCAGTGTCGATGCCTGCCCGCAGAATCAGATACTGAACTCGTTCTCGTTGTGTTCCCGGGAGGCGGCTGAAGTCCCGTTCTTCGATACTGCGGTACGTTTCGAGTAGTGACCGATGGTAATCCAGATGCTGCTGTACTTGTTCCCTCATATCGATTCCGCCCAGAACTGCTGCGGCGCGAAGCCGTACCAGCAGGGGATCTTTAACGGTCACCGGCTCCTGGCCGGAGTGAACCCACGTTCTGAGATGTTCCTCGCCGGTTTCTGTAATCTCGTAGCAACGGGGAGCGCCCCTGCCCTTCAGCTGGCTGGCATGCGGCTGAATCAGGCCGTCGTCGGCCATGTTCCCGAGTTCGCGATAAATCTGCTGATGGGTGGCGTGCCAGAAATAGCCGATGGAAGAATCGAATCTGCGTGTCAGCTCCCTGCCGGTAGAGGGGCGCTCCACGAGCGCCGTCAGGATCGCGCACCGCAGGGACATCTACCGCTGACCTCCGCTGAACTGTGGGTGGGGAATCGCGAAGCCAACTCTACCGCTAGCGCCTGAGGCAGATTTACCCGAGCGCACGCAGTCGGCGGACCTGGGCCGCGGCCTCGAGTTCACGTTGATGCCCGAGTTCCGAGATCTCAGCTGACTGCAGTAGCTTCTTAGTCTCTCGAGCTGCATCGGGATTCGCCAGAAGAAGCGACTCAGCCCAGGCCCTTACCTCGTCGTTGAGATCGTCAGCAGGCACCATACTGTGTGCAAGTCCCAGGGCGACCGCTTCCCGGGCGTTGACGTTGCGCGCCCGTACGCAGATCTCGAGCGCGCGTCCGTACCCGACTTGCCGAACCAGGGGAGCGAGCCCCGTCAGATCCGGGACCAGGCCGAGAGCAGCTTCTTTCATGCAAAAGACGGCATCATCGGCCACAATCCGGAGGTCGCAGGCGAGGGCGAGTTGGAAGCCGGCGCCGACGGCGTGACCCTGTACAGCGGCGATCGAAATGAAGCTCGGGTCACGCAGGAACATGAAAGCGTCCTGGTAATCGCGTATCGCCCGCTCGATGGTCAGGTCAGTGCCGGCGAGCAGACTCGTAAGGGTTTCGGCGCCGGGATCGTCGCTCGGTGTTGACCTATCTAGACCATTCAGGCTTGAGCGATCCAGGCCAGCCGAAAAGCTGCGCCCTTCGGCTCGAATGACCACAATCTGAACGCCGGTTGGCATTGTCCGCCCTAATGCGGCCATGGCTCGCCACATCGCGGGCTGTTGCGTGTTGCGCCGCTCAGGTTTGCACAACGTTATTTCGGCGATCGCGCCACTTTGCGTGAACCGTAATCCCACCGAGTGCAACTCGGTTTCCGTCGGGCTCGCTATCGATTGGTCATGAACTCGGGTCATTCCGCTGCCCCTCGGGTTTTTGCGTGAACTGAGCGAATCGCTGGGGACTCCGCTGCGCAAACAGACCACCACGCCACGTGCGCGAATTCCTGCCGCGCGATCGGGGAGTGGGTCTCGGCGAAGCCGGACGGAGTGGAGCCGACAAGAACCCATCGGCTTCAGGATGGTTTTGTGCAACAAGATGCGTGGATGCTATTACCGCGTCCGGCTACCGGGCGGCTTTGATCTGCACTCACGCTCAACAGGATAGCGACCGCTCTCTATCGACGCAATTTCTGGTTGAGCTGCGTAACCACCCTGAGCGCTCGGAAAGGACCCCATGTTTCCCGAAGTATTCTCCGCGTCAGGCAAAACGGCATTGGTCACCGGCTGAGCCAGAGGAATCGGTTACATGATTGCGCTGACCCGGCGAAACTCCTTTCGAATCTCGGTTGGAGACCCTGCTCGGGCGCCCGCCGAAGACCGTGCGGTGGGCGCTTGAGAATCATCCGCGCATCCGGCAGGTGGTTGCGGAAATGGCCCACGACGGCTGACCTCTATCGTCTGATCACGCCAGGCTGAGGTCTGCCTCTCTGCGCGATGCGATGAATGCGATCAGGCCAAGTACGCACCGTGTTTGGTGTTTCCGCTGGTCAGCGCGCGAGAAAGTCATTTCTTGAGTGTCGATAGGGGCTAGGCGGACGCCATTGACGCCGGAGAGAACGATCTCTATCATTCTGCTAACCCTAAGAAAGGACAGCTGATGTCAGGTAGCGCAACCGAGGTACAGGCGGGACCGACTCAAGTGACCGGCGGTGTGGTCACCGAGGTCCAAGGTCGCGTGTTGCTGATCGGGCTGAACCGGCCGGATAAACGCAACGCTCTGACGCCCGAGATGCTCTCCGAGCTGTCCGACGCATACTCCCGCTACGACAAAGACGAAAACCTGCGGTGTGCGGTGTTATACGGCGAAGGTGCCGTGTACTGCGCCGGAGCTGACCTGACCCGACTCAAGGGCTTGATCGAAAGCGGCGAGTTGAGCTACGGCCCTGATTACTACGATCCATTCGGCCTCGAGGGCGCTCGCGTATCGAAACCGGTGGTCACGGCAGTCCACGGTATGTGCTTCGCGGGCGGACTCGAGCTGGCGCTGAACGGAGACATCATCATCGCCGCAGAAGGCACGGCCTTCGGTCAGCCCGAGGTTCTTCGCGGCCTATTCGCATTCGGAGGTGGCGCCGCCCGGTGGGCCGATCGCGTCGGCTGGGGGAACGGCATGCGCTACCTGCTGACCGGGGAAGCTCTCGATGCGAAGGAGGCGCATCGGATCGGGTTGGTCCAGGAAGTGGTCCCCGCCGATCGGCTCCGGGAACGGGCGATAGAGCTTGCGACAGTGATCGCGAACGCCGCGCCGATCGGGGTGCGCCACACGCTCACTGTCGCCCGCCAGGCGGCGGAGGAGGGTCTCCGATCTGCCTTCGACTCGGTCCCGGAGCTGCGCGCCCAGATCGTCGGCACCGACGACGCGGTCGAGGGAGTGGTGTCATTCAAGGAACGCCGCGCCGGTGATTACAAGGGGCGCTGAGGTTCCCAGCCTGCCGGCTGGAAGCACTACTCACTATCAATCCCTGACCTAAGGAATCAACAATGCGTGAAGCTGCCATCGTCTCAACTGCCCGTACCCCGATCGGAAAGGCTTATCGGGGCGCCTTCAACGACACCCACCCCACCACCCTGGGTGGACATGTCGTGCAGCACGCCGTCGCCAGGGCCGGGATCGAGCTAGACGAGGTACAAGACATCGTCATGGGAGCAGCCCTGCCATCCGGAGTGGCCGGGGGAGATATCGCCCGCCAGATCGCGGTTCGTGCCGGTATTCCGGTGACCACCCCAGGGCTCACTGTGAGCAAATTTTGTACATCGGGGCTGGAAGCGATCGCCGTCGGCACGTACAAGGTGCTCAACGAAGGGCTGAATGTCGTTGCGGCCGGAGGTGTCGAGTCCATCAGCATGGTTCAGGTGCCCGGATTCGACTCCATGGTTGAAGAGCCGTGGATCAAACAGCATAAGCCGACTTACTACACCCACATGATCGACACGGCGGAAGTCGTGTACGAGCGGTACGGCGTCAGCCGAGAGTCACAGGACGAATACTCCCTGCTAAGTCAGCAGCGCACCGCTCGCGCACAGTCTGAGGGGCGATTCGATGACGAGATCGTGCCGATGGAGTCGACGAAACGGATCGTCGACAAGGAGACCGGAGCGGTGTCCTACGAGACGGTGACCCTGACGCAAGATGAGGGTAACCGGCCCGGCACCACACTCGAAGGGCTTCAAGCGCTCAAGCCGGTCGCTCGTCCAGACGGCTGCGTCACCGCTGGTAACGCGAGTCAACTGTCAGACGGGGCTTCCGCCGTCATTGTCATGAGCCGTGACGAAGCCGAGCGCAAAGGGCTGCAGCCCCTGGGGTACTTCCGTGGCTACACCAGCGTCGGCCTCGAGCCTGACGAGATGGGCATCGGGCCCATCTATGCGGTTCCTGCTCTGCTAGATCGATTCGGTCTCACAGTGGATGACATTGGTCTGTGGGAACTTAATGAAGCATTTGCCGTGCAGGTTGCGTACTGCCGCGACAAGCTGGGTCTCCCCGACGAACTCCTCAACGTTAACGGCGGCGCCATTTCAATCGGCCATCCGTACGGAATGAGCGGAGCGCGGATGACCGGACACGCGTTGCTCGAAGGCAAGCGACGCGGTGCCAAGTATGTCGTCGTGACGATGTGTGCGGCAACCGGAATGGGCGCCGCCGGACTGTTCGAGGTCGCCTGACTTTCGGACCCAACCAAAATGCTGCAACGATGCAGGGCCAACGTCATCCGAGACATCGGGTGACGTTGGCTTTGGTGTGCGCAGGGCAGTAGAGAGCACTCGCTACACTGAGAGTATGGCTAGGATGGTGAAGAGCAAAGCCCAGGCGCCGCGGGAACGCCTTATGACCGCGGCGCAGCTGTTCTACTCGGAGGGCATCCGCGCGGTCGGGGTCAATCGACTGCTCGAAGAGGCGCAGACGCCGATCATGAGCCTCTACCGGATCTTCGGATCCAAGGAGGGACTTGTCGAAGAGTTCCTCCGTGAGAAGGATAAGCAGATCCGCGAGCGGTTCGAACGCGAGATCGAGCGTATCGCTAATGCGCCGAAGGAACGCATCCTCGCCGTGTTCGACGTGTTGGGCGAAGTGATTGCAGACTCTGACTATCGGGGCTGCACCTTCATCAACGTCGCGGTGGAGATGGCGAACACTGAGCATCCGTTCGTCGAGATCGCGGTCTCTCACAAGAATTCTGTGCGTGAGACTTTTTCTCGTTATCTCGCCGATGCTGGACTACGTGAGACTGAGCCGCTGGCCACACAGCTGCTGATGTTGATGGACGGTGCCTTCGTCCGTGCGCAGATGCATTCGAACCGTGAAGAGGTCGCATTGCATGCGCGCATGGCCGCCGAGGTCCTCGTCGATGCGGCACTAGCGGCGCAGGCGGACTAAAGCCAAGGGTTGGGATTCTGTAAACCTCCTGACGTGCACCGGTCGATTGGTGCCGACCGGTGCACGGCACCGGTCGATTGGTGCCGACCGGTGCACGGCTGCGTGCTAGCCCGTTTACAGCTTTCCCCTTCTCTTATCCGCACTGCTGGTCTTGAGGATCGCGGAGTCGAGGCTCAAAGGTTGGCCCGCCAATGATGGCGATCGAGGACGTCGCGTGCCCGACTAGCTCACTAGCCGGGTTACGAGCGTGCGCCTCGAGGTAGCTCCCTCTGATCTCGATCGATGAGAAGGCGACGCCGGCGGGGCTAACCACCTCCCGCAGCTCGCGTCCGGATAGCTACGCCCCTGCCGCGGCAAGCACTCCAGGAGAGTGCCAGGTAACCTCGCGTGTCCGTGCGTGCCCCAATCGGGGGGCGAGCGATGCTTGCAGTTTCACGTCCTTCTCCTTACCCGGTCGTCGTTGCCTGAGTTGCGGCGGCTCGGGTGTCCGTTGGCGTCGCGGCCACCCGGCGCCGCCCCATCAGCGCTAGGGCGATGAAGCCGGCGGCGAGCGCTATCGCCGCGATGAGGACCGAGGTGACGGCATAGGCGTGTACTGCGTCGCTCGTTTCCTGCGGTGTGCCGAGTACCGCGATGAATACGGCCACGCCGACGGCCAGGCCGATCTGGCGGAGCATGTTCACCACCGCCGAGCCGGTCGCGAACGAATGTGCGGGAAGTGACGCCGATCCGGTCGCCATGATCGTTGGGAGAGCGAGGCCGGTGCCGATTCCGGTCAGTAAGGTTCCGCCGAGTAGTCCGCCGATGTAGTCGGGATCGGCTCCCGCGGCGAACGCCCACCAGGCAGCGCCGATCGCGAAGACGGTGCATCCCGCAGCGATCACCGGCCCCGGACCGAACCGGGGGACCAGACGCCCGCTTAGCATGGCGAACACGGGGACCATCAGCGGGCCAGGAGTCATGGACAGGCCGGTCTGCAACGGAGACCAGCCCCACACATCCTGCGCCCAGAACACGCGCGAGAGCAGCATCGCGCCGAAGGCCACGGAGAAGACGAGCGCCACGGCCGAAGCACCGGTGAACGCGCGCAGCGCGAACAAGCTGCGGTCGATGAGTGGGTTGCGGTGGCGGGCCGTGTGGGCCACGAAGAGAACCACGGCGGCCGCCGCGGCAGACAGCACCGCGATCGTCGTTGTGCTGCCCCAGCCCCAGTCGACCCCCTTGACGAGTCCGAGTGTCAGCATACCCGCCCCGACCGTGATCAGCAGTGCGCCGGGCAAGTCCGGCACAGGGACCGGGTGGCCCGGCACATGCGGGAGCCGGCGCCAGCCGACAAGCAACGCTGTGACGCCGATCGGCACATTGACCAGGAACACCCAGCGCCAGTCGGCCGCCACAAGCAGTCCACCCATCACCGGACCCAGCGCCGCGCCCAGGCCTCCGACCGCGGCCCAGATGCGCACCGCTGCATGGCGCCGTTCAGGTGGTGTGCTCGCCAGCAGCAGGCCCAGCGACGTGGGAGTCAGGAGCGCGGCTCCGGCCGCCTGCACGACCCGGAACGTGACCAGCATGGCGACGCTCGTGGCCATGCCGCACGCTGCGGAGGCTAGTACAAAGATCGCGACCCCGAGGAGGAATCCCTGCTCACGGGGGAAGCGGTCCGCGAGCCGGCCGAAGATCACGAGAAACGCGGCATAGACGATCGCGTACGCGTTGAGGACCCACGACAAGTCGGCGAGGCTGTGCACCCCGAGGTCAGTCGCGATGTCCGGCAGCGCGACGTTGACGATGAACAGGTCGAGGCTAGCGAGCATGACGCCCGTACACACGATTACGAGAACCGCCGCGGGCGACATCTCGTGACCGGATTGACGGGTGCGGGAAACCATTACCGAGCCACGGCATTGAGGATGGCTAAGTCATGCACGGCCGTTCCCTTTCAGCGACAATAACGGACTTAGCGGTCCGTTATGAAAGGATGCTGGCACGCTCAGCCGGTGCCTGTCAATGGATCGGGACCAATCGGTCCGTTATTCTGGTCTTGTGCCCCGACCACCCACACCCGGACTCCGTGACCGCCTGCTGACCGTCGCAGGTCAGCTCTTCTATGAACGCGGTATGAGTGCCGTGGGCATGGCCGAGATCGTTGAGAAGGCTGGGTGTGGAAAGAACGCTGCCTACCGCCTTTTCCCCAGTAAGAGCAGCCTCGTTGCCGCCTATCTCAGTGAGTTCGGGGCCCGTCGTGAAGCTCAGACCGCCTCGGCAATCGAGGGCCTCCGCGACGATCCGGCAGCTGCACTCCATGCGTACGTCGCTGAAGTGGTTAGCCAGGCTCGCCAGCCTCGCTTCGTCGGCTGCGCCATACGCAACTACCTGCGCGAGGCGCGGGCCAAAGACGACGAACCCGTCCGGATTGCGCGGTCGTGGCTGACCGACTCGCGCGAAGCCCTCCGCGCGCTTGTTGCCCAGCTCGACGTCAAGGACCCCGATCTGCTCGCCGACCAAATCTGGCTCGTCGTTGAGGGTGTCTACGCCGGCGGGCCCGCTGATGCCGCTCTCACGCTCACCCATCGCCTCCTCGATGACGCAGGCTGACGCGTTGGGGTCTGAATTCTCGATTCCCAGAGGCCTGAGAACCGGGAACCTGGGGCGTCTGGTCGCCCACCTCCCAGCGACAATTGGTACCGCGCAGCGAATCTGTCGCTGGGAGGTGGGCGAGCAGAGTACCCGGTGGTGCTCGGCTGCGCTATGGCACACACTGCGTCACCCCCGACTGAGGCGTCCGCGCTGTGGAATCCGGTAACCAGCAAGGGCGTCGCTGGCGGTCACCACGCAAGCCTTCTGCGCGTACAGAAATGCCTGAATGTCGCAGCGCTTCGGAGCCCGGATCGTAGGCGCTTGAGGTAGACGATGACCAGCGGCACCGTCGGCGTAATCGACCCAGGGGCAGCAGTGGGATCATCGCCATAACTACCACGAACATGAAGCCGATGGATGGGCGGGATCACCCCGCTGCAGGTGACCCTGCCGGGTCGCGGGTTACGCGCGCACCGCGACCAGGTTGACCAGGCTCCGCGTCACCGCGTTGAGGTAGTCGTCCTCGCGCAGCGCGAGGCAGCGACGAATGCGCACTGGGTCATCGTTAGCACCGCGTCCGCCTCGGGACACCAGCGTCGGCCAAGAGCGCGTCAACCGAGGTTCCGTGATAACCGTGTCTGTAGAACAGCCTCGTCCCCGAACCAAGCAGACGCTCCATGTGAGGCACGGCTTGTCGAGACTGTGGGTCCTTCAACTCGCCTAACCGCATATGTTCACAGCGCACGGCACAGCTATACCAGCATGCGGCGCGATCGTTCTATGAAGTGCCGGTCGCACATTCTTAACTCTGGTTTATGTCCACGCCACAGCGCGGGCGGCAAACTCAACCAAGGAGTGCACCATGACCACAGCGAGCACTACCCTCGACGAAGGCGCCCGCTACCGCATCGACCGGCCCACGTTCAAGGTCATCATGCGCGATCTGCGCATTCCCAGCAACGACCTGGGAGCCGGAGACGCGATTCCCGACGTCGACCTGCCCACGACTGAGGGCGGCCGGTTCACGACCGACAGTATCGCCGCGGACGGCCGCCCCATCCTGCTCGTCTTCGGTTCACTGACGTGCCCTGTCACAGAGAGCGCTGGGCGCGGGCTGTTGGACCTGCACCGCAGGTACGGTGACGTGATCCGGTTTGTTGTGGTGAACGTACGGGAGGCGCATCCCGGAGCGGATATTCCGCAGCCTCGCGTGATCGGCGAGAAGATGCATAACGCCCGGAATCTCAAAGGCCACCATGGGTTTGCTTTCGAGGTGGCCGTCGACGACATCCACGGATCCGTGCACCGCGCGTTCGGCGCGCGCCCCAGTTCGGCGTACATCATCGATCCGTCCGGAATCATCGTGTTCCGGGCACACTGGTCGAACATCCTGGAGCCGATCGAGGAAGCGCTGCGTGCCGTGATCGCGGGCAGGGCACCATCGCGAGCGAAGGTGGGGCAGACGGCACGTGCCCTGATCCGGATGGCGGCGTATTCGGATGTCGCGCTCGGCGCAGCTGGTCGCGGAGCGCTGCGCGACTTCTGGCGAGCCGCGCCACCGGCAGCCGCGTTGATCGCAGTGTCGAGCCTCTTCCGGTTCCTGCCGAGTGAAAGGCGCGCCGCACCGACTGTGACAGCCACGCTTGCGATCGGCATTACCGCGGCCACCGGCATGTGGCTGCTGCTGATGCCGCTCCACGCTGTCCCACGACGAGTTTTGCAACTAGTTGCACTAAGAATGAGCCGCTGCTAGATTTAATGCAATTTGTTGCAGAATAATTTCCTCCCAAACCGAAGGAGAGCACTGTGCCCAACTACCCTCATCTCTGGGAGCCCCTCGATCTGGGTTTCACCACCCTGAAGAACCGCGTGGTAATGGGCTCCATGCATCTCGGCCTGGAGGAGGCTCCGAATGGCTTCGCGCGCATGGCGGCGTTTTATGCCGAGCGCGCCGCTGGTGATGTGGGCTTAATCGTGACGGGGGGAATTGCGCCTAACAACGCTGGCCGCCATGTGGCCCACGGAGCGACGATGACCTCGGCGCAGGACGCGCGCCGGCACCAGGTCATCACAAAGGCGGTGCATCAGAATGACGGCAAGATCGCCATGCAGATACTGCACTTCGGGCGATACGCCGACCATCAGGATCTGGTCGGTCCGAGCGCTATCCAGGCGCCTATCAACCGGCGCGTGCCCCGAGCGCTCGACGAGCCGGAAATAGAGCAGACCATCGACGACTTTGCGAGGGCCGCCGAATTCGCCCGTGAGGCCGGTTACGACGGTGTCGAAATCATGGGCTCGGAGGGGTACCTGATCAATAGCTTCCTCGCAGCCCGGACCAACCGGCGCACCGATGACTGGGGCGGTGACTTCGATCGGCGCACGCGGTTTGCCATCGAGATCATGCGGCGTACCCGGGAGCGCGTGGGGGAAGACTTCATCGTCATCTTCCGCCTGTCGGTACTCGACCTGGTCGAGGGTGGATCGACTCTGGAGGAAAACCTGCAGCTCGGCAAAGAACTAGAGGCCGCAGGAGCAACGATTATCAACACGGGTATCGGGTGGCACGAATCCAGGGTTCCGACGATCGCGACCTCCGTGCCGCGGGCCGCTTTCGCGGGCGCTACGGCAAGGTTGAAGCAGGCCGTCGGTATCCCAGTGGTGGCCAGCAACCGGATCAACACCCCCGAGGTTGCCGAGCAGCTACTGGCCGACGGTGTCAGCGATCTCATCTCGATGGCCCGGCCGTTCCTTGCTGACCCTGCGTTCATCATCAAAGCGCGGGCCGGCCGGCCGGCCCGGATCAATACCTGCATCGGCTGCAACCAGGCCTGCATCGACCACACTCTCGGTGGGGAAATCACCTCATGTCTGGTCAACCCGCGCGCCTGCAACGAAACGCTAATCAGTCTGTCTGCGGTGCGCACGCGCAAGCTGATCGGAGTCGTCGGAGCCGGACCTGCGGGGATGGCGTTCGCCCTTGCTGCCGCCCAGCGAGGTCACGAGGTCGAGTTGCACGACGCCGCTGACACCCTCGGCGGTCAGTTCGACGTCGCCAGGAGGATTCCGGGCAAGGAGGAGTTCGCGGAGACGCTGCGCCACTTCACTACCGAATTGGACACCTATGGGGTGAACGTCAAGCTGGGGCGCGCAGTGACACCCTCGGACATCGCTGGTGCGTCCTACGACGAGGTGGTAATCGCAACGGGCATCACGCCACGCGAACTCGACCTCGAAGGCTCGGACCATCCGAAGGTCGTGGGATACCTCGACGTTCTGCGGGGCACCCGTGTGCCTGGCCGCTCAGTTGCGATCATCGGTGCCGGGGGCATCGGCTTCGATGTCGCCGAGTTCATCACGCAGGAGGGGCCCTCCGCGAGCCTTGACATTGAGGCGTTCAATCGGCATTGGGGAGTCGATCCGGACTACGAAACCGCGGGTGGGCTGACCCCGCAGACAGCTCAACCCGCAGCGCGCACGGTCTACCTGCTCCAGCGCAAGAAGACCAAGGTGGGCGCCGGGCTTGGACTCACCACCGGCTGGATCCACCGGGCTGAACTTGCCGGCAGAGGAGTCAAGATGATTCCCGACGTCTCCTACCTCAAGGTTGACGACGACGGTCTGCACGTGGAGATCGCCGCTGAGCCAACGGTCCTGGCGGTGGACACGGTGATCGTTTGCGCCGGCCAGGAACCCAACCGGGACCTCTACGACGCCCTCGTGGCAGATGGCCTTACGCCACACCTGATCGGTGGCGCGAAGGTCGCGGCGGAGTTGGATGCTAAGCGGGCCATCCGCCAGGGAGTCGAGTTGGCGGCCGCGCTGTAACGAGGCGGACTTAAAGCCAAGTCGCAGTGCAGCAGCATGCTCGCGCCGATGCCGAAGGCGAACCCCTCGACGGCTGCGACAATCGGATTGTCTGTCTCGACTTTTCGTCCATGGGCAAGCTGGCGAGGCAACTTCGGGCAGGTGAACTACGTTGCCGCCGAGTCAGGCGTCGTCGGCTTTACCCGAGGTTTCGCAGTGGGCATCGATGAATCACCGAGCCCGCGAAAAGCTGGTAGCCAAAGTCCCGCTCAGCAGGACGGGGGCGCCGTCGGATATAGCGGCCGCAGCGGCTTTCCTGTGTTCGGCCGAGGCGGCCTACATCACAGGTGGGTGCTCGACGTTGACGGCGGCATCGGCATCGGGTCGTCGATTCGATGATCACCGCCCAACATCGGCGCATCACATCATGCCAGTGAGGTCAGCAGCGTGGCGGGGATGTCTGGTCGTTCAAGGGCTATGAAGTGCCCAGTATGCGGGAACTCCGCAAAGTCGGCGTTTGGCAGCAGGAGTCGATTCGCCTCTCGATCCGACCGCCGAGACCAGTCCTTCTGCCCATATATGAGATGGACCGGTGCGCTCACCTCGGAGTAGCGAGAGCGGGCCGCGATGAGGCTCGGAAGGTTGCCGTATACGGCACGGGCTACGGTCGGATAGCCCGCTCGACGGCCCACCTTGAGCAGCTCGTCGAGGTAGTCCGCCCGCAGTGCACTCTTGTCGCTGAGCCCACCGCGGAGGATGGCCCGCATGATCGGCTTCGGCTCCACTCCGGCGATCGCCCGACCGATTCCGGGCGCGAGCACGCCGGTGATGACCAGTCGAGCCAAGAGGCTGGACCTGGCGATCCCGCCAGGGTAGTCGTAGGCGTTGATTGCCACGACGCGCCGCACCCGCTCCTGGAGGTCGGCCGCGGCAGAGAGTGCCAGTACGCCGCCCATGGATTCTCCGAGCAGCGTGACGTCGCGCAGATCGAGTTGGCTTACGAGGTTCACGACCGCCGCTCGCATGGCGGGCTCGTCGTACGACACGCCGGGGACGATCTCGGAGTAGCCCATGCCTGGCAGGTCGAGCGCGTAAACGGTGTACCGATCCTGGACAAGCGGAATGAGGTGGCGGAAGTGCTCGGCCTGGGTGCGCACCGTGTGCAGCAGGACGAGTGGTGCGCCGGTTCCACCAGTGAGGTAGCGCAGTTTGCCCTGCCGGGGGTCGCCGCCGGGGATTGGGTCAAGAAGCTGGCTGATCGTTCCGGGGATCGCGATCCCGGACTTAGTGTCGATGCTCTCGGACATGGTGGTTTCCTCAGACGCTTGTGATGGGCAGCCGCCCCGCCGAGGTTTGCCCAGGTGGGGCCGCGCGGGTCAGCTCCCGCACGCTGGCTACTGCCGCCGATAGTCAGGTACCCTACAGTCTGGCTATGGAGAAGGCAAGCCAGGTGTCGTAAGGTGGTCTGTATGACTGTGCAGCTCGAAGGTTTCTTGGCTACTCGTGGTGACACGGCCCTGGGGGATTGGTGCCCGCTCAGCCGGGCCCTCGAGGTGATCGGCAATCGAACTGCGCTGCTCTTGCTTCGCGAGGCCTTCTACGGCGCGACCCGGTTCGATCAGCTCTGGAAGCGGGTCGGCGTGACGGAGGCTGTCGCCGCGCAGCGCCTGCGCGCGCTGGTCGAGGCGGGAGTGCTCGAGAAGCAGCCCTACCGCGAGCCCGGCCAGCGGACGCGCAGCGAGTACGTCCTCACGCCCGCCGGTCACGACCTGATGCCGGTGCTCCTCGGCTTAATCCAATGGGGTGTGGAGCACGGGCCCGAAGGCGGTGGCGCGACCGTGACTCATGCCGGCTGTGGCGCCGAGGTGCGTGCCGTCGTGCACTGCGCGGCCGGTCATGAGGTGGGGGAGTCAGACGTGGTCATCGCGGCGGCAGCTCGAGCGTAGCTCGCTCTGACGTATTTGACTGCGGCGGCTTAATTAGTTGGGGGAGTCACTGTTTACGAGCTGGTCCATTGCTGCGTCAGGCGGCGGCAGATGGCCTGCTGGTCGGCGTCCTCGAGGTTGTGGCTGAGCAAGCCTTCGATTGTGAAGACGGCAATCTTGACCTCGGCGTCGATATTCACGCCTGTCAAGCCGGACTGCTCCAGCGTTGAGCGCAATAGCGTTTCCGTCATCAGATGAAACCCGGTGTGCCACCCGTCTACGGCTGGCGACTGCGTCGCGCGGGCATGCACCGTGGCGACCAACCGCCGCATCTGCTGCAGTGTGCGGACGACCCACAGCAACTGTTCCTCCAGTGGCCGCGCCGTCACCTCTTGGTAGTCGGTCAGCGCGTCACTGAGGACTGCGTTCAGCACGGCGACCAAGACGTCATCCTTATCGCCGAAGTACCAGTAGATCGTGTTCCCGGAGACCCCTGCAGCCTTGGCCAGTGCGCTCATCGACGTCGCCTCGTAGCCATCCTCGATGAACAATCGGCGGGCGGCGGTGATCAACTCCAGCCGTTTCTCCTCCCGATCCTGTCGGGGTTTATTGGCAGGCATGCGGATCAGCCTACGCCTTTTCTTGAATAACAATCAAGAAGCTCTTGAATAACAATCAAGAAGGAGTTAACCTAGGTCAAGCCGCTCTTGATCGACGTTCAAGAACAACATCGAAGGAATCAGAATGAGTAGTTACACCCGCGAGGACGTCACGTTCGACTCTCACGGCACTTCGTGTGCAGCCTGGCTGTACCGCCCGGCTGGCGTCGAGAACCCGCCCATCGTCGTCATGGCGCACGGGTTTGCCGCCATTCGGGCGCTGCGCCTGGACGCCTATGCGGCTCGATTCGCCGAGGCGGGATACGCCGTGCTGGTCTTCGATTACCGCGGTTGGGGTGACAGCTCCGGTGAGCCGCGGCGGGTGCTGGACATTGGTGCCCAGCAGCAGGACTGGCGCGCCGGCGTTGCCTACGCTCGCAGCATCGAGGGCGTCGACACTACGCGCGTGGTGGCGTGGGGTTCCTCGTTCGGCGGCGGGCACGCACTGCATCTGGCCGCCGTAGACCACGACCTGGCCGCCGTCATCGCTCAGGTGCCGCACATCAGCGGGCCGGCTTCGGCGTTCGCGCGCTCCCCGCAGATGATCGCCCGTCTGATCGGAGCCGGCGTGCGCGATCAGCTCGGGGCTCTTATTGGGCGCGAGCCGCACCGGCTGTCGGCTGTCGGTGAGCCGGGCAGCGTCGCGATGATGACGTCACCAGACGCGCTGCCCATGGCCGAGCGACTAGCCGGCGATCGATACGAGGAACTC
The DNA here is from genome assembly GCF_000214175.1 of Hoyosella subflava DQS3-9A1. Classification (NCBI taxonomy): domain Bacteria; kingdom Bacillati; phylum Actinomycetota; class Actinomycetes; order Mycobacteriales; family Hoyosellaceae; genus Hoyosella; species Hoyosella subflava. Next base: position 2,286,050 of record NC_015564.1, read on the forward strand.
CTCGGAGAGAACGACGTCGCCGCCCGCATCGCCTTGCGCGTGCCGTTCTACTCTCCGGGCCGCAGCGCCCACAAGATCACCGCTCCGACGTTGGTGCAGATCGCTAAGCACGACATCGTCACTCCGTTCGATGTCGCGATGAAGGCGGCCCGTCGCATCCCCAAGGGTGAGATCCGTACCTACGATTGCCAGCACTTCGAGCCTTACCTCGAGCCTCACTTCGACACGGTCGTCGCTGACCAGCTCGCTTTTCTCGCCACTCATGTCCCGCCGGTCCCGGACTTGGCATGAGCGGGCAGTCATACCGCCTGTCCGTCCTCGACTCGACTTTCCTGCGAATCGAGAGCAGTGACACTCCGATGCACGTCGGAATGCTGATGGAGTTCACCATCCCGCAGTCTGCAGGGCCCGGGTTCGTCGCCGCCGTCGTTGCCGAGCTGCGCGAGCAGCGGCCACTGCGTCGCCCGTTCAACCAGGTGCTCCTGGGTGGTCCGGTCTCGCGGCTTGTTCCCGCGGCGCGCACGATCGAGACGCTCGACATGGAGTACCACGTCCGGCATACTGCACTGCCACGCCGCTTCGCGATCTACGTCAAGATTCACCACGCGCTCACCAGAGTAAACGGGATTCGGCTCGCAACGGATCAGTTGGCAGTGACCCCGGATGGCACGTGGTTCGCTCCGTGGCAGCAGGCTCCGCCGTCCGTGGGGAAGGGCCGGCGGGTGAAGGCGGATCGAACCCAGGTTGCGCCGCACCAGGCTGTCGGTTCGTTCGTCCGTGGGCTGGCGAGCCTCCGGCGCAAGGACGCAGCCGGTGAGCCCGTCCGGGTTCCGTTCGAGGCGCCTTCTTCTGTGCTCAACACGCCCGTAACCAACGCTCGCCGGGTCGCGACCCAGCAGCTCGACTTGGATCGGGTCAAGGCGGTCGGCAAGCGTTCTGGCGTCTCTGTGAACGATGTCTTTCTTGCTGCCTGTGGAGATGCGTTGCGCCGCTACCTCATCGATCACGACGGCCTGCCCGAGTGTTCGCTGGTTGCCGGAGTCCCCGTGAGCCTGCGTGAGGAGGGGCAGGAGGGAGGCAACGCCGTCGGCTTCGTTTGGTCAGTATTGGGCACCGACATCGCTGGCCCCGTCGAGCGCCTCGCAGCAGTGCACCGGTCTATGAAGGTGGCCAAAGACCACCTGAGGACAGTGGCTCCGTCGGTGCGACCAGCTTTCACGCTCATGACCATGGTGCTACCAGTCGTCGTCCTCCTGACTGGGCAGGGAGCCCGTATCAAGCGGCCGTCCATGAACGTCACCATCCTGGGGGAGGCGCTCGATGCCCTCGCGGCCGAAGTAGACACCAGATGGGCGAGGTCGGTGCCGCCGTTACCGGCGCAGGCCGGGGGATCGGGCTCGCGGATGAGCGCATTGAAGCTGGCCAAGCGCGGACAACCCATTCGCCTCACCGACACGACGACCGACCTGTACAGACGGCCGACGCCAATGGCGGGCCTGAATCCACTCACTCCCGAACTGGAGCAGACATGAATAAGAAGACAGTCGTCATAACCGGAGCCACCGCCGGAATCGGCCGAGCCACAGCACTGCGCTTCGCTCGCGCGGGCTACTGCGTTGCGGCTTATGGACGTAACCAGTCCGCCCTCGACTCGCTGCGTCTCGAGCTAGGACCGGACGGCATCGCGGAGCGGCTCGACGTCCGCGACGCCGAAGCCTGGCGGATCCGGCTCGAGGAATTGGCCGTCGTCAGCGGCGGGCGACTGGATGTGCTGGTCAACAACGCCGGCGTGCTCGCCTCCGGGCCGTTCGCCGAGATCCCTCTTGAGGAGCAGCAAGCGATTCTCGACATCAACGTTGGCGGAATGATCAATGGTTGTCATATCGCGTACCCGTACCTACGGACGACGCCAGGTGCCAAGGTGATCAATCTGGCCTCGGCATCTGCGATATACGGGCAGCCCGAGCTCGCCACGTATTCCGCCACCAAGTTTGCCATCCGGGGACTTACCGAGGCGCTCGAGCTCGAATGGGCCAAGGACGACATCAAGGTCAGCGCGGTGTGGCCGCTCTTCGTCGACACCGGGATGGTCGATGGCGTCGACATCGCCAGCACCAGGAACCTTGGCGTTTCGCTCACCACCGACGATGTCGCCGACACCATCCTCGCGGTCGCTGAGAGCCGGTCCCGGCTGCCGCACAGGGTGCACCGGGCTGTCGGCCGGCAAGCCCAGGGACTCATGACCCTGGCCAGCGTGGCTCCGGGATGGCTCATTCGCGAGATCAACAAGCGGGTCGCGCATTCCTGACCCTCAAGCCATTTGCAGAGTCATTAGGCCGACCACGGCAAAAGAACGTTGCTTCTTTCGCCGTTGGACGGATTGGTCGACAGAAGTTCGAGTGCAGCGGAACCGCTCGGACATTCGTCACTGTGACAGATAAGTACTAATCAAAGGCCGAGCAAAATGGGTGAGTGGTGGCACGTCATTGGCGTATGTCCGCGAGCAGCCAGGCCTCGTTCGGCACTGGTCGGCGCGAGAGCGGAACAGAGATAACTTTCGCCTTGGCGCGTTGGCCGAGTTGAGTCTGCGCTCGATCTTGCAACGGCTGAAGGATCTAAATACGTCACCGTGACGTAAAGGCAGGTTAGGTCGAGCGGGGCGTAAAAGCGGTTGAGTTTGCGTTAGCCGGATCAAGAGACCGCGTTCCGAGAAACGTTGGAGCCGGCTGGGGCGTTCCCGGGAACGTTCCCGCCTGCCGACGCCGAATGCGCATTACCCACGGGCTGCGCGCCAGGCGGGTTCGGTCGGCGGGGCGTCGAACCGTTCGGCGATTGAACGAGTTGCGCGAAATGCCAGCTCATTAAAGTACCGATAATCTACATTATGTCAGGTAAAAGTCTGCGTATCGTGTCGGAACACCGACATCGTCGAGGCCGCACGCGCCCGGCGCCCGCTGCCCAGAACGGTGCGGCCCGTTCACAACGAAACTCTCGCCTCATTCCTGCGCCGTCTCGCTGCCGCCAACCGCCTCGACCCCGAAGCCCTGCGGATCTTCGCGACCGGCGCAAGGCCGCCGCGATCAATGCAGAGACCCTCGCAAGGCTCAGCGGCCAACCGGCCCGCACCCTGCGCCACGCCCTCCCCGACCTCACCCACGCCGGACCTGGCGAGCCCCACCCGCACTGCCCGGCACGACACCGCCTCGTCGTGCGCGCCTGCAGTCACTGCGCCGCCCACCGCGCCGGTGCAGAACAAGTCTGGCGCTACGCCTACTACGAAGACATCATCTGCGTCCGTCACAAACGCTGGCTCACCACGCAATACACCTGCGCCACGAACCCCGTGAACCTGGCCAGCCAGCCCGGCATCCTCGCCGCGAACACCCGGCACCGGCGGCTGATCAGACGCCACGGCCCCGCCGCCACGGCCCCGCCGCCGCGGACACCGCCTACCGTAACGCCACCGACATCTGCCAGCGGTGGCACGACAGACAAGACCACAACGAGAGATACCACTACTACATGGGCATCTTCCACCCCGGGATCAGGACGGTGTCCTCGCTGGATCCGAGAATCGGCGCGTCACTGTATCCCCAAACCGTCTCGCTCACACGGCTACTCGCCTCGCCGTACTGGCACTCACTGCCAGCACAATCCAGCCACGCCAAGCACGCCTTCATCCGCGAGGTCCGCGCGACAGTCGCACCCAACTACCGCTGGAAGCCCAAAGCTACTACGGCACAGGAGATCCACTCGTCGAGTACTACCTCCACCGCGACACAGCGTCACCGCGAGCCCCCGAAACAACGAACGAACCACCGCCGCAACGGCATTCGCAGACCAGGCGAAACCACCGAACCAGGGCCCGTGCCTCAACTAACTTGAGACAGGACACCTCTCTCCGGCGGGGCTTGGGCGCATTACCGCGGTGTTGCGAACTGCGCCTGCATGGGTGGTTGCTGCAGGTCGCTTGTTGAGCGTGTGTGATCGGAGGATCGCCGGAGCGTCCATCGGTCCGGTCCGGTCGATGGCCAATTCCGCCTTTCCGGCGTCGATGATCTCCACTTCGCCCCACTTGGTTCATTCGACAATCGTCTTCGAGCGTGCAGGTGCGTCCTTTTTCTCTCGCCGTCGTCTGTACGAGGCAAGCGGGAACAACCCCGCTCACTCCTCCGAAAGGAACACAGATGAAAGTTCGGTCATCAATCCGCAAGACCATTACAGCCATCGCGCTGGCGGGCGCACTCGCCGGCCTCGGCGCTGGGGCGGCGCAGGCGGCGCCCATGGAACGCGATCACGCCAGGTACTGCGCCAAGGTGTGGAGCGACTACGACTACACGGCGAAAACGTTCGTCACGACTTACGACAAGTACGGGCCGAATAACGTCCTCACCTTGCAGGCCGCGAGCAACTATGAACGCGCGTACAACACACTCGTCAACTCGGGTTGCTAGTCGTCGGGGTCGGGGCGGCTCCGCGCGATGATCATGTGGGGTGTCGAGCTGCCGATCAGCACTGCTGCCGCGACCAGGGAGAACCCCGCAAAGGCGAGCTGCTGGGGGTCGGCGCCGAGGTCGAGCAGAACGAGCGAGGCACCGCCGAGGTAGACCATCGGCACCCACATGAGAATCTGCGTTGCCGCCAGCCCGGCTGCAGATGCGGGCACGCCTTCAGGACTCCCGGCGCCGACGACGTTTCAGGCCGACTTCTCAGGAAGTACGACGAGATCGAATACGCAGGGTTACCAGTAAACGATATCGAGTCGAGGCTTGATTTCTGAGGCCAGGTTGACGCTGACCCGGCTAAACCTCGGCCGAGGTTTCCCGCGCCGCGATCTTGTTGGATTCCATCCAACGATCGATATGTCCCATCGTCGTGGGCAGAGCCGCGCCGAAAAGGACCATATGGTCGGACGCGGGGATCTCGATGTAGGTCGCGTTGGCGTATTTCTTAGCCGTCGCTCGGCCGATCGCCGGCACCACAACGCGGTCAAGCTCGCCTCCAACAACCAAGACCGGCCCCTTGACCGCATCAAAGTTCACTCGCGCGGCCTTTCGACGGTCGAGCCATGGCAAGGCCATTTCACAGTAGGCGCGACCTGACTCGCACACGAGTTCGGCAAACATATCTCGAGCCACCTCTGGCGGCTGGGTGTTGGCGCAGCCCCACTCCCACCCCTCCCACTCCGGAAACAGCGGCTTGGCCCAGGGGCGAGGCTGCGCGAAATGCCTGGCGAACAGGCGGAGCATCGAGGGATAGAGATTGAAGATGCCAGCCGCGGGAGCGGGGCACGCTGCCACTACCCCGACGTGGGGGGTGCGCGCAGCGACGAGTTGGACCAGCAGTCCGCCGAGTGAAGCCCCGACGAGCAGTGGCGGAGAATCGAGCGACTCACACAATTCGACGAGGTCGTCGGTGTAATCGGTGAGGCTGACGGTGGCGACTTGGGTAGATCCGGCGAGCAGCGGTAACTCGTGGTGGCGGAGGGTCGGCGTGTGCACGACGAAACCGCGCTCCTCGAACGCAGCGCGTGCTTCGACCCAGAAGCTTCCACTGCCCCAGGTGCCATGCACGATAACGACGTGTTTGGTGTTGGTCATGACTCAAACATATCCGAATCGTTCGATTCGTACAAACATTGAAAGAATCGTTCGATTCGTTAACTGATCCGCGGTAGGATCGCGACGTGGCCAACTCCGGTGATGTTGTTGATGGGCGGACTGCGCGGTGGGCTCACCGCCGGGATGAGTTGTTTACCGCTGCCATGGAGTACGTCCTCGACCACGGCGTTGCGGACCTGACTTTGCGTCCCCTCGCCGACGGTATCGGCGTCACGATCACGACGCTGATTCGGCAGTTCGGGTCGAAGGATGAGCTGGTCATGGCCATCAATAGGGAGATTCACGATCAGCTGCTGGCTGACCTGCGCGAAGATCCCGAACTAGCTCACGCTGGACCGATCGAGGTCCTGAGCAAACTATGGAACCGCTGGCTAGATCCCTCGAAGCGGCGGGAGTACGGCTTGCTGTTCGAGTTATACGCTTTGGCGTTACGAGCTCCGCTGGAGTACCGCTGGTTCCTCGATTCCGTGGTTCGGGACTGGCTGCGGCCGATCGAGGAGGCACTCCTCGCACTCGGATATACGCACGACCGCGCGCGAACGACCGCGACAATCGTGCTTGCATTAGTACGTGGATTGCACCTCGACCTAGCGGCGACGGACGATAGTGAGCGGGTCAACGCCGCATTTGAACACGCCATCAGCCTCCTCACTGTCGGCCTGAGGGGGGCGACGTAGCCGACTGCATCGGCCCGCCCATTTCGCCCTCTTCATCTGCTGACACGTTTCTCGAAAGCGCGTCGTCACCGACTGAATACGACCGGATCGAACATGCAGCGGTACCGGCAAGACCGACATCAACCTGTTCCTCGAGTACGCCACGTCCCCCGCGTACGACCGTTCACCCTCACCGAACTTCAACAGTTCTTCGACCTCGCTGATCTCGAACCCGAACGAATACTGAACTCCGGCCGCAAAGGCGCTCTCACAGCCTGGCGGGACGCTTTCGCGTTCAAAGTCCGGAGCATGGTCACGGGGAATCATTTCGGACCAGTCTTGTGGGACTGGGCACATCTCTGTCAACCCCCATGTTGCGGTCGAGGTACCGGGCCATCAGCTCCCAGTACACCATCAGCAACCCCATCATCGCGGCGGTGGCGGCTGCAGCAGGGACGGCTCGGTGTCGATGGGCCGCGATCATCGCAGTGATTCCGGCTGCGGTCGCGGCGGCGTCGACGGCCATGGCGGTGTCCATGGGCAGTTGTTCGATCCACAGTTCCTCGCCGAGGATCGCCCGTGTCGACCACGCCCGGTCGTGTGCGGGTTTGCCGAACACGACCGGATTGATCGCCATCCATGCGCCGACGAGCGCCGCGTCGCGCCAGCTGTGTCGCCAAGCCGGGATCAGCATCAGCGGGGCACTTGCCCAGCGCGTCCAGGCGCTCCACGGGTTACTATGCCGCGCAAACACCGCCCGCTTGGCCTGTCGCCAGTCCATCGTCACGTCACCTTCCTACCCTTGCTGCCATTTCGGTGGCGTCCGGGACTACTGCCAGTCCACCGCTTGAATGCGCGGGAAAAGGCCGCTCCGTCGTTGTATCCGAGCCGTACTGCCACCTCTGCCACCGTGAGCTGGCCATTTCCAAGCATCTCAATGGCGAGGGTAGATCTGACTTCGTCGACCAGGTCCCGAAAGGAAACTCCCTCCATGGTCAGCTTCCGGCGTAGAGTCCGTTCCTCCATATGAAGCTGACTGGCGATCTCGTCCATTCCGGGCGGATCGTCAAGCCTTGCGAGCACCTTCCCCCTGACCTGCGCAGCAAGTCCGCGTCGACTCTGGCGACGTTCGAGCAATTGTGCGCACTGCTCCTGCCAGCGTTGCGTGGTGACTGGATCGCCTTGCTGCGTCCGTTCATCGAGCAGTTTCCGGGTGAAGACAAGCGCGTGATTAGCGCGTCCGCTCAGCACCGTGCGTCGCGGCGCCAACCGCTGCAGTGCCGACGCTCGATCGTCGCCGAACACGGTCTCGATGTGGAACCCCGGACGAGAACCGACGATCTCCTGCTCAAGGGCAAGGATTTTCGCTAGCTCGCGTTCGACGAAGAACGAGCGCACGTCTTCGGGGATCTCCTGTGCGTCGTAGATCACGCGCCCATGGGTTTCGTCTTCCTCGTAGATCGGTCGGATGAAAGCAAAAGAGAGCGCGGCGTAGCGGGTGCCGAGTTTTGCGAGGTCACGCACCGTTGGGCTGGTGATCATGGTGAAGCCCCACAAGCCGAGACTCCCCAGGGTGTATCGGCTACCCGCGCGAACTCCGAGGCCGGGACGATCGCCAAGGATTCGAAGCAAATTTCGGGCAATAGACATTTCTTGCCCGGCTTCGATCTCGGTTTCCGGGTCGTCCAGATCAGCGCGATGCAGGCCTGATCCGGCGAGCATCTTCATAGACGCGACGCCGTACTCCTCGCCGAGATCGACCAGGATGCGAGCGGCAGTCGCGGTGCGGGTGTGATCCCACCACGGCGCAGATGGCGTTTTCATGAGTCCGGAAATGACATTACACCGTCCGATATGCACATAGTTCACCAGACGCAGCACCCATACCTTCATGTGACCAGCACAAACAGGAGGTATGAACATGGTTACGACGCCCGCATCGGCCCCGCAGAAGCGGGCACCTCGCATCGCGATCATCGGCGCCGGCATGTCAGGCGTCGGCATGGCGATTAGGCTCCGGCAGGCCGGAATCGACTCTTTTCACATCTACGAACGGCGCAGCGATCTCGGTGGAACGTGGTTTGCGAACACCTACCCAGGCCTCGCCTGCGATGTGCCCTCACGTAACTATCAGTACACCTTCGCGCCTAACCCGGACTGGTCGCAGCTCCATTGCTCGGGCTCGGAAATCTGGCAATACTTCGACGATCTAGGCGAGAAATACCGACTTCGCGATTCGGCGTCATTCGACACCGAGGTCACAGAAGCGCGCTGGGAAGATGGCCGCTGGATCGTGATGACCGACCGCGGAGATGTCGCCGAGTACGACTTCGTCATTTCCGCGACCGGCGTCCTGGTCCGTACTCGAACACCGCACATTCCCGGACTCGAAACCTTCGCCGGCGACCGATTCCACTCCGCCGAATGGGACCACTCCGTGGATGTCGCAGGCAAGCGTATCGGCGTCATCGGAACCGGGTCGACCGGCTTGCAGCTGACGAAAGCCCTTGCGCCAATAGCATCCTCGTTCGAGTTGTATCAACGCACACCGCAGTGGATCCTGCCGTGGAAGAACTTCACCTACCCGAAGGTCATTCGAGCGATCCACCGACGTTGGCCCGAGCTTTTCAAGTTCGAGGGCCGTGCTTGGGACCAGATCACGGTAAAGCCATACGGAAATGCCATGATTCGCGACGGCTGGCAGCGCCGAATGATCAGTGGCGCCTGCCGTTTGCATCTGCGAACCATCCGCGATCCCGAGTTGCGCAAACGTTTCACCCCCGACTATCAGCCCGGATGCAAGCGGCTGGTGATCGGTAGCGGCTTCTACAAGCTGTTCCAGCGCGACAACGTCGATCTCGTCGATACCGCCATCGTGCGGATCGAGCCCGACGGGATCGTCACTGCCGACGGCAAGCTCCACGAACTCGACGTTCTCGTGATGGCAACCGGGTTCGACACCCAGCTGTATCTGCGTCCGATGGAGCTCATCGGCGCCGACGGCACCAAACTCTCCCAACTCTGGGACTCGCGGGTTCACGGGTACCGATCGGTAGCACTTCCCGGCTTTCCGAACCTCTTCACCCTCATCGGCCCGCAGTCACCCTTCGGGAACCAGTCCCTGTTCGGAGTCGCCGAAACACAGATCGAGTTCGCGATGAACCGCATCCACGAATGGACCGAGGGACTGTTCGACTCGATGTCGCCCACCACCGACGCCACCGAGAGGTTCAACCAGGAAGTTCGCAAAGCAATGCCCGAAACCATCTGGGTGACCGGGGGATGCGACAGCTGGTACATGGGCCCGGATGGAACGCCCACCATCTGGCCGTGGAGCATCGCCCGCCATAAGGAGATGCTTGCCGCGATCGATCACAGCGACTGGGCCATTGACCGCGAGACGTCGGTTAACGGCGCGAAATCCACAGCATCGGATCGACTGTGACCACGTTGACTTACACGCGCTGCGGCGAGGGTGACCCACTCGTTCTTATTCACGGCACTGGCGGCCGACTCGGAGTGTGGGACCCGATCGCTCCGGCTTTGGCGAATCACTTTGACGTCATTGCCATCGACTTGCCCGGGTGCGGTGGGACACCGGCCCTATCGAATCCGTCCATTCAATCGCTGACTGACTCAGTCGCCGAGTTCATCGCAGAACTCGGGGTGGACGCGCATATTGCCGGAAACTCGATCGGCGGATCCATCGCGTTGGAATTAGGCAGACGAGGGCTAGCTCGATCGGTAACTGCGTTCTCACCGGCCGGATTCTGGTCCTTCCCTGGTGACGTGTGGTTTCAAGCGGCCATGCGCAGCCTTCACGCACTCGGCGCGGCGCTCCGACCAGGACTGCCGGCCCTACTGCGTGCGGTCCCCACGCGTTCGCTCCTGTTCGGACTCGTGATCGGAAGACCGGGACAGCTGGACCCCCGTGTTGCTCTCGACGACGCGGAGGCCGTGCTGGACACTGTCGGATTCTCGACGCTGATGACCTCACTGCGTGGGTATCGCCAGCACCCACAGTATGTCGCCGACAGAATCCCGGTGACTATTGCATGGGGAAGCCGTGATCGGTTGCTCATCTACCGACCGCAGAGTCGCCGAGCGCAACGACAACTACCGCACGCGCAGCACGTCGTCCTCGACAAGTGCGGGCACATCCCCTTCAACGACGATCCCGCTCGCTGCGCAGCACCGATTCTCAACCAGCTCGTGTCCAGCGAGACGAGCAGTCCCCTAGCGAAGAAAGACTGACCAATGGTCATACAGATGCCTACGATACAGCGCGGAGTCGCTCCACACGCTCCGCATCGCCCGCCCGAGATCGTGATCGAGCGGCTGACCCGCCATGGTGGCAGCGGCCCGACGGTGAAAAAGTTTGCGCCCGGAACCGGGGCGGAATATGCCCGCCTCCGACATGCGACGGCCGACGACGTCGAAGGCGCGTTTGTCACAGCAAGACAAGCGCAAAAGGCATGGGCTGCCACTCCCGCGAAGGAACGCGTCAAACCGTTCATCCGGTTTCACGACCGTGTGCTGCAGGACGAAGTCGTACTCGATCTCATCCAGACCGAGAACGGTAAGGCGCGGAGCTCGGCCTTCGAGGAAGTACTCGACGTGGCGGGTGTGGCGCTGTACTACGCGCGCCGCGCTCCCAAGATTCTCGAACCGCATAAGCGTTCGGGTGCGGTCCCACTAGCAACGCGGACGACCGAACGGCGCCATCCGAAAGGCGTCGTCGGTGTGATCTCGCCGTGGAACGCTCCCCTCGCCCTGGGCATCTGCGACATCATCCCGGCCCTGCTCGCCGGCAATGCCGTGGTGCATAAGCCGGATTCGCAGACGGCATTGACGGCGCTCTACGCACGGGAACTCTTGGTGTCGTCGGGCTTGGATCCCGCGTTGTGGCAAATCATTGTGGGCGACTCCGGAACGGTGGGTGCCCCGCTGATAGATCGAGCGGACCACATTTGCTTCACCGGCTCGACTGCGGGGGGACGCAAAATCGCCGCGGGCGCGGCACAGCGCCTCATCAGCTGCACGCTTGAACTGGGTGGCAAGAACCCGATGATCGTGCTCGGCGACGCGGATATCGCCAAGGCCGCAGCAGGTGCTGTCCGGGCGTGCTTCGGGCACGGCGGACAGCTCTGCCTCGCGATCGAACGGATCTACGTTTCTTCGGCCAAGTACCAGGAATTCGTCGAGAACTTCGTCCGCAATACTGCCGAACTCCGACTCGGCGACGCGCTGGATTTCTCCTTCGACATCGGTAGCTTGACCAACCAGAGCCAACTCGATACCGCCAAACGTCACGTCGCCGACGCTGTCGCCAAGGGTGCCCGCATTCTCAGCGGCGGTAGGACCCGTCCCGATCTCGGGCCGTACTTCTTCGAACCGACCATCCTGGAAAACGTCACACCCGAGATGGACGTGTGCGCCGAGGAGACCTTTGGACCGGTCGTCTCGGTCTATCCGTTCGACACCGAGGAAGACGCGATCGGGCTCGCCAACGCCACGGAGTTCGGCCTCAACGCGAGCGTATGGAGCCGTGATATCAAGCGCGCCAACGAAGTTGGTTCGCGGGTGATGGCCGGGACAGTCAATGTCAACGAAGGGTACGGGTCGGCATACGCGTCGGCTGATGCACCGATGGGCGGGATGAAGGCGTCGGGTCTCGGTCGGCGCCACGGTGAACACGGATTGCTCGAATACACCGAGGCCCAGACGATTGCCAGCCAGCACGTCATTGGTTTCGACAAGCCACCGTTCCTGACCGCCCGCCAAAACGTCAAGCTCCTCACGCGCACGTACCAACTCATGAAAGCGCTTCGAATCAAATGACATCACTTCATGGACAAACCATCGCCATCACGGGGGCGGCACGTGGGATTGGATTCGCCACCGCACGGGCGTTGCTCCTCAGTGGCGCCAAGGTCGCAATCAGCGATATCGATGAGGCCGAGCTCAAACGTGCCGCAACCGAACTCGGTGTCACCTGCTACGCCCGCCTAGACGTGACTGATGCGGACGCCTTCGCGGCCTTCCTCGACTACGCCGAATCGGAGCTCGGGCCCATCACCGGGATCGTCAACAATGCCGGGATCATGCCGACAGGCGGTCTACTCGAAGAGCAGGCGAGCCTCGCCCGACGGGTTCTCGAGATCAACACACTCGGTGTCATCAACGGCACGAAGGCTGCTCTGCAGCGGATGGTTCCACGTCGACGCGGTCATGTCGTGAACATGGCGTCCACGATGGGCGAAGCCCCGGTGCCCGGCCTAGCTACCTACAACGCGAGCAAGGCCGCGGCCATCATTTTCACCGACGCGGCACGACTGGAGTTCAGATCCAGTGGCATCAAGTTCTCCACGGTCCTTCCTGGTGGCGTCAACACCGGTCTAGCCGACGGCGTCGACGCGAGCATCTCGGTGCCTCTTCCGTTCGGACGCAGCATCCCCATCGTGAAACATGTCGAGCCGGAAGAGGTTGCCCGCGCGGTCGTGCGCGCGCTGGCTTCCGGAAAATCGCATCGGCGAATCCACGTTCCTCGGTCCTTCGGAGTACTCCTGCGTTCGGGCGGACTGCTACCCATTTGCATGAACGAAGCGCTTCAACGATCCCTCGGTGCGCACAAGAAGATTCTCCAAAGTTCCGACCCAGCCAAGCGTGCGCGTTACCTCGCCCGTGTGCGGTCGACGTAATCACCAACCAAGGTCAAAAACCAAGATCAATCAGAGAGAACCAGACCCATGACCACTACACTTTGCGACGCCTTTCAGCGCACCGCCATCGTCGACCCGCACGCCGTCGCACTCCGCACTCCCGGCGACACTGCGACTCTGACCTGGGGCCAATACGCCGCACAGGTCCGTGACATCTCCGCTGGACTCGCCGGTTTGGGAATCGGCCGCGGGGACACGGTCGCACTCATGATGTCCAACCGGATCGAGTTCTATCCGATCGAGGTCGGCGCGCAGCATGTCGGCGCCACCAGCTTCTCGGTGTACAACTCTCTTGCCGCCGAGCAACTCACCTACATCTTCAACAACGCCGGCAACCGAATCGTATTCTGCGAAGAGCAGTACATCGAACGCATCCAGGCTAGTGGTGCCCCTATAGACCACATCGTGTGCATCGATGCAGACGTACCGGGCACTCTGTCGCTGTCCGAGATGGTCGGCAATGCGCCGACCGATTTCGATTTCGAAACCACCTGGCGGACCGTGCAACCCGATGATGTCGCCACCCTCATCTACACATCCGGAACAACGGGCAATCCCAAGGGCGTCGAAACTACGCATGCGAACCTCATGTACGAGGCTCGCGCATTCAGCGAGGTGCTCGATATTGGCTTCGGGGATCGGATCACATCGTTTCTTCCCTCGGCCCACATTGCCGACCGGTTCACGGCTCTATACCTACAGGAGACTGCCGGCACTCAAATAACGGTCGTCGCAGACCCGAAGGCCATCGCCGCCGCCCTTCCCGATTGCCGCCCTACCATCTGGGGCGCGGTCCCAAGAGTGTGGGAAAAGCTCAAAGCAGCAATCGAATTCGGAGTCGCCAACGAGGTCGACGCCACTAAGCGGAACGCTCTGCAATGGGCGCTGTCGGTCGCACATCGAAAGGCCGACGCAGAGTTGGCGGGTGAGCCGATTTCCGCAGAGCTCGCCACGGAGTGGGCCCGAGCCGATGAACTCGTACTGTCCAAGCTGCGTGCAAAGATCGGCCTTGATCAGGTGCGATGGGCACTGTCGGGCGCTGCGCCGATTCCCGCGGCCACGCTCGCCTTCTTCACGGGATTGGGCATCCCGATCGCTGAGATCTGGGGAATGTCCGAGTTGAGCTGCGTGTGTACCGTCAGCCATCCACGGGATGCGAAGCTCGGGACCGTCGGAAAAATCCTGCCCGGCATGGAGTTCCGTATCGCCGATGACGGCGAGTTTCTCGTTCGAGGACCTCTGGTGATGAAGGGCTACCGGAAGGAACCGGAGAAGACTGCCGAGGCGATCGACGGCGACGGCTGGCTGCACACCGGAGACATCCTCACCGTCGACGACGACGGGTATTTCCGGGTGGTTGATCGTAAGAAAGAGATCATCATCAACGCCGCGGGTAAGAACATGTCTCCCGCGAACATCGAGAACACCATCAAAGCGAACACTCCCCTGGCCGGCGTCGTGGCCGCCATCGGCGACGGCCGACCATTCAACACAGCACTGATCGTTCTCGACATTGAGACAGCCGCCGCATACGCGGCTCAACGCGGAATCGATGGGTCCGCAGCATCGCTCGCCACGGACCCCGACGTCGTCGCGAAGGTCAGCGTCGGCGTCCAAGCAGCCAACTCGAAACTGTCGAGAGTCGAACAGATCAAACGGTTCCGCATCCTGCCCAGATTCTGGGAGCCGGGCGGCGACGAGGTGACCCTGACGATGAAGTTGCGGCGCAAGCCCGTGGCCGAACGCTACGCGGCGGAAATCGACGAAATGTACGCCGGCGCGGTACCCACGCACGTGTTGCAGGCACAAACGCCAGTGACCGCGTAGTTCAACGGTCGGACAGAAAGAAGAGACGCAACCATGCCAAAAGCCAATCTCGCAGATCGAGTTTTCCTCACCGCCGACAGTGAAGAGACTCCCCAGCATGTGGCCTGCCTCGCCACCTTCATAATCCCCGACGACGCGCCCGGCGACTACGTCCGCCGGCTCGCCGACCGCCTCCGAGCGCAGGCAACATTTGCCAGTCCCTTCAACTACAGACTTCGACGAGTTGCCCTCCGAAAGGTTGCCCCTACCTGGCAGATCGTGCCCGATGACCAGATCGACATCGACTACCACTTCAGGCATTCGGCGCTGCCCGCGCCGGGTGGAGAGCGCGAATTGGGGGTGCTGATCTCACGTCTGCATTCCAGACCACTGGACCCGACACGACCGCTCTGGGAGTACCACCTGATCGAGGGACTGGATCGAAACCGGTTCGCACTCTATTTCAAGGTGCACCATGCGCTCATCGACGGAGTCGGGGGTGTCAAGCGCATGCAGCAAACACTTACCAGTGACCCCAGATCGGACGAGGCGCCGGCATTGTGGACGATCGGACCGAGAGTGCGGAATCCACGCGCGGCGGCCAATGCCGCACGTGGACAGCGCATTCGCCGCGCCATGCGAGCCACTCGCGAAGGCGCTCTCACCGCGGCAGGGCTGGCGAAGGCCGCTGTGCGGCTCGTGGCGCTGGCACAGAGAAACTCCGAGTCGGATGTTGCTGTGCCGTTCGTCGCTCCCCAGTCGGTGATCAACCGGAGAATCGGCCGGCAACGTCGGGTCGCGACCCAACTCATCGAATTCGACCTGGTCCGCCAGATCGCTTCCGCGAGTGGGGTCAAGATCAACGACGTTTTTCTCGCTGCGTGCGCCGGAGGGCTACGCCGCTACCTTCACGAACTCGACGCATTGCCCGACAAGTCACTTACCGCGGGGACACCGGTCAACATTCGAATCGACGGTGACGATACGACCACCAACGCGTTCAGCATGGTCGTCGTGAAGCTTGGCACCGAAATTGCCGACCCGCTTGTCAGATTGCGGGCCATCGCCCGTTCGAACGACGCCGCAAAAGACGAACTGCGACGGTTACCCAAGACGTTGCAGAAACTCTATCCATCGCTGTTCATGGCGCCGTTCGTCGGACAGAATCTGGTCGGAATCGGGGGCCGCACCAACCCGCCGTACAACGTCTCGATTTCGAACGTGCCCGGACCGCTCGAACCGAAGTACCTCGCTGGCGCGCGGATGGAAGCGATGTACCCGCTGGCGCTGCTGTACCACGGCGTCGGACTGTTTGTCGCACTGTTCGCCGCGTCCGGACGATTGGGCGTCGGCTTTGTCGGAGACCGAGACGGCCTCCCCCATCTGCAGCGCCTGGCCGTTTACACCGGGGACGCGATGGACGAGCTCGCAGACGCGGTCGGGGTCACCGCACGGGCCCTGACTCGGTGAGCCGTGGCAACAGACCTAAGCCCGCCTTGCGTTCCCGGTGATAGGCACGGTGTGCCCGGCCTCGGCCAGCGCGGCCCGCCGCAGCTCGTCCAGTTCATGAAGGTCGTCCTCGGGCGGCGCAAGGTGCTGTTCGGGGACGGCTACCTCATGATTCGGCCCGCGCACGCCTCACGACGGTATGGACGGCCTTGGCCTTGACGACGAGACCTGCAGGCTGTATTTGGGTGGGTCACGAGGCGGTGCCAAGAGCCCCTGCCGTCAGGCGCATGCGCTAATTGGTGCACTCTGTAACATCGAATCGAGGGCGATCAGACTAGAGAACGTCGGCATCAGGACTTCTTCACCGAGGTCGGGGAACCAATGTCCGCGCTAATCGTCCCGAAACAACTCCCCCAAGATTGAGCTAGGGCGATCAAAACTGTTGGTGTCACGTGTTCGGCCAGAAGGAACCCTCAATTCTGAACCGGAGGGTGTGGTGATCTCCCGACTCAAGCACGATCAGATCATCCTTGGAATTAAATGCATCCGGTGGACACGTCATGGGTTCGACAGCTATCCCGCGGCGGCCAAGTCTGTCGCCGGTGTAGATCTGCAGCCATGGTGCCGTCGCCGTCAGCCGGGCGGATAGCCCCGCACCGGGGTGACGGAGCACCACCTCCCATTCGTCACGGGGCAGGCCTCCGAAGGCGTGGTCGATCTGTAGGGGGCCCACCGCCCGGGCCTCACGGAAGTCGAGATCCACTTCCCCACCCGGGACCGTTCCGGTTGGCAGCAGCCGATCGTCCACCGTCACGACGCGCTCCGCCGGAACAGTGAGTATGCACTCGTCGACAGGGGCGAGGCCGCACGTCAAGTACGGATGGGATGACGCGCCGTAGGGGGCGGGAGACGCCCCGACGTTGGTGGAGGTGATCTCGGTACATAGCCCGCGGTCGGCGGTGAGGCGATAGGTGACCTCAGTTATCAGGTGGAACGGGTACCCGTATCGGGGCAGGCAGTGCAATCGGAACGTGGCTTCGCATGAGTTCAGCTCGACCGTTTCCCAGTTCACCCAGCAGCCGAAGCCGTGTAAGGCGCTGTTCGTGGCGTGCTCGTTGATGGGTAGCTCGTGTGTTCTGTCACGGAAGGAGTACCGGCCGTCCGCGATGCGGTTCGGCCAGGGCACGAGCGTCTTCCCCTCATATGCGATGGGGATCTCCGACGCCGTGACTGGAACGACGATGTCGTGTCCGCGCCAGATTAACCGCCCCAGCGCCGCACCCGAGGAAAAGACCGTCGCGCGGTAGTCGCCGGCGGCCAGAGTGTGAACCGTACCGTTTGCGGCGTCGTACGTGTCCGCAGACGGATACTCCACCACTCCCCCGAGGCTGCGCCGGGCGCCGATGGCGCTCAAAGGCCTTGAGCCAGTCTGTAGTAAGCGTGGTTCAGCTTGAGGTCCCGGTTGAACTGCCGGGCTGTCGTCGTCTCGTCGATGACCGCCAGCTCTATCCCTGCGATGTCCGCGAGGTCCTCGAACACCTCCAGGCCCACCGCGGTGGTGAGGACGGTGTGGTGAGCCGCACCGGCGGTGAGCCAGCATTCGGCCGAGGTAGGGAGATCCGGTTGCGGCCTCCAGACGGCTCGGGCGACGGGCAAGTTGGGCAGTGGTTCGTCTGGGGGGACGACATCGACGACATTGGCTGTGAGCCGGAACCTCTCGCGCAGGTCGGACATCGACACGACGACGCCTTCCCCGGGTTCCGTGTCGAAGACGAGCCGGACAGGGTCCTCGCGCCCGCCGATCCCCAGCGGGTGGATCTCCAGCCGCGGCCGGCCAGTGGTCAGGGTCGGGCAGATCTCGAGCATATGGGCACCGAGGATCTTTTCCCGCCCAGGTGTCAGATCGTAGGTGTAGTCCTCCATGAGCGACGCTCCACCTGGCAGCCCGTAGCCCATGACCTTGGCCGCCCGAACCAGAATTGCAGTCTTCCAATCACCCTCGGCGCCAAAACCGTACCCGTCCGCCATCAGCCGTTGGACCGCAAGTCCGGGCAGCTGGCGCAGGCCGCCGAGATCCTCGAAATTGGTGGTGAAAGCGGCGAACCCGCCGTCCTCGAGGAACCTGCGCAAACCGAGCTCGATACGGGCGCCGTAGCGCAACGAATCGTGGCGGTCCCCGCCGGGACGGAGCTCCGGGGCGACCGCGTATGCCTCCTGGTACTCGGCCACAAGGTTGTCGACATCCGAGCTGGTAGCGGCGTCCACTGCCTCGACCAGATCATTGACGCCCCAGGTGTTAACCGACACGCCGAGACGGATCTCTGCTTCCGTCTTGTCGCCTTCGGTGACGGCGACGTTGCGCATGTTGTCGCCGAAGCGAGCCAGCCGCAGCTCGTGCATTGCAGCCCAGCCGGCGGCAGCGCGTGCCCACGTACCGACCTTAGCCTGGACGACGGCATTGCTCGCATGGCCCACCACGGTCTTCCGTGTGACCCCGAGACGGGTGGCGATGTAGCCGAACTCTCGGTCGCCGTGGGCAGCCTGGTTGAGGTTCATGAAGTCCATGTCGATCTCGCCCCACGGCAATGCGACATTGGCCTGAGTGTGAAGGTGCAGCATCGGCTTGGTCAGGGCGTCAAGGCCCAGGATCCACATCTTCGCCGGTGAGAAGGTGTGCATCCATGTGATAACGCCCAGGCACTCGTCGTCGGCGTTGGCCTCCAGGGCGGCCCGGCGAATGGCCTCGCGGTCCTTGAGGACCGGCTTCCAAACCACGCGGACAGGGATACCGGAGGCGTCGTCGAGCGTAGCGGCGATGGTCCGCGATTGCTCAGCCACCTGCCGTAGGGTCGCCTCGCCGTAGAGGTCCTGGCTGCCCGTTAGGAACCAGATTGCCTTGCCGTCAAAGGGGTTCTTCATCAGTGGTGCTCTTCCTACTGCGTGGTGCGTTGGCCATAAACGTTCTGGTAGCGGTCATAGAGACGATCGATGTCTGCTTGCGGGATACGGTCAGGGGCGCCGAGCTGGCGGGAGATGTGGACGGTGCGGGCGACTTCTTCGCACATCACGGCCGCCTTAACGGCCGCCCGCGCGTCCTTGCCGATGGTGAAGGGGCCGTGGTTGCGCATGAGCACTGCTGGCGAGCGGGACTCCTGCAGGGTCTCCACGATGCCCCGGCCGATGGAATCGTCACCGATGAGGGCGAATGGTCCCACGGGGATAACCCCTCCGAATTCGTCGGCCATCATCGTGAGCGCGCACGGGACCGGTTCGCCGCGAGCGGCCCAAGCGGTGGCGTAGGTGGAGTGGGTGTGCACGACCCCGCCGACATCGGACATGTGCTGGTAGACGTAGGCGTGGGCAGCCGTGTCCGATGATGGCTGGAGGTGGGCGGGGGTCCCGTCGTCGATCTTCTTCCCGTCGAGCGTGCAGACGACCATCATCTCGGCGCTGAGGGCGTCATAGGAGACGCCAGAGGGCTTGATGACAAATAGGTCCGAGTCGGGCACGCGTTCGGAGACGTTGCCGGCCGTCCACACCACGAGTTCGTATCGGGTTAGCTCGGCGTGCAGGGCTGCCACCCGTTCTCGGGTCTCAGCGACAGAGGCCTGCACCTCAGGGGGCAACTCAGTCAGCGCAATATTCACGAGAAGACCCCCGCCGCGTACGCCGGGCTTACAGTCCGGTCGGTCTCTATGGTGGGCCGCTCAGGCGGCACCGGCTTGCGCTGCATGGTCAGGGCCTCCCGCCGGATTCTCTTGAGCTGGTGCATGACGTCGTTGCCTCCCCTGCCGAAGTAGTCGTGCAGCACTTTGTACTCGGCGTAAAGCGCGTCATACCGCTGGGCGGCGATCTCATCAGGAATGTAGGCGCCTACGACACGGCGGCCCATCGCCTGGGCGGCGACACGCACATTGGGGTAGGCCCCCGCGGCGACTGCGGCGTGAATGGCCGAGCCCAGTGCCGGGCCTTGTTCGGAGGCGATGGCGGACAGCGGCAGATGAGTGACGTCGGCATACATCTGCATAAGGAAGGCGTTCTTGAGCAGGCCACCGGCCACGACCAGTTCAGTGACGGGCACCCCGGCATCGTCAAAGGCTTCCACAATGGCGCGGGTCCCGAAGGCGGTTGCCTCCAGGAGCGCCCGGTAGACGTCCTCGGGGCGTGTCGTCAGTGTCTGCCCAACCACCAGTCCGGAGAGCTCGTGGTCCACCAGCACCGACCGGTTGCCCGAGTGCCAGTCCAGGGCGATCAGACCGTGCTCTCCGACCTGCTGGTCCGCGGCCCGCTCCGTGAGCAGTTCGTGGACAGAGATTCCCCGCCGATCAGCCTCCTCCGTGTATTCACCTGGTACCTGATTAGCCACGTACGAGGCAAAGATGTCACCGACACCGGACTGACCGGCCTCGTAGCCCCACGAACCCTCGACGATCCCGCCGTGGACGACGCCACACATGCCGGGGACCTCGGCCAGGGTTTCCCCGTTCATCACGTGGCAGGTGGACGTCCCCATGATCGCCATCATCTGCCCGGCCTCGAGCGCGTTCGCCGCCGGAGCGCTCACGTGAGCGTCGACGTTGCCCACGGCGACCGCGATGCCCTTGTTCAGCCCTGTCCAGGCGGCGGCCTCTGCCGACAAGGCGCCCGCGCGGTGGCCGAGTTGGCCGACCTCGTGATCTAGCTTCTCCCGCACAAACCGGGCGAAGTCGGGGTTCAGGGCTTCGAGGAATTCCTCTGAAGGATAGGCACCGTCCTGGTAGATGCCCTTGTACCCAGCTGTGCAGGCGTTGCGGACGTAGCGGCCGGTCAGCTGCCACACGATCCAATCGGCTGCTTCGACCCAGTGGTCCATCGCCGCGTAGATCTCGGGATCCTCCTCGAGCAGCTGCAGTCCCTTGGCGAACTCCCACTCCGAGGAGATGAACCCTCCATACCGGTTGATCCACTTCTCCCCCCGCTCGTGAGCAAGAGCATTGATCCGGTCCGCTTGCCCCTGAGCCGCATGGTGTTTCCACAGCTTCACGTAGGCGTGGGGACGGCCGACGAACTGCTCCAGCTCGCACAACGGCGTCCCATCAGCGGTGGTGGGCACCATAGTGCACGCCGTGAAGTCGGTCCCGATCCCGATGACATCGGCCGGGTCCACACCCGCAGCCGTTATAGCCGCCGGCACCGCATTCTTCAGCACGTCGATATAGTCGGCGGGCACCTGCAACGCCCAGTCTGGAGGCAGCACCTCACCGGCGTGGGCGTCGAGCGTCCGGTCCATTACGGCGTGCTTGTACTCGTGCATCGCGCTGCCCAGTTCCGCGCCGTCATGAACCCTCACCACGACGGCCCGGCCGGACAGTGTTCCGTAATCGACTCCTACGACGACAGCTGATCCTTGATGGGCCATTCCCATCACTCACCTTTCACATAGTAAATAGTCCGTATTAATGAGAGCGCTAACATTTATGGTCCAAAAAAATGGGCTTAGGCGGTAGCTAGCCCAATTTTTCGGTCTTGGAACGAGCAATTACGACTTTTCGTGTCGAGCTGTGCTCGCCCGCGGGATAAGGTACGGAGCGACGACGGGCTGGCTGAAGTACTCGCCGTGCCGGATAAGGTTGATCACCCGGTCCACGCAACGTCGGCCGACCTCGTCGAAGTCCAGGCGCATGGTTGTGAGGGAGGGACAGAAGTACTGCGACTCGGGGATATCGTCGAAGCCGACGACGCTCAGCGCCTCCGGGACACGAATCCCCAGTTCTGCTGCTGCTTTCAGCAGGCCGAGGGCCATCTGATCGTTGGCCACGAAGACGGCGGTGGGTTTGTCCTGCTGCAGAAGGCCGAGGCCCACTGTGTAGCCGGAGGCTGCGCTCCAGTCCCCCCGCCTCGGTTCCACGGCCGCCTTCCCCGCGGCACCCAGCGTGGTGCGCCAACCCTCGATCCGCGCCTCGGATGCGAGCCAGCCAGTGGGACCGGCGAGATGGTGCACGGTGGGATGGCCGAGATCCACAAGATGCTGGGTTGCGGTGCAGGCACCCAGCATCTCGTCGTGGGAGACGGTGTGGAGACCGTCTACCGCACCTGGCTGGAACATCACTAAGGGCACCCGAGCGTCCAGAGACTCGGACGCATCGGCGGCCGCCGCGGTCGGCGCGAGGATGATGATCCCGTCGACCCCGTCAGCGAGGAGATGGTCAAGCGCCTGCCGCATGTTCGCACGGTTGGCGTCATCGAGGCTCACCAGACTGGTGGCATAACCCCGGCTCCGGGCTTGCAGTGCAACGCCGAACAAGGCGCGGGAAGGACCGTATTGCGCCGTTCCGACCGTGATGACGCCCAGATGCATAGTCTCGTTGGTGACGAGCGCACGAGCCGACTTGTTCCGGCGATAGCCTAGGTGTCGAACAGCCTGCTCGACTCGCTCCCGTAGCTCCTCCGACACGTATACGTTGCCGTTGAGTACGCGAGAGACGGTCTGCTGCGAGACGCCAGCCAATCGTGCGACATCGATCATCCGTGGTGCCTGCGCAGACCCGTTAATCTTGTCTCGCATGCCTCCGTCCTCTCTGCTCCCTCAAGCCCGCACTGGCGCGGGGCGGCGCGATTTGAGCGATTCTTCAACAGCAAATAGCAATTCGACGGTCGAGCGATTGTCGGCCACGTCGGTTTCTGCAACCTCGTGCCCGTCCACAGCCTGGTGGAAGCTCTGGAACACAGCGCGGAGGTCGTCGGTTTCGTTGGGAATTCGTTGTGGTAGCAGGGCGGCGGTTGGGTCGCCGTTGAGCGCGACCTTGTCCTCGGCGACCTCGAGCACGCCGTGCTCGCCGTGGAAGACGAACTCGCCGTCCCAGGAGGTCTCCGGCCCTCTCCCAGCCCATGTACCGGAATAATTAACCATGGTGCCGTCATCGAGTGTGATGAGAGCTTCGAGTCCCGGCATCCCGGAGTAGCGGCTCCACGGCGCGCGGTGCTGGATGGCGAACACTTCGACAGCTTCGCGTCCGGTGAGGTAGCGCACGAGGTCGAGATGATGGATGCACATATCTTCCAGGAGAGGAGCCTGCAGCTGGTCCCGCCCACCTTCGAGGATCTCCGCCTTACTGAATCTTATGGAGATATGCCGGACTTCTCCGAGGATACCGCTTGCGATTTGCTGTCGCGCTCGCCGCGCCCATGGCCGGTGGCGGTAGTTCTGCGACACGACGACCTGGATGTCAGGGCGCCCCGACCGGGCTGACAGGACAGCGGCGAGATCTTGTCGTGTGCCCACGAGAGGCTTCTCGACGAGAACGTGCATCCCGGCCTCAATTGCCCGTGTGATGGCCTCCGCATGAAGGCGGACCGGAAGCGTTATTATCACGGCGTCGGCCGGGCAGCGATCCAAAGCCTCTGAGAAACTGCGGTAGTGACAGTAGGAGTCCGTCTTGGGAAGCCTGTCGGCCGCGACCCGAACCCTTCCTCCAGCGGTGCCCGAGAGTGCAACTCCCGGGATGTCTGCCAGCGCCTCCAGCCATCGGTTTCCCCACCGACCCATGCCGAGAACTAGCACCCTGATGGGGCTCATTATTTACCTCTTCTATGTTTCAGAATCCGGACTTGGCCGACTGTGATTGACGGCATTGGGAGGATGGTTGCGCAGCAGACTGTGATGCGCCTGCTACGCACCCATCCCATCTGGATCAGGATCCGCTGACCTCAGACCTCGCCTCGATCACTGAGGACTCCTTCGCGAACCCGTTCGTCTGGTAGCCAGTGGGAGGTGTGATCACACCCCGCTTGATGAGCGTCTGGATGTTGCGTGCCCTGGTGGCCTCCTCGCGGGCGAGCCAGTCCTCCGTTGGCGGAGCATCGAGGTACTGGTTCTTGGGGTAGATGGGCTGGTCGTAGATGGCACGGTATTGTTCGGTGCGCATGTCCTTGAACTGGTTGTACAGTCCGTTGGCGACCCGAGCCCGCCGTAGCGCCTCAATATCGATCGTGGTGCAGACGAAGGAGTCCCCGGACGTCCAGCCGTTCTGCTGGGCGACTATCTGCCCTCGTGGGTTGACGATCATCGACTGGCCGCCGAAGAGATCCTGGATGCCGCCGTCGTCCCTGATCTCCGGACCGAGGTTCGGAGCGACGACATAGGCGGAGTTGAACAGTGCGTGTGCCTTGTTCTGGATCTCCCACATGCCGTTCATCACAGCCGGCTCGATAAGAGTGGGCCGGACGATGATTTCAGCACCGTTCATCGCGAGACCGCGGACGACCTCGGGGTACACACCCTCGTGGCAGATCGCGATGCCGATGTTGCCGATTTCGGTGCGGGCGACCGGGAAGATCGCGTCCATCACGTTCCCGTTACCCTTCTTGGCGATCCACTCGTCCCACACGTCGTGCGGGTTCATATTGCCGAGCATCCCGCCCTCGTAGGCATCGCTGGTCGCCTTGTACCGCTTGTAGACGACTTCCCCGGCTGGATCGATGATGAACGCGACGTTGAAATAGCGGTCAGGGAAGTCGTCGTCCTTGACCATGTAGAGTTCGGCGGCGATGTAGGTGTTGAGCTGCCGCGCCTTCTTGGCGAGTTCGTCGGTCTCAGGACCGGGGATGGTGACCGCGAAGTGGGCTTCCTTCTCGCGGTTGCCTGGGGTGTTCGCGATCATGCCCTGAATGGCCATCTCAGGGATGACGACGAGCCGGACCGGGGCGCCCTCCCAGGCGCCGACCATCACGGCCGTGTCCATGAACTCGTTGATCCGCTTGACGTTCTTGACCCCGTCCTCACGCTCCTTGACCTGGAAGGTGCGGGGCGAGAGCGCTACGACAGAAAACGGTTCGATCACTGTGGTCTCCTTCAATCGTGTGAGCGGGTGTCCGGCTCACAGTTTCTTGTGCTTGGTTTTCGGGTTGATGGTGTACACAGCATGTTCCCGTGCACGCCGCTCGTGGGTGGTGGGTCGGTGACCCAATTAGAACTGCCGCTGCGGGTCGTGGTGCTCCTCGGCGTTTTCTGGCGTCGCTAGGAACGTGTCGATGAAGAACTCGCCGCCGGGGCACACCTCATCCTGAGACTCGCCGCGGGCCGCAGCCACCGCCATCTCGACGGCCGTCTGCCCCTGCTTGTATGGTTCGTTGGAGGCGTTGACCTGGACCGGGCCGTCAGGGTTTTCCATCATTTTCCTGAGCACGGCCATCTGGCCGTCGTAGGTGCCGATAAGCACCTGGTTGAGAGCACCGGCGTCCCGAAGACCTCGCTCGATGCCAGGGAGCATGACGTCGCTCAGGCTGAACACGATGTCGATGTCGGGATTCGCCGTGGCGACATCGCGTGTAGGCGTGAGGGCCCGGTCGGGCAGCCATTCGCCGTACCGGATGGGCAGGTAGGTGATCTCAGGCGCGTCCTCGACGCTCGCGTATCCCTCGACGACGCCCTTGTGCCGCAGGTTAGTGATCGTCTCACCGCTGTACCCCCCGATCACCACAGCGGTGACGGGCTCGTCACCCCAGCGCTCCGAGGCCTTCTCGGCGATTGCCGCGCCGAGCCGAGCGGCAACCCCAATCTGATCCTCGGCGACGTAACAGAATTGATGTGGAGCCAGCTCGTCAGAGAGGCTGCCGTTGACGACCACGAGAGGCACATCGTCCCGGACCGTGGTGGTGACCGCACTGGCGAGGCCGGTGGGATCGTGCGGATTGAGGATGATGGCATCGACCCCGCGGGTGAGAAGAGTCTGCACATCGGAATTCTGCTTGACGGTGTCACCGCCTGCGTCTGTGACGATGATCTTCGCACCAAGTTCCGCGGCTTTGTCCTCGGCGCCTTGCAGAAGTGTGGCCCACCAGTCGCTGCCGGCAAGGCGTCGCTGGGAGAATCCGATTGTGATCGACTCACCGTCGGCTTTGGAGGCCGTGGTGCCGTCCCTCGTGCCGCCTTCTGAGCCGCATGCGGTGAGCGCGAGGCCGGCGGTAAGTGCGGCGACAGTGGCAATCCCTGTGGTAGCACGCATCATGGGTTTCCTTCCGTGTTGTTGGACTGACGATTGGGACCCGAGGAGTCGACTCCCTGTTCAAGATCTGGGCGACGCGAAATCGGTACATCCTCGGGTGACGAGGCAGGTGTGCTGTCGGAGACCCCGTTTCGCTTCGGGCGCAGCTTTGACAGGGCCGCGCGTATCCGCTGGATGCCTCCTCCGGATGTGAGGAAGACCGCGAGGAGGATGACGATTCCGAGGATGACCATCTGGGGCTCGGACTGGATCCCCGCGAGGTTCATAATGTTGCCGATCATGCCGATGATCAGCGCACCGAGAACCGTGCTGATCGGGTCGCCTGTGCCGCCGAAGAGTGACGTGCCGCCGACGACGGCTGCCGCGATGGAATCCAGTTCATAGCCCTGGCCGACGAGGGAGCTTCCCTGGGACAGCCGTCCTGCCAGCATGAGGCCGGCTAGACCGGCCAGTGCGCCGCTCGTCGTGTAAGCCATCACCTGGTCGCGCTTGACTGGCAGGCCGGAAAGCCGGGCGGCTTCCGGGTTGCCCCCGAGAGCGTAGAGCCGTCGGCCCACAGATCCGAACCGCATGACGAATGCTGCGATGAGCGTGACGGCTAGGGCGATGATCACGACGTTGGGAATCGAACCGGTGTTGCCACCGAAGATGGTCAGGAACGTCCGGTCGCTGATGACGATCAGCGTGCCGACCTGCACGAGGAACGCCACACCTCGGGCAATGCTCATCATCGCCAGCGTTGCAACGAATGGCGCGATCCGCGCGTAGACCACGAGGATCCCGTTGATCAGTCCCGCCAGAGAGCAAGCGGCGATCGTGACTATGACCGTGATGAAGACCCCGTGGCCTTGTTGCAGCATCACTGCTGCGATGACAGTGGACAGCGCTGCCACTGATCCCACCGAAAGGTCGATGCCTCGTGTGACGATGACGATAAACTGTGCGACACCGAGCACCGCGACGACGGATGCCGCGACGGCGATGTTCTCAAGATTTCGCATGGTCAGGAAGTGCGGTGACACCAGCGAGCCGATGATCGCCACCAGCACAAAGACGCCGATCAGATAGCCGGGCGGACCGATCTTGAACCGCCGTCGCACCTCCCCGTTGACCTTTGCGCCGTCGGGCCGTTCCTTCGGCGCATATGCGGGTGGAGCGCCGCGTGTAAATACTGACATGGGTTCCTCCAGGTGGGTAGGCCGTGGTGGTCATCGAAGATGGGTCAGAAGATCCTGTTGCTGGGACCGGATCTCCTCGTGGGTGGCCTCCGCGACGACCCTGCCGCCGGTGAGAACCAGTACTCGGTCGCACAGGGCCGCCTCGGCGACCTCGGAGGTGACGATGATCGCTGCCCCGCCATCACGGAGGTAGTCGCGAATGAGGCGGTAGATCTCCTCCTTCGCGGCAACGTCAACTCCCCGGGTCGGTTCGGCAAGGATCAGCACCTTGCTGTTCTTGGTGAGCCAGCGCGCCAGGAGCACTTTCTGCTGGTTGCCGCCGCTCATCGTGCCGACGGTCTGATGGACCGAGCTGCATTTGATGTTGAGTTCTCGCACCTGCTCGCGCCCGTGCTGCACCTCCTTGCGGTGGTCCAGCACTCCCTTACGGGCGAAAGACGTCAGCGAAGCCAGCGTTATGTTCTTGTTGGCGCTCATGCCCAGGACCAGACCCTGCGACTTCCGGT
Organism: Hoyosella subflava DQS3-9A1; assembly: GCF_000214175.1. Taxonomy (NCBI): domain Bacteria; kingdom Bacillati; phylum Actinomycetota; class Actinomycetes; order Mycobacteriales; family Hoyosellaceae; genus Hoyosella; species Hoyosella subflava. The sequence continues at coordinate 2,313,971 of NC_015564.1, forward strand.
CTTCAGGGATCAGGCCCAGCCCAGCTGAGATCGCCTCACGCGGAGTTCGGATCCGTACCGGTCGACCGTCCACGCTGATGGTGCCGTCCGTAGCCTCCCGGATACCAAACAAGCATTCGGCGAGCTCGGTCTGACCAGCGCCCAGGAGTCCGGTGATACCTAGCACCTCACCGCGCCGCAGGTCGAAGGTCGCAGGTGCAACACGGTTCCCGTCGGTGAGCTCCCGAACCTCGAGGACGACCTCGTCACCAGCTATGCCACCCAGATATCCCTCTGCGTTTTCGGCTGCTGCCGCCGCCAAGGAATTCTCGTAGCGGTCGCCCATCATCGCCTTGACGATCTCGTGATGGTCCGGCACGAGATCAAAGTGCGCGACGCGCCGACCGTCACGCAGCACATCGACGGCATCACAGACCTCCGTCACCTCATCAAGGCGGTGTGAGATGAAGATCAGGCCCACACCCGACGCCGCCAATTCCCGCATCAGCTTGAGCAAGGAACTCACATCACGCGGCGGGAGGGTGGTCGTCGGCTCATCCAGCAGCAACACGCGGGGTTGCGACTTCAGGGCCTTGGCGATTTCAACGAACTGCTGCTTGCCGAGCGGAAGCGACCCAACGGGGTCATTGACATTCACGCTGAGGCCAAGGCGGTCCATGAGCTCGCGCGCCTGCCTCTCCATCTTCGAGCGGCGGAACAGCCCGCCACGTGCGAAGTCATCGAGGAAGATGTTCTCGACCACCGACATCGCCGGTACGAGGCTCATCTCCTGATAGATCGTGTAGATGCCGGCCTGACGAGCAGCGTGTGGGCTCTCCAGCTTCACTTCCTTCCCGTCAATCCAGATACGGCCCGTATCCGGTTGTTCTGCGCCGGAAAGGATCTTCACCAGCGTTGATTTGCCCGCACCGTTGGCCCCTGACAGAGACAGAACCTGTCCAGGCTTGACCTCGAGATCAACCCCGGCGAGAGCAGTCACGCCCGGGTAGTGCTTCGTCAAACCCGAAACACGCAACGCTGGCGCAGTTGAGTTATCAGCCATTTCTGGATCACCCACTCACTCGGAGAGCATTCCGGCCGGACATGGCAAAACAAACCAGAATGTGTGTTAGCGCTATCATTAAAGAGTTTGTGAAGAGTATTCTTCTATGCCGCTGCGGCCCACTCGGGCGAGTTCATCGAGCGCCGACCATAGTTCGGCTGGGATCTGCGTGTCCGCGAGGGCCAGCGTTTGGTCGAGGCGCTTCGGAGTGGACATGCCGACGATTGTCGATGCGATGGCCGACTCGCGGAGGGAGAACTGCAGAGCTGCGGCTGCGAGGGGCAGGCCGAACTGCCGACAGGCGTCCTGCATCCGTCGTACCCGATCTTTCGTGGCTTCGCTTGCCGGGCTGTAGCAGTAGTTCGGGTGCTGGTCTGGACCCTTGACGAGCATCCCTCCGCCGTACGGCGCGCCGTTGATGAACGCCATATCCCGGTTTTCCGTTGCGTCGATCAAGGGTCGGGCGGACTGGTCAACCAGGGTGTAGCGGTTGTGGCTGATGACGGCTTGGAAGACCCCGAGATCGACATAGCGCAGCATGAGGTCGATGGGTCCCCCGGCGACGCCGATGTGGTCGATGAGGCCCTCCTGCTGCATGGCGACCATCGCCTCGACGACGCCTCCGGGCCCGGTGGCCGCATCGAAGTCGTGAAGTTCCGGGTCGTGGATGAAGACGAGCTGCAAGTGGTCCAGTCCGAGCCGGTTGAGGCTCTCCTCGACCGAGGCCCGGGCGCGGGCGCCAGAAAGGTCGGTGCTCCCAGGCTCGGGATCGACCTTGGTGGCGAGCACGAAGTCCTGCGGGAGACCACCGCGCTTCCCCAGTGCGATGCCGATCCTGCGCTCCGCATCGAAGTAGTTGTTGGAGGTGTCGATGAAGTTCAGAGGCCCCTCGAGGATCCGCAGGATAGTGTCCACCGCCTGCGTCTCACCGACCTCGTAGCCGTACTGCGCCGGGAAGTTCCCCAGCGGACTGGTGCCCTCGCAGATCGGGGTGACGGACAGACCCGTGCTGCCGAGCGGACGCTTCTGCATGTGCTGTTCTCCTCAGTGGGTGCGGACGGAGCTAGTGTGGGCCGCCGCCGATGTCGGTGCCGAGCGCCCGATTATGTGATCGGACGTCATGTAGGCCATGGCCCAGATGGTCTCGGTGGGGTTGTAGCCGTGGTAACTGGGGAACTGCCCCCCACCGACGACGAACAAGTTTTCGCACTCGTGGGAGCGCCCATAGATGTCGACGACGGACGTTGCGGGGTCCTCGCCCATGCGATGGGTCCCCACCTCGTGCGTGGACAGATGGTAGTCGGGTTTCGACGTCTCCTCCCACCAGTACGTCAGGCCCATCTCCCGGGCGATCTTGCGCTTGATGCCGAGCAGGAAATCAACCATGTGCTGGTCCCACTCACCCCACCCGTGCGTCATGCGCAGCGCCGGCTGCCCCCACGGGTCCTTGCGGCGGGGATCGAGGTCCACGTAGGTGTCGTAGGTGGGGATGTTGGCGGTCTGGGAGTACATGGACCACACGTGCGCGTAGTTGTCGCGCATCCAGTCGCGGAATCCGGCACCCCAGCGCGGCGCACCGGGCGGCATGGCATGTGCGATCTCGATCGGCTGGTAGTCGCCGGGCCAGCTGATGATGGGAGCGCCCCACAGGACGGTGGGATCGTACTCGTGCACGAGTTCGCCGCTGAAGTCCTCGATCGAGGTGGAGGCGACGAGTGTGCCCATGTACGGGTTCGACGGTTCCTTGGTGAGCCCCATGAAGAAGCCGAAGGCGTGGGTCATCATGTGCTTGCCGACCTGCCCGTTGGCATTGATGCCGGAGGCCAGAAGCAGCCGGGCGTTCTCGAGTGCGTAGCACGCGAGAACCACCTTGTCGGCCTCGAGGTCGACGGATCGGCCGTCTGCGTCGAAGTACGAGACCCCGGTCACGCGCTTGCCGTCGTTGGAGCGGTTGAGCCGGTAGACGCGGCAGTAGTCACGCACCTCCAGGTTCCCGCTGGCCTCGCCGTAGGGCAGGGCCGCGACGTGAGTGGACGTCTTCGCGTCCACATGGCAGGGGTAGCCGTGGCAGAAGCCGCAGTAGGTGCATCCGGACCGCCCCTTGAACGGCTCGGAAGCGATCGCCGCAGCGGTGCGGAAAGGATGGTAACCGAGCCGCTCACATGCCTGGCCGAAATCGATGTCTGCGGCGCTCTGGCGCAGCGGCGGCATGGGATAGTCCCGCTGGCGTGGGGCCTCCCACGGGTTCTCATTGAGATCCGGGCGCCCAGCCACGTTGCTGCCTCGGCCTGAGATGCCGAGTTCCCACTCCGTTTTGTCGTAGTAGGGCTCCAGGTCGGCGTAGCTTATGGGCCAGTCGACGAGAGTGTTCCCGTCCGGGAGCGCGTCCTTGCCCAGACGGTTCTCGATCTCGGTCTTCATGCGGAACTCAGTCTCCCGAAAGCGCCAGCACGCACCGCCCCAGTGGATGGTTCCACCACCGGCACCCAGGGAGGGCGGCAGGTGCAGCGGATTCGCAGTGCCCAACGGTCCGGCCGCCCATGGAGCCAGCTCCCCGTCTCCATCAGCGCTGGTTTCACGCCACGTTATGGGATCAGTGTCCATGCCGGGTACGAGCGATCCGCGGGCGTAGTAGCGGATCTCGTCCTGCTTCAGGCGGAAGTCTTCAGTGGTGTGCTTCGGCCCCTTATCGAGACAGACGACTTTCATGTTGGCTTTCGCAAGCTCGGAGGCGATGACCGCTCCCGAAGCGCCCGCGCCGACCACGATGACATCGATCTTTTCTCCACCCATTTTCAGTTCTCCTCGTTGCGGTAGAAGGTTGCGTTGTCGGGCAGGTTCTTGGCCCTCAGCTGGGTCCTTAGGTCGGACAGGGTCATGATCGGTAGGCTGCGTCCATCGAAGTCGCGGCCCATCTGCTCGGCCGTATAGCCCCAGTACGCGCCCGGGAACCCGACCAGCTTCCACCCGACGGCGTCGCGGTTTCCGCCGTACGTCGGATCGCAGAAGAAACCCTCAATGGCATGCTCGCGGACCACGGCGAACAGGCGACGCAGCGTGGGCAGGTCGGCGCTCTCTCCGTGTTCCCCGGCCTCGTCGCCGTGCATGATCGGTGTCGAGCCCTCCTCGGGCACGGCCGGACCCAGGAAGCGCTGGATCACCTCGTCCTGGATGTCGACGGGCAGGTCGGCGAACTCGGCCGCGTGCTGAGCGGCGCAGTACTTCGCCAGCGCCCGGAGACCGGTGCGATACACGTGCTGGAGGTTCTGACTGACGCCGCTCAGGGCCCTGTCGATGTAGTAGACCACGCCGGCCTGCGTCGCCCCGGCCCCGTCGCCTCCGTCGGGGATGATCCGTTCGGCGATCACCTCGACCGTTCGCGCCTCCGCATCGTTCAGGTACGTAAGGGCGATGGATTCTTCGGCCGGTTGGGCTTGTCGATTGTCTGGCATATCTGGTCCTCTCTGCGTCCGGCGACCTGGTCGGCGCTGCAGATCCCCGATCGGATCGGGCCCCTTCTTCTGCGGGACCGCGCGGTAGCACGGATATCTGAAACTGTGAGTTGAGCCACTCTGCTGTGCGCTGCTTCTAGTGTTAGCGCTAACACAGGATGTGTCAACCCCTGACCACGCAATATGTTGTACGGATGTGAAAATTGTATGAGGGGCGAGGTAGCGCTAACATGGCATGCTTCGGGAGTCATGCCGAGATGGGGGATCCGCCAAGGGCACTCGGCGCGAGACTCAACTGCTACACCGCCCGGTGCTGACACCCAGCAGCGAGGCGGTGATAGCGGATCAGGCGCCGGGCCAACTCCTGCGCGCCGGGTGCGGAGTTCTTCCCTGCGGCATCGACCTACACTCTTAACCTCGATCCGGTAGCCCAGCTGTGCTATGTGATCCGGTTCGCCCTGTTCGGCGGTCGGTCAGGTCGTGGCGGGGATTGCTGGGCTGTATCCGGGCGTTGCGCCCGGAAACAGGCTCGGGCAAGTCGTCATCCCCCTTACCGCCGGGGCTGTCGCCGGTTCCACGGGCGCGGACGGCGTCTTCACCCTCGCCAGCGGACTGTTAGCAGGAGCCGCCGCATCGACCTGGAGTGCACTCAGACGTCCACCGCCCAGCGAAAACAACCCATAACGCACACCTCCCACCGGACAGGTCGAACGCTGCTTGCCCGCCTCTCAGCGACATTGAGGAACCTCCCCGCCGATCCGGGCGAATGCTGATCCGTCCCCCAGTTAGTCCCGACGTGCTCAAAGCGCCCCCCAAAAAAAAGGATCTCCGTCGTGGCCGAACCCTTACGCGCGGAACCGCACCCTCAAACAATGTCGCTGAGGGGTGTCCGAGGCCGCGGTTGTCGGCCCGCAGAGTGCGGGTGAAAGCTATATCCTGCCCCTCACTGAAAACTGTTGACAGATGACAAGCTGTATTCGTATTGTCGACAGTAGACGAAAATCGTCGACAATCGACAGAACCGCAAAGCAGTGGAGAAGTTTCATGGCATTCGAACCCACACCCAAGTTCGCCACGTTCGATATGAACGGAACGCTGATCCGGTTCCGGATCAATGACGCCATCCGTGAGGTCTTAGGCGATCGGCTGCCAGCCGAAATCGCAGATGACTTCCTCACGCTCTGCAAGGCGTACCGAATTGACGAGTGCATGGGCGACTACAAGCCGTTCCATCAGATCGTCGCTCGATCCATGGAACGCGCGGCACGCAGGTTTGGCCTAAAGTTTCGTGAGGCCGACGCGCGGGCGGTGTATGACCACGTCCCCACTTGGGGGCCATACCCGGGCGTCACCGAGTCGCTGCGTCGCCTGGCTGAGGCAGTCCCATTGGTAATTATCACGAACAGTGACGACGCACATGCAGCACAGCTTGTCCAGAACCTGCAGGCGCCGTTCGACGTCGTGATCACAGCCGAGCAGATGGGTGTCTATAAACCACGTCTGCGTGCCTTTGAATATATGTTCGACAAGCTGGGCGCGGCACCCGAGGAAATCGTGCACGTTTCCGCAAGCCCGATGTACGACCTACGCTCCGCGGCCACCATGGGGATCAAGAACAAGGTGTACGTGGACAGGGGCTTCGAGCACGACGAGCACTGGCTCGGCTACGAACGGATTACCGACATCGCCGACCTCCCTGTCCTCTTTGGCCTGCCGCGGCCTGCCGCTTGATCGGAGAACTGTGATGGTCATCCACGCCAGGACGGTCGCGGCATGACTCTGCCAGTGCCTCAAACCGCCAAGGGTGACTCGGCTTCGGACCGGCTCCGAGCCTTGGGGCTGGAGCTTCCCGACCTCGCGCGCAACGCGTACTACGTGGACCACCGGGCGGTGGGCTCCAGCATCCATATCTCTGGCCAACTGCCTTTCAAGGACGGTGTGCTGCTGGGTCAGGGCGTTGTCGGCCGGGACGTGAAGCTGGAGACTGCGCAAGAGCTCGCGCGCCATGCCGCGCTCAACTGCCTTGCCGCCGCCGTGCAGGCGGTGGGAGATCTGAACCGGGTCCGGATGGTACAGATGCTGGTCTTCGTGGCGAGTACGCCGGACTTCGGTCTGCAGTCGCGGGTCGCCAACGCGGCCAGTGAATTGCTCATCGAGGTGTTGGGTGAGAACGGACGGCACGCTCGCACCGCGATCGGAGTCGCCGGGCTACCGCTCAACACCCCTGTAGAGATCCAGATGGTGTGCACCGCCGTTTAGTCGGCACGCGGGCGCCGTTGTTCGGGACCCGCTGATGCGGGTCTCGAACACGCAGTAAGCACGCTCGCCGTAACCATCCACACACAGATACGCGAGGAACAGCGTGAACCGCCTCCAGCGAGCACTCGACGCGATAGTCGAGCGGGTCGATACTCCGGCACCGATTGTGCTGGCCGACGTGATGCAGGACAACATCGACCGGATGCAGAGCTTCGCCGCCCAGCACAACCTAGACGTCAGGCCGCATGTGAAGACACATAAATGTGTGGAGATCGGCCGGCGGCAGGTCGACGCAGGCGCGATCGGCATCACCGCGGGCAACGTGGGCGAGGCCGAGGTCTTCGCCGCGGCAGGATTCGACGACATATTTATCGCCTACCCAGTCTGGCCCACCGGAAGGAAGGGTGCGCGAATCCGCCGGCTCGCCGAAACCACCCGGCTGCGGTTAGGGGTCGACAACTTCGCCGCAATCGATGCCATCGCGGACGCAATGGAAGACGACGCGGGCCGACTGCAAGTCGTCGTCGAAGTCGACTGTGGTGCTCGCCGCTCCGGGGCGCCGCCTGATGCCGCGGGAGACCTCGCCACCCTCGCCCGCAAGCGCGGACTGGTGCCGGTGGGCGTCTTCACCTATCCAGGGCACGGCAGCGCCAGCCCTGATGCTCGCAAGCGTGCCGCGCACGACCAGGAGGCAGCGCTCACGGCCGCTGTGCACAGCCTCAACGCAGCGGGTATCAGTACGGCGGTGGTCAGCGCTGGTTCGACCCCCACCGTCGAGTTCTCCACGAGCAGCGTGATCACCGAGATCCGTCCCGGCGAGTACGTGTTCAACGATCTGAACAATAGTCGGCTTGGCGCGTGCACCGAAGATCAAATCGCGTTGTTCGTCGCGGGCGCGGTCGTCAGCGACTGGGTCTCCGATCAGCGCATTCTTGACGTAGGTACCAAAGCGCTCAGCCGCGAAGGCAATCTCGAAATCGGCTACGGTGCCGTCGCGGGTACGAGCGCCGTTCTGTCCAAACTCAACGAATACCACGGATTTCTCCCGCTGCCTGCAGGCGATTTCCGTCCCAGCGTCGGCACGGTCATTCCTGTAGTGCCGAACCATGTCTGCCCTGTGGTCATCAATTTCGAGGAACTCATCGTCACCGACAGCACGGGTGCATCGCTGCAGCGCTGGCCGGTCGACGCACGCGGGTTCCTCAACTAACCCCTCCCCGACGAAAGAGTTCTGCAATGAGACTTGATAAGGCAACAGCTCTGGTCACGGGCGCCAGCAGCGGGATCGGCGAGGCAGTGAGCAGCCATTTTCGTCGCGAGGGCGCGCGTCTGTTACTCACCGGCCGCAAGCAGCGAATCGACAACGCTCAACCGGAAGACTTGTACGTCCCCGGCGATCTCAATGACGAGGCGTTCGTTGCGGACCTAGCCCGTCAGGCCGCCGAAACGTTCGGCACCGTCGATGTCGTCGTCCTCAACCACGGGCTGCAGGCCAGCAGTCCGCTAGCGGACATGGCTTACGACGACGCGAGGGATGTGCTCCACAGCAACCTGCTGAGTGCCTTCTTGGTGATGAAATACTTCGCACCCCTGATGCCCGCCGCGGGCGGTGCCTTTGTGTGTGTTAGTTCCCGTCTCGGCATGGTGGGCAAGCCCAATGAAGTTCTGTACTCCGCTGCAAAAGGCGGTCTCATCATGCTCGCAAAGGGCGCAGCGATTGAATGGGCCGAACGCAACATCCGCGTCAACGTCGTCGCGCCCGGACTAACCGCGACGCCGATCATCGAAGCATCGTTCCAGCGCAAGGGTGACCCCGAAGCCCAGCGGCGGCAGCGCGAAGCCCAGATACCGCTTCAACGCCTCGCAACCCCCGACGAGGTCGCCGACGCGGTGCTTTTCCTGGCATCGTCCGAATCGTCCTACATCACCGGCGCGGTGCTCCCCGTCGACGGTGGGTATACAGCCTTCTAACCACCAAACGAAAGCCAAGAAGATGAAAGCTCCCGCGGCTACACCCCGGGCGGATCAGCACAAAGGTGGCGCCCTTACCGCCGCGCACACGCGGGCGGGGCTAGGCGGACTCATCGCCCGCCGTGAAGCCGATCTGAAATACGGGGTAAACGCATCCGATGTACAACTGCTTGCGCGGGACGAGTTTCAGCGCGAAATCAACGTGGCCACCGTGTATGGCGGGCTCTACTACAGGCACTGCCCGCGACTGCATCCGGGCGAGCTCGTCCATGGCCTCGCCGCGACGCTCACCGACATGGGCGTCCGCATCTACGAAGGCAGCCGCGTCGACAAGATCGACGGCTCCACGCTCACCCTCAACGGCGGACGGGTATCCGCAGCGAAAACCTTCATCTGCACCGAAGGGTATTCGTCGGAGTTGCTTGGTCGCCGGACACTGATACCGATCAATTCCTCGATGATCGTGACCCAGCCACTGCCAGAAGAAGCGTGGTAACAGATTGGCTGGAACGGACGCCAGTGCCTCAGCGACTCCGCGCATACGTTCATCTACGCCCAGCGAACATCGGACGGCCGTATCGCGATCGGCGGACGCGGTGTGCCATACCGTTACGCGTCTGGCACAGGCGGCACCGGCGCCACTGCACAGCCCACAATCAATCTCATCTCCCGTAAGCTCGCTACCTTTTTTCCCGGCATCAGTTTCGAAGTGGCCCACGCCTGGTCGGGAGTTCTTGGGGTCACGCGTGACTGGAACGGCAGGGTGCACTGGGACCCAGCATCTGGGGTCGGATCATCCACCGGCTATGCGGGACACGGTGTGACGGCGGCCTACGTGGGTGGGCGCACTCTTGCGGAACTGGCTTTCGAAAAAGAAACCGAACGGACGGTCCTACCGTGGGTCGGCTACCGTGCACGGAAATGGGAACCCGAACCCATCCGGTGGCTTGGGGTACACGGAATGTACCGGCTCTTCGGTCTCGCTGACCGATGGGAGGAGCGGCGGGATTCCCAAAAGACCTCGATCCTGGCCAGATTCGGAAGCAGACTCGCTGGCCTTCACGAATAGCTCGTCCAAAGATGTAGGAACTCGCGAATTCCTGGAAGAGGCAATGAAGATCATGGATGGACAACTCGCCGTCATAGGTCTGGGCAGTGTCGGAAGTATGGCACTGTGGCAGGCGTCGCACCTGACCGATTCCGTCCACGGATTCGAGGCCCACTCCCCCGGCCACGCCCGCAGTGCGGTCGGCGGGGACACCCGCCTATTTCGCATGGTGTATCGCGGCAATCCCAGCCTCTACCCCATGCTGGAACGCTCACGGGACCTCTGGGGCGAACTGGAAGCCGAGACGGGACAGGTCTTACTGACGAACTGCGGTGGCCTCTCCATTGGAACCGCCGACGGAACCTACATCCGCAGCCTGCTCGAAACCACCCGAGCCAACGGGGCCGCGCACGAAGTCTTTACACCCTGCGAAATGGCCGCCCGGTACCCCCAGCACAACCTGCGCTCTGACGACATCGCAGTTTACGATCCCAACGCAGGGGTGCTGCGCACAGACCGTGCCGTTACCGCAGCCGTCGCTGCAGCCCAGAGCAATGGTGCAACGGTCCACATCAACACACCTATCGACTCCATCCAAGAGGATGCACACGGTGTTGTCGTGACTTCGGGCGAGAAATCGTGGACCTTCGAGAACGTCATCGTCGCTAGCGGCGGATGGTCTCGGCGTCTCATGCCCGCTTCCCTGAGGACTGCCACCGAAACCAAGCGGTTGATCCTGACCTGGTTTGTCGCGCGCGACCCAGGCCAGTTCACGCCGGAGAAGTTCCCCACTTTTAGCCGGATCTATGACGACCGCATGATGTACGGGGCACCCGCCGTCGACGATGTCACGGTAAAGGCCACCCTCGACGGCCGTGGGCGCGCAACCCCCGACCCTGGCAGCGTCCCCAGAGAACTCACCCCTGAGGAGATCGCTGAAACCACCGAAACAGTGTCGGAATTTCTCCCCGGCCTGGTTCCAACGATCGTCCGCTCCGACGCCTTCCCGGAGCTCTACACCGAGGACCGAAACCCGGTTGTGGGGCGGCTCAGTAAGTCACGCGGGATCTATTACGTCACCGGCTTCTCCGGCGGTGGATTCAAAACTGCCACCGGGCACGGCCACATCGCTGCGTATGAGGCGCTCGACAAACAGTCATTCGACGGGCTGGAATTCTTACGTCCGCAACGGTTCAAGACGAGCTAGACGAAGGCGTCCGCGCGCGTTTGCGGTCCCGGTATATTCGGCAATCAACAAAGAGAGGCGGTGCTTTGAACCGCAAGTTCGAGTGGCAAGAGCAGCGGACGACGACGCCGGACGGTGTCTACCGTGTGCTGCGTACCGCCATTCTTGAGGGAACTGTGCCGCCAGGCGAACAGTTGCGCGAGACGCGCATTGCAGAAGACCTCGGAATAAGTCGGTCCCCGCTCCGTGAAGCGCTAACGAGACTCGAGGAAGAGGGGCTCGTCGTGAAGGTCCCTTACCGGGGGTCCTTCGTCGTGGAGGTGAGTGCGCGCGAAGTCGGCGAGATCGCATCGATCCGCGCACTCGTCGAGCCGTACGCCGCTGAACTCTCGGCCGAAACACTGCGTGGCGCGCAGCGGCCTCGGCTAACGCAGACCATCGAGGAACTGCACCGCGCCACGAACACGAACGATGTCCCGGCCAGCATCGATGCTCATCTTCGCTTCCATAGGCTCTTCTACGACTTCTCGGGTAATTCTGTTCTGAAGAGTCTCTGGAATGGCTGGGAGACCAAACTGCGCCTCTACCTCGCAGTCGATCATCGCACTTACAGTGACCTGCACGAACTCGCCGTTGAGCACGAGCGATTGGCCACGTTTGCGCTGGAAGGTGATATCGAGGGATTCCGCCGGGAACTGGTCAGTCAAATGAAATCTGCGCTCCGAGCTCAACAGTGAGTGGGGGCTGAAATCACGGGTCTGGCTCAGACAGTGGCTTAGCCAGGCGGTCAGGCTGCAGAACCTCGTTAACTTCGCTGGCAGCAAGCAGACCACTTTCCACGACGAGGGAGGTGACACTGCGGCCGCTCGAAAGTGCCTGCCGCGCAATTGACGTCGCGGCCTCATAACTTGCACGATCGGATGGTCACTGCCTGTATCGCTGCGACATCCTCGCTCCGGAATACCCACCTCAGCCGGGCTCGTCGCACACTCTGGGCAGCCACGATCTCGCTCCTGCCCATACTGGGGGTAGCCACGTGGTGGGCCTTGCGGCGCCGCCGTCGCGTCACCACCCGAGCGAATACGCCAAACCCCTGAAACGACCCGACCCTTCGGTCATTTCGCCCGCGAATAATGCGGAATCGAATATGCAGGGTTATCAGTAACCCTTTTTGTTCTGCCGCCCGGCCTTGGCCACCTAACCCTGCCGCCTTCCCTCTGCAACCGCCACGCCGCGCACAGCCTGAGCACGGTCACGGGGAATTCCGGTCGGCTATTGGGGGCGCGGACCTAGCACACCCGCTGAGGGCGATCACTTCGGACCAGTCTTGTGGGACTAGACACTTCCCTGTCAAGCCCCACGTTGCGGTCGAGGTAACCGTGCAACGAGCGGGCGCTAAGCCCCACTTGTGACGAGATTGAATACAAAGAGTCACCAGCAGTTGCACTTTTCGCACTAGTGCCACTAGTCTTACCGGTCGTACCCGGATATCCTGGTACCTATGAGGATGATCAGCAGCACCGAGGCTAAGACGAAACTCAACGCACTCCTGGCCGAGGTCGAGGCGACCGGGCAACCTGTGACGATCACCAGCCACGGTCGGCCCGTGGCGATCCTGTCGCCATCGGCGCCGACACCGCGCACATTCGGTCAACTCATCGGGAAGATCACCGTTCCCGACGACTTCGACGCACCGCTCGACGAATCTGAGCTCGGGCTCTGGGAAGGTCACGAGTGATCACGCGCACCGTATTGCTGGACACGAACGCCTTGCTCTGGCTGACCGCAGCGCCAAACAAGATGTCGCCACAGGTACTCGAACTCCTCGCCACACCGTCGACCGAACTCGTGGTATCGGCCGCGTCCGCGTGGGAAGTATCGATCAAGACCAACACCGGAAAACTCCCCGGCGGGCAAGCCTTGTTATCTGTCTGGGACGAAACCATCAGCAACCTCCGCGCGGAAACCATCGCGATCGACAGCGCGGACGCGATCATGGCGGGCGCACTCCCCTGGCCCCACCGAGACCCCTTCGACCGCATGCTCATTACGCAAGCCGCCCGACGAGCGCTCACCCTCGCTACAAGCGACCCCATCATGATCCAAGGTGCACTCTCGCCGACGATCGACACCAGACGCGATACCTGAACCAGTGGCACACCACATTTGTGCTGCCGAGGAAAAGCGCCGCCAGGGCGTCAGATGAACTTTGGTTTTCGACTTCCAGGGAGATTGCCAGCGCCGATCCTCAGGCGGACAGGTGTTCGGCGTAGGACAGGAAGTACGCTTCCCGGCTGGCGATGCTGTTCTTGACGATGCCGGTCGTCGCGGGTGCCTCGTAGTTGCCGCCGGAGATCTCCAGGAGGTCGATTCCCGCGGCCTCGAGGGCAAGAGCAACGTCCAACGACTCCTCCGAAGTGAAGCCGCCGTTCTCGAAGTCCGCCGAGTTGACCTTGACTGATAGGACCTTGTCGTGACCGATCGCAGCACGGACGGCCGAAGCTGATTGTTGCGTTCCGTCGGTCAGTGCCCTGGTGCAGAGAAACGCATCTATTCTCTCCAGATCTGACCTGCATTCTTCTGCACGTGTGGAGAAGCGCGGCGCCCAATTGACGCCCGCGCACGTTCACACCCAAGCAGGTCCAGACCACACCAGCTGCTCACGTGGTTGGTTGCGTGATTCTCGCGCTAGGTCCGCGTCCATCGGTCGCAGCGCCTTTGGCCAAGATTAAAGAAGTCGATATCGTATTCCTCCGGCGCCGCCCGGTCACTGCCTGCTGATTTCTGTCATCCGGTCGACGAGGCGACGCAGTTCCGCAGCCCGCTGCTCATCAGCGCGACCGTCGTTCGCGTGGTCGGTGTAGGCCGCGGAGAGCGAGCTGTACCACCAGAGCTGATCCTCCACGCCAGCATTGAATCGGTCCCACATTGAGGGCCCATCAGCCTCGAGATCGCTGACAGTCGAGCGCGCGTTATGGACCTTGTCGGCCAGGGAGACGCGCACTGTCGCCGGGTCGCGGGTGGCGGTCAGGTGATCGAGGTAGTTCTGCTTACGAGTCCGGAAATCCGGGATCTCTTCCTTCTTGGCACCGGAGCACCCGATCACGATATCGCGGACCCGCATACCGAATCTTTGCTCGAGCTCGTCGGCCCCATCTTCATCGACGTCCTCGATGTAGTCGTGCAGCAAGCCCGCAATTGCCTCATCAGTGTCACCGCCATCTTCGATCACCATTCCGGATACAGCCATCAAGTGACTGATATACGGAATTCGCGGCCGCCCATCCCCTTCGGCGCGCTTGCGGGTCTGGTCACTGTGCTTGTCGGCAGCAAATGCCACCGCCTCGGCCAATCGCACTGGATCGATCTTCATGGTCTGCTCGGTCAATATCATCACCCTTCTCTGGATGGTTCGATGTCGAGAAGAACGAGATCTAACACTGGTGTGTGTGGCCTCCAAATAAACGAGGTCCCTCGCGGACACCCGCTCCAGACACAGGAGTAATCCGCCACGCAGGGGGCGGCAATCACAAGGCTATCAGGTGCCACTCACCGCAACCGCCGGTTCGGGCTTCTGCGCGGCTGATCTGGCCGCGACCCGCTCGGCCCGGATCCGGATACCGCTCAAGTGTGACATGCCGACCAGCCGCTCGACATCAGCCGGATCGCTCGAGGCCAGTTCGTTGATGTTGGCCCCGCCCTCCTGATTGGCCCGCCTCCACGTGCCGGTGCCCTTGTGTCCCCCACCATGCGGCACCGCCACCACCCGCGACTGAGGTCCTCGGTGAGACGGACCGGCAGTTCAATCGCGCCGGTCCTCGACACCAGCCTCACCAGACCGTTGTGCACCAAGCCGAGTTCAGCGGCGTCGTCGGGATGGATCCGCGACTCGTGCGGTTCGCGTGTCCGTCGATGCGATGGATTAGGACACTGCGCGGTCTGTCACCCGGCGCAAGACCATTCGCTCGAGTTCATCGAAGAGGAGGTTGTAGTCGCGGGTTGTCACCGGCGACCGCCATTGTTGGAGGCCGACCAGCATGGTCATGCCAATCACCGCAAGCTTGCTGGCCTCGCGTTTGGAGCCGACGATAGGTGCGAACACCTCAGTCAACGCTTGCTGGCGCCGCTCGTCGACTCGTTTCTGTACTTCCTCGACTGCTGGATTGGTGTGGGCCCAGCTACGAATTGCGGCCTCGGCCTCATGCGGTAGCCGGGCGCCAAGCTTCTTCAGCTGACGTACCCGATCGGCAGGATCGGGAGGCACGTTCGACAGTTGCACGATGCGTTCAGTCTGTGTGTCCTCCCAGTACTTCAGAAAGTCTGTGACAAACCCGTCGAAGCTGCCGAAATAGCCATAGAAGGAACCGGTCGTCACCCCCAGTGCTTTACATAGCGGAGCTATCTTGAGCTTGCCGGCCCCCTTGGTTGCCAGCAGCTTCATGGCCGCGGCGAAGTAGTCCTCGCGTGTGACCAGCAAGCGCATGCCACAAACTTCCTTCCTGGATGTCGATTGCCATGACGGCAATCGGTTGAGCGTCCGATTGTTCCGGGCAAGGTCCGCACTTACCTAATGTAATCAATATTGCATCCAGCATCTGACGTGCGCATCCGCAGACGCCCGAAAATCGGGTAGATCAACCGGAGCCTCATCAGGGTGGGGTTATGTATGGGCGAAGGTTCATGGATGCACGGGGTTGACCTCGAATTAGTTGAGAACGTGAGTGGGCCAAGGCGCCGCGGCTGGACGCCTTGGCCGAACGGGCTACTGCAGGCGTGTACCGGGAGTGAACGTGACGGGCATGGACGTCAATTCGTTGGAGAAGCTCGACACCAGCCGGTCAATCGGTCCGGCGAACTGCATGTCCGGGACGCGCTTGATCAGTTCCTCGAACAGGACTTTCAGTTCGAGCCGGGCGAGCTGGTTCCCGAGGCAGAAGTGCGCTCCTCCCCCACCGAATGCCAAGTGCGGGGTCTTTTCGCGCGATACATCGAAGCGCGTCGGCTCGGCAACGAGTTCTGGATCGCGAGACCCTGCGGAGTACCACATGACGACCCGCTCGCCGGCTTTCACCGTATGGCCCCCAACGGTGGCATCTTGCGTAGCGACGCGTGCGAAGTAGATGACGGGGTTGACCCAACGCAGCATCTCCTCGACCGCATTCGGGATCGTGGCGGTTCCGTCGACGAGTTTTTGCCGTTCACCTGGATTCTCGATCAGGGCGCGCATGCCGCCAGCGGCGGTGTTGCGGGTGGTGTCGTTACCGGCGAACATCAGCAGCCCGAAGAACAATGCCACCTCCTGTTCGGTGAGCTTCTCGCCGTCTACTTCGGCATGAACGAGGCGGGACACCAGGTCATCGCCGGGATTCGCCTTGCGTGCAGCGGTGATTCCGGTGAGGTAGCCACCGATCTCCATGAGGGCACCGAGGCCGAGTTCCGGGTCGGAGGTGGCTGCTGCTTGTGAAAGTCGGTTGGTCCATTCGAAGAGCTGGCGGCGATCTTCCAGCGGCACGCCGAGCATGTCGGCAATGACAAGTAATGGGAGTTCGACTGCGATTTCCTCGACGAAGTCGCACTCCCCCCTCTCAATGATGTTGTCTATCAGACGGTTGACGGTTTCCCGGATGGCGATCTCCTTCTGGCGGATCAGCTTCGGGGTGAACACGGCCTGCACGACGTTGCGCTGCTGGGTGTGGCGGGGCGGGTCCATGCCCAGGATGACCTCGCGCAGGACCTCGACGGGAGCCGCGCCACGCAAGGTAGCGAAAACCCCGCCCACTGCCGAAGAGAACGTTCCGGAATCGCGGCTGATGGCCTGAATATCCGCTGCACGGGTGAATGACCAGAATCCGGGTTGATCACCACCGGACAGCGCGTTCCAGTGCGGGTTGGCCTCCTTGCGCATGCGGGCGAACAGCTCGTGCGGCGGGCCGTCTTGGAAGTAGGACAGGTCGGTCAAGTCGACGGTCGACAGGTCGATGTCGGTGAATTGTGCTGCAGTTGTCATGGTGGAACTCCTTCAGGGCCGGATGGTGGTGGTGATGGACTGCGTTTTGAGTGCCGAGCTGAAACCCGGGCGAAGGGGCGAGCGCCCCGATTCTTTGGCACGCATCACGGACACGATGCGGCGGGCGTGCAAGGCGGCGGCGTCGCCGGCGAATTCGACGCTGGCTCGCCACCCGTTGTAACCGACACGGGTAGTAGCCATCTCGACGATCTTTCGGTCGCGCTCGATGAGGTCCGACGCAAAACCCCCAAGGATCTCGGCTACCGTCGCGTCGTCGATGCCGTAGTTGTAGGAGGCCTGCATGAACACATGCGTGGAATCCTCGGTTTCGGGCGTGATTGCGTGCGTGCGACGGTTGGAGTAGGCGCGGTCGCCGGCGTCGATCTCCCAGCTTTGGATGTGTAGGGCGGGAGACGCGAACAGGCCGCTTTCCCGTCGCCCGTAGACCGCAGCAGGATCCAGTCCCGTGGCTTCGGCTTCCCACGGCGCCAGCGGGACCGCAGGAAAGTGGCGACGGTACGCCACCGTGGTCTCCGTGACCTCGATGGCGTCGACCGGGGGTATCTGGTCGATCCCGCGGGGCAGCTCGTCGCGGTGGAGCACGGGTGCGTACGAGAAGTCCAGGTAGTGCTCGTGGACCATCATGTAGTGCGCCTGCTCGGTCCAGTTCTCTTCCAAGCTCGTCCAATCCCGGCTGGTGAGCCATGGCGTACGTGGTGGTCTGCTTCCGAGGGACGCGGCTGGCGACCCAAGCCAGATCCAGATATATGGTCCTTCTTCGAAGGTCGGGTACGAGCGCACCGACATCCCCGTCGGGACTTCGGGCTGGGTCGGGACGGAGACGCAGCGACCGGAATGGTCGTAGGTACATCCGTGATATCCGCAGATCAGTCGGTCGCCCTCGGGCCGTCCATGGGAGAGCGGGAAGCCCCTGTGTGCGCAGCGGTCGTCGAACGCAACGACGTTGCCGACGCTGGACCGCCACAGCACGATGTCCTGTCCGAGCAGTCGCCGACCGAGGGGTGCTGCGCCCAGCTCCCGCGTGGTCGCGGCAACGTACCAGCACTTCGTGGGGAAATTCGTGTTCATAGGTCAAGCACCAGCTTCTCGGTCCTGGATCGGGATACGCACGGGAGAATGACGCTGCCCGAGGCACGTTCGGCCGCGTTGAGCAGTGAGTCACGGTGGTCTGGGGTACCTTCGAGCACCCGCGTTTGGCAGGTGCCACACACGCCATCGAGGCACGAGGACAGGATCGGTACGTCGGCGTCTTCGAGAGCTTCGAGCATCGAGATGCCTGGTTCGACTGCGACGGTGATACCGGAGCGCTGACAGACAACTTGGTAGCTGTCGAGCCCGGCTGCGGCTTCCTCTCCCGTCTGCTTTCTCGCCGCGAAGCGCTCGAGATGGAGGCTGCCTTCGGGCCAATGACTGCAGAGTTTCTCGACGGCGTCCATCAGGGGCCCCGGGCCGCAGCAGTACACCTCCGTCTCGGTGCGCGGCGTTTGCAGGCTGCCCTGCAGATCGAACATCGCGCCGCGTTCGTCGTCGGCCCACACAGTGACCTTGTCTCCATACATCTGGAGTAGGTCGTCGGAGAACGCCATCGTCGTTCGGCTTCGGCCAAGATAGAGAAGCGACCAGTCAGCCCCTGCACGGTCTGCTGCTGCGATCATCGGCATCATCGGCGTGATCCCGATTCCACCTGCGATGAACTGGTAGCGCGGTGAGTCAACGAGCTCAAAGTGATTGCGTGGCCCTCGGACGGTGACCGTCGCGCCCTCGCACAACTGCTCGTGCACATGTTGTGAGCCACCGCGACTGTTCGGGTCGCGGAGCACCCCGATGTGCCACCTGTCCGAAGACCGGGGGTCGCCACACAATGAATACTGGCGAACCAGGCCCTCCGCGAGAAGCAAGTCGACATGCGCACCTGGCTCCCAGGCGGGTAAGTCATCTCCCTCGGAGTGCACCAACTCGAGAGCCACAACCGCATCGGCGACCTGGCGTCTGATCGCAACAGTCAGTTCGGTGGTGAATTCGTGGAGTGAGGGCCCTGATGTGACGGTGGGAACCGCTGATCCGGGTGTCATTTTTCGGTCCTTCCATTGCTGTGGGTGAGTGCCGCCAAGTCGGCGAGTTCGCGATGAAAATCCTCGACGAGGTTCCAGCCGTCAGGCAGTGCCACGGCGTCGCCGACGATCCCGATGTCGAGGTTCTTCTGGTAGCTGACGACGGTGATGTTGAGGGCGAATGAATCGAAGACGACGCTGAGCGGGAACGACCCGACCAGCGGTGCGCCGCCGATGGTCAGCTCCTTCGGCGATCCGGCGACGTTGGAGATGATCAGATTTACCGGCGGGCGGATGAACCGTGTCGAGATGAGATCCATCAGTCCCTTGGCTGCGATGCCGAAAATCGGAGTCGGAATCGGATCGTTGACGTCCGAGAGAAGACTTGGCGGAGCTTGTTGAGTCCGGCGCTTCGCGGATTTCAGATTGTCGTGCGCGAAGCTGAGCCGCTCGGAGAGGTCATCGAGGTGCGTCGGGATCGGCGCGATGATCGAGGTGATTGCGTTACCGAACCGATCCGGCGCATCCGGCAGGCGAGTTGAGACCGGGATGTAGGCAACAAGGGGCGCTGCAGGCAAGTCGCCAGTAGCGAGAAGACGCCGCCGCAACGCACCGGCACACAAGGCGATGACCACGTCATTGACCGTGAATCCGAACTGGTTCTTCACCGACTTGATGACGTCAAGCGAGACGGTGCCGAACGCGACCGACCGGCCTGGTGAGAGCTTGGTGGTGAAGCGGGTTCTCGGCGCATCCAGCCGCAGGGCGCCAGTGTCTCCGCGCAAACGGCTGGCGAGCGTGTGCACGCCTGGTAGCGCGCGAAGCGCAGGGACTTGATCGAGATGCGCGAGTGTGTCCGGGGCCGCCCGGAGGGCTCGAATCCAGCGGCCCGGTAGCGAAGCCAGGCCCGATCGCGCCAACTCGGAACGCTGGGGGTATGGCTTCGATTCGCGAGCAGCAGCGGGGTCGACCACCCGGTCTGCGTCGACGAGCGCGGAGAGGATTTCGTTCGCCGCGATTCCATCGGCCATCGCATGGTGAACGGTGATCACGATCGCGGTTCGGCCCGGCAGGCCGTGGAAGACATGCAGTCGCCACAGCGGCCGGCTTCGGTCGAGCTTCGTCGCCAGGATCTGCGCGGCTGCTATCGACAGTGACTTGTCGTCGTGACTGTCCAATGTCGACTCGGTGACGTGGTCATCGAGATTAACGTCGGCTTCGACGACGACCGGGTGGTCGAGGTTGAACGGAACCTCGACCACCTTCCAGTGGAGTGGCGGGCACGTCGGGAGAGCACGTTCGAGGCGCTCACGCATCACGGTCGCGTCGATGACGTGCTCGGACGTGTCGAAGATCGCCAGGCCACAGTACTGGGACCCGAAGTTCCCACTCTCCGCCGCCAGGAATTGGGCGTCGAGGCTTGATAGTCGTTTCATGTGGCAGAAGACCTTCCGCAATGAGCTTTCACAGCCGCGTCACTGTCGCCGTAACGCTTGCGTATAACATAATCCATGTTATATCTGATGCCATGCAAGAGCTAGGGGTTGGAGTGGAATTTCTTGAAACCCTTTTGGGGCCGTATGAGTGCGACGGGCAGTTCGCCGTCACTCGTTGAGCCCGGGTGCCCATTGGGCATGGGGGCCTTCCCCCGAAAGAGGCGAACTTGTGGACGTTTAGAAAGGGAAAGCCCTTGCCAGCTAAGCAAAGATAGATTACGTTATGTTCCACGCGCAGACAATGGAAGTCCCTTCGCACCACGGCCGGGCAGCCAAGTGGATGCGCTTTCCACCACAGCAAAGGAGCGTCATCGTGGGCACAACGTCGTTGCAGGGCCGTCGAATCGTGATCACTGGAGCGGGTCGCGGAATCGGACTTGCCACCGCAAAAGAACTACACACCCGCGGAGCCACGGTCATCATCGGCGACGTGGACGAGCGATCTGCGCTCGCCGCAGCCAAAAGCATCGGATCGAACGCCGAGGGCTATGCCGTCGATGTTTCTGGCTACGACTCCTTTGCCGCCTTCCACCAGAAGGCCACCGCCAACGGAATAATCGACGTCCTGATCAACAACGCGGGCATCATGCCAATCGGCAGGTTCCTCGATCAGTCGGCCGACACCCATCGTCGCGCAGTGCAGATCAATGTTCTCGGCGCCATCAACGGGATGCACCTCACCCTTCCGGCGATGGTGGCGCGTGGAAGCGGACACATCATCAACGTCGCCTCCACCGCTGGCAAGACTCCCGTGCCAGGTGGCCTCACGTACTGCGGCACGAAGTCAGCGGTCATCGCCATCACCGAGACCGCACGAGTTGAGTACAAAGGCAGCGGAATCGACTTCACGTGCGTGATGCCCAGCTTCACCAATACCGAACTGATCGCTGGCACCACCGCCACGAAACTGATCCCCGTCGTCGAACCGGAAGACGTGGCCCGTGCGATCGCCGATGCCATCGAGCGTCCGAAGCCCGACGTCTTCGTCCCCCGCATCGTCGGACCGCTGCTATGGCCACAGCCACTGCTCGGCCGCCGGATACGTGACCTGTTCAACCACAGCCTCGGGGCCGACAGATCGTTCCTCGACTTCGACCCGAAGGCTCGGTCCGGTTACGACAAGCGAATCGGTAAGTAGCTCACCGCGCCCCGGGAACGCCGGGTTTCTTGGATTTCGCTATTCATTCACAAGTTGAAGGAACCCTCATGCTGTTTGTCGGTTCCTTCGGGGAGGTCGATTCGTCCGGACTCGCGCCCTGTCCGCGAATCAGGTCTTCAAATGCATCAAACACGCGGTGCCGTTCGTCGCGGTCGACCGGTTCCCGAAGAGATTGAACACCAACAAGCAAACTGATGCCGATCAGGGCCAGTAGATCGGCAGTGTTCGAATCTGGGACCAGGCCTAGAATCACCGACCGGAGCGCTTGGATGCGCTCCTCGTCCACCCGTTGCTGGAATACCGCGACGACCGGATCGCTATTGCTCCATGCGCGGATCGCGACTTCGGCCTCGTGAGGCAACCGGGTCGCAAGTTCTTTCATCGTGAACATGCGCGCTATCGGGTCATCCGACTGGTTGGACAGCTCTTCGATCCGGAGGGTCTGTTCCTTTTCCCAATAGGTCAGCAACTGTGGCGCAAAAGCATCCCAGCTACCGAAATAGTTGTAGAACGACCCGGTCGTGACTCCGAGCGCTGAGCACAACGAGGTCATCTTCAGGCCCAGATACCCATTCGCGGCGAGTATTTTCATCGCGGCTTCGAAGTAGTCCTCCCGTGTGACAGACAAATGCATGTGACTCCGCCTCCTCGCAGGTCCGTCGCCCAGCAGCAATGTAAGCTACCTTATCTTTGATGCCGTTTCGACTCGGGAAGCGGTCCGCTCCTCCTACGCACTACCAAGAGTGCGACGGCCTCTGACAGCGCTATGTCGACAGTTGCCGTGCTGGCTGGGTTGGCAGGATTGTGCGGACGCGTCGGTGTGGAAGAACCGACCGCTTCCACAGAAACCTGACTCCCCGTCGGATCAGATCGACAAGACATGAAGTCACGCCGAGCAAGCTTTGAGCGACTAGTTGCGAAGTCAGCCGGTGACGTCGCGACCGATCAAGTGGCGAGCGATCGACCACTGCATGAGTTCGTTGGCGCCCTCGAAAATTTCGAGAATCTTGGCGTCGCGGTAGAGCTCCTCGAGCCGCACCGATTCGCCAGTTTCTGAGACTTGACGCGCGAAGCCGTAGCCGCCGTGGATTTGCAACGCATCACGAACGGTGTCGACTGCGGTCCGGGTCGCGAATGCCTTGGCCATCGCAGCTTCTGGCTCGACGAGCTTTTCCCCGCGGTCGAGCCTGGTTGCAGCTTTCTGATAGAGCATTCGGCCGCACTCGATCTCGGTCGCGCGTTCGGCCATCTTGAACTGCCAGTACTGCATTCGCCCCAGGGGTCCGCCGAACAGCTGGCGGGTACGCAAACGATGCACGGCAAGGTCGACCGCTGCTTGGGCGACGCCGACACCAGCTGCGGCAATTCCGATCCGGCCCCGAGTGAGGCAGGAAAGCGCCACTGAGAGCCCTGATCCTGGTTGCCCGAGGACATGCTCAGGAGGGACGACCACATTTTCGAACACGATGTCGGCGGTCAATTGTCCGCGGTGACCCATCTTCAGATCTGGTGAGCCCACACGAACCCCGGGCGAACTGAGGTCGATCACGAGCATCGTCATCTTCGATCCGGTCCGGCACAGCACCGCCGCCCAGTGAGCGACCACCGAGTTGGTGATCCAGCGCTTGCGTCCATTGACAAGAAAATCGCCGGATTCGTTTTGCTCAGCGGTCGTGACCATCGCTTCCGCAGACAGGTCGCTGCTCGCGTCTGGTTCCGTCGTAGCAAAGGAGAACGCCTCATCTCCCGCGACCAGCGCCGGAATGAGTCGGGCCCGCAGCTCTGGGCGAGCGAACGACAGCGCCTGTGGAACAAGGATGCACTGACCGTCGTAGACGCCAGCCATCGAGGATGATTCGTAGGCGATCTCCTCGGTTACGGTGCAAGTCGCCAGCATGGGATGTGCCAGGCCGCGCCCGAAATCCGAGCCGAATGGCACTCCGAATAGTCCAGCAGTTGCCAGCCCTCGAAACGGCTCCCACGGGAAAGAGTCCACCGACTCTTCACGTTGACCGATCTCGCGTGCATGTGGGGCGAGCACTCGTTGAATTGCGCTACGCGCCTCGGTACGAATCTGCACCGTTTCTTCGGGCAGCCAGACGTCATGGGACATGCGATCTTGAGTGCGCTCGACGGGTGAATTCAGGTGTTGTGACATTAGCTATCCTTAGTCTGGTTCGAACCTA
Organism: Hoyosella subflava DQS3-9A1; assembly: GCF_000214175.1. Classification (NCBI taxonomy): domain Bacteria; kingdom Bacillati; phylum Actinomycetota; class Actinomycetes; order Mycobacteriales; family Hoyosellaceae; genus Hoyosella; species Hoyosella subflava. Next base: position 2,337,849 of record NC_015564.1, read on the forward strand.
AGCTAAGTTATCTTACCTTAGGCTCAGGGGCAAGACTCCTTTCCCCAGGTCGACGCTTTGACGGAAATTTGCTTGAACCCCTGTACTTCAAACCTAACCTAAGTTATCTTTGGTTTACGTTCTCAGCGCAAGGAGTTCCCGTGTACTTGACCCAAGGCCTGCATCGGTGGGCAACCGCAACCCCCGGACGAGTTGCCACTATCTGCGGCGATCGTTCTCGTACCTACGCCGAGCTCTCCGATCGAGTGTCTCGACTCGCCAGCGGACTGCGTGGCATCGATATCAAAGATGGCGACCGCGTCGGCGTTTTGGCGCTGAATTCTGACCGCTACATCGAGAGCCTCTTCGCGGTTCCGTGGGCAAACGCAGTGCTGAACCCAGTGAACATCCGTTGGAGCCCAGCCGAAATCGCGTACTCACTCGAGGACTCCCAGACACGAGTACTGATCGTCGACGACGTGTTCGCGCCGGCAGTGCCAGCGGTGCAGCAGATCTACCCGGCTCTAACAACAGTGATCCATGCAGGAGACGGCCCGACGCCCGATTTCGCGATCTCCTACGAGCAGCTCATAGCCGAATCCGACCCGATCGCCGATGCGCGCCGATCAGGTGACGAACTAGCGGGCGTCTTCTATACGGGAGGAACCACGGGCGCCCCGAAGGGCGTGATGCTCAGTCACACCAACCTGGTCAGTGCGGCACTGGGCGGGCTCGCCTCTGGAAACTTCTTCCGCCATGGGGCAACGCCACGGTCGTTGCACGTCGCCCCGATGTTTCATTTGGCTGACTTCGCGTTCTTCCTGATGACCAGCATCGCCGGCGGAACGAACATCGCCGTCCCGATGTTCGATCCTCAGAAGGTTCTCGGTCTGATTGGCACCCATGAGGTCACCGATACCTTGCTCGTGCCGACGATGATCCAGATGCTTGCTGATCACCCCTCCGCACCGTCCTTCGATGTCAGTCACCTTCGCACCATCGCGTACGGGGCGTCACCGATCTCACCGGCCCTCCTCGGACGCGCGAAGAAGGTCTGGCCGGGCGTCGATTTCGTGCAGGCCTACGGGATGACTGAATTGTCAGCGCTGGCCACGATTCTCCCCGCGGCCGACCACTCGATCGAGACGCGACAACGGTCCGCTGGCGCCACGTCGCCGACTTCCGAGATCCGCATCGCAGCCGAAGACGGCACCGATGCCCCGCGCGGAGCGGTGGGCGAGATCCTCGTCCGCGGACCGCAGGTCATGCGCGGTTATTGGCAGAAGCCCGAGGAAACTGAGGAAGCACTGCGGGACGGCTGGATGCACACCGGCGATGCCGGATACCTCGATGACGACGGCTACCTATACATCGTCGACCGTCTCAAAGACATGATCATCACCGGCGGTGAGAACGTCTACTCGAGCGAGGTCGAGAATGCACTCGCTCAGCACCCCGCCGTCGCGGCCTGCGCAGTGATCGGCCTACCTGATGAGCGTTGGGGAGAGCGTGTGCACGCCGTCGTCGTCCCCGCGCCGCAGACAACTGTCACTGCCGACGAACTACAGGAACACACGCGGGCTCTGATCGCCGGATACAAAGTCCCACGTTCGGTCAGCTTCGCTGAATCCTTGCCTATCTCCGGTGCCGGGAAGATCCTCAAACGGAGCTTGCGAGACACCGTTCAACAGCAGCCCAGTGCCTGATCTGTGCACAACACATCTTGCAAGGAGCCACAACCATGACCGAGCCATCTTCGCCGATACCCGCGGAAGTCGTCGCCATGCCGAACGCAGCAACCGAAACGATTCCGGCCGTCGTTGAGCGACTGCGTGCCACGTTCGCCTCAGGTCGCACCCGCAGTGTGACCTGGCGACGCTCTCAGCTCGCTGCCCTCGAGCGACTGCTCGCCGAGCACGAGAAGGACTTTGCAGCAGCGCTCGCTAAGGACCTCGGCCGATCCGCTACTGACGCCTGGCTCGCTGACCTCGCACCAGTGGCGGCAGAGGCCCGCCACGCCCGCAAGAACGTCGAGAAATGGATGCGCCCCAAGCGCGTCGGCGTTCCGCTGTCGGCGATGCCGGCGCGCGCATGGTACGAATACGAGCCACTCGGGGTGACGCTCATCATCGGTCCATGGAACTACCCCGTGTTCCTGGCTCTGTCACCGCTCGTAGGCTCACTCGCTGCCGGCAACTGCGCCATAGTCAAACCCTCCGAACACACCCCGACAGTGTCGGCGGTTCTGGCTGAACTGCTCCCCCAGTACCTCGACGCCGATGCAATCGCGGTCGTCGAAGGCGCCGCCGACGAGACGCAGGCACTGCTCGCTCAAGGCCTCGATCACGCCTTCTTCACGGGCGGCCCAGAAATTGGCAAAGCCGTGATGACTGCCGCCGCAGCACATTTGACGCCGGTCACCCTGGAACTCGGTGGGAAGAGCCCGGCGATCGTCACCGCCAATGCCAACATCCGTTCTGCGGCGCGTCGCGTTGCCTGGACCAAGATGCTCAATTCCGGCCAGACCTGTGTGGCTCCGGACTACGTGCTTGTCGAATCGAGTGTTCGAGACGAATTCCTCGCTCAGCTCCAGAAGGCTCTCGACACCTTCCTCAAGGATTCGCCGAAGCTTTTGCCGTTGGTCCACTCGCGGCATGCGGGACGAATCGAGCAGCTGCTCAAAAAGTCCGGCGGGCGGATCGTGCGCGGCGGAAACGTCGACGTCGACGGTGCTGCCGCCGAACTCTCCGTCGTGCTGGACCCCGCGCTGAATTCATCGTTGATGACCGAAGAGATCTTCGGCCCGATCCTTCCAGTGGTCACGATCGATTCGTTCGACGCCGCGATCTCACATGTGCAACGCGGGCCTAAGCCACTCGCCGTCTACCTGTTCACCGACAACCGCAAAGAGCAACGCCGCGTCCTGGACGAAGTGAGCAATGGCGGAACCGTGATCAACCACCTGATGTTCCAGGTACTCGTCCAGGAACTTCCGTTCGGTGGGGTCGGAAATTCGGGTATGGGCACTTACCACGGCAAATGGGGGTTCGAAACCTTCAGCCATCGAAAGTCAGTTGTCCGCAAAGCAACCTGGCCCGATCCGGATGCGCTGTACCCGCCGTACACATTATTCAAGAAATGGCTGCTGCGGCGCGTGTTCTGAGCTGCCCGAATCAAACGTATCGATCCCAAAGGAAACAAAGATGACGCTCCCACGGAGGAAGCCACTCGCTGAACAGACAATGATCATGTCCGGCGGAAGTCGAGGCATCGGACTCGCAATTGGAATCGCAGCCGCCCGCCTCGGGGCCAACGTTGTACTCCTGGCAAAGACCGACAAGCCGGACCCGCGGCTGCCCGGCACCGTCCACACAGCAGCCGCAGAGATTGAGGCAGCCGGAGGCAAAGCTCTGGCAGTTGTCGGTGACGTACGCGACGAGCAGTCCGTCGACATGGCCGTCGCGGCCGCCGTCGAACGGTTCGGCGGCATCGATATTTGTGTTAACAACGCCAGCGCACTTGATCTTTCGGGAACCGAATCACTTGCCGTGAAGCGATTCGATCTGATGCAACAAATTCAGTTGCGGGGTACGTTCCTGCTCACCCGGGCGTGCCTGCCGCATCTGCGTACGAGCGACAACCCGCATATTCTCAGCCTTTCCCCGCCATTGAACCTCGATCCGAAATGGCTGGGTGCGCATCCGGGCTACACCCTGGCCAAGTACGGCATGTCATTGCTGACGCTCGGTTGGGCGGCAGAATTCGCCGATGCCGGAATTGCGGCCAACACACTCTGGCCGGAATCGATGATTGCCACCGCAGCCGTGGCGAACCTTCTGGGTGGCGATGACGCACTTTCCCGGTCCCGCAGCCCACAGATCATGGCTGACGCCGCGATCGTGATTCTCACGAAGGACGCGCGCACAAACTCCGGTGCATCGCACATCGATGTCGATGTGCTGCGTGCAGCCGGCGTGAGCGACCTCTCTGGGTATGGCGGAGGGCCGAAAATGGAATATGACCTGTTCGTCGATCCGCCTGCCTGATCCGGATTCGATCAGCAAGGGCGCGAGCCGGCCGGAAGGTTTCCCGGTTCGCAAACCCAAGGAGGTTCTTGTTCTCGGCGCCGGGCGTGATGGGCGCAGGGATCACCTACCTCCAGGCGATGGCCGGGATGGAGGTCGTCCTCAAGGACGCATTGCGAACTGTCGATTGGTCTTCTGTGCCCTCGCTACCAGCGATGGTGCCCGGACTACTACGAGAAGCACTGGACAGCCGGGAGGCCTTCACTGACTCATGTCGTCCTTTGCCGCACACCGAAAGTGCACTGGGGGCCGGGTATCCGCCGGGAACACCGGCCCTCGAATGGTCGCTCGATGCAGTGCCTGGCGCTCAACTCGGCAGGGGCACGTTCTGCAGCCGCACCTGGCCGCGCGCGACTGCCTTGCCCGTGTTTGTTTCCGTCACGGTGACCAGCCACAGCTGTTGCACACGACCCTGCTGCAGGGGTTCGGCGACGATGTCCACCCGGCCCGACTTCGCTGCTCGCAGGAAGTCGGTCGCGTTGTGCACGCCGACAGCGAATTGGTGCTGATCCTCGACAGCGAGGCTTGCGCCGAGGCTTGCGGCGCTTTCCACGGCGCTGGTGTAGACACCACCGTGGACCACCCCCCAGGGGGTGTGGTGGTGGGGCCCGAGGTCGATGTGCCCCGCAACGCGTTTGCCCGTCGCCTCCGTGACGGTGAGTCCCACCCCCTGGACGAAGCGGCTGAAGTTATTCGGATCCAAGTGTGGTTGCATATCCTAAATGCTAGCTGTGAAGTCAGCAGTTAGCTAGGATCTGAGTATGGAATGGCTCGAGACGAGCACCTCGAACTGCTCGGTGCAGCGAACACTCGACGTAATCGGTGAAAAATGGACGCTTCTTGTGTTGCGGGAAGCCTTCAACGGCGTACGCCGCTTCGATGACATGCGCAGGCATATGGGTGTCTCGGAACCGATTCTCGCCGACCGCCTCCGCAAACTCGTCGCGGCGGACATCTTGCGGACAGAGCCGTATCGCGAGGATGGCCGGCGCACTCGCTTGCAGTACCGGTTGACCGAGAAGGGGCTTGATCTGTTCCCGGTCTTGATCTCGTTGCTGCAGTGGGGCGATCGCTACTGCGCGGATGGTGAGCCGGCTTTGCTCGTGCACGAACGGTCGTCTGGGAGTCGGGTCGAAGCGGTCGTGCTGCCCGTCGGCGCTGGCCCGGCGCTCAGCGCACGGGAGACGGTTTCTGTCGTCGGACCCGGGGCGCGTCGGGCGGGATGAGTACGAACCTCGCCGGGAGCCGCTGAGTCAGCGAATTCGAACCTTGCCCGGGTCAGCAAAATGTGGCCGTCGACGTTCCTTCCCTCGATGCGGCAGTGAACTCAATACCAAGGCTGGACCGCGTTTGGTCGAGACGATGACCTGGATGGTCCAGTGCGCGTTGCCGGGCGGATTGGAGCGATTCGGTGAGGGGTTCACCTCTACCGGTACATGGGCCATCTGATGGGAGTTCCGACCGAACTGCAGGTGACCGGCCTCCGCGACACGGTCCGTTTGCTGGTCATGATCCAGGGCGCGGAAATGGGCATGGACGTCATCGGCCGGAAACTCACGGTCGCCATGCACGACTCCATTCCGACCGTGCACGGCCTGCACACCACCGGTTGGCGCGCGCCCGCACTGCGATGGGCTTACCGGCACTTCCACTCCGATCTAGCCCGACTCGTGCTCGGTAATCGCTATGCCGACGCGGCAGGCGTGGACAGACTCAGCCCGATGGCAGTGGCGCGGAACGTGGGCGACACCAGGCTCGACGGCGCTCCCCCGCGTCGGCGACCTCTTCGACCACCTGCCCAGATCGGCACTCGCGTAGTACTGCAACGGCGTTCGGGGTGAGTGGAAGCATCGTCGACACGGTGTAACTCAAATCAAATCAGGGGTTGGTTTCGGATTCTTGCCGGGGTGTCGACAGGAGGGGCGCGGGACGTGCCCCGAACTCGGTGGCGATCCGGCGATGAGCGCCGATCTGGCCTGCCGACCGAGGCATTGCACCGCACCTAAGTATGTGTAACAGTATATCTCAGTTAGTTGGTCGGTGCTGACCTCGGAACGTTGCTTCCGGCCGGGCGTCCGCCAAGTCAGAGGAGCTGGTGACAAATGTCGGAGATCGAATTCGACGTCGCGATCGTGGGCGGGCGATGCGCCGGAGCGACCTTGGGCGCCATACTCGCGCAACGAGGCCTGCGGGTGTGCGTGCTAGACAAGGCGACCTTTCCCAGTGAGGCGTTGTCGACCTGCGCTTTCCAGTCCAACGGCGTCGACGTCTTGCGGCGGATCGGTGTGCTTGACGAGATCCTCGCCGCCGGTGCCCATGTTCTGCGGCGGGCAACGGTTACCAGCACGCACGAGAAGTTCACGGTGGATATGGATCCGGCGGTCTACGGTCAGGCGCTGGGTATGCGCAGGTCGACAATGGATGCGATCCTGATCGAGCATGCCGCTCGTGCTGGCGCCGACGTGCGCGCGGGTTGTCCGGTGGAAGGTGCGATCGTCGAGAAGGGGCAGGTGCGCGGGGTGAGGACCCGTTCCGGGCAGATCCGCGCACGGGTCGTTATCGGCGCGGACGGTCGGCTGTCCACCGTGGCGCGGGCGGTCGGGGCGAAGGAATACTGCACGCGCCCCGGGGGGCGGGTGCCGCTGTGGGCGTTCTACGACGGTGTCGACCCCGGGCACGGCTTTTTCTTCGGTGCGGTCGGCGGGGCTCAGACGGGATCAACGGCGTTTCTCGGACTGCCCCTCGACGGCCAGTTCCTCGCTACGGTTGGCGTGTCGGCCGACGAGGCGCTCGGGGTCCTCAAAGACCGTTACAACCAGTTCGATGCGCGGCTGCGCCTGTTCCCGGAGCTGGCCGCCGCAGTCGAGGGCGCGACGCGTGTCGGGCCGATCCGTGTATTACAGAAGTGGCACAGCTATTTCCGGGAATCAGCCGGACCCGGATGGGCACTGGTTGGTGATGCGGGACATTTCAAGGACTATTCGCTGGGGCAGGGACAGTCCGACGCCTTCCGGCAGGCCGAATACCTCGCCGACCGACTGACCCATGGACTGGCTCCTGGCGCAGACCTCGATCGCGAGCTGGCCCGCTGGTGGCGATGGCGCGATCGAGATGCCTGGCAAATGTACTGGGCCAATTCCCTTCTCGGCGAACCGCACCTGCCCGACGCACTGGCAGACGGCCTGTTCGGGCTCGCCGCGCGCGACACCACTGTGGCCACGGACTTCGCTCACATCTTCAACAAGAAGGTCAGCCCGCTGCGAGCCGCCGCAACGCCGACCCGAGTCGCGCGCATAGCACCGGGCATCGCCCGATCCGTGCTCGGACCCGGCGACCTACTTCGCAGCACCCGCGCTACCGCGGAATTCGCCGCATTCACCGCGAAACTGTTGGCGCAGCACCCGCGATCCCCTCTGTGCCGCCGATACCCCCAACCCAGCGGCACGCGTTCATGAGCGGACATCACCGAGTGCATCGGTGGCGGCGCCTATGAGTAGCCGCAAGCGAATCCACCATCGGTGAGGGTCTGCCACACTCTGTTGGTCGAGACCATCGACGCCGGTTTGGTATTGATCGACACCGCGGCTCCCATCTTCGAGTCTGTGAAACCACACCCGGGACGTACCGGCGGCCAGAAACCCAGCGGCCGTGCGAGGTCGAAGATCACTGGGTCAGGGCCTTTCGGGAGATCGTCACGGTCGCCTTGGTCAGCCCCCTGATCAGGCCAGGGGTAACGGGCTTCTGCGAACCGTTGGCGATGCGTTCGAAGTTGGCGGCGTGCCAGGCGAGCTGCATCCAGGCGTCGAGCGGACCGAAATCTGCGCGCGGTGCGGCGGGCAACCTTTCCGGCGCGGTACCGGCAAGCAATCTGTCTGGGTAATCAGCGTGAATCGCCATCGGTCGTCCGAGGCCGATGACGTCTACTGCTCCCGAACCGAGCACTTCGTTCATGAATTCGGCGGTGCGTACTCCCCCGGTCAGCATCAAAGGAACCTTGCTGAGCTCACGCAGTCCTTCGGCGTAGGACAAGAAGTACGCTTCCCGGCTGGCCGTGCTGTTTTTGACGATGCCGGTCATCGCTGGTGCCTCGTAGTTGCCGCCGGAAATCTCCAGAAGGTCGATTCCTGCGGCCTCGAGAGCCAGAGCAACATCGACCGATTCTTCTGTTGTGAAACCGCCCTTCTCGAAGTCCGCCGAGTTGAGCTTGACTGCCAGGACCTTGGCGGAGCCGATCGCCGCACGGACGGCCTCGACCACTTCGAGGAGCAGGGCCATCCGGCGTTTCGGATCGCCCCCGTACTCGTCGTCGCGATTGTTCGCTTTCGGGCTGAGGAACTGCGAGAGCAGGTAGCCGTGGGCGGCATGGACTTGAACGCCGTCGAATCCTGTGTCCACGGCAAGCTTCGCGGTGCGCGCGTACCGCGCGATCAGGTCTTTGACTTCCGTCTCCGACAGCGCGCGCGGCTTGCGCAGGTTGTAGCCGAGTTGACCGGGACGAATCGCCGACGGTCCGACCGGCTGACGCAACAGCGGCAGGACCGGAACTCGTCCTGGGTGGTTGATCTGCATGATCATGGCCGCACCGTGAGCTTTTCCAGCCCGAGCCCAACGGGAGATGTGTTCGAGGTGCTTGTCGTCTTCGAGAATCGCGTTGCGGGGCTCGACCAGCGCGTTGTGGTCGATCATGACGTTGCCGGTCAGCAGCATGCCGGCGCCGCCGCGGCCCCAATTCGCGTAGAGGCGGATGAGCTTCTCCGAGGGTGCGCCGTTGGCCTGCGCGATCTGCTCGCTCATGGCCGCTTTGGCGAGGCGGTTGTTGAGCGTGACTCCGCACGGCAGCGTGAGCGGGCTGGCGATGGTGACTGGCATCAGAAGATTCTTCCGTTGAGGCGGGATGTGGTGAAGGTCGGCAGAACCGGCCGGATAGGTACGGGCGGCGACCCCGCGGAGAGGTTGACCCGATGTAAGCGGGATTCGATGACTTGCCCAACTCCCATGTCCTGCAGCGGATCGCGCTCGGAATTGCCTACCGAGACGTCGAGGTTTGCGCGTCGAACTTCGATGACGTGCTCGCCCGGAGTGAACGCGACGAGGTACGGAAGGACGCTGCCCACAACGTTGCGGTGCGGACGGCCGAGAATCGGTGGTGCGTCGTCGATGACGTCGCCGAGGGCGCCGCGCATCTCGATGAGGGTCGCTCCTCGGCGCGTGGCCGTCGCATTGATCGCGTCACCCTCGATCGACCAGTCGATGGCGCCGAGTTTCTTCGGGTAACCGAGCACCTCACGTCCGAGGATGAGCGCGGCGTCGTCGTCGAGGATCATCCACGGACAGTGGACACCCATCGTGGCGAACGGACCGATACCGGTCTTGATGTGCACGAGAAGGCCCGCCTCGTGATACACCGAGCCGTAGTTGCAATCGGGGAACCAGGCGCAAAACAGGTCTGCCGTGGCCGGACCTGTAAGGGTGACGCCCGCAGGCAGCCACGGTTGCATCTTGTCGGAGTCGATCTCGACAACCGCGGTCAGATAGTGCGCATCGCGGTAGATGTATCCACGATCCGGTAGTGCCGCTATCCCGATTGCATGTTTCAGTCCGTCGATCGTGTTCACGACAGCCGTCCGTAGACCATGCGCAGGATCGGGTTCGACACACTGCTGGGTGTGAGAGCCGCGCCGACGGTCTGAGCCTTGGCGAACAACCCGGGCACAATGCGGCGCCTGCCGTCGGCGAGTCCGTCGATTGCGGTCTTGGCCGCCTCCTCAGCATCGACCCAGAGGAAATCGGGAAGCATTTTTTCGAGCGACGGGATGCTGGCGGCTTCGGCGAACTCGGTGTGCACGGGTCCGGGCGCGAGCAGTGAGCAGGTCACTCCGGTACCGGCGAGTTCACCATGCAGCGATTCGGCGAACATGTTCGCGAACGCCTTGCTCGCGGAGTAGGTCGCGTTGTTGGGGCTCGGCTGATTTCCGGCCGTCGATCCGGTGATGAGGATGGCCCCGCTGCGACGCGCGATCATCCCCGGAAGAACGGCGACGGTGAGATCGTGGACGGCGTTGACATTGAGCGACACCTGATTGCGTTCGGCATCGGCGTCCAGATCAACGAGTGGCCCATAGGTGGCCGAGCCTGCGTTGTTGCAGAGAATCGCGATCTCCCGACTGGCAAGTTCGGCAGCGAGCTTCGCGCGCGATTCGGCATCGGACAGGTCGCATGACATCACTTCGACGTTGACGCCGTGGTCGGTGACCAGGCGCGCGGCGAGCTCGGCGAGGCGCTGTTTGCGGCGTGCCACAAGGATCAGCGAGTAGCCACGTGCCGCGAGGTTCTCGGCGAGGGCTGCGCCGATTCCCGAGGATGCGCCGGTGACCACGGCAGGCCGGGCGGGATTGGGCTTGGGCAGAGACATCTTTTCCTCCGTCAAAGGATTTCGTGGAAGTACGGGGACCGCCTGGCTGGGAAGCCCACGTGAGATCCGGTCGACACTCACGTAGGTGTTGATGAGGCGGCGAAGCACGGCAACGTCGAGGAGGATCTCGGATTGTCCCGCGAGCATCGTCGACTGTGGCTTGCGGATCTTCGCGAGCAGGTTCGACAACGGAACCGGAACCTCGCCCTGAATCAGCGCGATTTTGGTGATGAGCCGAGCTCCCTCGGTGATGAGCTTGCCGGCGCCGGCTCGCGGCGCGACGTTTCCGAAGAAGTAAAGGTTCGCGAGCTTTGGTGGTACGACGTGCGCGAACAGCCCGGGCTGACCGTTTTCCCACTCGAGCAGGTCAGGCTGGAGGAACGGGAAAGCGGTCCGGAATCCGGTGGCCCAGAGGATCGTGTCGTATTCGCCGGTCGAGCCGTCGACGAAGTGCACAGCCTGACCGTCGAACCGTTTGATCTCCGGCCGGGGCTTCACCTTCCCGTGGAGAACCGCGTACGGCATCGTGCTGTTGACGGTGACGTCTTTGTCGAACAAGTCATGGCCGGGCTTGGGCAGACCGTAGCGCTGATACGGACCGAAGGTCAGCATGAGCCCGGCCTTGAAGACAGCTTTCTGAACAGATCGCGGCGCCCAGATCTGGTCCAAAGCGGAGACCGGGACGCCCCACATCGTCTTGGGGATGAACCAGTAGCCGGTGCGCATGGACAGATCCGCGGAGCCGAACGCGTTTGCGGATTCAACCGCCAAATCGCACCCGGAATTGCCCGCGCCGACAACCAGCACCCGCCTGCCCTCGACATCGGAGGGGTTCCGGTACTGCTTGGAATGGATCTGCTTTCCCGTGAACTGACCCGGATACGTCGGGATGTTGAGCGCCCAGTAATGCCCGTTCGCGACCACGACGGCGGCGTACTGCCGTACTTCGCCGGAAGAAAGGCGCACTGCCCAACCCGCCATACCCGTGGCATCGATCGGGGTGACCTCGGTGACTTCGGTGTTGAACGTGATGCGCGGGGTGACGCCGAAATGGTCGGCGTAATCCTGCAGGTAGGCGCGCATCTGCGCGGCCGAGCAGAACATCGGATAGTCGTCGGGCATCGAGTAATCCGAGTACGCCGAGGCCTGCTTCGAGCTGATCATCGTCGTTGAGTCGTAAACGCCGTGAGCCCAGTTGCCGCCGACGTGGTCCGTCGCTTCGAAGTGGTCGTAGTCGAGCCCGGCGTCGACGAACGCCTTCGCAATTCCGAGGCCGGCGTATCCGGCACCGATAACGCAGTACCGACGTTCGCGCATCGATTGCTCCTTCTAAATTGCTACACCAATGTAGCTGCAGTCCTGTATATTGGTTGCCAGGCGTCGATATGTCAAGACCTGATTGGGGACTGATGACTACCGTGCAGGCGCGCAGCAAACTCCCGTTGCTCGATAAGCTGGCAGAACAGCCCTACGCGGAGCTAGAAGACGAGATGACTTGCCTGCGAGCGCAGATGAAGGAGTGACAAATGACATCAGGCGCCACCCGGAGCGGCTCAAAGAAGCGGCCTTACGCTCCCCGCATGGCACCTGAAGAGCGACGCGAGCAGATCCTCGATGCCGCTCTCGATGTCATCGTCGAGCACGGCGTGGGACGGGTGACCGTCGATGGTCTCGCCAAAGCGATCGGCGTGACCCGGCCCGTGATTCACAGCCAGTTCACTGACAGTAACGACATCCTCCGGACGGTTCTTAAACGCGAAGAAGCCCGCGCACTTGCCCAGTTGACCGAAGTGTTCGAATCGGTCGGTCAGATTCCGACCCCAGAGAACATCGCCGAGATGATCCGGGCCTATCTCCGTGCGGTTCTCGCTGAACCGAAACGTTGGCGGGCGATTCTGCTGCCAGCCGGGTACCCGCCTGCGTTCCGCAAGCGGTTGCAGCGCGGGCAGAAACTGATCACCGACATCTTCGAGCAGATCGCACGCGCGTCGATGCCACCAAACACCGACGTCGAAATGTTGGCAAAGGCTCTACTGGCCCTGCTTCTCGATGCGGGCCGCATCGCGCTCGAGGAACCGGACGACTTTCCGCCAGAACGAATCGCATCGTTCACGGCCTCAATGGCGGCACGGGTCCTCAGCCACGACCAGCAAGTTTGACGACCCCATCGCCACGCTTTCAAAAGATCAGTCAGCCACTCGATGCACCAAGACGCGCGAGCCAGTCAGCCGGTTGCCCCGCTCCTGATTCGAATGTGCTCGCACTTGTGCAGAGAAACGCATCTCTTTCTCCAAAACTGACGTGCATTCTTCTGCACATGCGGAGAACCGCAGCGCCCAATTGAGGCCCACGCAAGTTCACACCCGAGCAGGTTCAGACGCGTGGCCCTCTGAGAGCATTGCGCTGCGCCGCTAGTCGCGGACTTGCAGCACGAGTTTGCCGCGGGTGCGGAAGGTTCGGCTCTTACGGTGCGCCTCGGCCGCCTCGGCTAGGGGGTAGACACTGTCGACCACGGATCGGATATGGCCTTGCGCCATGAGCTCGGCGAGGGCGCTCAACTCCTGGCCTCGAGCCTTCACTGCAATAACCGATGCGCGTTGGCCGCCGAGGACGCGGGAGCGCAGGCTGGTCTGCGCCCATCGCGCGAAGGTGGCGAGGTTGGGCACCGTCGTGATGTAGAGCCCGTCGCGGGCCAGTACATTGCGGCAGCTGTCCAGGCTCTCCCTGCCGAGGGTGTCGAAGACAAGGTCTTGGCCACTGACGACGTCGGTGAACCGCTCCTCGGTGTAATCAACGACCGCAGCTGCTCCGAGGCCGCGGACGAACTCGGCGTTGGCTGCGCTGCACACGGCGGTGACGTGTGCTCCGGCATGGCTGGCGAGCTGGACCGCGTAGTGCCCCACCCCGCCGGACGCGCCCACCACAACGACTTTGGAGCCCGCCGAGATGCGGGCTATACCAAATAGGCTCTGCCAGGCGGTGAGTCCCGCCACCGGCACTGCAGCTGCTTCGATATGGCTGATCGCCGGTGGCTTCAGCGCCACGCACGAGGCATTGACCGCCATGTACTGTGCGTAACCGCCCATGTGGCCGAGTTGGCTTTGCATAGAGAAGACTTCATCGCCGACCGCGAAGTCCTCGACCTTAGCCCCTACCTCGACGACCACGCCGGATACGTCGCTTCCGGGGATGATCGGTGGGCGGCCTACTAGGTATCGGCCGACGTAGGTTCCTTGCCGCAGCATCCAGTCACGTGGGTTGACGCCGACCGCGTGCACCTCAATGAGGACCTGGTTCGGCCCTGGCCGAGGAGTGGGCCGCTGCCCGTAGCGCAGGACCTCTGGTCCCCCGTGCCGCTCGAAGTAGACCGCTTCCATCGTGTCCTCTTCTTCCCTTAGTCTCGTTTTGAGACTGACGCTAGCACTAGTCTCGTTTTGAAACTAACCGGGGTAAGATCGATGCATGCGCTATGACGATCTCGCCGACTTCCCGTGCTCGATCACCCGCCCGCTGGTGATCCTCGGCGACCGCTGGACGCTGCTGGTGCTGAAAACATCGTTCACCGGCATCCGGCGATTCAACGAGTTCCAGCGCGCGCTCGGTGTGTCTCGTAGTCGGCTGCAGGACCGCCTCGACAGGCTGGTCGACCACGCGATCCTGGCCAAGCAGAAGACTCCCGGCAGCGCTCATGAGGAGTACCGACTCACCGAGAAGGGACACGACCTCTACCCGATTCTCATGGCGATCAAGGACTGGGGCGACGTCTACATGGCGCCGGAGGGTCCGCCCGTGCACTACCAGCACCGCGGTTGCTCCGGCGAAGCGCACGTGCGGCTCGAATGCGATTGCTGCGGAAGCGGTCTCACCGCACGCGATATTGAGCTGGCGCCGGGACCGGGCCTGCTGACCGAGGACGGCGACCGCAGCAGGCCGGACCGCGCGAAGACGTGAGAGGGGCGGCCCCGGAACCTATCCGGGACGGAGCGGAGCTTATACGCGCGCAAAATCACGCAGGTGCCGGCAAACCTCGTCAATGGCTCGCCTCGCCTGCGCGAATACATTTACCTCCGTGAAGAATCCGTGAAAGACGCCGGTATACCTGATCAGCGAGACGGATACGCCGTCGTGGCGCAGCCGCGCCGCGTACGCTTCGGCGTCGTCGCGGATCGGATCGACCTCAGCGGTCAGAATCAGCGCAGGCGGCAGGCCGCGAAGTGACTGGGCACGCATGGGTGCCGCGAGGTGGTCGTCCACTCGGCATCCTCGGCCAACGTATTGATCCCAGAGCCAGCGCGCATCCGCGGCGCCCAAGAACGGCGAGTCGGCGAACTCCGACCATGATGGCGCGGTGAACGTCCCGTCGACTGCGGGGTAAGCGAGCACCTGAGTCACAGGGAGGGGGCGGTCTTCGTCCCGTCGGCTCAGACACAGGGCGGCGGCAAGATTGCCACCCGCGGCGTCGCCCCCGACCGCGATACGGTTCGGATCGATGCCGTACTTCGGCGCTGTGCGTAAAAGCCACGCGTAGGCATCGAGGCAGTCTTCAAGCGCTGCCGGGTACGGGTTCTCGGGAGCTAGACGGTAGTCCAGGGACACGACTGTCCAGCCGGACCCGGCAGCGATCGCACGGCACACATCGTCGGCTCCGTCCAGGGTTCCCAGGACGAAACCGCCGCCATGCAGGTAGACCAGGGCTGGACTGTTGCCGTCGGCACCGTCATGCCGATCTCATCAGCGGTTTCGTACACCACCCTATCCACCAGAGTCTCCGATTCTCACACCTTGGCCACTGTGTCTGGCGTGCGGGACGAATGGCCGGCTCACGGTCTATCCACGAAGCCTGCCGACCGACCCTCCACAGAGTCCGCCGTCGCCGTGCTCTACCGGCGAGTGGGCTTCAATGAACCGAAGTTCATCTGGGTGCCCTCTCCCCCGGCGGCACTGCAGTTATTTGCCGTTGAAGATTTACCGGCCCCTCCGTTAACCTTCGGAAAGCCTGTACATCCTTCGGCGGCGATCGCCGCGCTCTGCTCCACGTCCCGTGCCCGGATGGACAACCATCTACGTCGGCGGCATCAGCAAGATCCGCTGGCCCCTACGATGGGCGACATCGGTACTCATACGGCATCTTCGCTTCTGGCTGATCGAACTTCCTGGCCGTCACGACTTTTGGGCGATTAGGTAGGCCTGCGGGGTGGACTCGAACCCGTCGTTTGCGGGTTCGCGGACGAGTTCGGCATACCTGCGCAGGCCAGTCCGCTCAAGCCTGCGACTGATATCGTCGGGCTGGCGGCGGAAAAACGTCAATTCGATCTGCTGGCCGAATGCCTCCTGGAGAACTCGGGGCTGGTCTCCGACTTGGAACGCCAATAGAGCCATGCCACCGGGGGCCAGGACGCGAACGAACTCGTCGAACACGCGATCCAGGTGTCCATCGGGGATGTGGATGATCGAATACCAAGCGCAAACGCCGCCGACGCTGGCGTCGGGAATGTCGAGGCTGGTCATCGATCCGACCTCGAAGATGAGGTCCGGATTGAGGCGTTGAGCATGGTCGATCATTTTGGGTGACAGGTCAATGCCGAATGCCTCGACTCCGTGGTCATGGAGGATCTTCGTGGTCGCCCCAGTGCCGCAGCCGACGTCGATGACCTGCTTGTTTTCCGTCGCTGCAACGAGTTCAGCAAAAGCGCCGAGCATCGCGCGATCCAGGGGTTTGTCATCGAGGTGAGTGTGGAAGCGCTCGGCGTATCGGCCTGCAGTGCGGTCGTAGCCGGTGCGTGTCCCCGTGAGGAAATCGTGGTCATCCACGGTTCCCATTATCTCCTCATCATGGGCGATAGGGTCTTAACCGACTGATTCGAGTGCGTCGGCGGCATCATCTTCGAGTTCCTGGGCGCGGCGCAGGGCGCCGTTACTGTCCAGTTTCGAGCGCCGTCGACATACGGCCCTTTGAATCCGCGAACAGGGAGAAGCGTGACCCCTGGAAGCGGCCGGGCGGGACCACCTTTTACTTCGTCAACGACGGCATCGAGGCCGCGCTCGACAAGGCCCGCGAGGCCGCGGGTGATCGAGACGTCCGCATCGCGGGTGGCGGCGCAACGATACTGGAGTACGTCAACGCCGGCCTTATCGACGATTTCTCAATCGCGTTCTCACCCATGCTGTTTGGCTCCGGAGTCCGCCTGTTCGAGGGCGTCGACGCGGGCCGCGTGGCTCTGGAGCCGGTCCGCGCGGAGCCGACGCAGCGGGTGACCCACCTGACCTACGCGGTCCGGGAGCGGTAACCGCCGCCCCCTCAGCGCTCCCCTGCCGAGTTCAGGAGCCGAGTGAGATCCTGTGCGCTCTGCCCCTTCGAGCTTGCGCTAGCGACCCTCGGTGTGAACTATCGCCCCCTTGGGGTCAGCATGTAACACCTTGGGTACCTGGTTGCCCGGGAGCACGGTTACAACACCGGGTTACGTACGGGATCCACACACGAGGAGGCGACCATGTTCACACGAAAGGCGATCGGGATGGCGGCGCTCGCCGGAGCCCTCTCCGCGAGTGCGCTGCTCAGCACTGCGGCAGGTGAAGCTCTCGCGAGACCCCAATCTTTTACCGAGACATGCAGAATTGGCACCAATGTGTATCCGAGCGGGTACGTCCACACGGGGCCGCTGGGAACCAAGTGGCAGTGCAGCGACGGTTACTGGGTCGCGTACTAGTGTGATGAGTCAGTGATCCGTTGTCGATACGCCCTTACTCCTTCATGGGGACGTGACATCCTCAGTCACGCCACCATCACGCCACCATGAGGGCATTGTGTGGGAAGCTGACGAGCATCGTCTGACACTTCGAATCGAAATGGACACTTGATGCGACCGATCGCTCGTACCGTATTCGTTGCCGCAGCGGCATTTCCGCTCGCTTTGGCGTCCCCCGGCTTTGCCGCAGCAGCCGAGCCCACCGATGTCAGCTACGCATACGCGGTGAGCGGATCGAACGTCACCAATACCATCACCAACAACTCAGGTTCAGTGCTTCAGTGCGCCACTTCCCTTGCGCCCGCGCCAGAGGGCGTCCTGCCGCCGGTGGAAGAAGTTCTTCGCGACGGTCAGACGCTTTACGCTGCCGGTGAAGTTCAGCCGGGCGGCGCTACACAAACGGTAAGCGACGTGCCGGACGGCACGTACGTCGTGCTCGCCACGTGCTCAAGCGACGACACCGACCCTGCCATGTGGGTATCCGACTACCCGGGTATCGAAGAAACACTGCAACTGTTCCCCGCCACCGCGTTCACTGTCGAGGAAGCATCGCGAGTTGTCACCATTCCTGGCGGGGCTCCGACACCTCCGGAACCCGCTGTGCCGGACCTTGTGGCTCTCCTGTTCAGCGGCAGCGCGGAATAAGCAACGGCTTAGCTCCAGGTACGCGCGAGATCTCCTTAAGAAACCATGGATTTCCTCAGGAAGTTACCTGAGTAAATCCATGGTTTCTGTCGCAAATCTGTGATGCCGACGCCTGTGAGCGGTAGCAGGACGTGACCGACTGGCGGACTCGTTCACGCAGCTCCGCTGGACCCCCTGGCCCGGCGGCGCCCAGGGCTGTGACGGCGCGCTTTGCGCACCGCGATACGCCACGCTAGTTCTGACAGGGCGGTGGTTTCGCGGAGGAATGCGCGCGGTTCGGTCACAGCTAGCTTTTTCGCCTCCCGGCCGACGAATGCAGCGACGCCGCGTTTCGTGGCAGCAGTCGCTTTCTGCAGGCTCCCGCTGTCGTAAGGCGGCTGCGGATCGTACTCAATTACTAGCTGCGCGGCACGGGCAACGTCGTCCCCCGCGATTCTTCCGACCAGCCATAGGGCAAGGTCGATGCCTGCTGAGACGCCGGCTCCAGTGACGATCTTTCCGGTGTGCACTATCCGCTCGTCGTTAATGGCTTGTGCCCCAAGTCCTTTGAGCACGGACATCTCCGACCAATGCGTAGTCGCGGGCTTCCCATCGAGCAGGCCGGCGGCGGCCAGCACCACCGACCCGGTGCAGACCGACGCGGTCCATTGCGTGGTTTCGTGCACACGCCGCATCCACTCCAGTAACTGCTGGTTCTTTGCGATGGTGCCACTCGCAGCTCCGGACCCACCGATCAATACGATGTCCGGCGCGGGAGTTTCGTCGAAGGAATGCGTGGCTGCCATGACAAAGACGCCGCTGTCGGCGATCACGGGCCCAGGCTCGGTCCATACGAAACGCAACTCAGCTCCAGGGATGCAACGTAGCACCTCGTACGGGCCGACGATGTCAAGCGCGGTCATACCGGGGTACACCACGATCGCGATCTGCATGCTTGCTCCTCACGAAACTTTTGGTTTGGTCTGAAAGTGCTGCCGGTACCGGCCGGGTGTTGTTGCTGCGCGTCGGGCGAATGCCCGGTGCAGGGTCTCCGGGCGCCCGAACCCTACTTGGGTCGCGATCGCGGGAATAAGCAGATCGGTGGTTTCGAGAAGGACTTTCGCCGCTTCGACCCGCAACGATTCGACGAGAACCGCTGGCGTGACCCCAACTTCCTTGCGGAACAAGCGGGCGAAGTTCCGTGGGCTCATGTCTACGCGTGACGCAAGAGTTTCGACGGACAGGTCTTCCGCCAGATGATCGGGCAGCCAGCGCTGCAATTTCACCAGTGCTGGCGTGCGCGCGGGAGGATTGCGCATGTGCATACTGAACTGCGACTGCCCGCCGGGGCGGCGGAGGAAGACCACGAGCCAGCTCGCCACTTGATGTGCGATCTCAGAACCGCAGTCGTCCTCGACCAATGCCAGTGCCAGGTCAATGCCAGCGGTGACGCCAGCTGACGTCCACCGGTCGCGGTCGCGAACGTAGATGGCGTCGGCCTCGACATCTATGGCTGGATGGTCAGTTTGTAGTTGCCCGCATACGGCCCAGTGTGTGGTCGCCCGATAACCGTCGAGCAGGCCCGCACGGGCGAGGATCGCCGCACCTGAGCACACCGAGGTGGTGCGCCTCGTGGTGGCCGAAATAGTCTGAAGGTCTTCAATCGCGGCTGGATGATCGTCGGCGAAGGAATAAACACCGAGACCTCCGGCCACGAGTAGCGTGTCGATTCCAGACTGCTGCGATGCGTCCGTGAGCGAAGCGTCCACACCGATGCTGATGCCGCTCTCCGTCCGCACTGTCTTGCCGCTCGGCGACGCGAGCATAACCGTGTAGCCGGGGTTCGAGCCCAGCAACGATGCGGTCCTAAAGACATCCGTTGGGCCTGCGATGTCGAGCAGGTTGCAGCCGTCGAAGACAACGACAACGACCTCACGGAAATCGCGTGAACACCGCACTCATTGATCGTTTCCTGAAAGACGGTTGGCGGCAAGGACAAGTAACTGACGATTTCAGCCCCAGCAGGAGGCGGGGGGTCATCAAAGCACCGCGAGAATCTCGTCCGCGGTTTGGTAGCCCGAACGGACTGCGCCTTCCATATAGCCGTTCCATTCGATGGCGTGCTCTGCCCCCGCCCAGTGCAGTCGCCCGACGGGTTTGCGAAGGACCTCCCCGTAGCTGGTCCACACGCCGGGTGCGAAGTGGGCACCATAGCAGCCGCGCGTGAATTCCTCTGCACTCCAATCTTTCTCCACGTAGTCGGTTGGATCGGCGGCTTCCGGACCGAAGTACCGGACAAAGCTGTCAAGAACACCGGCACGCCGCTCGTCTATGGGCAGGCGCTGCCAATGGCGAGCTTCGCTTCCTTCGACAAACCCCATCAGGATGCCCACTTCGCCGCCGGGCGGTGAGACGTCGAATGTCACTTTCACTGGTCCCTGGTCCGAGATCGCTTGCCCGTTCAAGCCTTGCTTGCGCCAGAAAGGTGTCGGATAGACCGCGAAGTTCTTGATGACGGTCCCCGCCGGGAGTTTCTGCGTGAGCTGGTCCCGCCAGGCGGGAAGCGCTGGTTCGTAGTGCAGGCGACCCGCCAGCGTTGGCGGAAGTGTGATGAGGACGCGCCGCGCGGAGTGCGTCTCGCCGGATCGTGTCCGGACGGTGACGCCCGTGCCGGCTTGCGAAACGTCGGCGACCTCGGCGCCCAAACGGACGTCGAGGCCCGCCGCGAGGTGCTGCGCCACCAGCACCGAGCCTCCGACTACGCGGTCCTTCTGTGCACCCTGGTCGACGGAGATTAGAGTTTCGAGATCCCTGTTGCTTACGGTGTAGAAGAGCGCATGGAGGAGTGAGATATCGGCCGAGTCAGCTGAGAAGATCGCCTCCGCGGCAAGGCGGAAGTAGGCACGGCCACTTGGTGTCCGCAGGTTTCGGCGCACCCACGACTCGTAGGTCTGTCCGTCGAGGCTACCCGCCTCCGGGTGCAGCCAAGGTGCGGCGGGGTCGACGGTGCGCGCAAGGCGGCCGAATCGGATCAGGCCCTGAAGCAGGTCAGCGAGCGCGATCGGGTTGAGTTTTGGAATGGCCCCTTTCTTTGGGGCGAGGTGAGCCTTCTTGCCGAGAAGATGGAGAAGCAGCTTGCCTTCATCGTTCCAGGTTCGGAAGGTTTCGAGACCGAGTTCTTCCACCAGGGCGTACATTTCGGTGTGGCCTTCGCCCAGCCACGTGCCACCGAGTTCGATCGGATGCCCTTGAACTACACCACCTTCGGTGCGGCCGCCCACACGGTCTCGCGCTTCTAACACTCGCACGGACTTACCCACGTCCACGAGCTTGCGCGCCGCGCTCAGTCCGGAGAGTCCTGCGCCTACAACGATGACGTCGACGTCGTGCATGCGTTCTCCTCATCAAGTCAGTCGTATGACTGAGTTGCCCCAAGGGTAAGGTCATCCGCCCGAACCCCACCAGAGTCCTTTACGGCTCGCACGCGCGAGATTTACTCAAGAAACCATCGATCTCCTCGGTTTGTTTCTTACGGGCATTGATGGTTTCTTGAGGAAATCTGCAGAAGCGCGCGTGAACGCCGCATGACGCGCTACCGGCACTTAGGTTAGGCTCACTTCATGCTAAGGTTCTCCCGCTTCCTCGCGCGCACCTTTTGATCGCTGTCTGCGGATCTGCGCTCGGGTGGCGCATTGATCCTGGACGAAGCAGAAGGCACTGACGATTATGAGCATTTCCGCAGGACGAATTGGCATCTTGGTGCTCGCCGCAGCACTAGCGAGCGCACTGGTGGCATGTGGGCAATCTGAAGCTGTAGATAGCGGCGCCGCCGCATCAAATGGAGAGGGCACGACGATCTACCCGCTCGTCCTCGATAACTGCGGCAGGAAAGTAACCATCGACGCCGCACCGCAGCGGGTGGTCTCGCTTGACCAGGGATCGACTGAGATCTTGCTGTCCCTGGGGCTCGCCGAACGGGTGGTGGGCACTGCGTCGTGGACGGATCCAATCCGTGAGAATCTCGCGGAAGCGAATGCGTCGGTCCCGCGACTCGCAGACAACGCTCCATCCTACGAGGTCGTGCTTGGTGCAGATCCGGATTTCGTGACGGCGTCGTTCGGCCGGCATTTCGCACAGGGCGGCGTGGCCGATCGTGACCGTTTCGAAGAAACCGGCATGGAAACATACCTCTCTCCCACCGACTGTGATAACGGCGTGAGCATCAACGGCGGTGGCAAGCGCACCACCCCGCTGACGATGGACGCGCTGTATCAGGAGATCCGCGAGCTCGCGGCCGTGTTCGACGTCAGCACGCGGGGCGAGGAACTGATCGACGAGTTGAAGAGCCGCGAGACCGCCGCGCTCGCAGGTATCGGGGCAGCGGATGTCTCGCTGGCGTTCTGGTTCGCCGATACCAAGAGCCCCTATGTGGCCGGTGGCCTCGGTTCGCCGAACCTGCTCGCGACCTACGTCGGTGCCGAGAACGCGTTCTCTGACCTGACGGACGACTGGGCGCCCGTCGGCTGGGAGACTGTGGTGGAACGCAACCCCGATGTCCTGGTGCTTGGTGATTTGTTGCGCAACCGCTTCCCCGGAGATCTCCTGGTAGAAAAGGCAGCGTTCCTCGAATCAGATCCCCTCACAAAGAACCTTGATGCGGTACGCAATGGGCACTACATCGAACTGCACGGCGCGGAAATGAATCCTTCCATTCGGACCGTTGATGGCCTCGAGAAACTCGCCGCGGGGCTCCGCGACCTGAAGGTGCCGTCTTGACCCTTAAACTCAGGCCCGCTGAAACCGGCGGTCGCGCACCGGTCCAGCGGCCGTGGGTACTCGGTGCCATGATCGCGTGCGCGGGAGTCTGCGTGCTCGTACTGTCGTTCCTCGTCGCGATCACGCTAGGACCGGCAGACGTGTCGATGGTCAATGTCCGTGATGTCCTGCTGAATCACGCAGGGCTCGCAGACATCCCGGTGCGGCCGACTAAGAACGCGATCGTGTGGGAGGAACGTCTCCCCCGCGCGCTAGTGGCCGCTGCATGCGGTGCCGGACTCGGTTTGTGCGGCGTCATCATGCAGTCCCTCCTTCGGAACCCGCTCGCTGATCCGTTTATTCTGGGGATCTCATCGGGGGCGTCGACAGGTGCCGTGATCGTTGGCGTGCTTGGTGTCGGAGGGATGGCGCTCGGTTTGTCCGGCGGGGCATTCATCGGCTCGCTCATCGCGTTCGGGTTGGTGCTGCTCCTCGCGCGGCTGTCCGGCGGCAGTAACGACCGTGTCATTCTCGCGGGTGTGGCGAGTACTCAATTGTTTTCGGCTCTCACATCGTTCGTCATTTTCGCGTTCGCCGACTCAGACGAGACCCGCGGCGTGATGTTCTGGCTGCTCGGCTCGCTCGAAGGCGTTCGATGGAACGACGTGGTGCTGTGCACCGTCATTGTGCTCCTCGGCGCCGCCATATGCTTGCACTACGCATACGTTCTTGACGCCTTCGCCTTCGGTGAAGATGTCGCTGCGTCCCTTGGTATCTCCGTCACGAAGGTCCGGCTGCTACTTCTCGTCGTGACCGCACTCATCACTGCGACTCTGGTCAGCGTCGCCGGTGCGATCGGTTTCGTAGGGCTCGTGCTCCCCCACGCAGCTCGGCTTCTGGTGGGCTCCCGGCACAGTCGGCTGATTCCCGCGACCGCTGTCATGGGGGCCGTGTTTATGGTGTGGGTGGACGCCATCTCCCGGGTGGCCTTCGCTCCCACACCGCTGCCGGTAGGTGTCGGCACCGCCCTAGTTGGTGTTCCCGTGTTCATCGTCATTCTGTCTCGGCGTAGGAGGGCCGTATGACATTGCACGCCGAAACCGTCACCTGGAATCGTGGCGGCTCGCTGATCGTCGACGGCGTGACGGTCACACCGGCACAGGGCGCGACGGTAGGTCTGCTCGGTCCTAACGGGTCCGGGAAGTCCTCGCTCCTCCGCCTCCTGAATGGAGTCGTTCGCCCGACCACCGGTGTCGTGACACTCGACGGACACGACCTAACGACGTTGCGGCGCAGAGACATCGCGCGTGCCGTCGCAGTCGTGAGCCAGCACGCGGACACGGAAGTTGACATCGCGGTTCGCGATGTGGTGCGTCTGGGACGAATCCCGCACCGCGGAACGTTTGGTGGTGACCCGGCGACCGACGACGCGGCCGTGAGCGCCGCGCTCGAGCACACGTGTCTCACGTCGAAGGCAGATCGGTTGTGGCACACGCTGTCCGGTGGTGAGAAGCAGCGGGTCCAGATCGCCCGCGCTCTCGCACAGAATCCGCGTGAACTGTTGCTGGACGAGCCTACGAACCACCTCGATATCCACCATCAACTGGAGTTACTGGCGCTCGTCGCTCGGCTGCCCGTCACGAGCGTGATCGCCCTTCACGACCTCAACCTTGCCGCAATGTTCTGCGACGATGTGATCGTGCTAAAGGATGGGCGAGTTGTCGCCGGCGGCAAGCCCGCCGAAGTCCTGACGTCCGAGCTAATCGCCGCCGTCTACAACGTGTGCGCCGAGGTTATCGTCGACGACGCGAGAAGACGTCTGTCCATACTGTTCGAGCCAGGCCCCGTTCCGGTTATCGCGCGTTGATGCTCCGGCTACTATGCCTTCAGACCAACAGGCGCAATGCGGCATCTAACTGACGAGGCCATCTGGACCATCGCGATCCCGGCCGCCCCCACAGTTGCTGCGAGAGTCCGCCGGTTGCCGGTATGAGAAGCGTGCATGCTGAACTCGATTCATCCGACTGGCACAGAATCTAGGGTCGAACGTGGCGCGGTTACCTACGGTGAAACCGGAGGCGCCAAATTTTTCCGAATATGTGCGAATTCAGGCCGTAAACTGTCCGCTACGGGGCGCAGGATGAGATCAGCAGTTCATCAACGAGGAAGGTGGTAAGAATAAGAATGAGTGCGCCTGATCGTTACATTCCTGGAGTGCCGTGCTGGGCCGATACGAATCAGCCAGATCGCGCCGCCGCGGCGCGGTTCTACAGCAAGCTATTCGGCTGGCAATGCGAGAACGTAATGTCGGCCGATGCTGAATCGCAGTACCTCGTCGGCCGTCTCAGCGGCGGTGACGTTGCCGCGATCACGGGCTTCCCGGACGACGGCTCGCAGAAGCCCGCGCTACAGCAGCGAGGGCGGTCGAGCTCGGCGGCACAATTATCCTCCCGCCGACCGACGCCCCCCTGGGTACGGATGTCTGTGGTGCAGGACCCCGCTGGAGCGGTGTTCGGCGCGAACCTACTCGTCCCCGAAAATTCCTGATGTCCAGAGTCTTTGACGTTCGTCCAGCTGTTGTCTTCGATGATGTGCGGGCGCTTGTTGGGCCGAAGCGTCCCGATGCGAATGTGTGTTGGTGCCTGAGTTACCGAGTGCCCTCGAAGCTCAACAACGAGCTACGCGGCCCGGCGCGCGGGGAGTATGCCGAGGGGCTCGTGCGCAATGGGCCTCCCCCGGGCGTCCTCGCGTATGACGGCGACACCCCCGTGGGCTGGGCAGCGGTCGCTCCGCGCGCCGACACTGCCTTCGCCCGCAATCGGAAAATTCCGCATGTGGATGAATTGCCAGTGTGGTCGCTTTGGTGCATCCGCGTCCGGCCGGGACACCGTGGACAGGGCGTTTCACACGCGCTGATTGCCGGTGCAGCAGATTTCGCCCGCCAGAGCGGCGCCCCGGCGATCGAAGCTTATCCACTGGATAATCAAGGCGAAAAGGTAGACCTGACGATGGCGTATCCCGGACTCCGAAAAAACTTCGAGGCCGCGGGATTCACCTATGTTGCCGACACGGACTCTGTCCTGAGCGGCTTCTCCCGCGTACTGATGCGGCTCAGCCTAAGCTGACACCGCCACTGAATTGCCAACGTAGTCAGCGCTTTCCGCAGCCTCGGCGATTGCGGAGGCGACGGTCGCTCGTGGTACTGACCATGACGCCACCTCGCCGGAGGAGGAAACGTGGGGAGTTCCGCTCGATGGGTTGTCGTTCAGGTGGACGGGCTGAACGACAACCCAATCGAGCCCACTCGATCGCACCATCGCCTCCTGCTTCGCATGGTCCGCGATCTGCGGCTTGATGAGCATGGCAAAGAAGAGCCGATCGAGCCAGCGCAGCTTTCCCGCCGTATCTCCAACCCCAAATGAGCTCTGGACAATGAGTTTCGAAACGCCATGAGCGCGCATCGACTCGATCAGGTTGCGTGTCCCGATTGAACGCACTTCCAGCACAGAGTGTTTCGGGCCGAGTAAACGCACCCTCATCGGGTTCTCGCTAATCCCCAAGGTAACGACAACGGCGTCCTGACCCTTCACAGCGTCACGCACAAACTCTGAATCAGTGACGTCGCCAT
This sequence comes from Hoyosella subflava DQS3-9A1, assembly GCF_000214175.1. Classification (NCBI taxonomy): domain Bacteria; kingdom Bacillati; phylum Actinomycetota; class Actinomycetes; order Mycobacteriales; family Hoyosellaceae; genus Hoyosella; species Hoyosella subflava. The sequence continues at coordinate 2,364,078 of NC_015564.1, forward strand.
CGACCGCCCGAAGCGAACCATTGGTGCCCGAGGTGGTGAGGTCGCTAGCGTGCCGAGCAAGTGCAGTGACCGAATGGCCCCGTGCCAGCAACTCAGCCACGACAGCACGTCCTGAGCCACCGGTGGCACCAGCTACCAAAATGTTCATGATGATCTTCCTCCATAGTCTTTGCCGGCGTTGTCGTCGACTGTTGTTCGATACGTCCACGCTATCCAGGGATCTATAGAGGATCTATCGCGAGTAGTCTGGAATCTATGTCGATTCGTCCAGCAACCGTAGTGCCCTGGACGCCTCAGGATGCGCTCGCCGAGGCGCTCTACCTGCTGCGGATGCGAGGCGTGTTCTATTCGCACACGGAAGCCACAGCGCCATGGGCCTTAGAGATGCCGCCCTTTGCTGGCTGCCTGAGTTTTCACGTAGTCACCGAAGGTGGATGCTGGCTGGAGATCGAAGAAGCCACCGAATATCTCCGCGCTGGGGATCTTGCACTTGTCCCTCACGGACGGGGACATCTCCTGCGCAATCAGCCGGACGTCCCCGTCACCGGGCGGGTGGACGAGCTTCCCCAACAAATGGTGAGCGATCACTATTCGATTCTGCGCTGCGGTGGCGGCGGTGCGCGCACCACGCTGATCTGCGGCGTCGTCAGTTTCCACCAGCCCACCGTCAACCGGCTACTGGCGGTTCTCCCACCCGTGATCCACATCGATGCGGCACACGAGCGAGGATCCCGCATCCGTGACGTGCTTGATTTGATGGCATCGGAGCTCCGGCACCTGCGCCCCGGCGGCGAAGCCGTCACCACCAGGCTCGCTGACATCCTCCTCATCGAAGCGATTCGCTGCTGGCTCGCAACCGACACCGGCAGCCACCCCGGATGGCTCGGCGCGCTGAATGATCCACAACTTGGCCCCGTAATCGCCGCGATTCACCGCTCGCCGGGCGCACCGTGGACAGTCGATTCGCTCGCACGAACATCCGCGATGTCACGTTCGGCCTTCGCAGCACGGTTCACCGAGATCGTGGGTACTCCGCCGATGCAGTATGTGACGCGCACTCGCATGGAGGCCGCCGAAGCCCTTTTCCAAGAGGACGGCGCAACGGTGGCAACAGTTGCCGCGAAGCTCGGGTACCAATCCGAGGCGTCGTTCAGCCGGGCTTTCACCAAGACGATGGGACGCTCGCCGGGTTCGGTGCGGCGGCTTGGATCGTCTTAGGCGGTCCGCCTCGCAGATCGAGAGCCAGTTCGCAGCAGATGCCGCCAGTTCAGCAACGTGGACCGCGTGTCAGGCGGCTGCGGTGCCGAGCGTCACGATCGGGATGTTCGACTCACGCCACCGTTGCGTTCGTAGTAGCGGGCCATCAGTTCCCAGTACGCCATCAGCAGCCCCATCTCCAGTGCTGTCGCTGCTGCGGCCGGTACTGCGCGGCGCTGATGGGCGGCGACCATCGCGACCAGCAAGGCGGCGGTCGCGGCCACGTTGACCGCCATCGCGGTGTCCATCGGCCGCTTGGCGAGCCACTGCTCCTCACCAAGCGCCGCCCGGGTTGACCATGCCCGGTCGTGCGCGGGTTTGCTGAACACCACCGGGTTGACTGCCATCCATAGCCCGACCAGCGCAGCGTCGCGCTGGCTGCGTCGCCACACCGGGACAAGCATCAGCGGTGTGCTCGCCCACCTCGTCCACATGCTCCACGGATTGCTGTGCCGCGCGAACACCACCCGCATGACCTTCCGCCAGCCCTCCATCGACGGCTCCTTCCGGCTGCTGGTCGCTTAACTCTGGATTCTGCTCCTTGTTACGGCGCGAAGGCCATACTTGTTCTAGGCAGCTCAAGCTGAGGGGCTTAGGACCCTGCGCGCGGGCTAATGGCGGAAATAGCCACAATCCCGCCCGGGTGCATTCGTTCAAGCGGGGGCCCCGGCTCCGGTTGCTCGGACGAGTGGAGTAACCGCTGCAGGTGAGCGATTGACGAAGCGTTAAGTTCTCCGCGCGTCACCGACAGCATCCAATCGAAAGCGCCTGCAGACCATACGTAATGGCTTTCCTCATGTGCCCCTGCATAGTCGTCACGCATGGGCGGGAGCGTCCAGGGCGAGTTCGAACGGGGCCTTCGCCGGACCGTCAAGCAATCGCTGTAGCAAGAAAGGCCCGCGTTGACCTCTCCGGTTTTCTCATCGACGTGAGTAAATTCGAGGGAAAAGTTCTTGAAGACGGGGAGATTGACATCGTCTTGAAGGACGTTGCTGCGGAACCAATCGTTAGCCTCGTGCGCGAGCCGACGGCCGTCCCCAGCTTTTCGTTCATGGAAAGCCATCTCTTCTTCGTCCGTTACCGCCTTACCCTGCCATGTGAACACCGCATCAGGGAGTTCCTCATCGATGTGGAAGCTCTCGAACTCGGCGCCGGATGCACCACTGTGGTCGTATTGCGCCACCACAGCTCGCGTTTGAACATCGAGCCGAATCGTGCGCACGGAGTCGGGCTCCCCCAGCATCCGTGACCGGGGTGAGGGACGAGGCGGAGCGAGTTTGAGCTCCCAGCATGGTCTGCCCAGGAACTCAATTTCTTCGACCGGTCCCACCGGTCTGATCCACCGCTGTGTTGCCCACCGATCTTCCTCGCTCGACAGGGCGAGTTCACGGCCAGGGCCCAGGAACTGCACCCGGTCAGGAGCCGTCACTCGCGGGTCCGAGCGATCGTTGCGAAAGTGCCACGCAGAGTGACCGTCCGATCGAAACACCGGCGCGCCAGCGGCCGTGTCGATTCGGACTTTGGCTCCCGACCTCGTAACGCGAAGATGTTCGTCGGGGGTCAAAAGGGAGAGCACGAGCGGTTGTTCGCCGAAATAGCTTCCGTAGTAAAAGTGCATTCCTTCTTCGATGTCGCGCCAGGTCCGTATCGTGCCACTGACGGGTACACGGGGTCCGAGGCATAGCGAAACCAGCACTTCGAGATGATCCGGCACAACTATCTCCCCCGGGTCGGTTTTCGCGTACCCCTCAATCTAGGCAAAATACATTCCCTTCCGGGTCGGCGCAGACGATGTGTCCCGCTTGAAGCGGCGGGGCAGGCTCGTATCGTGCGATCCGGGTCGACCCGAGTTCAGTAAGTCGAGCGCACCGAAGTTGTCGCTCGTAGGTGGTCAGGTGAAGTTAAGGTTCCGACACCACTTTGCGGGCGCTTCTACCCGAACACGATGTTCGCGAGCAAATCGACCTGATCGCCTGTGGACACCGTTGGCGCGAAGATCAACTCGTTCGCGCCCGCCGCCTCGTACGCCTGCATCGCTCCTTGAATCGCTTCGGCACTGCGCAGCACGCTTCCCGCGATCATCTGGGCGACGTCATCACCCATAGGTTTGTAATAGTCGAGCACGCTTTCCCGAGATTGTTGCTCAGTGTCGCCAAGACCGAAGTAAACGAGCGCCGTGATGTGCGGTTCGCCGTCGCGCCCGGCTGCCTGCCATGCCGTTCGCACCTTCGTGGCGAATTCACTGACCGCATCCGGTGGCAGCCCGCCCGCAGTCCAGCCAGCCCCATGGTCGACGATGCGCCTGATCGCTGCCTGCGTCGTTCCGCCGATCATGACTGGAATCGGTGACTGCACAGGGGGCGGGGACGCTGGGCGTGCCGCCAGGTCGAGCGCTTCGCCGCTCCACGAGCGGTACAAGGCCGGCAACATTTCGTCGAACGCCGCACCGCGGCCGTCAAAGTCTCGGCCGGTGAGCAAGAAGTCAGCTTCGCGCCAGCCCACACCCAATCCGAGGGTGAGCCTGCCGTTCGTCAATTGGTCGACCGTCGCAGCCTGCTTAGCTAGCTCGGCAGCGCTTCGCGGCGGGGCGATCAGTACGTTTGTGAAGAAGCGGATTCGCTCGGTCACCGCGCCCGCCGCAGCGAAGACTGTGAGCTCCTCATAACTGGGATACGACACCGCCCCGATGGAACCGAGTGAGCTGAACCCAGCCTGGTCTGCGCGCCGCGCCCATTCGATCAGGCCGCGGCCAGTTGCGCCTGGCACTGCGTTGGGAAGTCCGATTCCGACCTGCATGCTGCACCTTCTCTCTGAGTCGAGCACACTGGAAACATGCCTACCACCACCGGTTCGGGTTTGCCTCCCGATTCCCCGCGTCAGCGATTTGCTGCCGCGAAAGTGGCCAGGCTTGCGACGGTTCGTCCAGATGGGACGCCCCACGTCGTACCCATTACCTTCGCGGTGGCAGATGAAGATGTGGTCACCGCGATCGACTCGAAACCCAAACGGACGAACAACCTTCAGCGCCTCCGAAATCTGCGCACCAACCCGGCGGTGAGCCTCATCGTCGACCATTACGACGACGATTGGAATCGACTGTGGTGGGTACGGGTTGACGGCCTTGGGCGGATCGCTGAGGACGGCCCAGAACGGGCGCGCGCCCTCAAGGCACTGGTGGAGAAGTATTCGCAGTACAGCGCGGATCCACCTGCCGGTCCCGCGATCATCATCGAGCCAGCCGGGTGGACAGCGTGGTCGGCACACTCAGCGCCCTGATTAACCAATGCGTCGCCGTCGGCCGAGCCGTACGAGCGTCCGGGGACACCGGCTGTGGCACCATCGAGCTATGCGCCCTACTGCTTCCAGGCTGGATGAACTGCGCCGCGCTGCGCTGACCGGCGGCCGGCGCGCCGCCGGCCGGTATGCCCGACGCCTCGGTTCGCGCGGCACGATCACGATGGCTGAGGTCCGTGCGATGCGCGTCATGCTCGAGCGTTATATGACCCGGCCTGATTTGCGTGCCGACCCGGCCACTAGGGCCGAGCAAGTCCGCGTGCGCTTCAAGGACGGTCAGGTGCGTGGCGAGTGGGTCGAGCGCCCCGGCGCTGGCCCCCGCGATGGTGCGGTCCTGTTATACATCCATGGCGGCGGATTCGTGGTCGGATCGCCCCTGTCGCACCGCGGACTGACCAGTGAACTGTCAGCGCGTACAAAGCGGCCGGTCTTCTCCGTGGATTACCGCAGGGCCCCGGAGCACCCCTACCCAGCTGCTGTCGACGATGTGTTGCGCGCGTACGCATGGCTTATCGATTCCGGACTCAGTGCCCAGCAAATTGTTGTGTGCGGAGACTCCGCCGGTGGGCATCTGGCGTTAGGTCTGCCGCCACGAGCCGATCGGGCGGGTTTGCCAGTCCCCGCGGGTGTCGTCGCCCTATCCCCCGTGGTCGACCCCACGATGGCCATGAGCCGCCGCTGGCTCACCAGCAACCACCCGAAAGCGCCTGCGTATTTCACCGACGCTGGGCGGGCGCTGATGGAACCGCACTGGCGTGGCGTCGCGCCATCCGACCCAGAGCTATTACTGACGAACGACGACCTGACGGTCATGCCGCCGGTGCTTGTGCAAGCTAGCGACGCCGAGTTGCTGACCGGAGACGCCGAGCACTACATCGAAAACCTGAACGCGGCCGGCGGGAACGGAAAGCTAAGCCTGTACCACCGCAGGATCCACGTTTTCCAGGTGGCGCACAGGGTATCGCGGACCGCATCCCAAGCGCTCGATGAAATCGCCCGTTTTGTCGACGAGGTCATCGCACCGCACCAGGCAGGCGCTTAACACCTCCGATGTTTAGTGAACAGTCATACGGCCGCGTCTCAGTCTTGATGGCCGCGAACGGCGGAGTCGTCCCCTACGGAAACACCGTGGTGGTGCGTGGATCTGAGCGAACGGTTGTGATCGACCCGTCACTCGCGCTCCACAAGGATCCGGTCGGCGCGGACCTCGTACTCATTAGTCACGGCCACGAGGACCACCTCGCGGGATTACGGCACTTCGATGCGCCGACTTTCGCGCATCACCTCGACGTGCCGTCCGTCGCATCCCTCGACACGATGCTCGGGCAGTACGGTCTTGGCTCTGCCGAGCGAGCTCAGGTCGAACACGTGATGCTCAACGAGTATGGGATTCCTCCTACCCGTGATGGCGTCACCGGAATGGACGACGGCCAGGTATTCGACCTCGGTGACTGCACAGCGACCGTCATTCACCTGCCAGGTCACACTCCAGGCCACTGTGGCGTTCTGGTCGAGCCCGATGGGTTCCTTTACGTCGCTGACATCGATCTCACTTCATTCGGCCCGATGTACGGTGATCTCGGCAGCAGTGTCGACGATTTCCTGAATTCCATCGACCGAGTGGCAGCCATCGAAGCGCGGTGGTATGGGACGTTCCACCACAAGGGCGTGATCGAGGGTAGCGGCGAGTTCCGCGAACGCCTGGGGATGTACCGCGACAAACTGCTGAGCCGGGAGGATCGGCTACTCGATTACCTGGTGGAGCCCCGAACACTGGATGCGATCGTGGCCCACCGTCTGGTGTATCGGCCACATGTCTCCGCGCCGTATGTTGACGCGGTCGAGCGCCGTACCGCGGAGCTACACCTCGAACGGCTCGTCTCATTGGGCGCCGTGGTTACCTCTGAGAATGGATCGTTCCGGCGGGTGTAGCGACAGATCACTACGGCTCGTGATACGCGTCAGCCCGGCAGCATATGTGCTGCCGGGCTGACGCGTATGGTTACCGCCGAGATTAATGGCTGGCGTGGGCCTGCTCGAGTTCGTGGTGGATGGTTTCGACTTTGTCTTTGGCGTCACCGAAGAGCATGGCGGTGTTCTCCCGGTAGAAGAGCGGGTTTTGTACGCCTGCGTAGCCGGATGCCATGGAGCGTTTGAACACGATGACGTTGCGGGCATTCCACACGTTGAGTACGGGCATGCCTGCGATGGGGCTGGTGGGGTCCTCGGCCGCAGCGGGGTTGACGGTGTCGTTCGCCCCGATGACGAGCACGACGTCGGTGTCACCGAAGTCCTCGTTGATTTCGTCCATTTCCAGCACGATGTCGTACGGCACTTTCGCCTCGGCGAGGAGCACGTTCATGTGGCCGGGCAGCCGTCCCGCGACGGGGTGGATACCGAAACGGACCTCGACGCCGTGGTTACGGAGTTTTCGGGTCAGTTCCGCGACCGCGTACTGCGCTTGCGCTACGGCCATGCCGTATCCGGGAGTGATGATCACTGTGCGGGCAGCCGCGAGGATGTCCGCAGCCTGATCCGCGGTGACTTCCCGGTGCTCACCGTAATCAGTGTCCGACGCAGGACCAGCCTCGATCCCGTAGCCGCCGGCGATGACGGAGATGAACGAGCGGTTCATGCCCTTGCACATGATGTACGACAGGTACGCACCGGACGCGCCGACGAGGGCACCGACGATGATGAGCAGATCGTTGCGCAGCAGGAAACCCAGCGCGGCCGCGGCCCAGCCGGAGTAGCTGTTAAGCATCGACACCACCACCGGCATGTCCCCGCCGCCGATGGAGGCGACCAGGTGCCAGCCGAGCAGCAGCGCGAGCACGGTGATCGTGATCAGGATCCACAGTTGCGGGTCGATCACGAACCACGCGGTGAGCACCACGAACGCCGCGAGTGCACCCAGGTTCAGGAAGTTCTTACCGGGCAGCACCAGCGGGGTCGACTTCACCCGCGCCGAGAGTTTCAGGAACGCCACGATCGAACCGGTGAGGGTGACCGCACCGATGAACACACTGATGGTGACCTCGGCGGCGTGGATGCCAAGCAAATCCAGTTCGGCGAGTTCGGCAGCGTACGGTCCGGTGGGGTCGGCTTCGACCTGGAAGTACCGGTTCCAGCCGACGAACACCGCGGCCAGACCGACGAAACTGTGCAGCAGCGCGATCAGTTCCGGCATCCCGGTCATCTGCACCACCCGGGCACGCCACAGTCCGATCGCGGCACCGATCAGCACGACGGTCACCAGCAGCACCACGGTGGTGACACTGATGCCGTCATCAAAGGCCAGCGCGAGCGTCGCGGCCAAAGCCACGGCCATGCCGAGCGCGCCGAACGTGTTGCCCGCTCGCGCGGTTTCATGCCTGGACAATCCCGCCAGCGCGAGAATGAACAACAGGGCCGCGACCACATAGGCCGCAGCAGCGGCAGTAGACAGGGTGAGCACGCGAATCAGCTCCTCGAGAACATGGCGAGCATGCGGCGCGTCACCGCGAAGCCACCGAAAATGTTGATGCTGGCCAGCAGAATCGCTGCGAGCGCGAGCGTGGTGACAATCGGTTTACCCACCCCGACCTGCAGCAGCGCACCCACAATGATGATGCTCGAGATCGCGTTGGTCACCGACATCAGCGGGGTATGCAGCGCATGATGCACATGCCCGATCACATAAAACCCGACCACGATCGCTAACGCGAACACAATCAGATGCCCCTGCAGTGCTGCCGGGGCAGCCGCAATCAGCGCGAACAGCACCGCCGCGGCGGCAGCGACCACACCGATCCGCTTGCCCTGCGACATCGGTTCCTTCGCCACCGGCGCGGTCACCTCAGCCGCCGCAGCCGATGGGGCGGGAGCGGCAGATACCTGGACCGGTGGTGGTGGCCACGTGCACTCGCCGTCTTTAACCACCGTCATCGATCGGATCACCACATCATCGAAATCGACGACGAGCTGCCCGTCCTTGCCCGGGGTCATCAGCTTCAAAAGGTTAACCAGGTTCTGGCCGTACAGCTGTGACGCCTGCGCGGGGAGCCGGCCAGGCAGATCCGTATACCCCAGAATGGTCACACCGTTATCGGTGACCACCCGCTCACCTGCGACGGTGCCCTCGACGTTGCCGCCGTTCGCCGCGGCCATATCCACAATGACCGAACCCGGCTTCATCGACGCGACCATCTCGGCGGTGATGATCCGCGGTGCCGGGCGCCCCGGAATCAGCGCTGTGGTGATGATGATGTCCGCCTCGCGGGACTGCGCTGTGTACAGCTGCACTTCCCGGGCCTTGTAATCATCACCCATCTCTTTGGCATATCCCGTGGCGGAGACCTCGGCCTCCGGGTTCTCGATCGCCAGGTACTCACCACCGAGGGAGGCGACCTGATCAGCGACCTCCGGGCGCGGATCCGTTGCGCGCACAACCGCGCCCATCGAGCCCGCCGTACCGATCGCGGACAGACCCGCCACGCCCGCACCCACAATCAGCACCCGGGCTGGCGGGACCTTGCCTGCCGCGGTGACCTGACCCGTGAAAAACCGGCCGAACTCGTGTGCCGCTTCGACCACCGCGCGATACCCGGCGATGTTCGCCATCGACGACAACACATCCAGCGACTGCGCCCGTGAGATCCGCGGCACCGCATCCATCGACAACGCCGTAAGCGGCCTCTGCGACAAATCCTGCACCAGCGACTCATCAAACCGCGCGTTGAGCGTGCTGATCAACGTCACCCCGGACTTCAACGCACCCAGCTGCTCCGCAGACGGCGCGTTCACTCCCAGCACCACGTCAGCCTCAGCAACTGGCCCGATCGATGCACCAGCATCCGCGTACGCCACATCAGAAAAAGTCGACAGCTCACCCGCACCAGGCTCGACAACCACGTCGTACCCGAGCTTCATCAGCTGCCCCACAGTCGCAGGCGTCGCCGCCACACGCGTCTCGCCGGGACCAACCTCCCGCAGGACACCAACAATCATGAAGAAACTCCCTAGGTGGACAGGTGTATTAGGCTACATTCCCGTAAAGTCGGCAATGCCGTGTGCTTGCTGTACCAGCGCTTCGAGGACCGCCGCGGTGGGCGTTTTAGCAGGTGATATGTTATTCGGCTTGAGATTTGTGCGACGCATCACACACTCTGCGATGATCGCCAGTTCCATATCCCGAGAACACGTCAGAACTGCAGCGCCGCGGGTCCCTAGAATGCCTCGCGCCCCGACGCTTCGAGACGTTTACACCCGCCTTCCGGGTGTATACGTCACAGAACGCCTCGTGCGAGTGCCCGGCGAATAGTCGCGATGACGACGTGAGGACGGTTCGTTAGGTCATGCCAGGTGAATCGGAGTACGAGCCATCCTGCGTTGCTCAAGATGTTTTGGCGATGGGCATCGTGATTGAATTTATCGACGTCGCGGTGCCATGCCCAGCCGTCCACCTCAATGGCGATACGCTGCGCATCGAACGCGACGTCGATTTCGAAACCGAAGGCACGGACATGCGGTTTCCACCCAGTTATCCCCGCTTCGCGGAGCAGACGGTGCAGAATGCGCTCGCCTTCTGACGCACCGCCGTTTCTGGCAGATTTCAGTAGCTTCGCTGCGGCCTTGCTTCCGTGGCGCCCCTTGTTCCGCTCATGAGCTGAGTCGAGTTCGCCCAGGGTGACTATCCGGCGCTGTAGTGCACGATCTACCACTGCTGCATCGTCGAGCAGAACCGCGGCTTCAATGACAGTCAGTGGCAGCGCAGTTAACGGAAGATGGCGGTGCATCGTGAGGTCTGCGCGGTGCAGGTCACGGTGCTGTACCTGCACACTCCGGTGAGCCGGTGATCCGATCTCAGATATACGCCTCTGTCGAGTCGGCGCCATTCTCCAGAAGCGACACGGCGTGAGACTGCTGATTGACTCATACCGGCTGAGATTGCCTGGTGCAGGGTGATCACGCCGTCCTGCGCGGCCATAATTTGTTAACGAGTCTCGGCGTCACAGCACTCTTATGACGGCCCAACTTGCCATACGGTTCCCTCGCGCCGTTTCGTGACGCCTACACCCGGAACCCGGGTGTGATCGTCACGAATCGCCGGATCGGGGTTTAGTCGCAGCCTCGGAGAGGCTTCGCTGCGCCTGTCAGCGGTTGAACGGACCTCGGTCGGCGAGGTAGCGCAGCATTAACGCGGTGTTGAAGTGCCTCGTCTCGGCCAATCGGAGCTGGATGCGCTTGTCTAGTGGTGGGAAGAGCGGTGTGCCGCCGCCGAGCACCACGGGCGAGACGAATAGCTGGTACTCGTCGATGAGCCCGTGTGGCATCAGTGAGGCCGCGAGGCTCGCGCCGCCAACTTCCATGACGCCATCGCCTCCGGACTTGAGCCTGCGGACTTCCTCGACCGCGTTCTCATTGACCAGGATGCTATTCCAGTGGACCTCGGTGAGCGTATGGGAGAAGACGACCTTGGGCTTCGCCGTCCAGAGCCCGCCGAACTCGCGCTCGATTTGCGACGCGTCCTCAGGCACATGCGGCCAGTACTCCGCCATTAGCTCGTACAGTCGGCGGCCGTGCAGCGAGATCTCGATCTCGCGATATCTGTCGTTGTGGAACTGGTGTAGCTCCTCGTCCGGAACGGTCCAGTCGATAGTGCCGTCGCGGTCGTTGATAAAGCCATCTAGGGACGCGCCGATCGCGTAGATCAGTTTCCTCATGAGCGGTAGACCTCCTACGCGCTCGAGATTAATCGGCGTTAATCCGAATTAAACCAGAGTGCGCCTACTCAGCGATTTGTTCAGAGCCGCGCGGTATCCGGACGACGATTCGGGTGCCCGTCCCAGGGCTCGAAACGACGTCGAAATTGCCGCCCCAGCTTTCGACCCGCAAATATTGCGACGCGATTCCGATGTGCCCTTCGGCGACTCGATGAGAAATAACAGATGGGTCGAAGCCCACCCCATCGTCTGTGATGGTGAGTGTGATCTCCTCCGCCGTCGCGGAGAGCTCTACCTCGACGTTGCGCGCGTGTGCGTGCTTGTTGATATTGGCCAGCGACTCGCGCGCCACCCTGTATAGCAGAGACTCACAGTCGGGGCGGCTGACTTCAGTCAAGCGCATGTGGAGTTCATAGCCGCCGCGGCGTGCGTATTGTTCGGCGAGTTCGCGCAGCGCAAGTGTCAGGCCGAGCTGCGCAAGAACCTGAGGGTGCAAGCTGGTCACCGTTGATCGCAGCTGTGCGGCTGTCTCGCGAAGCGTTGACTCGGCTGCGGCAACAGACGGGTCAGCGTTCTTTTCGAGGGCTTCTTCCAGGTCCATGCGAGCCGCGAGGATGTTTTGCAACGGGCCGTCATGCAGGGCTTCTGCGAGCCGCTGACGTTCACGTTCCTCCGTCCCCATCGACTGGGTAACGAGCTGCTCGCGGGTCTCCAGCAGCGCCGCCACCGTCGCCGAACGACGGACAAGCACAAACGAGAGCCCTGTCGTCGCTGCCGCAAGCCACAGGAGGAACCCGAAATACAGGTACACCTCTATGTGCAAGTCGACGTCATCATCGCGGACCACGAAAAGAAGCCACACGGCCAGGTACCCGACGGCCACGCCGACGCCCAGCGTCGCGGTCAGTCCGGGCCGGTACAGAAACGCGACCGCGACTGGCAGCAGAAAGAAGACTGGAAGGAGCAGCGACGTTGCTCCGCCCGAGGCTGCACACAGAGCGAGCAGCGCCAGCAGATCAAACACTGTCGAGGACCAGCCCGCCCACGGGCCGATGGGACGTTTGAACACCCACCACAGCCACCCGGCAGCAGCAGCCCCGTACGCGACGAGAAGTCCCTGAAACAGGAACGGAAGCCAATGGTCGCGCACCGGGATGACAGGTCCAAGTAGCGCGATCAACGCAACCAAGGGCAACCGCAGCACCGCCGTGACCTGGACGGCCTCTTTCACATAGCGCTCGATTACCTGATCTTGATACTGGCTGAACAAGGTCACTCCAGTAGGCCGTGTCGCATCGCCTCGGCTACCGCAGCCGCGCGATCGCTGACGCCGAGCTTTTCATACAGACGCTGTACGTGTGTCTTGACCGTTGAAGGGGCTAGGTACATCTGCCGACTCATTGCCGGGATGCTCATTCCCTGCGCCATAAAGGCGAGAACCTCCCTCTCCCTAGGACTCAGCACCGGCCCGGCGGGCTGGTTCCGTCGACGAATCTCGCTGATGAGTCCCGCGGCAAGGCCGGCGGGGAGCACTTCTTTCCCGCGCGCAGCGTCCAGCACGGCGCGAATAATTTCCGCACGAGTTGATTCCTTCGGCAAAAACCCGGCGGCGCCCTCTTGCAACGCGCGGTACACGATTGCGGACTCATTGTGCGCTGAAAGCAACAGCACCCGGGTCGGCAATTCGTCGCGGTGCACGGCTGCGGCCACTTGCGTACCGTCGAGCTGCGGCATGCGGTAGTCGAGCAAAGCAACGTGCGGACGATGCTCTCGGATCAGTGCCAGCGCACCGACACCATCATCTGCCTCTCCTACGACGTCGATTGATCCGCTGGCAGTTAAGGCGCGGACGACGCCGTCGCGGAACAGTGGGTGGTCGTCGCCAACAACCACCCGGATTTTCTCTGCCACCTCATTAGCGTGGCACTGTCCGCGGCACAATGCTGGATTATCGGGATCGCGCCGTACCAAGGCGCATGCGGGCCTCGCTTACCGGCGGCCGAGGTCGGTGTCCCCCAATCGGTGGAATGCGGGTTCCACCGGCGTATGGCCTGGTAGGAGGACTGTTTTGAGTGCGGGTTCGCGGGATAGTTATCTCATCGCCGGAACGCACCGGACACCGAGAACCAGAAACCCCGCCCCGGAAGGAATCACCACAATGACCACCATCAATCGCACCCAGACCCACCGCCGCCGCATCATCATCGGCGCAGGACTCGCCGCGCTCGCCCTCACCGGCACCGCTGTCGGCCTGGCCGGAGCCGCCCACGCCGCCATCCCGGACTATCCAGCGACGATCACAATGTCGATCACGAACAACACCGACCACACGATGTACCTGCACGGCTCCGACAACCCCTACGGTGACTGGATCCAGGCACCCACCCAGACGATCGGTCCGCACGAAACCGAAACGGTCAGTGCGTCGACGTGGAACCAGAACGGCTTCGCCATCGACGCCACCTACGGAATCTCCGGCACCAACAGTGAGGCCGTGTATTTCGCCAACAACTACCCCGGCGCGCAAACCGACACCCAGGGCACCCGCATCGACGGTGACAACACCGCCAGCCTCGGCATCAACTCCGCCGTCACGACCGGCGCCCCATACATGGTCGCGAGCTACACACTGACCAACCTGCTCGGGTAAGCCGCCGTTGCCCTGGACAGCCGTTGACAGTTTGCCCACCTCGCAGCGACAGCCTGGTTAGTTGTCGCTGCGAGGTGGGCGACCAGTGTCATCTCCTGTGACCCCGAGTGCGGTAGTGAGAGTAAACTCGGTGGCCTTCAACCTCGGGATGCCTTTTATCGTGGCGGCATGCATTTGACCTTTGAGTGACGGACCGCAACACATCCTGGACCTGGATCCGACCCCAGATGGTCGTCCCCGTGTATACGGAGGAGGCTACACGGGCTACCGGGATGGACGCGCGGCCGAGCGGGCGCGGTGGGAACAAGAGTATGAGCAGCAACAAACTGAGACCGCCAGGCTCCGTGACGATCTCAGTGAAGCGCAGAATCGACTTGTCAGCGGATGGCGGCCGGGCAAAGGAACTGAAAAACCCCTGTTGACCGCCGAGGAGGTGTCGGTCGACGGACGGTCTAAACATGTGGTCACAGGCCCCAACGGTTCCGGAAAGTCCACCCTTTTGTCTGTAATTGGCAGGAGAGCTGCACCCGACCACCGGGCGAACTGAGAAAGCGGACGGCGTGCGAGTGGTTCTTCTGCATCAAGAATCGCGACTCCCACTGGAACGCGGGGCAGGCGAACATTTTCGCGCGCACACCGACATGCTGGTCTCCGCCGGCATAGTTCGTGCAGGCGCGACCGTATCGCTGTCGTCGCTCGGACTTCTTCGGTTACGGGAGATCGGCAAGCGAATCGGCGAGCTGTCGATGGGCCAACAGCGCCGCCTCGATCTCGCTCGCGTCCTTGCTTGCAGACCGCAGGTGTTGCTGTTGGACGAGCCGACCAATCACCTGTCCATTGCTCTCGTCGACGAATTGACGGAGGCTCTCAGCGCGACGGAGGCAGCGGTGGTGATCTCTACCCACGACCGACAAATGCTGCGCGACTTGGACTCCTGGCCCAGTCTGAGCCTGTCAGGCATTGAGTGTCGCGTGAGGGCGTCACCATCAAGTGACTGATGTTCGTTTCGCGGAAACCGCCCAACATCGGTGTATGCCAGGCTCCGTGAGACCGGCGTCCGCAAGTCCTGAGGCTCTCGCCAGGTCGCCACACGTTCCGAGAAATGCATCACGCCGAGGGGCGATCCCCGCACTTTTCTCGGCACGTGTCCCGCGATGATTCGTGCGGGGCAGGACTACAGGGTTACGCCAGCCACGCCAGTACGCGTCCCCGGGCCCAGCAGCGGCCAACGGCCTCAGCGTGCAGAGCCGAGTGATCGAACAGTGCGAGGCCGATGATGCTGTGCCCAGAGGCTCTGCGATCACCGAGCGTCGGTATCGACGGCGCGACACCGACCCCCTCCGCTGAAACCCACGCCACTGGGCGGTGTGTCGCCGCTTCGTCGAGTCGATGCAGGAATCGCAAACGGTCTCCTAGCGAGAATCGCGACAGGGCCCACGTCGTGATCACGACAGGCAGAGCTTCTGCGGGCACACACTCAATCGCGTTGGGCAGCGCCTCGACAGCATCGCCCCGAAGAAGCAGCGGAGGGTCCGTCACCGCCAGCGCCATCTCTGTTTCAAGCCTTGCGATCTGCTCCCGTTGATCCGGCCACAGGGAAGCGCGCACCCAACGGGTTTCATCGGGGTCAGCCACGTCGACGGGATCGAGACCGACACCGACTCGAGCCACGACCTCGGGCATTACATGCGGCGGGAGGGGGCGGTTTCCCACGATCGAAGCCGACACTTGTACGGGTGATGACGAGGTGCCCAATGATTGTCTGTTGCTGTACGTGATGCCGACGCGGTCGACATTGAGATTGAGTCCCGCGGAGCACTCCACGTCGATTAGCCCAATCATGTTCGCGCCCAACCGATGCGCCGCCTCGGCGACGGCGGGATAAAGAACGGCATAGTGCCCCGTCACGTTGGTCCGCGGCTGCCGCTGCGCAACGATGGCCGAGATCGAGTCGGTCATTCGCAGTAGCGTGTCAATCGCCGTGGCAGCAGCCACGGCGCCGTCTGCACTGTCGTAAGCGGCAGCAAGTTCGGGTGCTCGTCCAGCGAGCGCAAGGTCGTGCAGCGCCGCAAGAATCACCCTCGGGTGCCGCTTACGCGCGGGGAAGGCCTCGATGGTGCGCAGCGCCTCGCTGGAGTCGCTGAGTGCGATGGCGACGTGCGCGCACAGTGGCGATTCCCCTGCGGCCGCTGTCTCGCCGAAGTGCCGGTACAGCTGTGCGAGTGAGCGAGTTTCAGCCACAGTGCTGAAGACTTACTGCTTTGCGGGTAACCCGCAAAGCGTCACGTTTAACCCACTCATCGCCGCGCTCACGTGAATCGATGCCTGTCGTCACCTACATTCCTTCCCGCCCTATTTCACGATGGAAGCGCAACTCATCGACCACCGCACCCCGAACTGTCTCTCGCTGTTGGGTTCCGTCAGGCTGCCAGCCGTGTGATCGATAAAAGGCCTGGGCTCGTTCGTTTCCGATCATCACCCACAACTCGAGCTGATGGATGTCCGCGGCACGAAACCTATCGAGCGCAGCGTTGATCAGCACACCGCCAATCCCCTCTCGCCAGTGATCTGGGTCGACATACAGCGCCATGACGCGACCGATCGGAGGCCGGATCGCGGTGGTCACAAATCCACGGATCGCGCCATCGTGATCCTGCGCCACGACAGTTACTGGCTCGTCGGAGTCGAAGGTGTAACTCGCCGCGAACTCACCGATGTCAAGCCTGTCGAGGAAGCCGCGCGGCAGAAGGCCCGCGTAGCCACGCTGCCACGACCGAACGTGCATGTCCGCGATCTGCAACGCGTCAGCAGAAACGGCACGTCGGAGTTTCACGCGCCCACAATATATGCTATTGCCTGGTCAATTCTGATGGTCCTGCTAATTGTTGGGACGACGCTAATCGCCACACGTCGCTGCCCCGTTAACCCAACACGTTGAATATCCGGAATCAGGCGTCGCAAAAATCTTTCGCGCGGTGGATGATTGTTCGCTAAGGTGACGGGATGCTGACAACTCGCCGAAAGAATGTCCCGGCCTGCTGAGCGACGTCCCGAGCTCGACCGCGCCGCGATGACTGACGTACTCGCAGAGCTGTTCTCGGAGCAGATCCCCGTTTACCGAAAAGTCTTAGCCAATATCGCGGCCGAACGAGGCTTGCCGCGCACAGATCCTCCTTGGCCGAATGGCACGTCCCCGATCGATGGACCGTCCTTGACGGATCCCGACTTGCGGGTAGCGATCGTCCACAGTTTCCAGGGTGCAGGGGACCTGGGCTCCTTCCGCACCAGTCTCGATCCTGTCTGCCTACGAATACATGTGCAGGGCTACTCGAGCCAGTTTCCCGATCGTCACTCGGCGAGAAGCAACCTGCTCGACGAGGTTTCCGAAGCTGAAGGCGAGGCGTGGGCCCGTGCACTGCTGGGCAAGTATTGGTCTGACTACGCCTACGAACTATCGTGGCACCGTCACGTAAGCGATCGGGTGCGGGCCCGTATGTGGGACAAGCAGCGAATTTATGTACTACTCCTCGCGCCGAACGGCACCCCGCTGCTGGCGCCAGACACCTTCGCTTGGAGTCGGGTTTGGCACGCGATCGAACATGCACGGAAGCTCGATCCAGACCCGTCATCAAACGAACTGCTCTCGTGCATCGAGCGTTTCGGCCCCTATGCCGTTACCGCGGGGATCCGGGATCCAAATACCGAGCCAGATGGTGGCTGGCGGGTGGAAATGACGGGCGAGAGCCTCGAAGCCCTGACTGAGACAGCTCGCGAAACCTTGCGGCACCTGCGGAACCAGGTACGCGTTCGCGGAGTTGTGGACAGCGCTTTCCGCCCGGTCCGAATTCACGTCCAGGATCACTCGGTCGTCGTGTATTTCCATTGGGCTAAGAATCCGAACACGTTCGCATTGTTGGTCCCGATGCCGCAATCACCAGGCGACTTCCGTGGCCCGCCTGTGGATACACCTCGCAGGTACGCAAGCGAAGCACTGTTCAGGTGGCAAGAAGATCTCCGGACAGGATTACTCGTGTGGGGAACCCGTACCAGGATCGGCAAGACGATCCATGTCTCCACGCCCCGAATGGATCATGAACGTTGTGAGTTCGGCATCGGTCCTGTCCCGATGCACGAAAAGTCTGGGGTCTGGCTAGCCGATGCTGGACTCAGCATTGAAACACCGCGTGCATCGATGGATTCGGGAACTCTAGCGGCATGGATCCAGGCATACGTGAACAACAAGTACGCAAAGCCTTTCGTCGGTCATGCAGCCGCACGGTGGTTGGACCAGACCACCGCATGCATCGATGTTCTCGAGGTCGTGCAAGGGACTGAAAGTGTCGTCACCGGACAGCTTGCGCACATAATCACGCATACTCTCGCCAACATGGGTGCGCGACTGATAGGAACGCCATTCGACGGCGAGTCCTTCGCCGGTCTTGGGTATGAGCAGCGTCCCACCATCGGTGGTATGCAACTCGATGTTACGACGATGCCATGACGCCGCCGAGACCAGCGTTGTGGATGATCGAGGACCTTGAACCGTTTCCCGACGCGCCACAAGTCGGTGAGGTGAGCGAACCCTCAACGTACTGGGCTACACCCGAAATGCTAGAGGTCCCTCATGAATTGATTTGCGAGGTTTCGGCACAGGTGGAAGAGGTGACCATCCACGGGCGAACGGAACGAGTCGCGCACCTCGGCAACGGGTTCACGACGATGATCCCGGAAGGCATCGACGCAATGGGAGAAACGACGCTGAGGGGATTCCTGGTGTGGGATCGCTATCTATGGATCGACTACCACACGAAGCCCGCAGGCCGGGTTCTGGTGATCGAACGCGCATCGCTCTGCCGTCGTGCAAACCGAACGTCCACTAAGCATTTCGGGTGGTACAACGTGAACCATGTGGGACCCGCGAGGTTGCATCGTGGCGAAAGCGTCCCGGTGAACCACGACGTCGTCTCTTATGCACTGCGTGTGACACCGGTGGGCACACAAGGCGAGTAGAGCGTTCGACCGGGAAGGGCGCGTGAAAGGTTCTGACGGTCGGCAGCATTTCGCTTTGCGATCCCTCACTGCGACAAACAGTACGAGAAGACCTAGCGCAGTCTGCGCTGTTACTGATGGGCCTACACCAGTCGATGCTTCTTGGATACCGAGCAGTACGTCTCGCGCGACTACCGACCCCGTCAGAACACCAACAATGGCGGTGACTCCCCCGGAGATCCATGTGAGTCGTTGACGCGATCTTAAACCCAGCACCACGAAAGCCGCCCCGAGGAACGTGAGGTATCCCCAGTGATAGGCGGCGACGGGCAGAAGACCCGGTACTGCCAATATCGCGAGGAGCGCGCGAGCCCGTATCCCACTCGGCGATCAGGGACGGTTTTGCGCGCGGTCATGCGCATCCGCGCCATCCAGAGTCCAGTCAGGGCAACAGCGACCGCGATGGCCGCTTCCCAATTCGCCATCACCGCTTGTCCGTTGAGCGCGGTGATCGTGGCGACCATCAGGATCCCGGCCGACAACGCGAGAAGTGAGGGCCATGCCGAAACCCTATGGGACCCAGTTGTTGCAAAGTCGGCCTACCTGTTCAGAAGAGCCATGCGATGAGCGCGACGATACCGACGATCAGGGCGACCAGGAGCAGCAGGGTGAACGCGATGACGAGCACGATCAGCCAGAAGACCCTGCGCCGTATCTGAGCTCTGGTCATTTCGGGGTCGGTGACATGGCGGTCGAGCAGCGCCACGTTGCGGTTGTTCGCTTTGTACCACACGTCGAAGACCGTCCCAAGGATGGGAATGGCGCCGAATATCGCGTCGATTGCCACGTTGAACAGCATCAGCGCAAGTGTCGACCCGCGTGCACCGAATCGGACAGCCTGGATAACAATGCCCGCGCTGATCACCATGGCAACGGCGTCCCCGCCGCCAGGGACGAGGCCGAGAATGGGGTCGACGCCGAACGTTTGTTTGGTGCCGGGTATGCGGAACCGCGAGTCCATCATGTTCGCGAACCGGCGGATCTGTTTCTTCCGCTGTTCGACGAGTTCGGCGGGCTGGTGCTGTATGGTCACGACTCCAGTATTTCAGGGCTGAACATGGCGCTCACCGGGCGCTCTCGTTCTACCCGGTTGGTGGCTCGTTTTTCGGGCCAGCGGGGCGACGCGCTGCTCGCTGGCGCGGCGACTCGCGATTGCGGAGGATCGTTTCAGCAGTGAGCGCGACAGTGCGGTCTTTGTCATGCGTCAACTGTGAAAGTGCCTGTACCGCAGCAGGGCCGGGAAGCTCAGCGAGCGCCTGGGCCAGGCGCAACCGCGTACCGGCCACGGCGTCGCCACCAAGCTTGTCGACGAGGGAGCGGACAATCTCCTGGGCGATGCTGGAACTGTCGGCCAGTCTCCCCAAGCTCTCAGCGGCTTCGACGTCGCCCGTCCCCTGGACCACCATGTCGATCAGTGTTGGCACCGCATCCACCTGTCCGCGCGCCCCGAGTTCAAGCGCCGCGCGTCTGCGGACCACCTCGTCGGTGTCAGCCAGTGCGCCCTGCAACAACGTATTTGCCTCGGCGTGCGGCAACGCTGCGATGGCCAGCACTGCACGCCGCCGGACGTCAGCATCGCGAGAGGCCAAACCTGCTGCCACCCGCGCCAGTCCGTCGCTGCCTGCCCTCGCGAGAGCCCACATCATCGCTCCAGCGACGTTCAGGTCGGCTTCGGCGAGCACCGCATCGGCCAGCACTTCTACCGGCAAGGACACGTCTGGAGCTGCCGACAACACAGCCTGCTGCCGGAGCGCTGCGTGGTCCGAGTCCAGAGCACGCAGCATTCTGATGATGCCCAGCACATCACCCCAGTCGGCCGGGTCCGTTTCTTCGACTCTTCGGAGCCGAGTGAGCAGTTCCTGCTCACGGTCGATCCGGCTCTGGGTCTGGCGAATCAAGTCACTGACGAGATCGGCTGGTACGAATTGGGGGTCGTCCAGCGCGCGCTGCACGTCACGCAACGACAGCCCCAGCGAACGGAGGCTTTCGACGTGGAAGATCCGCTGAATGTCATCGAAGGAGTACTCGCGGTAACCGCCCGATGTGCGCCCCGTCGGGGTCACTAAACCCAAAGATTCGTAGTGCCTAAGCATGCGAGTGCTCACTCCCGAGCGTCGCGACACTTCGCCGATCAGCACTATGAGTCCCCCACTGGCGCAGGGCCAGTATTTGCGATCCGATTGGCGTATTCGAGCGCGAAAGCGAATTCGGTGTCAGGGTCATGCAGCAGACGCTCGGTCGCGATCGCGTGGGCACGCACCGCCGGGCTAGCACTGTTCATCGAGGCGCCCAACAGCGACGGGACCGTCTCGCCAAGTGCAATGAGGGCACGGCTCAAGCTTAGCTGTGTGTCTTCATCTCCTCGCCCAAGTTGGGTCGAAAGCAGCGCCGCCAGCTTAGCTTCATGCCCGAGAGGTACAAGCGCTACGGCAGCTCGCCACGCGCTGCGCGCGACCTCATCATCGGCGTCCCACAGCAATGGTCCAGCGATCTCGGGCCACGCGCTCTGGTCTCCAATCTTGGACAATGTGTGCAATGCCTGGCTGCGAGCCTGCGCGGACTCTGAGCGCAGCTCCTCAAGGAGCTTTGGCACTGTGATCGTCGCCGGGTGCCGGGTCAAAGCCCATGTCAACATGTCGCGCACGAAGAAATCTGGTTCGGTGCCGCACCGCCCGATAAGCGGTTCAACGAGCCTTTCGTCAGGTCTCGTACCGGCCATGAGAGCCGCACGCAGCCGTGTCGAGGATCGAGTATCTGCTAGCGCATCGATGAGGCGGGTGTCCAGGTCGTTGTGGGTTGTTTTCATCGCAACCATCTCCTTCTCTGGACAGTAGAAACCTTGCCATCGTGTCAAGGTCAAACGCGCTGGAAATGGCGAAGTCGAAGTCCGTCCATGCTCCACCGATCTCCAGCCCGATGCGACCGTCGCGGCGCCCCCTGAAGTTCTTGTCGCAGTCTTCACCGGCCAACTCGGCGTGCGGGACGCTAAAGCCGCAGGCCTGGTGATTGGCGGCTCGATCAAAGCGTTCAATCGGATCCTGCCGCAAGGGAAGGCGTCATGACTGACGGGCGTGAGGTGCCGAACGGCCATCTGCTCGATGACATCGCGCGCGATTTCGCGGACGAGCACGACGTAGTCATGGGAACGATGTTCCGTAGCCCAGGACTGCGGGTCGGTGGCAAGGTCTTCGCGTTCTTGGGCAGCAACGGGGAGTTAATCGTGAAGCTGCCGAGAACTCGGGCGGCCGAACTCGTTGACGAGGGCACCGCTGAAGCTGTGGTGATGGGCAAGCGGACGATGCGGAAATGGATTCTCCTCCCCGCACGAGGAGACTCCGCCTCTAAGCTCACGCTGTGGCGGGACCTGGCGTACGAGGCCTATCGGTTTGTCGGCGCGCTGAAGCGCTAGCCTGACCCATTGGTGTGTCGGATTCTGGTGAAGTCCTGGTCCCGAACCACTGTGTGAGGTGGCTGTCCAGATCGTGCTGATCTTCTCCGACCCAGGCGACGTGGCCGTCGGGGCGCAGCAATGCAGCGGGAAAATCCACTTCATCGCTGACGCTCACGACGTGGTCGATCCGGTCCGCCCAGCCCGCGACCGACAGCCGGCCGGTCTGATCAAAGAGGAGGCCACGGCCACCGCGCATCAGCTCGTACAGTCGCCCGCTCTGCAGTTGCACGTCCCGCAGCCGTCGGCCGAGCAGTTCATGGCCCTCACCGAAGCTGTACCGGACAGAAATCGCCGTGATCTTCTCTATCAGAAACCGATTCACGTCCTCGAAGTCCATCAACTCCGAGACCAGCCTGCGCACCGACTGCGGACCGGGATCCGTCGACAGCAGCACCCCCTGTGCGCGCGTGTTCTCGAGCACGTCAGCCGCCACAGGACGGCGTTCCGTTTCGTAGCTGTCCAGCAGTCCCGGCGGCGCCCAGCCATTCACTGCGGCAGCCAGTTTCCAGCCGAGGTTGAACGCGTCCTGAATGCCGAGATTGAGGCCCTGTCCACCCATCGGCGGGTGGATGTGTGCGGCGTCCCCAGCGAGAAACACCCTCCCGGACCGGTAGCGCTCGGCTAGCCGGGTGGCGTCGCCGAACCGGGACAGCCAGCGCGGCGAATGCACACCGAAGTCGGTTCCAGCGAACGCCCGCAACTGCTGCTTGAACTCATCGAGGACCGGCGCGACCGAGCGGTCCTCGGACACCCTTGCCGCGGGCACCACAACCCGATACACGCCGTCACCGAGAGGTCCGAGGCCAAACCGCTTCTCCGTCTCGCGAACTTCAGCTACCGCGGTCATCACCGTCTCCAGTGCCGCATCGGCTTCCATCTCCCCCAGCAGAATGTCGCACCTGGACGGCTCGCCCGGAAACCCCACGCCAAGAAGCTTGCGCACCGTGCTCCGGCCCCCATCGCAGCCGACCACGTAGCGCGAGCGCAAATGCGTCCCGTCAGCCAGTTCGATGGTCACGCCTTCGTCGTCCTGCCTAAGCCCGACTACTTCGCTGCCGCGCCGGAGATCGGCACCCAGTTCTGCGGCACGCTCGGCCAGCAGGCGATCCGTGATGGTCTGAGGAATACCGAGGACGTAGGGGTGCGCAGTGTCCAGTCCCTTCGGTGCGGGCTTGTCGATTCCTGCGAAGAAGCCGCCTACAGGGTATTGCCTACCGTGTGCGAGGAACCGTTCAAGGAGACCGCGCTGGTCCATCACCTCAATACTGCGCACATGCAATCCGAGCGAACGGACCCACTTTGGCGCTTCGGTTTCCCTCTCCAGCACCACCACCTGCACGCGGTGCAACCGCAGCTCACTGGCGAGCATCAAACCTGTTGGTCCCCCACCGACAATGATCACATCAATCATGCGAAGCCCTTTCAGCCGTTGCGCTTTGACCACACCGCTATTTGTGCAGGTTCTGGCGCTGCGGGCCTATTCTGCGGCACGACCGGGGTCTTGCGGCAAGCCCCCTAGCCCGCTATATCTTGAAAGGGGCGGACACTACGCCGAATCCATCCGCGCAAGTCATCCAAATCGCGCGAAATCCGCGGGTTCTATGGACCTGTGCAGATGGATCCGGGGTGTGGAGTTTCGTGCGAGCCGGACTGCGGAGCGGTTGAGCATCGCTCGCACAACCAATGGGTGAATGAGCTTGATCAGCGCGAAGTAGGCACGCCCGCGCCGGTTGTGTAGTTCCACGGCAGTGGTGACCACGATTCGGCCGGGCTCACGGCGCACCGAAGTGCGGAAGTCTAAATGGCCGGCGTCGGCGCCGAGAAGTACCTCGTCATCGTTCTGCGCGAGGACGGCGAATGCGTCCGGAGTTCCCCGTTCGATCCCTGCTATTCCGACGAGGTGCTCGCGGAGTCCCATCAGGGCGGTCACCACTGGCGGCAGGTCATTGAAGATAGCTTGGGCCCAGGTTTCCGGATCACCGGGTGTCTCACGGCGCCGCTCGATCGCGAAAGCGTCGGAGTGGTCGACGCGGCGAGGCTGGCTGGCGAGTAAGCCTTCCGTCGGTGCCTGCACCGCGTAGGCGCGCGGTCGCTCGAACCAGCGCAGCAAGCGTGCGTACACGGACGGAGCGGACGGCCGCACAGGCGGCGCACCCAGAACGGTTTGGAGGCGGTCCAGCAGACTTTCGAGGACGGCATCGTGGGAGGACCGGATCAGCGTGTGCCAGAAGAGCCAGGCTTTCGGGGTCGCTATGGCGTCGACCTCGTGCCGTACTAGCGAGTGCCGCGTCCCAACCTGGGTCACTGTAAAGGTGTGCGTGCCAGTGATGCCCGTGCCGGCCGGGAACGTGATCTCCATCAGACGGCCAGGCTCGTAGGCGCTGATAGTGCCGTGTGTGCCGCTGGCGCCGACCGCGACGGGGCCGTCAAACCGCATCGGTTCCCAAAGTGGCGGGTAGAGCACGTCGTTAGGTTGCCCGAGCGTGGCCATCAGCGGTTCGATGTCCTCGGGCGTGCCGGTGACGACCCGCTCGTGGACGTTGTGAATTCTCATGACTTTCCTCCCATACGGTACCGTATGTTCATGTCATCGCGACAGCGTCTTTCCGCATCTGACTGGTCGACCGCCGCACTCGAAGCGCTCGCCGAAGGTGGGCTCGCCGCCGTCGCAGTCGAGCCGATCGCAGCCCGTCTCGGCGCGACAAAAGGGAGTTTCTACTGGCACTTTTCGAGTCGTGAGGCTCTGGTCACGGCTGCGCTGGAGCTGTGGGAGCGCGTCGACACAGAGGAAGTCATCGCCGAGATCGAGACTGAACCACCCGGACTCCCCCGGCTTCGTGCTCTGATTGTGGGGGCGGTCGAAGGCCGCACAGGCGAAGCGGCGCGAACGGAGCTAGCACTCCAAGCCACCGCGCGGCACCCCATCGTCGCCCCTGTGCTTGCGCGCGTCACGCGGCGGCGTCTCAGCTACTTGGCGGAACAGTTCGCCGAACTGGGCTTCCCGACAGGTGAAGCCGCGCGGCGGGCCCAGCTCGCATATGCGAGCTATCTCGGAATAGCCCAGCTGGCCAATTCAACACCAGACGAGGCGGATCTCTCCCCTGCTTACCTCGACACGATGCTCAGAACACTGACAGCATCGCCGTGATCAGCGCCCCGTCCCCCAATCCATCGGTGGGTGTCGCGTAAATCTGCCAAAACTGGGCGATTTTGATGACCTCCGCAGCTGGATTCTGGTGGCGGGCTGGCTCACTGACGCATTCTCGGCGCCGGGCGAAACGGTGGTGCACCAGTCGGATGGCCCACCGCACCAGACACCTCAGGTTCCTTGCGCATAACCAGAAGGGTTAGCAGCACGCTGACGCCGACGAGCGCCACGGAGATGAACAGGCTGCTACCCAGCGCCGAGACGAAGGCCTCCCGCACAACCTCGATTGCCTCCGATTCGCCCACTCCGACGGTACGGGCAAGTTCCTCCCTCGCGCGCGGCGTATCGGCCAGCAACCCCGTCAGGTTGCGCGCCTGCGCCTCCGTCACTGTCGTGTCGCGGCCGGCCAAGAGAGACACGACTCTGTTTGCCTGCAACTCGTTGAACAACGCACCCGTTAATGCAACTCCCATCGTGGCTCCGAGGCCGCTGAGCGTCACGAGCAAACCCGAAGCTGCTCCCGCGCGTTCGGGATTCACAGCATTCATGGCGGCCAGATTCATCGGTGTCAATGCGAGCCCCGTTCCGAACCCGATGATCGCGGTGGGCAACCAGAGCTGTGACACCGTCGTTTCAGTGGTGAGCCGCGTCATGAGGAAGATGCCAATCGACATCAAACCGAGGCCAACCACGATGGGCGGGCGAGGTCCCACCTTTGCGGCAATCTTCCCGCCTAACGGCGAACCGAGCACCATCAATCCGGTCAGCGGAAGCAGCACAACACCAGTGAAAATCGCCGAGTAGCCGACCATCTGCTGGAAGAACAGCGGCAAGAAGAACAGCAACGCGCCAAGCGAGAAGTCGAGCGCGAAAATCACGACGAGCGAACCCGAGAAGTTTCGTCGGCGCAACAAGCTGAAGTCGATGATCGGGAATTGCGCGCGAAGTTCGACCATGACGAATACGACCGCCGCAACGGCTGTCAGCCCGAACAGCGCAAGCGTTGCTCGGGAACCAAACCCCCAGCTCGGTCCCTGAATGAGCGCCAGGCTAAGCACGGCAAGCAGGACCGCCGAGACGGCCGCGCCCGCGTAGTCGATTCGGCGCGAGGCATTCGGGTCACGGGACTCGGGAGTCGCGACGACAACAGTGGCGAGAATCGCGATTCCTATGAGAATGCAAACCACGAAGATTGCCCGCCAGCCGAGCAGTTCGGTTAGCACACCACCAATGAGGATCCCCACGCCTGAAACCAGCTCTGTCGCCCCACCCCACAAGCCGATCGCGACAGCCCGCTGCGCATCGAAAAATACATCGGTGATGACCGACATCGACGACGGGATCATCGCCGCTGCACCAGCACCGGCGACGGCGATGCTCCCAATCAGCATCGGCGCTCCGACGGCGATCGCCGCCAGTGCGGAGCCCCCGACGAACGCACCCGTGCCTGCCAGGAGGACCAGGCGGCGCCCGAAGACGTCAGCGACTCGGCCAGCCACAATCATTAACGCGGTGTACGGAATCAGGAACGCAGTCACGGTCCATTGCAGAGCTTCAAGCGATGTGCCGAAATCATTATGAATTGAGGCGAGCGCAACCACGATCGCAGCAGTAGGTAGCTGGGAAATCCCGGCGGCTCCGACCGTTGCGGCCAAGGTTCGTCGTTCGCCGGTATGAGACGCGTCCATGCTGAGCTCGATTCATCCGACTGGCATGGAAACTATGGTGTCACCTTGCACGGCTCCGCATGGCAGAACACAGACTTGGCTAAGGTGCGGTAAACGTCCCCACGCCGGGTATCGACGGTTGTCCAGCGGTGGGTCGATATGCCGTACCTGTGAGGCCGACACTGAACACGACCGGGCCGGAACCGGTGTTGGCCGTTGCACGTGTCGGGGTCGGTTCGAGGAAGTTCTCGCATGGACGTACTGTCACGGTTCCCGCATTGCCTGTCGCGATGTTGAGATAGTCGATCCGTACTAATGCGCCACCGAACGTCGTTGCACACACTTCGGGCCTGGTTGGCGCCGCGAACGTGACGTGGCCAGGTTCAGGGCTTGCCGCCGTTACCGCTGCAGCGTGGATGCCAGGAACGACAAGGCCTGAAACAACCAAACTGTGAGCGGGCAGCTGGAAGATGGTGACCGGTGTCTCGGTGACGACGACAGGCTCGGCCGCCGCAGTCGCGGTGCTCATCGCGATGGACGCGAAGGCTGCTGCACTGACGGCGGTGATGCTGCGTGCGAGTCGCATAGGTTGCCCCTCTTCGTAATCCCCTGTGTGCGTTGGTCTGACGATACTCGTCCGCAAGGCGCCCTGTCTCAGACATTTTCTCTGGCGAGGGAATCCGTTTTAGGACGCCAACTGTCCTAAATCGGGTTGAGGATGACAGTACCCATCCGTTAACTGAAGGGAATCGACATGAGTTCGCCTGATCGCTATATCCCAGGAGTGCCATGCTGGGTCGACACCAACCAGCCCGATCTGGATGCCGCTGCCACCTTCTACGCCGGACTGTTCGGCTGGCAATGTGAGGACGTCATGCCACCGGGCGCGGCAACGAGATATCTGATCGGCCGACTCGGGGGCGGCGACGTCGCCGCAATCACAAGCTTCTCGGAGGGCGCGCCGACTCACCCGGTGTGGAACACCTACATCAGGGTGGAGAACGCCGACGAGACCGCGATGCGGGTCAAGGAAGCGGGCGGCACCGTGCTGATGGGACCGTGGGACGTGCAGGACCAGGGCCGAATGGCTGTCTGCGCCGATCGGGAGGGCGCCGATTTCATGATCTGGGAGGCGCGCAGTCACCGCGGGTCCGATGTGGTCAACGAGCCTGGCAGCGTGAACTTCAACGACCTGTACAGCCGGGAGCCCGACGCAGCCACGCAGTTCTACCATGCGGTCTTCGGTTGGGAGATCCTCGATCTCGGGCCCGGCGGGCAGATGTGGACGCTGCCAGGCTATGGCGATCACCTGGACCGGCTGCATCCCGGGAATACCGCGGCGATGGCCGAGATGGGTGCTCCAGCAGGGTTCGAGAACGTGGTGGCGAGCCTCAATCCGATCTCCTCCGACGATGCCGACACTCAGCCACACTGGGGCATCACTTTCGGCGTGGCGGACGCCGACGCCACCGCTGCCAAAGCAGTCGAACTCGGCGGCAAAATTGTAATGCCGCCAACCGATGCGCCCTGGGTCCGGATGTCCGTGCTCCAGGATCCCGCCGGCGCAATTTTCGGTGCAAACCAGTTCGTACCTGAGAACTCGTAGCGGTTGGCGCAACCTTTCCCGGAGGTATGCCCATGTCCAAGAAACGCTGGCACAGAACGAGCTAGCCGAAATACCGTTGTAGCCGTCGATGGCGGTGACCGAAGAATGCCTGCAGAGTGCGCTTCAAGACGACGGTCGCCGGGCGCAACAGAATTCTCGGTTCGAAGGTGATTCGATCAAGGACTTCTGTCCGCCCGGCGGGAAGAGGAGAAAGTGTGCGTTCGTGTTCCCACCGTTTCATGCTGAGCATCGTCGACTTCTCGTGAAACCTTCGGCCAGGCTCCAGGTCGACGATCGTCAGGTCGTCATAGTCGAAAGGCACTGCACCGAATAGTTTCAGCCATGCCCGGCCGAGAGGTTCGCCAACGGTCACATCGTCGATCGTCAAGAAGCCTGTTCCGCGTGAGAGTTTCATCGTCATCCACGGCCGCATCTCGTAGTTGATGCCGTCCGCGCTCACCACACGAGCCCACACATCATCGATCGGTGCGTCGATGATGGCGCTGCGTTCGAACATCATGCGCCGGTCCTTCTCGATATAGGCGGGTTGAGTACACCGTCAACTTTAGAGCGGACCGACCTCGACACTCCCGGCAAATCCCACACTGAGCCAGTATTCTTGTGGTTTCCGCTCCTGAGGCCTACACCGAGGCTGGGACCGGATACCAGGGAGCGAACATGGCCGCTGACGCGAGTAACGTTCTGCCTCCGACCGGCGCAGATCCGGTCGGCCACATCCGTCTGACGTCACACAGCGGCAGCGCTAGGGCTCCGTCGATCAACTGGGGTGCCGCAGCACCGAGCGACCGTGGGCCGATCATCGGAACAACCAGCACGCGTGCTCAGCGCAACGTCATCGGGACCCACAGCGGGTCCTACAGCGTGTACCGGGCGCTCGCTGTTGCGGCCGGCGCGTTGTCGCGGGAACACCGTGCGGACCTGACCAACACAGCGCCGACCGCGATGATTGGTCCGTATCCGCAGTGGTGGGAACCGGGCTCGATCGTGAGTATGGACCCGTGGGGCGCGATGATAGCCGAAGCATTCGCTCACGAGCTGGCCGCCGGTATGGACATCCGGCCGACGATCGCGGTGACGAAAGCGCACGTCTCTGTACCGGAAATCGCCGAGGCCGTCGCACGAGGCCGTTTGGTTCCAGACGGACGGTTTCTGCTCGCTAGCGGCGCCGCCGTGGTCACCAAGGTGGCTGTCGAACCCGTCTGGTATCTGCCGGGTATAGCGGACCGCTTCGGCTGCACGGAGACGGAACTGCGCCGCGTGCTGTTTGAAGAAACCGGAGGGATGTTCCCGGAACTCGTCACCCGTCCAGACCTCGAGGTGTTCTTGCCGCCAATCGGCGGTCAGACGGTGTACATCTTCGGGAAGGCAGCTGACCTTGCCGATCCGTCTGTCGAGCTCACCGCGCGGGTTCACGACGAATGCAACGGCTCCGACGTCTTCGGCTCGGACATCTGCACCTGCCGCCCCTACCTGACGCACGCTATCGAGGAGTGCATCAAAGGTACCCAGCGGGGCGGTGCGGGTGTAGTCGCGTACTCCCGGAAAGAAGGGCGCGCACTCGGCGAGGTCACCAAGTTCCTTGTCTACAACGCGCGCAAACGCCAGGCAGGCGGCGACACCGCGGACCAGTACTTCGCGCGCACCGAGTGCGTCGCGGGCGTGCAAGACATGCGGTTCCAAGAGTTGATGCCTGATGTCCTGCACTGGCTTGGGATCCGGAAGATTCACCGCCTGGTGTCGATGAGCAACATGAAGTACGACGCAATCACTCATTCAGGAATTGAGGTAGGTGAGCGCGTCAATATTCCGGACGATCTGATTCCACCTGATGCGCGTGTTGAAATGGACGCCAAAATGGCTGCGGGTTATTTCACGCCGGGTCCCGTCCTGGGGGCTGAGCAGCTGAAGCAGGTGCGAGGCCGCGGGCTGGATGAAATGACGGACAATCCGGTTGGTGCGGCCGCTGCGCTTCGGTCTACGGCTGCTATCCGCGGGCGGGCGAACCAGTTGCTGCACCGCGCGCGCGACGGGCGCTCTGCCTGGTTCACCGTCGATGACGATGCGCTCGATTTAGCGTCCGCTGAGGTCGCCGCGATCACTCGCGAGCGTTACCCCAGCTTGACGATCCCCTACCACAGCCGCTGGCGCCATTTCGAGGCCGGAGGTGTAAATCGGCTCGCGGAAATGGAAAGTCGGCTCTCTGGCGCCGATCCTCGTACCCGGGCTGCATCGATGATCGATCTAACGGTCGTCAGCGTCCTCCTCGACGCTGGCGCTGGGCCGGACTGGAAGTTCGCCGAGCACGCCAGCGGACAAGTTTTCACGCGGTCGGAGGGTCTAGGGGTCGCAAGCTGGCATGCTTTCCACGGAGGCGTGTTCTCTAGTGATCCAGCCAACCCCATGCAGGCCGACGCAGCGGGGTTACGGGACCTGACTGCCGCGCAGTTGGCAGAAGCTTTCCAGGTCAAGCTCGATAACCCGATCGTGGGGCTGGACGGCCGAGTGGAGCTGCTGCACCGACTCGGGGCAGCCCTGTCCCGCGTGGGACGTCCGTCCGACCTTTTTGCGGGGCTGTCCGCTCCTTCGGCCCACGCCATACTGGACCGCTTGCTTACCGCGCTCTCCGATATCTGGCTTACCGGCAGCACAATTGGTGGTGAGCCGATGGGCGACTGCTGGCACCATGGCGCCGTCGCCGGTCCAGGTCTGACACAGGGCTGGATGCCACTGCACAAGTTGTCGCAATGGCTGACTTACTCCCTCATCGAGCCGTTCGAACTAGCCGGTGTGTCCGTGACGGGGCTTGAGGCACTGACGGGGCTTGCCGAGTACCGCAACGGCGGACTCCTCCTCGATACCGGCGTGCTTCGGCTGCGTGATCAGGAGGCTGCCGCGCGCAACTGGACGGTCGGCGATGAGATTGTGGTCGAGTGGCGAGCGCTGACGATCGCATTGCTCGACGAACTCGCTCCTCTGGTCCGCGCCCGCCTTGGGCTGGCTCCGGAACAAATGCCACTAGCGTGCGTGTTGGAAGGCGGCACCTGGGCGGCGGGCCGCGCAATGGCGCAACGGTTGCGCGGCGGGCTGCCACCACTTTCGATCGTTAGTGACGGTTCGGTCTTCTAGAAGGGACGCACATGGGTGACCTGCATGTCATCGACCACCCACTTATCCAGCACAAGCTGACCTTGATGCGCCGGAAAGAGACCTCCACCAAGAATTTCCGGCAATTGCTTGATGAGATTTCCACCCTGATGGCCTACGAGGTCCTCCGCGATTTCCCGATCCATGAGGTCGAAATCGAGACTCCGCTCGAGCGGGCAACAGGCACGGCAATCGACGGGAAGAAAGTAGTATTCGTTTCGATCCTGCGGGCGGGCACCGGCATCCTCGATGGGATGCTCAAGGTTGTGCCCGTTGCCCGCGTCGGCCACATCGGCTTGTACCGCCAGCCGAAAACCCTTGTTGCCGTTGAGTACTACTTCAAGATGCCGGAGGATCTCGCCGAACGTGACATCGTGGTGGTTGACCCGATGCTCGCCACCGGCAACACCGCCATCGCTGCCATTGACCGAATCAAAGAGTTCGAGCCCAAGTCGATCAAATTCGCGTGTTTGCTCACGTGTCCCGAAGGCATTGACGCCATGAACCGCGCCCATCCAGACGTCCCGCTCTACACGGCTGCTGTAGACCGCGAACTCGACGAGCATGGCTACATCCGGCCTGGCCTCGGCGACGCGGGTGACCGCATATTCGGGACAAAATAGACGCTTGCGATATGCCTCCAAACAGCGCACTATCCTCCGTGTTTAGGCATACGCTTCTTCGGTGAGCCCCTTATCCGGTGCCGCGTCACGAGGTCCAGCTCGCAGCACACCTCTGGGACAGCGCCCGCTTGGTCTCTTTCTTGTCGTAATGCTGATGTTCGGCATCATCACCAGCCTCAACGGAATGTCAGCCCTCGCAACCTACGGCCTGGGCGCGGTGTTCTACCTCGGTGTGGCCATCGTGCTGTTTCTGATCCCTGCCGCTCTGGTTGCCGCTGAGCTCGGAACGAGCTGCCGCCGCAATGGTGGCGTCTATGTCTGGGTCAGCGAGGCCTTCGGTCCGCGCGCTGGGTTTGTTGCCACGTGGCTGCAGTGGTTTCAGAACGTGGTCTTCTGGACAGTGGTACTGACGGGGGCAGCGGCGATGTTCGCGCTGTCCGTGCGCTGGGAAGCTGGCGCCGAGAACAAGCTCTACGCTGCGGCCGTCGTGGTGGGCACAATCTGGCTGGTTACTGTCCTTAGCCTGCTTGGCTTGCGAAGCTCCGGCATCCTAGGCACCTTCGGTGCGATCGTTGGCACGATCGTGCCTGGGTTGGTTTTGATCGCGTTCGCTGTGGCCTACCTGATGCGGGACGGTGCGTCCAACATCACCGGACCTTCCGCCGAGCTGATTCCGGACCTCACCGATCCTACGAACATCACGTTTGGACTCTCTGCGATTCTGATATTCGCGGGCATCGAGGTGATGGCCACCAGGATCGGCGAGATGCGCAATCCGGCTCGCGTGTATCCCTTGGCGACGCTGGTGTCGGTCCTGATGATCGCCGTGCTGCTCGTCCCAGCAACCCTCGCGATCGCGGTGCTAGTCCCCAGCGACCAGATCAGCATTACCGCCGGGATTGTCCAAGCCATGAATGTCGGAGTCGACAATGTCTGGCATATCGGCTGGCTGGTACCTCTCATGGCTCTGGCGATCTACATCGATGCCATCGGTGAGATTGCGGGGTGGATGGCCGCCACCCCTTCGGCTATGGCTACGGCTGCGAGGGAAGGTCACCTCCCCAAGCGGTTTGCGCGGGAAACGGAACGCAATACGGCGAAGCCTGTTCTGATCGGTCAGGCTGTGATTGGTTCCCTCATCAGTCTGCTATTTATCTTCCAGCCGAGTGTGGCCAGCATGTTCTGGTTACTTAGCGCCTTGCTCGTACAGCTCTATCTGATCATGTACGCGATGATGTTCGCGTCCGCACTGAAACTCCGCAAAACCCAGCCGCAGCTCGAGCGCCCGTTCGCCATTCCGGGCGGCGCCTGGGGAATTCGGCTGACATGCGGAATCGGCATTTGTTTCTCCGTTGCGGGAGTCATCGTCGGTTTCTTCCCCCCGGCCGGACTTGCAGAGGCAACCGCCGTCAGTCACACGATTATCCTGGTGGTCGCAGTGCTTATTGGAGTGCTCTCGCCGCTCGCGGTGTCCCATCTGAGCGGGCGGCGGGCTAGCGGGTAGCTGTCACTTCCGGTACTGCCCTGCCCTGTTCCGGCTGCAGCCCAATGGCCACGGCTTCGCCGCGGGTGGCTACTCCCAGTTTGCGAAGTATCTTGCCGACGTGGAATTTGACGGTACTTTCGCTGACACCGAGCTCATCCGCTATCGCTTTGTTGCGTTTGCCGCTGGACAGGTGGGCAAGCACTTCTCGTTCGCGGGCGTTGAGGTCGGCAAGCAGTTCTTCGTTGGCCCTGGTGGCGGGCGGCTCCAGCGGGTAGGTGATGATCACCCGGCTGCCCCACCCGTCCAATACCTCGATGGTGAGGGTCGCCCCTAGTGCGCGTGCTCGCGCATCAAGCTGGTGGCGCAGTGTGTCGCTATCGAGGCCGCCGGGGCCCTGGTCTCGGATGTCCACAATCAGGTTCGTTCCGTCGCACTGCCATCCGATGCGGATCCTGGATAGGTCCGCCTGTGCCGTGAACGCGAGCGTGCAGGTGGCGGTCATAGCGCGAGCGGCATACGCGACTTCTCCCGGGATCGGACGCCCTCCGGCGGGTGGGGCGATGTAGTCAATGTTGATCGTCTGGTCGCGCAGTAGCGTGGCGATTTCGCGGCGCAGACGCTTGAACGCCGCCGCAGGGGTTTCCTCGGAGAGCGCTCGGTCATGCGTCTGGGTGGACCGCAGGGCGAGAAGAGCCGCGGTTGCGGCCTCACGTGCTGTGAGCCGGGCTTGCGCATCGTCGAGGCTGCGCGAGCGCAACGCTGACAGAATCGAAGCGAGGCTTGCTTCGTGGGCTGCAGTGAGTTCGGCAATGGTGCGTGCCCGCTCGACTGACGCGGCGCGTGACTCCGCGAGGTAGTCAGGGCTCGCCTGAACGACTTGCTGGCTGATCGAGGTCGCTACCAGCCCGAAGACCGCCGACAATTCTTCATCATGCGGCGCGGGCGTGCCCGGCGTCTGCGGCACGAGAACGAGCAGAGTGTCCGTCGTATCGCGGGCCGCCCAAATCCAGCGGGCCTGACCGCCGAGATGCTTGGTGCCGGAGTAGCCTGCTGCTGGTCTGGCGTCATCTTTGATGACCTCGAGCTCATCGATGGTGACAGCTGAGACAATTTGGGCGTCACCGGCGACCTTGCGCGGTCGCCCAGTGCACTCACGGGTGAAGATCACAAGCGCGGTGTGTGGCCAGCGTGGCTGGAGGAAGTCTGATAAGCGGTGGGCGATCTCGAACAGTGGCCCCGCGATTACCTGCCGGATCGAACGGAGCCGCTCAGCGTCAGAGACTGGTGGAGCTGTCAAGATGTCCCGTCCTGAGGTGTTGGCTGACAGTCTAGTAATTACTGATCGTACGGCTAGATCCCGCCGTTGGGTATGAGCGGTAGCGTCAATCCATAGATGCGCACATGTGCATTCAACTCGGCTCAACAAGCTCGTTTGGTGAGGAGCACAACGTTTATGTCACAGCAGGTTCGGGGCGTGATCGCCCGGTCGAAGGGCGCCCCCGTTGAGGTCACCGACATCGTAATCCCCGACCCCGGGCCCGGAGAGGTCGTCGTCGCGGTCGCGGCATGCGGTGTGTGCCACACCGACCTGACCTACCGGGAGGGCGGTATAAACGATGAGTTTCCCTTCCTTTTGGGTCACGAAGCCGCAGGCGTCGTTGAAAGTGTCGGCGCCGGTGTGGACTCGGTAGCAGTCGGCGATTTCGTTGTGCTCAACTGGCGGGCAGTGTGCGGGCAGTGCCGTGCGTGTAAACGCGGTCGTCCACACCTGTGTTTCAGCACCTTCAACGCGACGCAGAAGATGACGCTGACCGACGGCACCGAGCTCAGCCCCGCCCTCGGAATCGGTGCATTCGCAGAGAAGACCCTGGTTCATGCTGGACAGTGCACGAAGGTGGACCCCACAGCCGACCCAGCCGTGGTGGGCCTTCTGGGCTGCGGGGTGATGGCCGGTCTGGGCGCCGCCGTGAATACTGGGGGTGTCGGCCGCGATGACTCGGTCGCCGTCATCGGCTGCGGAGGCGTTGGAGACGCAGCGATCATGGGTGCCGCTCTTGTCGGGGCACGGAAGATCATTGCGGTGGACCGGGATGAAAAGAAGCTCGAATGGGCCAAGGAACTCGGCGCGACACATACGGTGAACGCAGCTAAGGCGGATGCGGTCGAGGCGGTGCAGGAACTCACCGACGGGTTCGGTGCCGACGTTGTGATCGATGCGGTAGGCCGCCCGGAAACCTGGAAGCAAGCGTTCTACGCTCGTGATCTGGCTGGCACTGTCGTGCTGGTCGGTGTGCCGACCCCGGACATGAAACTGGAGATGCCGCTGCTGGACTTCTTCTCCCACGGTGGTTCGCTGAAGTCGTCCTGGTACGGAGATTGCCTGCCGGAGAGGGACTTTCCCACACTCGTCGACCTGTATCAGCAGGGCCGACTGCCGCTTGAGAAGTTTGTCACCGAGCGAATCAAGATCGACGAGGTCGAGGAAGCGTTCCACACCATGCACGGCGGCAATGTGCTGCGTTCGGTGGTGGTCCTGTGAGCGGGCAGCTGCGCATCGAACACGTCCTGACCGCAGGTGTTTTCGAACTCGACGGTGGTTCCTGGGATGTCGACAACAACATCTGGCTCATCGGTGACGATGACGACGTCATCATTATTGACGCCGCGCATGACGCGAAACCGATCATCGCCGGTGCTGGCAATCGCAACGTCACCGCGGTGATCTGTACTCACGGCCACAATGACCACGTCACTGTGGCCCCGCAGCTCGGGGCGGACTTGCACGCGCCGGTCCTGCTACATCGCGGAGACGAGGCGCTCTGGGAGATGACGCATCCGGGCGAGAAGTACTGGGCGCTGCACGACGGCCAGCGGATCGCGATCGCCGGGACTGAAATCGAGGTCATCCACACTCCCGGGCACTCACCAGGTTCGGTGTCTCTGCATCTCCCGGAAGCGAAAGCCCTCTTCTCGGGCGACACCCTCTTCTCCGGAGGCCCCGGCGCGACGGGTCGGTCCTTCTCTGACTTCCCGACCATCATCGGCTCCATCCGCGACAAGCTCTTCGCTCTGCCCGAAGACACCCGCGTCTACACCGGGCATGGGGACGGCACGACCATCGGCTCCGAAGCTCCCTACCTGGAGGAATGGATCAAACGAGGCCACTGAGCCGCAATCTCCTCGGGAAACTACGCATTTACTCGATTAGTTTCCCGAGGAGATCGACAGTATTTGCAGGAAGTGTGCATCCTCGGCGCCACCCACCGCCGGTGGTAACGAATATGTCACGACAGATGCCGTTCTGTGACAGAGCGGCGATTGGCCCACCTAGCCTGAAGTGACACATATCACATGTTCAGCCACGAAGTGGGTGCGGTATGGATCGACGGGCATTCCTCAGAGTAGCGGCGGTCTCGGGCGCGATCGGTGCGCTCTCGGCAGGCGGGGCGATCGCCCCAGCCTCTCCCCTCGGTTCGATCGGAGCGCCGCTGGCCGGCGCGCGACGGGTCATCTATTCGTACCCTGGTGCTACTCCCCCGCCGGAATTGTTCGACCGGATCCGGCGCGGCATCGGGGGCGTCATCTTCTTCGGTGAAAACATCACGTCAGGCGGGCAGATCGCTGACGTGGTGCGGCAGTTGACGCTCACTGCGCTCGGCTCCGGGTATGTGTTGCGGCTTTTCGTCGACCAGGAAGGCGGCATGGTCAAGCGCCTACCGGGCGGGCCCGCGATGTCAGCTAAACAGGTTGGCGCCCAGCCAGATCCGGGCGCTGCAGGAGGAACGCAAGGCACGGAGGCAGCCATGGCGCTCCTTGCGGCGGGAATGAACGCCAACCTCGCCCCGGTGATGGGCGTCTACCGTTCCGAGGGAGACTTTCTCGACCAATACGAGCGCAGCTTCGGCATGAACAAGGAAACGGTCGCTCAGGCGGGTTCGGCTTTCATTCGAGCGACACAATCGATGGGTGTCAGTGCGTGCGCAAAGCATTTCCCGGGCCTGGGCGCAGCCTCCGCCGATGAGAACACGGATTTGGGGCCAGTCACTATTGATCTGCCGGAGCACGTCCTCAGCGATATTGACGAGTTCCCGTTCAGAGCGGCGGTAGAGGCGGGGGTTCAGATGGTGATGCCCTCGTGGGCGGTGTACCCCTCACTCGACCCTGCGCGCCCGTCGGGGATGTCTTCTGAAATCCTTCGCGGGCGGTTACGCGGACGACTTGGGTTCCGGGGCCTGATCGTGACCGATGCGGTAGAGGCAGGGGCGCTGGCGCAGTACGGAAGCACCGGCAATCGTGCGGTCACCGCCGTGGACGCCGGGGTCGATCTGTTGTGCTGCTCAGCCCGCGATGTCGCGCAAGGTGACGAGGCGGCGCAAGCGCTGGTGATGGCCGGCAAATAACAGGCGGGCGCGAGTCAGGCGCCGCCAATCCCGTTGAGAAGGAACCAGAACACGGCGAGACCGACAAAGGCCAGCCCGATTCCGGTCGAGGCTCCCACCAGGATCCGTTTCCCAGGTGACGCGCCATCGTGTGCCAGCGGCAACCAGAAGGCCACAAGCGCGCCCGCCGCCCCCATCACCACGAACTGAATTGGAATTATCCAGTTCTCAGTTCCCGGACCGTCGAGAAAGAACGCAGAAACGGGAAGGATGAAGATCCCGAGTATGAGGAGTATCAACACGGCGGGCAGTCGGCTCACGCACGCCAGAGTAGTCCGCTCATTGGGTTTTCTCGCTGCTGGTGCGCGGCCGCAGATTTCTGCCTAAACCGTGTCACAAACCCGACCCGGCCGGCGTCTCTATGTAAAGGCACGCAATTAGGAGGAGACATGGCCAGCACAACTCGGGTCCCCAAGGCAGAGATCACGGGGCTTTACGGGGCCGTAGTAAAGAAGTTCAGCAAGAGGATGTTCGGCAAAGTACCCGAGTCACTCGAAGTGGCGTGGAACCACAAGCAGGTGCTCAAGTTCAGCTTCGGGCTCGGCCAGAAATCGAGGAAATGGAACGAGTGCGATGAGAACCTGAAGTCGTTCGCGCACATGGCAGTCGCGTCCGTGGTCGGCTGCAGCTTCTGTCTCGACCTCGGGTACTTTATGGCGCACAATCAGTCGCTCGACGAAGTGAAGGCCCGCGAAGTGCCCCGCTGGCGAGAGTCCGAGGTGTTCACTCCGCTGGAGAGGGACGTGCTGCAATACGCCGAGGCAATGAGCCAGACCCCACCGACTGTCACCGACGAGTTGTCGGCGCGGCTGCTGCAGGCGCTCGGGACACCGGCACTGCTGGAACTCACCGCATTTATCGCGCTGGCTAATTTCTACTCCCGGAACAATGTTGCGCTTGGCATTGAAGCGGAAGGTCTGGCGGCTTCGTGCGGCCTCAAACCGCTCGCGCAGCCATCGGGAAAGGTAACGTCAGCGAGATGAGCGACGACGCGTTCGTCGCCCACCGCAGCCTGCTCTTCACGGTCGCGTACGAGATGCTCGGTTCTGCCGTCGACGCCGAAGACGTGGTGCAAGAGACCTGGTTGCGGTGGGCCCGGGCCGAACAATCGGCTGTGCGTGACCCGCGGGCTTACCTGGTTCAGGCGGTTACCCGGCAGGCACTCGACCGGCTGCGCAACCTCAGTCGGAAGCGTGAGACCTACGTTGGAGAGTGGCTACCCGAGCCGTTGCTGACCAGCCCCGATGTCGCTGAGGATGTCGAGTTGGCCGAAAGCGTTTCCATCGCCATGCTCACTGTGCTGGAGACACTCGCACCAGCGGAACGCGCCGTCTTCGTGCTGCGCGAAGTTTTTGATGTGCCGTACGAGGAGATCGCGGCGGCTCTCGGCAAAACCCAGGCATCCACACGGCAGATCGCCCACCGTGCGCGTGCGCACGTCGCCGCCCGTCGGCCACGGATGGATGTCACTAGCGCCGAACAACAGGCCGTGGTGGAAAAGTTCTGGGCCGCGAGCCGCAGCGCCGACCTGCAGGCGCTCCTCGATGTGCTCGCCCCAGACGTCGTATTCGTAGCCGACGGGGGTGGACTGGCGCCTGCCGTGCGACGACCGGTCACCGGCGCGACGCGTGTTGCGACGATGCTCACCAGATTCGCGGCCCTCGCACCTGACGCCAAGTTCGCATCAATATGGCTGAACGGCGCCCTTGGCCTGCGCGTGGAACACAATGGGCAGCTCGACACCACAATCAGCATCAGCGTTGAGAACGGTCGAATCACTCATATCTATGCGATCCGGAACCCGGACAAACTGGGTCGTCTCCAGGAGGTAACGCAGATCCGGCGGGACTACTGACGTGGCGCGGCTGGTGCCCAGAAAAGCTGAATAGTTCTCGCCGTAGAGGGTAGCTTAGCGGCATGGCGAAGTGGCTGTCCCCGCTCGACGCGATGTTCTTGTACATGGAAACGCCCGACTCGATGATGCATGTTGGTGGGCTGATCGAGATCGAGGTCACCAAAGGCACCGCTGGGGAGATGAGCAGGCAGATCCGCGACGAGCTCCAGGAAATGAGTTCCGCGCAGCCGCCCTGGAACCGCAAACTTGCCACCCCCCGGTTCCTGAAGAACCCGGCGCACCGGTGGGTCGTGGACACCGAATTCGACGCGATGTACCACCTGCGCCGCGCAGCGCTGCCCACTCCGGGCGGCGAACGCGAACTTGGTGTGCTGGTGTCGCGGCTGCACAGCCGTCCGCTCGATTTCCGTCGCCCACCGTGGGAGTGCTACATCATCGAGGGCCACGAGTCAGGCAACTTGATCATCTACACCAAGGTGCACCATTCGCTCGTCGACGGCTATACCGCCGTGAAGATGCTGATGCGTTCCTTCTCCACCACCCCCGACGGACCCGATGAACCGTTCTTCTTTCAGATCCCGCCCGAGCCCCGGCGCACCAAGCCTGTCAGCGATTCTTCAGACGAGAGCGCGCCAGCGGACCAGGGCTCCTTTGTCAGCGCCGTCGCGGGCCATTGGATGTCTGCCCGCGATATCGGCAAGGGCCTCGGCAGACTGGCGCGTTCCCGATTCCGCAAACACGATCCGATCATCACTGTGCTGCAGGCACCCCGCAGCATCCTCAACGGCCGGATTGGCCGCAACCGGCGCTTCGCCACCCAGCAATACGATTTTGCGCGTCTGCGGGCGATCGCCGACGCAGCCAACTGCACGCTGAATGATGTTGTCCTGGCAGTATGCGGTGGCGGGCTGCGTTCTTACCTGCAGAGCATCGATGCGCTCCCGGAAAAGTCCCTGGTCGCGTTCGTGCCTGTCAATATCCGGCCAAAGGACGATGACGGTGGCGGGAACATGGTCGGCGGGATGCTCGCCTCACTTGGCACCGATGCCGACAATGCCGAGGACCGACTGCGGGCCGTTGTCTCGTCGACCAGCGCGGCGAAGCGACAAATGGAGAACATGACCCGCGCCGCGATCATCGGCTACACAACCTACGTTGGTTCGCCCCTGATGATTCAGACTGGTCTTGCCAAGATGGGACTTGGCAGGGTCATCCCGCCCAGCTTCAACGTGGTCATTTCCAACGTGCCGGGTCCGGCGCAGCCACTCTACTTTCGGGGCAATCGGCTCACCTCGGTCTATCCAGTGTCGTTCCTGATGCATGGCGGACCACTGAACATCACGTGCGA
The DNA here is from genome assembly GCF_000214175.1 of Hoyosella subflava DQS3-9A1. Taxonomy (NCBI): domain Bacteria; kingdom Bacillati; phylum Actinomycetota; class Actinomycetes; order Mycobacteriales; family Hoyosellaceae; genus Hoyosella; species Hoyosella subflava. The sequence continues at coordinate 2,405,820 of NC_015564.1, forward strand.
GAGCTACGGCGAAACCCTCAACTTCGGCTTCGTCGGATGCCGAGACACTCTGCCGCGCCTGCAGCGGCTCGCGCTCGCCTGCGGAGAGTCTCTGGATGAGCTTGAAAAGGCCTACGTCACCCCGTAGCGCCGCATATGTTGACTGGAGCCGTCCCCGGTACTCGGATACCGAGCAACTAGTATCGCGACATGAACTGGTCGCAGGCCACCACGCCCGATGGGCAGACATTCGTCTACGACGACCGTGGCTCCGGTCCCCTGATCGTCCTGTGGCACGGATACCCGGACACCCCGAACGGCTGGACTTCGACGGCTGAAGCGCTTGCAGCTGCTGGGTACCGGGTCATCACCCCGTGGTTACGCGGCTACCACCCCGCGACGGTGCAACAAGGCCGTGACTACCGCCCGAGGACGCTCGCGCAGGAAACATCGCGGTTGCTCGATGCCTTGGGCGAGGAGGATGCCATTGTCGTCGGACATGATTTTGGCGCGTTGCTTACGTACGGTGCTGCGGCATACACACCGGAGCGCGTGCGTGCGATCGTGACTGTCGCCATTCCGCACGTGAGTCTGATGAAGCCGAGCCTGGGTCTTGCCTGGAGTGCCCGGCACTTCGCTGAACTTCGGCTCCCCTGGGCCCGACAGTGGGTGCAGCGCAAGGACTTCAAGTACATCAGCGACGAATACCGGCGCTGGGCGCCGAACTGGAATGGGGAATCCCGGGACCGCACACTCGCTGACACGAAAAAATGCTTCGCTGAACCCGGCAACCTCGACGGCGCACTCGCCTACTATCGCCAGTTCAACGGGCAGTTTGGACGCATCGGGCACACGATAGATAAGCGTGGCCTCGCAGTGGGTGGCACTGCGGACCTCATCCCGGCAGAAGCTGTCGAAGCGACACCCTCACGACTAAGGGAGGGCTCCACGGCGCTCATCATCGAAGGAGCGGGCCACTGGCCTCACCGTGAGAACGAGTCACAGTTCCAGGGCGCACTGCTCGAGTTCCTCGCGTCACTGGAGTGAATTGCCGCTGTCAAGGCGGGAGTCCTAGGTCAAGTACTGGAGGCGCTCATCTTTCCCGAGCTTCTCGATAGCGAGCCGCACCGCCGCCCGCGGCATCGACGCTGCGTGCCTGTCGAGAAATTGGTGCAGAGAACCACGATCCCGCTCCCCCGCATGCTTCAGGAAGATTCCAACTGCCTTGTGCGCGAAAGGATGTGGGTCCGCGGCAAGCAGTTCGGCGATCGCAAAACCAGCAGCAATGTCAGTATCGGATCCCGCGTGGACGAAGAACAGCGGTGCAGTGATGGCGGTGCGGCGATGAAGCGGGTCGTCAGCCCGTGCGAGGGCGTAAAGCGGCTCGACGTCCTTACCTGCTAGGTACCCGCCAACTACCCGGGGCGCAGCACGGTCAACCATGTCCCATGCAGTAATCCGGTCATGGTTGTCGAGGTAGCAGTCGTACAGAGCTTTCCGCTGTTCAGGTGTGATCGCACGGGCCCGGGCCTTGAAGTCGAGGATGCAGAAAGCGGCCATGCGAGGCTCATATGCAGGGTGCTCAAGCAGCCGCTGCACCTCGGCGAGCGGCAGTTCGGTGTGTGCTTTCGCGATGTCGAACAGGATGCGCATACGGACACCGAATGCCTCGTCATCCGGGCCGAGTCGCTTTCGGATGATCGTCAGTTCTGCGTCTGACTGGCTGGCCTGTAGTGCGGCGACGATATCCCGCGCAAGCATGGTTGTATTCAAGCACCTTCAAGCTCGCGCCGCTGCAACTAGAGACTGCGTCATTTCCGGGCATGGGACGAGCTGCAAAGTGCAACGATGGCAGCGTGACACCTGACGATGAAAGAGCCAGCCCCGAACCGCACGTTGTCGTGCTTTTCGGTGCTACTGGTGATCTAGCGCGCCGGAAACTGCTTCCCGGGATGTTCCACTTGGCGATATCGCGGCTCGCACCTGACATGCGCATTGTCGGCACCTCTTTGGAGGACATGGATGACGCTCAATTTCGCGAACTAGCGGTCAGGGCGTGTCGCGAGTTCTCAAGTCGGCCAGCGGACGACGACCAGCTCGAACAGTTCGCAAGACAACTGCATTACGTGCCGCAGGAAAAGGGAGCTGAGGCGCTGTCCGCGGCGGTGAAAGCAGCTCGAGCGGCGCTCGAGGGTCCGACTCGACTGCTGCACTACCTGAGTGTGCCGCCCGCGGCCGCCATTCCGGTTATCCAGACGCTGGAAGCAGCCGGCCTGGTCGAAGGATCCAGGGTCATCATGGAGAAGCCTTTCGGCACTGATCTCCAGAGCGCGAAGGCCTTGAACGCAGCCATCCACACCGCCTTCGCTGAGCCGCAGATCTTCCGTATCGACCACTTCCTGGGCAAAGAACCGGCGATGAATATCCTCGCCTTCCGATTCGCGAACGGGTTCATCGAGCCAATATGGAACCGGACATTCATCGATCACATTCAGATCGACGTTCCGGAGCAGCTCTCCCTGGAAGGCCGCGCTGCGTTCTACGAGCCGACCGGCGCGTTCCGCGACATGGTGGTGACGCACCTTTTCCAGGTCTTGGCGTTCGTGGCGATGGAACCGCCGACGGCACTCGCACCGGAACCGATCAGCGAGGAAAAGAACAAGGTCTTCCGGTCGATGCTGCCGCTGAAACCGAGCAATGTAGTACGTGGCCAGTATCGCGGCTACCGTGAGGAACCCGGCGTTTCAGCGACCTCGGATACCGAGACCTTCGTTGCCCTGAAGTGCGAGATCGACAACTGGCGGTGGGCGGGAGTGCCCTTCTATCTTCGGACCGGCAAGTGCTTGGCTGAGGGTCAGCGGATAATCTCTATCGCATTCCGGGATCCGCCCCGCAGCATGTTCCCCGCGGGGTGCGGCGTGGGAACGCAAGGGCCTGATCACTTGACCTTCGACCTGGCCGACGATTCACGAATGTCCATCTCGTTCTACGGCAAACGCCCCGGCCCAGGCATGCTGCTGGACAAACAAAGCATGCAATTCGGCCTGGAAGGGACAGCAGACGCGGATGACGTGCTCGAGGCGTACGAGCGGCTCATACTGGACGCGATGCATGGCGATCGCACCCTCTACACCACCTCCTGCGGCATCGAGAGGCTGTGGGAAGTGTCCGCGCCGCTCCTAGAGAATCCCCCGCCAGTGCACCCTTACGACGCCGGTTCGTGGGGACCTAGCAACATCGAGGAATTGATCGCACCCCTTGAGTGGCGCCTTCCGTTTGAGCGCGCCTGGCGTGCACGAGAGTAAACCCGGGACCGCCCCACCGTTCGTCTCATACTTAAGGCTGACGCCTCAGGTCCAATATCATCCGCGAGGACGATGTGCGCGGTTCCCTCTAGCCGTAGCGTCTTCGTTGTGGATAGATCTGCGGAGAATGCGGTGCTGACGGGCGGCCTCGTGCAGTTCGGCGTGCTCATTGCAGTTGTCGGGCTGTCGATAGCTGGATGTCTCGTGGCCTATGGACTGATGAGTGACTTCGGATCGAAGGCCGAGTGGATGCGCGCGCTCCTCACTGGTGCCACGGGCGTCATAGTTTTTGCCGCCGGGGTGCTTCTGTCTGCTGAAGGCGTCCTCAGCGGCGTGTTGCGCTACCTTCCAGAAGCTGGCGGCCTGATCGTGGTGTCAGCAGCGGTGCTGGCATTCACCGCATTTGCATCCGCGTTGCGAGATCATAGGCAGACTTATCATGTGTCGCAGTAATTCTCGGTCGGCCTACCGGGTAGACCCGGCGGGTGCCCCGTTCGGGAATTATCGAGCCTGTTGCAACGGTGGACTAATAGTGGTGGCGGGACCTCGCAAGGTCTACCCATCAGGAATCCCGTACTACGAAATTGTGGGCCAGCCAGGTGCATACGTCCCCGCAGCACACCTGGATTGGGTAGAGCGAGTCAGCACCACAACGTGCAGAGTTTCCGGTGAGGGTGCCGCCTGATAGCTTGGGCTGTATGCGCGTATCCGCGAAATTTCTCGAGTCAGATGGACTTTAAAGCACAGCGCGAAATCGAGTGGCGGCTTGAACCCTGGTCGTCGGCGCTGGGCGCTGACCGCACCGCGTATTCACACCATGTCCTTCGCGTGCTCGGGTTGTGTGATTTGTTGTGGGAGCGAAGCCCCGACAGCGCGTTCCCGCCGAGCGGGCGGGAAGAGTATCTGACTGCGCTTGCGTTTCATGACCTCGGAATCTGGTCAGCGGGCACCATGGACTACCTCGGCCCGAGCGTTGCGCTAGCTCACCAGTGGCTCGACAAGCATGGCCAGGGCCACCATCGCGTTGCGGTCGCGGCGATGATCGAGCACCACCACAAGTTGCGCCCCGCAGGCCCCGCAACCAGCCCTGTGGAGATCTTGCGCAGGGCAGACCTTATTGACGTCACCCTCGGTCTCATCGCTTTTGGGATACCGAGGCGCGCATACAAGGATCTGTTACACACCTATCCGGACGCGGGATTTCACCCGAAGCTCGCCAAGATGATTGGTCGGCGCCTTCTCGCGCACCCACTCTCTCCGATGCCCATGATCCGGTTGTGACCGCACCTCAAAATCCAGCTGCGGATGTCCCCCAAACCCGGCGTTCCCGTGTAGTTGTGTTGACCCCCGCAGCTGGATCTAGGAAGGGGGGCGCAGTCACGCGCCGACGTACGCGGCAAGGTGCTCGCCTGTGAGGGTTGATCGAGCATCAACGAGTTCCCGCGGTGTCCCTTCGAAGACGATCCGGCCGCCATCGTGCCCCGCTCCCGGTCCCAGGTCGATGATCCAGTCCGCATGCGCCATCACGGCCTGATGGTGTTCTATGACAATCACTGACTTGCCCGCGTCAACGAGCCGGTCAAGCAGGCTCAGCAGTTGCTCGACATCAGCGAGGTGCAGGCCCGTGGTGGGCTCATCGAGAATGTAGATTCCGCCTTTTTCACCCATGTGGGTGGCGAGCTTGAGGCGCTGCCGCTCGCCGCCCGACAGCGTGGTGAGTGGCTGTCCGAGGCTGAGATAGCCGAGTCCTACCTGCTCCATCCGTTCGAGGATCTTATGCGCCGCAGGGGTGCGTGCCTCGCCATCACCAAAGAACTCCTCAGCTTCAGTCACCGGCATCGCAAGCACTTCAGCGATGTTCCGCCCGCCCAGTGTGTACTCCAGGACCGACGCCTGGAACCGCTTCCCCTCGCACTCTTCGCAGGGTGATTCGACAGTGGCCATCACTCCGAGTTCTGTGTAGATGACACCGGCGCCGTTGCAGGTGGGGCACGCGCCTTCGGAGTTCGCGCTGAAGAGGGCAGGCCTCACGCCGTTGGCTTTAGCGAACGCTTTACGGATGGGTTCTAGCAGCCCGGTGTAGGTTGCGGGGTTGCTGCGTCGTGACCCCTTGATCGCTGTCTGGTCAACTGTCACCACCCCATCGCGGCCTGAGACTGACCCATGGATCAGGGAGCTCTTCCCGGAACCCGCCACACCCGTGACCACGCACAGCACCCCGAGCGGAACGTCGACGTCGACGTCGTGAAGGTTGTGGGTGGACGCGCCGCGAATCTCGAGCGTGCCGGAAGCCGAACGCACGGCGTCCTTGAGAGTTGCCCGATCGTCGAGGTGGCGGCCGGTGAGAGTATCGCTGGCCCGCAGTCCGTCCACCGTGCCCTCAAACACCACCTCACCGCCAGCAGTACCGGCGTGCGGGCCGAGGTCGACGACATGGTCGGCAATAGCGATGGCTTCGGGCTTGTGCTCGACGACGAGGACGGTGTTGCCCTTGTCGCGCAACCTCAGCAGCAGGTCGTTCATCCGCTGGATGTCGTGCGGGTGCAGTCCGATCGTCGGCTCGTCGAATACGTAGGTGACGTCAGTGAGGGAGGATCCGAGGTGCCGGATCATCTTGACGCGTTGCGCCTCGCCTCCCGAAAGTGTGCCCGACGGTCTCTCGAGGGAGAGGTAACCGAGCCCGATTTCGACGAACGATTCGAGGGTGTCCCCTAGCGCCGTCACGAGCGGCGCCACGGAGGGTTCGTTCAGGCTGCGGACCCACACGGCGAGGTCGTTGATCTGCATCGCGCACGCATCAGCGATGCTGAGCCCGTTGATCTTCGACGATCGGGCCAGCTCGCTCAGTCGCGTGCCGTCGCACTCTGGGCAGGTGGTGAAGGTGACAGCCCTGTCGACGAAGGCCCGGATGTGGGGCTGCATCGCTTCCCGGTCTTTGGAAAGGAAGGACTTCTGAATTCGCGGAATCAGGCCCTCGTACGTGACGTTCACGCCGTCGACTTTGATCTTGGTGGGTTCTTTGTACAGGAGGGCTGAGCGCTCCCTCTTAGTGAAGTTGCGGATCGGCTTGTCCGGGTCGAAGAACCCGCAGCCGCGGAAGATGCGGCCGTACCACCCGTCCATGCTGTAGTTGGGGATTGTCAGCGCACCCTCGTTAAGCGAGAGACTCTCGTCGTAGAGGGCGGAAAGATCGAAGTCGGTGACCTTCCCTCGGCCTTCGCAGCGGGCACACATGCCGCCGGTGACACTGAATGTGCGGCGCTCTTTTACCGTCTCGCCGCCTTTTTCGAGGGTCACTGCGCCAGCCCCGCTGATCGACGCGACGTTGAAGGAGAACGCTTGCGGAGAGCCGATGTGAGGCTGTCCGCGTCTGCTGAAGAGGATGCGCAGCATCGCGTTGGCGTCAGTGACGGTGCCGACTGTCGAGCGGGGGTTTGCGCCCATTCGCTCTTGGTCAACGATGATCGCAGTGGTCAGTCCGTCGAGCACGTCGACCTCGGGCCGCCCCAGCGTCGGCATGAACCCCTGCACGAATGCGCTGTACGTTTCGTTGATCATTCGCTGGGATTCTGCTGCGATTGTGCTGAACACCAAAGAACTTTTGCCCGAACCTGAGACGCCGGTGAACACCGTGAGTCGCCGCTTCGGGATCTCGACGCTGATGTCTTTGAGATTGTTTTCCCGCGCACCGTGCACGCGGATCAGGTCGTGGCTGTCGGCAGCGTGCCGCGCGGGCGGTTCTGACATTTCAGTGGTGATGCTCATAGTGCCTCCCTCTGGAACGCGATGCGGCCTGCGCGGTCTCCGCTGCGTCACCTGCTCGATCAGTGAACTTCCTGGATGCGGACGGTGTTACCGGCGGGATCGCGGAACGCGCAGTCGCGGGTGCCCCACGGCTGGTCTGTGGGCTCCTGCATTACTTCCGCGCCGCTTGCCTGAACTTTCTCGAAGGTGCCGTTGACGTCTGTGGTCGCCAGCATGATCGCACCGAATGTGCCTTTTGCCATCATCTCGGAGATGGTGCGGCGTTCCTCCTCGGTAATGCCGGGGTCGGCGGCGGGCGGAGTCAAGACGATGTTCATGTCGGGCCGCTGCGGGGGGCCGACGGTGATCCAGCGCATTCCGTTGTACCCGACGTCTTTACGGACCTCGAAGCCGAGGGCGTCACAGTAGAACGCCAGCGAGGCGTCAGGATCGGTGTGGGGAAGAAAACTTGCGTTGATTGTGATGTCCATGGCAGTCACTTTAAGTTCGCCGGCGACACCCTCGCTTCTTGATTCCTGATCGGTCTGCTGACTTGTTTCGCGACGCATGACGGAATCCCCGCGGTCTCGGTTGCCGCTTCTCGCCGATAAACACTCGGCGGCACGCCGACTAGTTCCGTGAATCGCGTGCTGAAAGTTCCCAGTGACTGACAGCCAACTGCGAAGCAGACCTCGGTGACGCTGAGGTCGCCACGGCGAAGAAAAGCCATTGCCCGCTCGATACGCCGTGTCATCAGGTAGGAATACGGCGATTCGCCATACGCGGCCCGGAACTGCCGACTGAGGTGGCCTGCCGACATGTGGACATCGCGGGCAAGCGCTTCCACGTCAAGGGGCTGCGCGTATTCCCGGTCGATCCGGTCGCGAACGCGTCGCAGCAGCGCGAGGTCTCGCAAGTACTGCGCCGAGGCAGGTGTGCTCGTCACTCGTGAATCGTCCCATGTCCTCGCGCGCGTTGCCTAGCTTTGTCGCGCCGGACATCCTTCGGACCGACCGCATAATCGTGGCTAGTCCAAGTTTCGCCAGAAAATTGTTGTGATGGGATGTCGAGAACCCCCACACAGCTTCGTCCCTGGGGTGAACGCGGCCACAATGGGCCGTACCGCACTAAGGAGAACATGATGGCCAAGTACCTGCTGCTGAAGCATTACCGTGGCGCGCCGGCGCCGGTCAATGACGTGCCGATGGACCAGTGGACGCCAGATGAAGTGGCAGCCCACGTGCAGTACATGCAGGACTTCGCCGACCGGCTCGAGGGCACGGGCGAGTTCGTCGACGGCCAGGCGTTGTCCCCGGAGGGTACGTTCGTCCGCTATGACGGTGACGGGCGGCCGCCTGTCACTGACGGCCCGTTCGCTGAGACCAAGGACTTGATCGCCGGCTGGATGGTGATCGACGTCGAGAGTTACGAGCGGGCGGTCGAACTGGCTGGCGAGTTGTCGGCGGCCCCGGGTGCCGGTGGGAAACCGATCCACGAATGGCTCGAGGTGCGCCCGTTTCTGGCCGCGCCGCCGACCATTACGGAGTGACGGTCGGTGGACGAGACCCTGCTACGGGCCCTCACTCCCGCTGTGATCGGCGTCCTCGTCCACCGCGGAGCTGACTTCGCGGCGGCCGAGGACGCCATGCAGGACGCCCTGGTGGAGGCCTTGCGGGTATGGCCGGGCAATCCGCCTCGCGACCCCAAGGGCTGGCTGGTCGCAGTTGCCTGGCGTAAGTTTGTCGACGCCGCTCGCGCCGGTACCTCTAGGCGGCGGCGCGAGGTGCTCGTTGAGGGTCAGCCCAGCCCGGTCCCGGGCGCAGCGGCAGACGACACGCTTCAGCTGTACTTTCTGTGCGCACACCCATCCCTCACTCCCGCTTCGGCGGTCGCACTGACGCTTCGTGCGGTCGGCGGCCTGACTACGCGTCAGATCGCGCAGGCCTACCTCGTGCCAGAGGCGACGATGGCCCAGCGCATCAGCCGGGCGAAACGGACCGTCGCGGGCGTCCGGTTCAACCAGCCTGGCGACGTCGCTACCGTGCTGCGCGTGCTCTACCTGGTGTTCAACGAGGGGTACTCCGGAGACGTCGACCTCGCTGCCGAGGCAATCCGGCTCACCCGGCAAGTGGCAGCAATGACGAACCACGAGGAGGTGGCCGGACTGCTCGCGCTCATGCTGCTGCACCACGCACGGCGCCCGGCACGCACACGCTCGGACGGCAGCCTCGTACCTCTTGCCGAGCAGGACCGAAGCCTATGGGACACACGGATGATCGCGGAGGGCGTCGACGTGCTCCAGGCGGCTCTGAACCGCGACAGGCTTGGCGAATTCCAGGCTCAGGCCGCCATCGCTGCACTCCACGCTGACGCCCAGACTGCCGAGGAGACTGACTGGGTGCAGATTGTTGAGTGGTATGACGAACTGGTGCGTCTCACCGGCAGTCCAGTGGCCCGCCTCAACCGGGCTGTGGCGGTCGGCGAGGCGGACGGACCACGCGCAGGGCTGGCCGCCCTTGCGGAACTCGACCCCGCCCTTCCTCGCTACAACGCTGTAGCGGCGTATCTGCACGAGCGCGACGGTGATCCCGTGACCGCGGCACGGCTCTATGCGGGAGCTGCTCGGCTGGCCTCCAGCGTCGCCGAACGCGACTACCTCACGCGGCAGGCCGCGCGGCTCAACGCACAGCACATACAGTTGGGACCGTGAGTACGCCACGAGACCCGTCCAGAGCGCAAGCACCTGGCAGATCGAAAGCTCTCACAGCCACAGGCCACGCGAGCCAGGCCATTGCCGGGTTCGTTGCGGGCGCATTCGTGTGGGCAGGCCTCTTCCGTGGGATGTACCTGCTTGACGTGTGGGTTCCGTGGTACCTGATGCTGGTGGCCCCACTAGTCGTCGCGGCAGCCGGAGTGTACGCGGCGAGACGTTCTACGGCGCGAATCAACACAGCCGCGTGGGCGTTCCTCGCGGGGACCCTCGGTTGGACGCTAGCAGCGAGCGGGGCTGTGCTGGCGCTAATGCTGGCCGTCTCGTGAATCGTGCGGAGACCGGGACTCCAAGTGGCGGATTGCTTCACAGAATCTCCACACGGCGTGCCCATAACCTGCAGGCGCGCGCGCATACGCTCTCGGTATGACGATTTCGACCATCCTCGTCGTTGAGGATGACCCCACGATCAGTCAGGCCTTAGCGGATCGCCTCACGGCGGAAGGTTTCCGTGTCATTCAAGCGTTCGACGGCCCTGCAGCGGTGCTGGCGCACGATGCTCATGAGCCGGACGTCGTCGTGTTAGACGTCATGCTTCCGGGGTTCGATGGGCTCGAGGTCTGCCGGCGGATTCAGGCGGCGCGGCCGGTTCCGGTGCTGATGCTGACTGCCCGTGATGCGGAGACCGATCTTCTGGTTGGCCTCGGCGTGGGGGCCGATGATTACGTGACGAAGCCCTTCCGGATGCGCGAACTCGTGGCGCGGGTGAACGCACTGCTGCGCCGCGTGGAAAGAGCGCGCGAACTTGCCGCAAGCGGCGCGAGCCGGATTTCTTTCGATGCCCTCACCCTCGACCGCAGTACCCGCGAAGTGACGATCGACGGTGCAAGGGTGCACCTCACGCCGATCGAGTTCGACCTCCTTGCTTTGCTCGCGGAGCAACCGGGCAAGGTTCATTCACATGACGATTTGATGCGCGAGGTGTGGGGATGGCCTGACTCGTCGGGCACTCGGACGCTGGCTAGTCACGTCAAAACGTTGCGTGCGAAGATCGGGGCCCACCGCGTCCGGACTGTGCACGGGGTCGGCTATGCGCTGGCGGTGGCACAGTGAACCCGGACCGGCCGCTCGACGGTTTCCGCTCGATCAAGGTCAAGCTAGGAATTCTCGTCGCATCGAGCGTTGTTGCCGCAGTGCTCGTTTCTGAGGCAGGCAGCCGGGCCGGTGTCCCAGCTTGGCTGACAATGCCGGTCACAGTGGCTGTCGCGCTTGCGGTGACGCAATGGCTGGCCCGCGGTATGACTTCGCCGTTGCGCGAGATGACGGCCGCAGCATCCGTAATGGCGACGGGTGACTACTCCAGCCGAGTCACGACGACGTCACGGGACGAAGTCGGCGAACTTGCCCGGGCTTTCAATACGATGGCAGCGGACCTTTCGGCTTCTGACCAGCAGCGGCGTCAGCTTGTGGCGACAGTTTCGCATGAATTGCGCACCCCGTTGACCGCCCAGCAAGCGTTGCTGGAGAACCTGGTTGACGGGGTCATCTCGCCGGACTCGGAAAGCCTGCGGACAGCTCTCGCCCAAGCTGAGCGCCTCAGCGCGCTCGTATCCGATCTGCTCGATTTGAGTCGAGTTGACGGTGGAGTCACGCCGTTGACTCTCTCCCGCATTGATCTCGCGGAGCTCATCGATCAGGGAGTCCGCGAAGCGAACGCCGCAGGTGCGGACCGGCGGTACATTCGGTTTGACGTGTCCGTAGACGCTGCCCAAGCGGAGATCTACGCCGATGCTGGCCGCCTGGCTCAGGTGATCGCGAACCTGCTCGACAACGCAGTACGGCACTCACCGGTCGGAGGCACCGTCACCGTACGTGGCGGCGCCCTCGACACCCAGCGGTGGGCGCTCGAAGTATTCGACGAGGGGCCCGGCATTCCCGCTGACCGCGCTGAGAGTGTCTTCACGCGGTTCGGCTCATGGAGTGACTCCGGCGGCGGTACCGGACTTGGTCTGGCGATCGCCAGCTGGGTGTGCGAACTCCACGGCGGATCGATTTCAGTGCTTCCCGCCGATTCGGGTGCACACCTGCGAGCCGTCCTTCCGACCGTGCCCTCCCCTGCCTCTGTCTCAGAACCCACGAAAGAGAATTCCGTGCCCCACGCAAGTTCAGCGGCTGTGGCCGAACCACCGCCAGCCCGAAGTTCAGCCCCGACGCCCCCTGCGGACTCGCCAGTCGCCCAATTGTTTGGAAATGCCTGGCCAGAACGCAATCAGAAAGCGCGTCCCGACCTCGTCCTGGGGTGTGTGGGTGTCGGCGTGCTCGCTGCCCTGATCCTGCCGGAACGCAACAACATCGGCCTTGGAGCGCTGCTCGTACTTTTTGTCTGTGGCGGCGTGGTGTTTGCCGCGTCCGTGCGCAAACGCGCGCCCTGGACGATGGCACTCGCACTGGTTAGCGCTGGTTTGGGGTCATTGCTGGTTCTGCGCGATGCCGACTGGTTGTCCGTGCTCGCAGTGCTCATCGTGGTGGTTCTGACTATGTCTGCGCTCACAGGAGCACGCGCTGTTGCTGCGACAGTGCTTGCGGCGGCCTCCTGGCCGGTTGCGGCTCTCCGGGGGCTCCCGTTGCTCGGCCGTTCGATGTCTGCATTGTCGCGTCATTCGATCATCTGGCCGGTGCTCCGCACGGTCGTGATTTCGGTTGCGGCCCTGGTGATCTTCGGCGGGCTCTTCGCTTCCGGAGATGCGATTTTTGGTTCGTGGGCGGACCAGCTCATCCCGGATGTGAACGCGGACGGCTTTGTCTACCGATCATTCGTTGGATTCTTCGTCGGCGGCACTGTACTCGCCGCAACATATGTCGCGATCAATCCTCCGCCTGTCAACAACACGGCGATGACGTCAGGCAGACCAGTGCACCGCCGGTTTGAATGGCTCGTCCCGCTGGGTCTGGTGATCGCCATCTTCGGTGTTTTCCTCGCGGCACAAGCGTCCGCGATGTGGGGTGGCCACGACTATGTTCAGCGGACTACCGGACTCACGTACGCCGAGTACGTGCATCAGGGGTTCGGTCAGCTTGTCGCGGTGACATTCCTGACGCTCGTCACCGTTGCGCTTGCGGCCAGGAAAGCTCCGCGAGTGACGGCGAATGACCGCCTTCTGCTGAATGTCTCGCTGGGGCTCCTCTGTGTACTTGCACTTGCTGTTGTCGGTTCAGCACTGCTGCGAATGTATGTGTACCAGGAGGCGTACGGATTCACCGTGTTGCGTGTACTTGTTATCGCCTTCGAATTCTGGATGGGTCTACTGCTCGTGTTCGTGCTCACGGCCGGAATCGTGCGCCACGGGCGCTGGATTCCCCGCGGCGCGCTGCTCTCGGCTGCACTTTTCATCCTGGCGATCGGCCTGATCAACCCCGAAGCCTTCGTGGCTCAGCGGAACATTGACCGTTACAACGAGACTGGAAAGATCGACACCCACTATTTGCGCAGACTGGGCCCCGACGCCACCCCCGCCATCGTTGCAGGGCTCCCCCGTGAGCTTGCCACGTGCATTGTCAGTGCTCCGCCGAACTTGTCGGATGACGTTCTCGAGTGGAATCTGGGGCGTGCACGGGCCGCCGCAGCAGCGCAGGGGCTTGATCCAAGTCAGACAACAGGGTGCGACAGCTGGTTATTAGACCAGTCCTAGTATTCGGGTTCCAGCAGCCTATAATTCCGCTATTGCGGTATGTATGCTGCCTTCTGTGCCGCAATTCCGTCTGAGTCAAGCCGCTGACCTCCTCGGGGTCAGCGACGATACCGTGCGCCGGTGGGTGGCGCAGAAACTCCTTGTGGCCGACGCCGATGGAGCGGGCCGTCAGGTGATCGATGGCGCCGAGATCGCGGCGTTTGCGCGTGAACGCGCGAGCAGCGGCAGTGGCGGTGGGCGGGTATCCGCGCGCAACCGCATCAGAGGGATCGTGACTGAGGTGCAGAAGGACGGGCTCATGGCTCAAGTGGAGGTGACCGCCGGCCGATTCCGTCTGACGTCGCTGATGTCCCGCGACGCCGCCGAAGAAATGGGCTTGCAACCCGGAGTGGCGGCGACGGTCGTCGTGAAGGCCACAAACGCCATCATCGAGACAGAGAGCGCGGGTTGATGTTGCGACGATTCGTCCTAGCGTTCTCTCTGGTGATGGTCGCGATAGCCGGGTGCGGCGCGCCTGGCGATCCCGATGAGGAAACCCAGACTGTCGCTGTGGCGGCCGCGGCCGATCTGAAGTTCGCCCTCGACGAGATCATCAATGCCTTCGAAGCCGAACACGACGGCTGGCAGATCTCCGTTTCCTACGGCTCGTCCGGCAACTTCGTCCAGCAGATACGCAACGGCGCACCGTTCGATGTGTACCTGTCAGCGGATATCACGCTTGCGGAAGCTCTCGCCGACGGCGGCTTCGCGGACCCAGCTGACGTCTTCGGCTATGCGACGGGGCGCCTAGTGGTGTGGGCGGCTGATGGGTCGCCTGCAGACCCCACAGCGGGCGTCTCGGGGCTGGTTAAGGACGACGTGAAGACCGTCGCGATCGCTAATCCGCAGCACGCACCCTACGGGCAGGCCGCCGAGGCTGCGATGCGAACCGCGGGCGTGCTGGAAGAGTTGAAGGGCAAACTGGTATTGGGCGAGAATATCGCGCAGGCTGCCGAGTTCGCGCAAACAGGGAACGCTGATGCGGGAATCATCGCTCTCTCCCTGGCACTATCTCCCGGACTGCGTGACGTTGGCGCGTTCAGTGAAGTACCTCTGGATGACTTTCCGCGGCTGAATCAGGGCGGCGTGGTCCTGAGCCGTGCGTCCGAAAGCGCGCACATTTTCGCGGATTTCCTGACCTCCCCGGCCGGGCAGGAGATCCTGTCGAGATATGGGTTCTCCCCACCCGACGGTGAAGGCTGACGGACGTGGATTGGGACGCGGTAGTACTCAGCCTGCGCCTTGCCGCTGCTACCACGGTTGTCTTGCTGCTCACGGGGATTCCGCTGGCGGCCTGGCTAGCGTACTCGCGCAGGCGATGGACGGTGGTCGTGGAGGCAGTTGTCGCGCTGCCTCTCGTACTACCGCCGACGGTCTTGGGCTTCTACCTTCTCGTCGCCCTCGGCAACCGCTCTCCGATAGGGCGGTGGTGGATCGAGCTGACGGGCTCACCACTGGTCTTCACCTTCAACGGTTTGCTTATCGCCTCGGTCCTGCACAGTCTGCCGTTTGCTGTGCAGCCGCTGATGGCGTCTTTCGCAGGAGTTGACCGGCGGTTGCTCGAGGCGTCAACAGTGCTGGGCCGGACGTGGCCGGCGACCATCGTCAAAGTAGTGCTGCCGCTCTCCCGTGCGGGGCTGGTTACCGCGGTAGTGCTGACGTTCGCACACACCATCGGCGAGTTCGGGGTGGTACTTATGGTCGGAGGCAACATCCCTGGCCAGACACGGACGGTCGCCATTTCGATTTACGACAGTGTGCAAGCCTTTGATCATGCAACCGCGGCGCGAACGAGCTTTGTGCTGCTGTTGTTCTCACTTGTCGTACTTGTCGCGACGTACACGATCAACCGGAGAGGCAGGCCCGCATGGCCCCGGCCCTGACCATCCGTGTTCGCCACCGTTTGCTCGACGTGGACCTGGAACTGCCGATGGATTCCGCCGCGCCTGTCACCGTTCTCTTCGGCGCATCTGGCGCAGGGAAAACGACACTGCTGAGGTGTGTTGCAGGACTGGAGAAACCTGCACCCCCGAGCCGGATCGCCTTTGGCTCGGAAGTATGGAACGACGGCCGCCGCCAAGTACGGCCCAGGCACCGGCGTGTGGGTTATCTCTTCCAGGACCATGCACTCTTCCCCCACCTGAGTGTGGACGCCAATGTGGCATATGGACTTGTCGGGGTCCCTCGCGGTGAGCGCAGAACTCGCACTGACAGTGCGCTGGCTACAGCGGGCGCTACGCATCTCTCCGGGCGCGCGACCTCGGAGTTGTCCGGCGGGGAAGCTCAGCGCGTCGCACTTGCCCGCGCGCTCGCCGTAGATCCTCGGCTGTTACTACTGGATGAACCGCTCTCGGCGCTTGATGGACCCACGCGCGCGCGTCTGCGCACTGAACTTCGCTCGATTCTGGTGGCAACCGGTACGCCCACACTGCTGGTCACGCACGACCGCACCGAAGCGCTAGCCCTCGGCGACAGGATCGTCGTTCTCGTTGACGGCCACGTCCACCAGCAGGGGCCAGTCGAAAGCGTCTTCTCACAACCCGCGACGCCACATGTTGCTGAAGCTGTCGGCGTCGAAAATGTCTTGCCTGGCACCGTTGAAGGCAATGGCGACGGGGTGGTGCACATTCGTTTGTCGTCGGGCACACTTACTGCGCTAGATCCTGGTGATCTTGCCGTCGGTATCCGCGTCCTTGCCTGTATACGGGCCGAGGACGTGGCCCTGGAGGCGACCGAGCCGCACCGTGCGAGCCCACGCAACCACATCCCCGCGCTGGTGCGCTCAGTTGTCTCTGAGGGGCCGTTGCAGCGGGTAGAACTCGACGCCGGTGTGCCGTTAACGGCCTACATCACCCGCCCAGCGTGTGACGAACTTGGGCTCGCGCCCGGCTCACGTGTTACTGCCGCCATGAAAGCGACCGCGGTGCATGTCATCGCGCGCACAGAAGGTGCATGACACGATGAACCGGCACGACAGACACCGTCTAAGAGGGAGTTGTTTGTGAATTCGCCGTGGCCCGTAGCCATGATCGACCCGCACATTCACCAGTGGGACCCCTACACAACGCCCCGGCACACCACCCGAAAGGCACGGTTGTTTCGTCCCCTCCCGCAGATACCGCGCGCACTTCGCTGGACTGCCCCGCGGTCTGATCGCGAGTTCATCGGGCATCCCCACCACGCCATGAAGCCCTACCTGCCCAGTGATTACCAGCGGGACGCCGGGCAGTTGCCGGTGACCTCTGTGGTGCATATCGAGGCCGCGTGGCAAGCTTCCGGCCATTTGGGTGGTGTTGGCGAAACCCGTTGGGTGGCAGCGCTTCCTTTCGGTCAGGACGGGTTTCCACAGCTTGGGGCGATCGTTGTGCACGCCGACCCACGGTGGGAAGATGCCGGTGACGTGCTCGACGCGCATATCGCTGTGAGCCCCCTAGTGCGCGGCGTCCGATTCTCGGCAAGCAACCACCCTGACCCGGCGGTGCGCGACTTTTGCTCCCGTCCGGGAGTTCTCTGCGACCCATCATTTCTGCGCGGGTTTGCGGCGCTCGCGGATCGAAATCTCAGCTTCGAAATGTGGCTGTATTCGCATCAGCTTCCCGACGCCGTTGTGCTCGCCCGCGAATATCCGCAAACCACCTTCGTTCTCGACCACTACGCCACCCCGGTAGGGCTGTTCGGCCCACGCGGAAGCCACACCGGTACGACAGTTCGCGACCGGTCCTCGCTGTTCGCGCAGTGGCGGGACGACATCGCAGCGCTCGCACAGTTGCCGAATGTTGTGGCGAAGCATTCCGGGCTGGGAATGCCGTTGCTCGGTGGGGACCCGCGCCGCCCGATCGATGTCGCGCAGCTACCGAAAGTCGTCGATCGATCGGCCCCGCTCATTCGTCACCTGCACGACAGCTTTGGGTCAGACCGGACGATGTGGGCTTCCAACTACCCCATCGACAAACCTGTCCACACGATCGCCGCGAGTGCACGAGTCCTGCTGGAAGTGCTCGGCGGCGATGCGCACCCACAGAAGTTGTTTCACGATGTCGCAGAGCGCACATACGGGGCCGTGTCTGGACCGGAGCAGCAGTGAAACTTCCGTAAGCTGAGCGTCATGGCCCTCGGTGCGACGATGTTCAGCTTCGCGGTCGACCTCGCCGACGTCGACCGCGGTGTCTACGAACATCTGGATCTGCGGGTCGCACGTCATCCGTCGGAGACTTCCGACTTCATGCTCACGCGCTTACTGGCCTACCTTCTCGAGTATCAGGAAGGCATCGCGTTCAGTGAGGGCGGAGTGTCGTCGACCGGCGAACCAGCTGTTCTGGTTCGAGATCTCACTGGACGCATCACTGCCTGGATCGAGGTCGGAGCTCCCGACGCGGACCGCGTGCATCGTGGCAGCAAGCTTGCCGGCCGTGCTGCCGTGTACACGCACCGGGACCCGAAAAAGGTGCGCATGCAACTCGTGGGGAAAGGGATTCATAAGGCCGAGGAGATTCCCGTCTACAGTTTCGATAGCCATTTCATCGATGCGGCGGTCGCCGCGATCGAACGCCGCAACACTTTTACGCTCTCCATCACAGAGCGCGAACTGTATCTGGATCTCAACGGCTCAGTTCTGAGCACTGCGGTCGCAGAGCTCCAACTCAGCTAGCCCTTGCACTAAGGCGTCTGCCCGTCACCCGTGCAGACTCCGGTACGCTTCCGCGGCACCTGGATGCAGAGGGACCGGCCGCGTGCCAATCAATGATCGAATATCGAGAAACTGCGTGCCTAAAGCGTGGGCGGGTATCAGATCACTTGCCCTGTTCACAAGGATGTGAACGAGCTCCGACGCGGCCTCGGAAGGCAAGTGGCGACGAGTGAGTAAGAGATTCGCGACACCGACCGTGTCAATGGTCGTCCCTGGAAGTTGCACATGGTCGTATAGCCCGGGATAGGCACTCTGCAGCGCCTCGATGTTAGGGGCCAGCGAAAGGAAACGGAAGCTACGGCGAGCAAGGGCAGGTGTGGGGTATCCGCTGCCCCAGATGAGCGCGTCGATGTCGCCACGTTCCAGCGAGGCGATGGCGTCGGTCAGGTTCATGTAGCGGGCGTCTACCTCTTCCGTCATCTCGGCCGCACTCAACAGCCGGGGCGCAGTGACTGCCGCGACTCCAGAACCCGGCGCGCCGAGCACAACGCGACGGCCACGCAAATCGATAAGCTCCGAATACTCTGAGTCCGCACGAACAACTAGCTGGAGGTAGTTCTCGTAGACGCGGCCGATCGCAGCCAGCCCATGCTCAGCGAAATCAGTGTCGTGGGCGACCGCGTCAGCGTGGCTCAGGGCTAGATCAGCTGCACCGTCGAGTAGTAAGCGAATGTTCGTTCGAGAACCATCAGTCTCGATTGGTTCTATTCGAATCCGTGAACCTTCAGATGCGGCTGCGAGCAGCCGCGCGAACTGGAAATACGTCCCAGCGGATTCTCCAGACGCCAGACGTAGCTGCTGAGGTCCTTCACCTTGCGCACAGCCGGCCGCCGCAGCCCCAACGAGGAGGAGGAACATTCGTCTCGTGAGCAATCGTCATCCACCCTGTCCCTGGATTCGCTGCACGGCGGGAACCTCGAGAACCACACTTAACCCGTGCGGCTGTGCCGGGCGCACGCGCAGAGTAGCCAGATGCGCGGCCGCGAGCGCATGCGCAATCGACAGACCCAGCCCGGTGCCGGACTGACCTTGAGTTGTGGCCCGGTAGAAGCGCTCAGTGAGTCGGTCGATCTCGCCCGGGGGGACACCGGGCCCGTTATCGGTGACCTTGATTTCGATGTGCTCCCCGACATTTCCCACCGTGATCGTCACCTTCGCACCCGCTCCGGCGTAACTGTGCGCGTTGCTCAGGGCGGCGTCCAGAATTTGTTCGAGAGATGCTTCGTCGATTGCCACCTCACAATGCGGTTCGCTGAACTCTGTCGTGAGGGGCATGTCCGCAGCAGCGAAAGCCGCTCCCCACGCGTCCGCTCTCTCGGCAGCGACAAGTACCGCATCACAGGTGGCAGCTTTGCCGGATCCCGCGACGGCAAGTTCAAACCGCTCCGGCACTCCTGCGGCCGCGAGCTTCAGCATGCCGTCGAGCAGGGAGCGCAGGCGCTGCGCTTCCGCAGCGGCGCGATCCAGCGAGGGCAGCGCCGTTTCTGGGGCATCAGATGTGAGCATGTCCAGCCGGATCTGCAGCGCGGCGAGTGGGTTTCGCAATTTATGCGCAGTGTCGGTGATCAACTGTCGCTGGGCGGATGCTGAGTTCAGCACCGAGTGCGTCATGGCGTCGAATGAGCGGGCGAGGTCACGAATCTCTGGCGGCCCCGTGTAGTGGTCGGTGAGCGGGGCGGGTTCTTCTGTTTTCGGGAGAGTGCGAGTAAGAGAAGCTACTCCCGATGACAGCGCATCTAGCGGGCGCAGCACCCATCGTGTCAGGACGTGCGCGAGGGCGACGACCAGCGCCAGCGCGACCGTTGATGTGGCGGCAATGAGCCCCCACGTTCGGGCGATATCGCTCTGCGCTCGCGTTGTCGAGACCGAGAGGACAACGACGCCCTCCGAGTGAACGCCAGTACCTATCGGGCGGGCGAGCAGCATTTCCTCAGCACTCCAGGGACTAAGCCTGGTGGGGACTGGTAGTTGCTCGTTGCGGCGGGCGGCGTCGATAGCGGCGCTCACCTTCGGATCGGCCAGGTCGAGCCCTGACGCGTAGCGCGGTACTCCCGCCGCGTCGGCGATCAGCACAGCCTCACCGAAGAGGTGGTGGTAGTCGTCTATCTCACCCCTCAGGTAATCCGCGTCGCCCGTGAAAAACTCCGGGTGCGCCAGGGTGGCGAAATAGTCCAGGACCGCGGTCCTGCTCAGCATCAGTTCGTGCGTTCGTGCGTCTGAAGCAGTAAATGCCAGGGGGATGGCGAAGGAGAGGACTGCCGTCGCCGCGAACATGAGCAACACTGCGAGCACACGCGTCCGCAACTTAGTGTCCCCACCGGTAACCGTAACCCCGGATCGTGGCGATTAATCCGGGCCTATTGAGTTTGGATCGCAATCCGTTCATGTGGACGTCGAGCGTTCGCGAAATCGCAACATACGCGTCGCCCCAGATCTCGTCCATGAGTTGCTGCCGACTGACGGCTTCTCCAGGTCGTCCGGCGAGCGCGGCAAGGAGGTCAAACTCCTTCGATGTCAGTCCGGCGTCCTCCCCTGCGACCGTCGCCACCCGTGCTGTGAAGTCAACCCGGACATCGTCAACAGTAACGAATTCCGGAGCAATGTCAGGCTCGGATCTTCGACGTCTCGTGACCACCTCAAGCCGGGCCACAAGTTCGTTGAGTCTGGGCGGCTTAACCAGGTAATCGTCCGCACCGATGCGCAGGCCGCGCACCACGGAACGCTCGTCGTCCCGTGCAGTAAGGATGATCACCGGCACGTCGCTGACGGCGCGGAGATTCCGCAGTATGACCAGACCGTCAGCGTCTGGGAGCCCCAGATCGAGGAGAACAGCGTCAAATCCTTTGTGATGGAGGAGTAAATCCTCACCGCGCTGCATCCGCGTGGCATTGTGCGAGCGCGCAGTAAGAGCGTCGACAAGCGCATCGCCGACGCCATCGTCGTCCTCAACGACCGCGACTCGCACGAAGGTTCTCTTCCCGCCCAAGGTGACGTGGATACTGCCCATGACTACGTTACATAACCAGGACTCCCGCGAAGATCCAGGTGGGTACGCGATCGTCTTAAGGGAATGTAAGGCATCGGGCAAGAGTGTGGTGTGCCTCATAGGGGCTGCGTCAGGGTGGGGCTTATCACTCACCAACGCTGCACGCTTTAGGAGCTCACATGAGCCTAGCCACGATGTCTGATAGGCCTGCCAAGACGCACTCGTCGCCGACGTTCACCCGGGGACGGATCGGGCTTGTGCTGGGCCCCGCTCTGTTCGCGGGTGCCTACTTCATCCCTGCGTTGACCGGGCTCGACGACGCGCCTCGTGCCGTACTGGCAGTCACCCTGTGGGTCGCTGCCTGGTGGATCACGGAGGCATTGCCGATTCCGGCGACATCGCTGATGCCGATTTTTCTGCTCCCCATACTGGGTGGCACTGATCAGGTGACTGCTACCGCCGCGTATGCCCATCCCCTTGTCTTCATGTACATGGGCGGATTCACCATCGCGCTCGCCATCCAGAAGTGGAACCTGCACAAGCGCATCGCGATGGTGATCATCACGATGGTCGGCAGCGGCGGCCAGCGAATCATGCTGGGCGTCATATTGGCCACCGCTGCCCTGTCGATGTGGATCTCGAACGCAGCAACCGCACTGATGATGCTGCCGATCGCTCTCGCGCTGATTGCGGAGTTGCGCGAGAAAGAGGTCTACGACGAGCAGACCTTACGGCGCTACGCCAAAGGGCTTTTGCTTTCGGTGGCGTACGCGGCATCCATTGGTGGTCTGGCAACGCTCATCGGTTCAGTGCCCAACGCGGTTTTCGCGGCTGTCGCTGAGCAGAGCCTCGGTCGCACCATCTCTTTCGCCGAGTGGTTCTTCTTCGCCGCACCCCTGGCATGTCTGATGCTGGTGGCACTGTACTTCTATCTGACTCGGGTCGTGTGCCGGAAGGTGTCTTCGACGGCGACTGTGTCGACAGACTTCGCGCGCGAGCAGCTCAAACAACTCGGGCGCATGTCGTACGAGGAGAAGGCGGTTCTGTCGATCTTCTCGATTGTGGGTTTGCTGTGGATCAGCAGCGGATTCCTGCCTGCGGTGCTGCAGCTTTCCGATACGTCGATATCGATGATCGGTGCTGTGGCCATGTTCTTGCTGCCCGCCCGGCAAGCGAGTGGTGGGCTCCTTGTCTGGGAAGACATGAAGCTGCTCCCCTGGGGTTTGCTGCTGCTATTCGGGGGCGGCCTGTCGCTCGCGGCGGCTTTCGAGGACTCCGGCCTCACAGGCTGGTTCGGTGAACTGCTGGGCGGACTTGCGTCACTCCCGTTCATGCTCATCATCGTCTCGCTGAGCATCATCGTGCTCTTTATGACCGAAATCATGTCGAACACCGCGGTAGCGAACATGTTGATACCGATCAGTATCGGCCTCGCGCTCGGTATCGGGGTGGATCCGTACTCGATCATGGCAGTGGTCGCATTGTCAGCGAGTTGTGCCTTCATGCTGCCCATCTCTACGCCGCCAAACGCTGCGGTGTTCGCATCGGACTACATCACGATCAGTGACATGGTCCGGGCGGGATTCTGGGTCAACATTTTCGCGATTATTCTGATCAATGGTTTTGTGCTGCTCTGGCAGCCGATCATGATGAGTGCGACGTGACTCAGCGGATCGCTACGCCGGAGATCGCCCTCGAGATCACCAATCGCTGGATCTCCGATGTGCCTTCAAAGATCGTGTAGATCTTCGCATCGCGGTACATGCGCTCGACGGGGTGGTCGCGCGAGTATCCGGCGCCCCCGAGTATTTGCACAGCGCGTTCGGTAGCCATCACGGCGACTTCACTGGCTTTGAGCTTGGACATCGAGCCTTCTCCAGCGTCAAATGCTTTGTTGTTGCGTCCCATCCAGGCGGCACGCCAGACAAGCAGCCGGGCAGCATCGATTTCGGTGCGCATGTTCGCCAGATCGAAAGCAATGGCCTGGTTTTCGATAATCGCACGGCCGAACGCTACTCGTTCCTTCGCATAGTCGAGCGCATATTCATATGCAGCCCTGGCAATACCGAGTGCCTGAGCGCCTACGACTGGCCGGGTGAGTTCGAAGGTGCGCATCGCGTTCTGTGTGGCGGTCTTTCGGCCTTCGCGAGCCTTAGCGAGGCGTTCGTCGAGTTTCTCTTTGCCACCGAGGAGGCAGCGCCCGGGTACACGAACTTCGTCAAGAAAGACATCGGCCGTGTGGGATGCTCGAAGTCCAAGTTTCAGTATTTTGCGGTTGGCGACGAGTCCGGGAGTGCCTGGGGGCACGATGAACGTCGCCTGACCGCGTGATTTCAGATCGGGATCAACAGAGGCGACGACCGCATGGATGCCCGCTTCACCGCCGTTGGTGATCCATGCTTTCTGCCCGTTGAGAACCCACTCGTCTCTGGCTTCGTCGTACCTCGCCCGCGTCCGCAGTGATGAGACATCGGAACCGGCGTCAGGTTCGGATACGCAGAACGCGGCGACTTTCGGGTCAGCGATATCGCCGAAGCACTGCGGACCCCACTCGAGAAGCTGTTCTGGGGTCCCTGACGCGAATATTGCGCCCATGGCGAGGTTTGTGCCGAACATCGCCATGGCGATGCCTGCGTCACCCCAGAACACCTCTTCGGCGACCAGCGGCATGGAGAGCCCTGTGGGGTCGCCCCACACCTGAGCTTGCGTTTCGAAGCTATACAGGCCAACTTTGGCGGCCTCCCGGATCACCGGCCAGGGCATCTCCTCACGTGCATCCCATTCGCCGGCAGCCGGACGGATGTAGTCGGTAGCAAACTGCCGCACCCACTGCTGCAGGTCCTGCTGTTCTTCACTCAGTTCGAAAGAAACCACGTCAGCTCCCCTGCGCTTGCATTGCGGCTTCGAACATGACGCCCATCTTCTCGGCGAAAGCGGTGGTTGCTTTGAGGGGGCGCAGCATCACTGTGAAGGTGTCGATCAGTCCGTCACTGTTGGTGTGCAAAAAGTCGCAGCCCTGCAACTTCAGCTCCCCGACACGGGCGTGGAAGATCAGGGCGTGATTTTCCCCGTCGGCTATCTCTGTCTCGTATTCGAAGTCCTCGAAGACCTCGATGACTGCTCCCAGAATGAGCGCCACCATGTCGCGGCCCTGATACGGCTTGTGCGCGATTGGGCTGTGAAAGACGACGTCTTCAGCGAAGAGGTCAGGCACAGTGGTGAAGTCTCGCGCTTCAACGGCGGCTCGGAAAGGGTGCATCAATCGACTCCTTGAGTGGTGTGAGACACACACTGAACATAGTCTTATTGTTTACTATGTCAAGAAGTGACTAGGAAGGATTTCGCCTGTGGCGCTACGGCACGCTGTCCTCGCGGCCCTGCTCGATGGGGAGATGTCGGGATACCAGCTCGCGAAGACTTTCGACGTCGCAGTATCGAACTACTGGCACGCGCTGCCGCAGCAGCTCTACGGAGAACTCACGAAACTCGAGAGGGAAGGCCTCATCACCGGGCGCGAGGTCATCCAGCAGGGGCGGCCCAACAAACGTGTGTTCACACTGTCAGAGGCCGGGCGCGGCAAGCTCGCTGAGTTCATTTCGGCTGGTTCAAAGCCCTCGTTCATCCGGGATGATCTGTTGGTCAAAGTCCGTGCGGCCGAGGCCGGCCCAATGATTGATCTGGTCGAGCAACTCGAGGACCGCGCCGAGCAGGCGCGCGGAAAGATTGCACTCTTCGAAAAGCTCTTGCGGCAACTGCGCGGTGACCTAGATGAACAAACCTATCTCGAACAGAGTCCTCGCGTTGGTCCGTACCTCACGGGTCTGCGAGGCAGAGCATTTGAGGAAGATACTTTGCGATGGTGCTCGCACGCGGCTGAGGTCTTGCGCGCGCGACACGCCTCAGAAGGCGCGCGCCCCGAGTCGTAGCGCAAATGTCACTCCAGCCCCGCTGGGCGCGCGACTGACGACTCATGACGCCTAATCGGAAAAAATTGCTCCACTGAGATCAAATACTTGAATGATTCCAGAAAATGGGTCACACTTAGGGCTGTGCTTACGACTCCGGACTTCGAGGGCATGCTCCGCATGGCGGCGTTGCGTGTCACGCGACCGCGGCTAGCGGTGCTGGAGTCGGTCCACAACCATCCACACTCAGACACCGATTCGATCATCAGTCTTGTGCGGGAGGCTCTCGGTCTGGTGTCGCATCAAACCGTGTACGACGTGCTGAAAGCATTGACTGACACGGGCTTGCTGCGTCGTATCCAGCCGTCCGGCTCAGTCGCTCGCTACGAGACGAGAGTCGGAGACAACCACCATCACGTCGTGTGCACTTTGTGCGGCGCGATTGCTGATGTCGACTGCGCGGTTGGTGAGGCACCCTGCCTGGCTGCGTCCGACGCCAAGGGTTTCTCAATCCACGAGGCGGAGGTCATTTACTGGGGCGTGTGCCCTGCCTGCTCCACAGCCCGAAGTTCCTGATAAATCCCGTAACAGCCCCCATCACCGGAAGGAATCCAATGGCCGAGAATCACGACGCCGTAGTAGGAGATATGAACGAGGAAAGGCGCTCGGGTGGATGTCCCGTTGCGCACGGCGTCACGGACCACGGCAGCGAGAGCGAGAACCCGGCGATCGATGCGCCAACTCCCGTAACTGACCGTCCCCGGACGAACAAGGACTGGTGGCCGAATATGCTGGACCTCTCGGTCCTGCGCCACAACTCCCCCAAGTCCGATCCCATGGGCGGCGGCTTCGATTACACCGAGGAGTTCAAGAAGGTCGACGTCGAGGCCCTTAAGCGCGATGTCGCGGAGGTTCTCACGGACTCTCAGGACTGGTGGCCTGCGGATTTCGGTCACTACGGCGGTCTCATGATCCGGATGAGCTGGCACCAGGCCGGCACCTACCGCATCTTCGACGGCCGCGGTGGTGGCGGCGACGGCAACCAGCGCTTCGCACCGCTGAACAGCTGGCCCGACAACGCGAACCTCGACAAGGCGCGGCGCCTGCTCTGGCCTGTGAAGAAGAAGTACGGCAAGTCCGTCTCCTGGGCTGACCTCCTCGTCTTCGCGGGGAACGTCGCCCTGGAGTCGATGGGCTTCAAGACATTCGGCTTCGGTTTCGGACGCGAGGATGTCTGGGAGCCAGAGGAAATCTTCTGGGGCCCCGAAGAGACGTGGCTCGGCGACGAGCGCTACAGCGGTGAGCGGGAGCTCGCGAACCCGCTGGGCGCAGTACAGATGGGCCTCATCTACGTGAACCCAGAGGGCCCCAACGGTAATCCCGACCCGCTCGCAGCGGCACGGGATATCCGTGACACCTTCGCCCGCATGGCGATGAACGACGAGGAAACAGTCGCGCTCATCGCTGGGGGCCACACGTTCGGGAAGACCCACGGCGCCGGGGATGCTGACGAACATGTCGGCCCTGAGCCTGAAGGCGCGCCCCTCGAGGAGCAGGGCCTGGGCTGGAAGAGCACCTACGGCACTGGCAAGGGCGCCGACTCCATCACGAGCGGACTCGAAGTAACCTGGACCGACAAGCCCACCCAGTGGAGCAATCGGTTCTTCGAGATCCTCTTCGGTTTTGAGTGGGAACTGTCGAAGAGCCCGGCCGGCGCGAACCAGTGGGTTGCCAAGGACGCTGAGCCGATCATTCCCGATGCGCAGGATTCGTCGAAGAAGCACCTTCCGACGATGCTGACCACTGACCTTTCACTTCGTTTCGACCCGACTTACGAGAAGATCTCGCGGCGCTTCCTGGAGAACCCTGACGAGTTTGCGCTCGCGTTCGCGAAGGCGTGGTACAAGTTGCTCCACCGCGACATGGGCCCGGTGACCCGCTACCTCGGCCCCTGGGTGGCAGAGCCGCAACTGTGGCAAGATCCCGTTCCCGCTGCTGACCACGACCTCATCGACGAACAGGACATCGCGTCGCTCAAGGGCAAGCTCCTTGACTCTGGTCTGTCGATCTCCCAACTTGCCTCGACAGCATGGGCTTCAGCGGCGAGCTTCCGCGGCACCGACAAGCGCGGTGGCGCCAATGGTGCCCGGATCCGCCTGGCCCCGCAGAAGGACTGGGAGGTGAACGAGCCGGCTGAACTCGCTTCGGTATTGCAGACCCTCGAAGGCATCCAGCAGGAGTTCAACTCGGCGCAAACCGGTGGTAAGAGGGTGTCGCTCGCTGACCTGATCGTGCTCGGTGGCTGCGCCGCCGTGGAGCAGGCCGCGAAGAATGCGGGCGTTGAAGTCACCGTCCCATTCGCACCTGGCCGCACGGACGCGTCGCAGGAGCAGACCGACACCGACTCATTCGCCGTTCTCGAACCGCGCGCTGATGGTTTCCGCAACTACCTCCGTCAGGGCGAGAAGCTGCAGCCGGAGAAGCTGCTGGTTGACCGCGCGTACTTCCTGAACCTGACCCCGCCGGAGATGACCGCACTAGTCGGCGGAATGCGCTCTCTGGGAGCGAACTTCGGTAAGACGAAGCACGGTGTCTTCACGGACCAGACCGACTCGCTGAACAACGACTTCTTCGTCAACCTGCTCGACATGGGGACCACGTGGAAGGCATCCGAGTCGACAGAGAATGTGTACGAAGGACGCGACCGCGCGACTGGTGAGGTCAAGTGGACGGCCACCGCGGTCGACCTCGTCTTCGGCTCGAACTCCGAACTGCGCGCCCTCGCAGAGGTTTACGCGTGCGACGATGCTAAGGAGAAGTTCGTCAACGACTTCGTCAACGCATGGGACAAGGTGATGAACCTCGATCGGTTCGACCTGGACTGATCACCGCGGTTCGTCAGACGCCCCGCACGCTCACTGGGCTTGCGGGGCGTCTCCGTCTTTAGTGCATATCGCTCACACTTGGACGTGACGGCGGTAAAATCCGCTGATGAAGCGCCTCATAGTCCTCATGGTCGGCCTGTTAGCTACTGGATGTGCAACAACACCGCCGGATTCTGATCCCAATGACACTGCTCCCACGTCCCCTCCCGCCGCGGCGGAAACTACCGTGGCGGCAGCACCCACGTTCGACTGCTCTGCCCCGAGTTCGGAAATCGAGTCGCTCGTGTGCACTGACACGGACATGGCAGATCTCGATTCACGCCTCAACTCGGAGTATCAGCAGGTGCTCAACACTCCCGGAGCGGACAAGGACGCCCTCGAAGCCTCGCAAATCGATTGGCAGAGTCAGCGCGAGGAGTGCACGCAGGAAGCGGACCCCAAGGTATGCGTGCAGCAGGCTTACTTGACCAGACTGGTCGAACTGCATATCGCTGATCCGACGACGGCAGCCCCTACGGAGGCCCGATACAACTGCCCGGACGGCGAGGAACTCACTGCCCGGTATTACAACGACGGTGACCCTCAAGCTGGCGTCTTCACGTGGGAGGGCAATGAGGTGATCTTATTTATCGAGATGTCCGGCAGTGGCGCCCGGTACGGCAGGGACGGTGTCTCGTTCTGGGAGCACCAAGGCGAGGCGACTTTCGACTACTACGGGGACAGTGTGGTGTGCGAAGTAGCGTAGAAATGAGACCTCATCATGACGGAATTTTTCGGTGACGAGGGTCCGGGGTATCGACGGGTATGCGAGAGGCTGGATTGGCGTTGAACTGGATGACGGCGCGCTAGTCCGCGTGGAATCAGCGCCGACACTCGCCGCGCTGTGTGACCCGGGGTGTGCCGTTATCGGCGTTGACATTCCGCTGGGTTTTCCTGAGAAGGGCTGGCGTGCTGCCGATTTCGCTGCACGTCGGCGCCTAGGTGTGCGCCGCAACAGTATCTTCCTAGCACCGCCCGCCTCCGTCTGGGAGGAGGACGAGTGGGTGGCCGCGAACAAGCTGACGCGGCAACTCACCGGTCAGGGACTCACCAAACAGGCTTACGCGCTGCGCACTAAAGTGCTCGAGGCAAATGCTCTCTCCGGCATGACAGAACAGCCGTTGCGCGAGGTCCATCCCGAGCTGAGCTTCGCAGCGATGAACGGTTCACCACTGCCCTACACCAAGAAGACGTGGAACGGCGTCATGGCGCGGCGGGCACTCCTCGCGGCCTGTGGAATCGCCGTACCTGATGATCTAGGTGACGCTGGCACTGTTCCCGTCGACGACGTGCTGGACGCTGCGGCCGCCGCATGGTCAGCTCATCGGATCGCCGTGGGAGCAGCCACGGCGTTGCCTGAGCAACCGGAATTGAGCAGCGACGGACGGCCGATGGCGATCTGGTACTGAAAGCCCACAACACGGATTCGATGCTGGTGATTGGTCACATGTCGCAGAATATGTATTCTGTCATAGTAAATCCTTCTGTGTCGTCAGTACGGAGTAGTAATGACAGTCAGCGAGCAGTGGCACAAGACCGCGTGCATCCTGTGTGAGAACAACTGCGGTATCACCGTCGCTCTTGACGGCCGGAAGTTTGCGAAGATTCGCGGCGACAAAGATCATGTCGCATCGGAAGGTTACACCTGCAACAAGGCGCTGCGACTCGACCACTACCAGAATGGCGGTGCACGCCTGACTTCGCCTTTGCGCCGTGAAGCAGACGGTACGTTCACCGAAATCACCTGGGAGGTCGCGATCCGTGAGATCGCGCAAAGGCTGTCCGCGATCCGGGAGGAGCACGGTGGGAAATCGATCTTCTATTACGGCGGCGGCGGCCAGGGCAACCATCTCGGCGGCGCATATAGCGGCGCACTCATGCGGCTGCTCGGGGCACGATATCGGTCGACCGCACTCGCCCAGGAGAAAACCGGCGAAGGATTTGTCGACGCGCACTTCACCGGCGGGCACACCACAGGCGAGTTCGAGCACGCTGAAGTCGCACTGTTCATTGGCAAGAATCCCTGGCAATCGCACGGAGTGCCCCGCGCGCGGACCGTCCTCCAGCAGATCGCGAAGGACCCGCTTCGCACGATGATCGTGCTCGATCCTGTGCGGACAGAGACTGCCGACATGGCCGATTATCATGTGCAGGTTCGCCCAGGAACTGACGCGTGGTGCCTCACCGCGATACTAGGAGTACTCGTCCAGGAGAACCTCGTTGATCAGAGGTTCATCGCTGATCACACTGTCGGGGCAGATGCCATCCTCAACGTTCTCTGTGATGTCGATATACGCGAGTACGCCCGGATCTCCGGTATCGAGGAGGACACCGTCCGAGCGGTGGCGCGGCGGATCGCAACCGCGGCGAGTGTATCGACCTATGAAGATCTTGGCGTGCAACAAGGCCCCAACAGCACGCTCATCTCGTACCTGAACAAGCTGATCTGGCTGCTGACCGGGAACTTCGGGAAACCTGGTGCCATGCAGCCACACTCGTGGATGGCACCGCTAGCCAGCTACAGCCTGACCGAGGATGCAACGCCAGTGACAGGTGCGCGCATCCTCGGGGGGATGGTGCCCTGCAACGTTATCGCCGAGGAGATCCTCAGTGAACACCCTGATCGCTTCCGCGCGATGATCGTCGAATCCTCGAACCCCGCCCACTCCCTGGCCGATTCGCAGCGGTTCCGTGAAGCGATGCGTGCACTCGAACTGTCTGTCGTCATCGACATCGCGCTCACCGAAACTGGGCGCAACGCCGACTACGTTCTGCCCGCGGCGAGCCAGTTCGAGAAGTGGGAAGCGACCTTCTTCACCCTTGAGTTCCCCCGCAATACCTTTCACCTTCGCGCGCCGCTTCTCGATCCACTGCCGGGCACGCTCCCCGAGCCAGAAATCTACGCTCGGCTGATCCGCGAGATCGGCGGCGTGCCGTCCACTTACGTCACCGTTCTGCGTGCAGCCGCACGTCTGGGCCGCACGGCCTATAAGGTCGCGTTCGCGGGCCTCATAGCCACTGACAAGAAGGTGATGGGGGTAGCGCCCTACCTGCTGTACGAGACGCTCGGACCGACGCTTCCCGAAAATGCACGTTCAGCGGCCGTGCTGTGGGCGCTGGCGCTCCGCATCGAAAAGATGCACGGCGATTCCATGCGACGTGCAGGTCATCGCAACGCCAACGCGCTCTTCGACGCGATACTCGCCAGCCGATCAGGTGTCGCCTTCACCCTCGACGACCATGAGGACGCATGGAACTACATCCCGCACAAAGACAAACGATTCCCGCTGGTTATCCCGGAGCTCGTGGACCTGCTGGAAGACTTGCGCGGCACACCCGCGCAACACACTACGGATGAATTCCCGATCGTCCTGTCAGTTGGTGAACGTCGCGCGTTCACCGCGAACACGATCTTCCGGGATGCGTCATGGCGCCGCAGAGATACAAAGGGAGCACTTCGCCTGAATCCCGGCGACGCTGCTACCATCGGATTAGCTGACGGAGCGGATGCCCGGATCGTCACTTCACGCGGTATTGCAATCGCAACAGTCGAATTGAATGACCGGATGCAGCCAGGCCACGCGTCGCTTCCCAATGGCTTGGGCCTCGACCTGCCCACACGGAACGGTGCAACTGAGCGGGTCGGAGTCGCTCCCAACGAACTCACAGATCTGAAGTGGCGTGACCCAATCGCTGGAACGCCGTGGCATAAGCATGTGCCCGCGCGGATCGAGGCAATCGTATGACCCAGAAGGTAATCACCGAGCGCCATCGCCCATGGTTCCGCGTGGCAAAGTCGATCCTTGGGGCGTAGTGAGCAAGCCCTGTCCAAAGCCCATCGTCACTGCCGTCCAAGGATTGTGCTACACCCTTGGAATCGAACTCATGCTGTGCAACCAGATCACGGTCGCCGCTGAGAACGCACAGTTCATCCAATATGAGGTAAGCCGCGGTCTCTTCCCTTTCGGTGGTGGCACAGTGCGGTGGCCGCTGGCAGCGGGTACTCACAACGCATACCGCTACATGCTGACTGGCGAGCCCTTCGACGCGGCTGAAGCACATCGCATCGGTATCGTTCAGCAGGTCGTTCTCGCCACTGAGTGCCTCCCGGCCGCAATCGAGATGGCACAAAAGATCGCAATGCAGGCCCCGTTGGGTGTCCAAGCGGTATTGCGTAATACTCGGCTGGCTGAGGCCCGGGGCTCAGATGCGGCACTCGGCAGACTACGTCGCGAGATTGTGAAAATCTTCCTCAGCAAGGACATCCGCCGCGGCCTAAAGGCATTTCAGGAACGCAGACCCGCGCGCTTCGAAGGAAACTGACGGGGCCCGGGCAGATGAGGGGTGGGTGGCCTGGAACGCTGGTGCCGGACTGGCCATCCATTGCTAGGGAGTGGGACGTTGTGCATGTTTCACTCAGCGGGTTGCTGTGTGCCAATCCGCGAATATCGTTGGTCCCCTATCAGGGCGGAGACGAGTCTGGCTGGACACACAGTCAATCGGGCGACTATGGCGGAGTCGCGGCATGGACTGTTCCGAGCACGGCATGGCTGCGCTTTCCTGACGGATTCAGTATTGAACAGGCGTAGATGCTTCCGAAGCATTCCCAGGGCTTCGCCCGTACTGTCATGCTGGATCCAGCGGGCAGCTGCCGCTGCCCCGAAGTATGGACGTCCCGTGCGGGCTGGGCGCAGCAGCGCAGCAGGCGAACCCAAAGGAACACTGCATGTCCGAGACCAAGTATCCCGCGAGCAGCACGCCCCCGTTCGGTACGCAGAAGTCAGGTTCGGCACGGACCCGGCGCCGCACGCTGGTAGTCGCGACTGTCGTCGTCGTAGCGATCCTGGGACTGCTCCTCTACCAGACAATGGACACCGGGAGCGCGGTTGACGGTTCGTCTACTGCGGCCACCGGCAGGTGGTGGTCGTTGCTTCCGCCTGTCGTCGCCATCAGCCTCGCGCTACTCACAAGGCAGATCCTTCCTGCACTCTTTGCGGGGGTCTGGCTCGGAGCGTGGCTAGCGGAAGGACTTTCGGCGTGGGGTTTAGTGACGTCACTCCTGGATTCCGCTGGCGTCTATGTCGTGGATGCAATCGCTGAACCCGACCACGTAATGATCATTGCCTTCACACTCATGATCGGGGGCCTCGTCGGCATTCTGAGAAAGAATGGGGGGACGGACGGAATTGTGCGCATCGTGACACGGTGGGCATCGACGCCGCGGCGCGGTCAGGTTGCTACGGGCGGTTTGGGCGTCGCAATTTTTTTCGATGACTACGCGAACACCTTGGTCGTCGGCAACACTATGCGTCCGGTCATGGATCGGCTGCGTGTGTCCCGGGAGAAGCTCGCCTACATCGTAGACTCGACGGCCGCACCGATCGCGACACTGGCTCTGCTGTCAACCTGGATCGGATTTCAGGTCGTCTTGATCGACGACGCTATCGCTGGGACAGACCTGACTGCGAACGGCTTCGCGGTGTTCGTTGAGTCCCTGAAATACGCTTTCTACCCGATCCTGGCCCTCGCTCTGGTGTTCGCGATCGCGTTGAGCGGGCGTGATTTTGGTCCGATGCTTCAGGCTGAGCGGCGGGCGCGAACCACTGGTGCAGTGTCACGCGAGGGCGCGGATATCGGACTCGGCGGCGTCGAAGACGAGTTGACCCCGCACGAGGGGGCACCGCGCAGACTCGTGAATGCACTGCTGCCGATCCTGGTGTTAGTTGGCACCACCGTGGCGGGCCTCTTCGCTACTGGCGAGGGCGCCTCGATCATTGAGATCGTCGGGGATGGTGACCCGTTCAGTTCGCTGCTATGGGGTGCGCTGCTCGCGATCCTCGTCGCTGCAGCATTGAGCATGAGCCAGGGGATCTTGACGATCGCCGATGTGGTTGCCGCGTGGTTTGCCGGCGTTAAATCGGTGCTGTACGTCGTGATCATCCTCGTCCTCGCCTGGGCTCTGGCCGCGCTGACCGGGATCCTTGGAACCGCCGAGTTCCTCGCTGGCGCTCTCGGGACTGCGTTGCCTTTGTTCCTTCTACCCGCGGTGCTTTTTGTCGTGGCGGGTGCGGTCGCATTTTCGACTGGGACCAGCTGGGGGACGATGGGCATCCTGACCCCTCTCGCTGTTCCTGTCGCTTGGGCGGTCCTTGATGCGCGTGGTCTGGCGGACGCGGCGGGACATCCAATTCTGTTCGCGTCGGTTTCGACAATCCTGGCTGGTGCAGTACTTGGAGATCACTGCTCACCGATCTCGGATACCACCGTGATTTCGTCGCTGGCATCGCAATGCGACGTCATTGACCACGTCCGAACCCAACTCCCCTACGCTCTCTTCGTCGGCGCTGTGGTGATTGTGTTCGGGCTTGTGCCAGTCGGCTTGGGCCTGCCATGGTGGGCTGCGATGGCCCTCTGCGGCCTCGTCGTAGTTGGTGGTCTCATGGTGGCCGGACGCAGGTCCGATGCCGTGGAAGCTCCAGGCTTCGGCCCACCGCCAGCCCCGGAAGCACGCGAGGTGATTGGATAGTGAATAGGCAGAATCTCCTTGAGGACTGGCGGCACCTAGGCAGTCGTCAGGTCGCTGTCAACGGTATTGAACTCCAAGTGACTGAGCACGGTGAAGGGCCGCTTGTTGTCTTTTGCCACGGGTTCCCCGAGCTGGGATTCTCATGGCGGCACCAGGTCTTCGCACTCGCTGAAGCGGGCTTCCGCACGCTCACGCCGGACATGCGTGGCTATGGCGGCAGTTCTCGTCCAGACCGAATCGAGGACTACGGAATAATGGCCGTCTGCGGCGATCTCATCGGCCTGCTCGACGATGTTGACGCTGACGATGCGATCTTCGTGGGGCATGATTGGGGCGCATCTGTCGTCTGGCGCCTTGCACTGGAATACCCAGAACGGGTACGCGCCGTTGCGGGCCTGAGCGTACCGGCGACTCGGCGTCCGCCGGCGCCGCCTTTGCAGATCCTGCGGTCCCGGCTGACCGACGATTTCTATATGTGCTGGTTTCAGGAGCCAGGCGTGGCAGACACGGTCCTGGCTGCAGATGTCCGCCGGACACTCCTCCAGGACGACGTGATCAGCGCGCGACGGATGGTGAGCCAGTCCGGCGCGGAGATGCCAACTCCCCCATGGCTGAGCGATGCTGAACTCAACTACTACCTCGACACTTTCAGCAAGACCGGATTCACTGGCGGGCTTAACTACTACC
Organism: Hoyosella subflava DQS3-9A1; assembly: GCF_000214175.1. NCBI lineage: Bacteria > Bacillati > Actinomycetota > Actinomycetes > Mycobacteriales > Hoyosellaceae > Hoyosella > Hoyosella subflava. The sequence continues at coordinate 2,441,001 of NC_015564.1, forward strand.
GCAACTTAGACCGGGATTGGGAACTCAGCGCGCATCTGGACGGCAAAAGAATCGACCAGCCGTCGCTTTTCATCGCCGGCGCGCGTGACCCGGTCATTCAGTTCACACGGACCGACAGACTCCCCGCCATGCTCACCGATCTGCGGGCTTCCCTCATTCTCGAAGACGCGGGGCACTGGATCCAGCAGGAACGGCCGAATGAGGTTAACGACGCGCTCATCGCCTTCGCACGCGAAGTTTGCGGCGCAGGCACTAACTGACTCAAGCGCTATTGTGCTTCGGCGATTGCCGCGAGCCTTGCTATAGATGCCTGGAGCATTTCGGCCGTGGTCCCGCGGGCACGCAGGAGGCGTTTCTCGTCGGCAAGGCGGGACCAATCGTAGGTATGTGTCACTTTGGTAGTGGTGTCACCGGCTGGCTCGAGCTCCCACCGCCAGAGATGTCCTGGGGGCGTTCCACCAACTTCGGACGGCAGCCACGCGATTCGCGTCCCCTCAATGAACTCGACGACATGGTTCTCTCGCACGTGGCCGTTGGTCAGGGTCATGATGAACACCTCACCCGAGCGTCGCACGCGCTGTCCGGGCTGCGCCTCGGCAAGGTTGCCGTTACCGTCCCAGCGGGGCTGCTGTGACGGATCAGCTATCAGGGCAAATATTCGTTCAGACGTAGCCGCGATCTCGCGGCTCGCGCTCACAATTCGAGAACCACTTGCCGTCTCCATCATGAGCACATTGAATCACGGGCAGAGGCGAGCTCCAGGCCTGTCGGACAGATCTGCCAAGCTCAGCCCGCTCAGCTATGCCTGCACCACCGCTCGTTCTAGGGCAACCAAGGAATTCTCCAGGTGAATGAGCAGACGCTGCAGATGCGGAATTGCGGTGCGGCAGCCAATGATCCCGAAGTCCAGCGTGTCAGCGTTGCTGGTCAGGGTGATGTTTAATGCCGCACCATCCATGATGATGGAGGCTGGATAAACACCGTCAAGCTTCGCTCCGTCCCAGTACATCGTGCGTTTAGGGCCCGGGACATTTGAGACGACGACGTTGAACGTCGGCGGCACCGCACCGCAGCTACGCGTCATGCTCGACGTAACAAACGGCGAGAGCATCGCGGCTGACACGGCCATCGCCTGCACCGGTGTCAGGCCTGCCATCATCGTCTTCGCCTGACGCATCGAGCGTGTGACAGTCTCGATGCGCATGAGCGGATCAGCAGTATCGGTGCCCAGGTTAGCGAGGACTGCCGCGACAGCATTGCCTGCACTGCCGTCCCCTTTGTCGTGCAGTGATATTGGGACGAAGGAAACTAACGGTGCGTCAGGAAGTGCGTGTTGTTCGAGGAGGTATTCGCGCAGCGCACCCCCGCACATACTGAGCACAACGTCGTTGAGCGTGCAGTTCGCCTCGCTGGCTACCGCTTTGATGCGGTCGAGCTGCCACGATTGTGCGGCGAAGCGGCGCGCTCCGCCTATAGGAACGTTGAACATTGTGCGCGGTGCACGCAACGGAAGTGGCATATCGCGTTCACGTGCGATGTGCCAGCCGATTGCCGCGGTTGCGCGCGCCAGACCGGTAGCTTCCCGGCCTATACCGGCAACCGTCTTGATCGCACCGAACGAGCCTCCGCCGCCAGCCTTGATAGATTGCCGCTTGTGCGGGGCGAACAGCGGTGGCACGGATGCGGCGTCGGCGTCCTCGCTGAGCGAGGACTGCATCAACTTCAAGGCGGTGACACCGTCCGCCAGCGCATGATGCATCTTCGTGTAGACCGCAAACCGTCCATCATGCAGGCCTTCAACCAGATGAATTTCCCACAGCGGACGGTGCCGGTCGAGGAGCGCACTGTGCCAGAGTGACGTCACTTCGAGTAATTCCCTGATCCGCCCCGGACGCGGAAGGGCGGACAGCCGCACGTGATAGTCGAGGTCGATGTTTTCCTCATCTCGCCAGCTCAATGCCTTGGGTGTTGCCGACACTGAGCCGATCGTCTGGCGAAATCGCGTCGATACGGCGTCAGCACTGAGAAGTTTCGTGTACAGCTCCCGGGTGAAGTCGGGGCCAGCTCGTTCGGGTGGTGTGAAGAGCTGCAGCCCGCCCACGTGCAGCGGACGCTCTCGCCCTTCGAGAGCGAGAAAGAAATAGTCAACAGGATTGATGAACCGCATGGGTGAGGCTTTCACTCGAGTGTGGCGAGGGGTTTCACTGGTTGTAGAGCGCGTCGATTTCGGCAGCGAACTTGTCCGCTACGACGTTGCGCTTGAGCTTCATCGATGGAGTGAGTTCGCCCGTGGCCTCAGTGAAGTCGACATCAAGGATCGTGTACTTCTTGATGGCCTCGGCCTTAGATACGGTTTTGTTCGCCGCGGCGACGGCCTCTTCGACTTCGATGATCAGGTCCACGTCGGTGCGCAGGTTAGCAATGGTTGCGTCCGCGGGCTTGCCGTTGCGGTCCTTCCAGCCTGGGAACGCCTCGGAATCGATGGTGATCAGCACGCCGATGAACGGCTTCTGATCCCCGACGACTACCGCCTGACTGATCAGCGGATGCGCGCGCAGCACGTCCTCGAGTCCGGACGGAGCGACGTTCTTACCCCCGGCGGTGATGATTAGTTCCTTCTTACGGCCGGTGATCGACAAGTAACCGTCGTTGTCCAGGCTGCCGAGGTCACCGGTGTGGAACCAGCCGTCCACGATCGACTCAGCGGTCGCCTTCTCGTTCTGCCAATAACCGGAGAACACCACGGGACCGGCTAGCAAGACTTCACCGTCATCGTTGATGCGTACTTTGTTGCCTGGCAATGGTCGTCCCACGCTGCCGATCTTCTGCCTGCCGATCGTGTTGACGGTGATTGCCGCGGAGGTTTCCGTGAGCCCATACCCCTCATAGATCGTGACACCGATGCCCCGGAAGAAATGGCCGAGGCGCGCACCGAGCGGGGCGCCGCCGGAGATGGCGAGTTCGCACTGTCCACCGAGCGCGCCCTGAAGTTTGCTGTAGACGAGCTTGTTGAACACCGCGTGCCGGACTTTAAGCGGGAGCGGGACATTGCCAGAATCCTGTGCCTGGCTCCAGGCGATTGCAGTCTCCGCGGCCTTGTCGAAGATCTTGCCTTTGCCGGCATCGTGCGCTTTCTGCCGGGCAGAGTTATAGACCTTCTCGAACACGCGCGGCACTGACAGGATGAGGTTTGGCTGGAAGCTCCCGAAATGCTCGACGAGATTCGGGACATCGGACGTGTGGCCCACGGTGACTTTCGCTTCCACGCAGGCGACCGAGATCGCACGGGCGAAAACATGCGCGAGCGGCAGGAACATCAGGGTCTTGTTGCCTTCCCGCAGCAATGAGGAGAAGCTCGATGCGAGGATTGACGCTGACTCGGACAGCAAATTGCGGTGCGCCAACTGGACACCCTTCGGACGTCCCGTTGTGCCTGATGTGTAAATCAGGGTGGCTGGGTCGGCGGCCGTGAGCGCCGCCACCCTGTCATCAACAGCTGAATCAGCGAGATCCTTTCCAGCGGTTACGAGTTCGCTGATTGCCGAAGTGCTACCACCGTCGATTACCAGGACCGTCTTGAGGGCAGGCGCGGCGGCAGCGACCGTCTCGACGTTCCTCTTATTCTCCAGCGTCTCCACAATCAGGCCGACCGCCGCGGAGTCTTCCAGAATCCAGGCCACCTGATCCGGTGAAGACGACGCGTAGATCGGCACCGTCACTGCCCCGGACGACCAGATGGCGTAATCGAGGACGACCCATTCGTAACGCGTGTTCGCGAGGAGTGCCACGCGGTCACCCGGAGCCACTCCAAGGGCGATGAGGCCTTTCGCGGCGCTGTAGACGTCATTCTTGAATTCCGATGCGGTTACCTCTGTCCAGCTCCCTTGGGTGTGGCGCTGGAAGAGCGGATAGTTCGGGGTTTCGGCGGCGTGGCGTGCCACGACATCCGCGCATGACGCGTCTTCCGGGATCGTGTACGTCGCGGGACTACTGAACTCACGCGCTACAGCGGTGGGGTGAGGGTTCTGGGTGATGCTCATGAGAGTTCCTTTTCAGCGTTGGGGCCGGGCGTAGCGGTCAGCGCGCGGCCGTGTGTGACATCCGCAATGGGCAGGTGGAGGGCTGCGGGCGCGTGTTCGGGGACTGCCGGGTGTTGTGGCGCGACGGCGGGAAGCCTGGTGTAACCCGATCCGACGGGTGGACGGCTGTCGGCCTGACCCTTGTTGGGCCAGAACGCGAGCGCACGTTCAGCCTGGGCGGTGATGGTCAGTGACGGGTTGACACCGAGGTTCGCGGTGATCGCTGACCCGTCGGTGACATGGAGCCCTGGGTGGCCGTAGATGCGGTGCCAAGGATCGATCACGCCGGTGTCGCGGCTATCTCCGATCGGGCAGCCACCGATGAAGTGTGCGGTCATCGGTATGTTCGCGATCTCGCCGATGGTGCCGCCGGGGACCCCACCGATCTTTTTCGACACTCGACGTGCGGTTTCATTACCTTTCGGGATCCAGGTGGGGTTCGGTGCGCCGTGACCCTGGCTGGAGGTGAGCCGGTAGGTTCCGAATAAGCCTTTCTTCCCGCGGATATTGATCGAGTTGTCGAGGGTTTGCATGACCAGGAGGATGATCGTTTTCTCGGACCAGCGGCGCACTGAGAACCAGGTGAGGTTCCGGGGGCTCAGGATCATGGTCAGCACCCAGGTCAGCCATCGCGGAATCTTCTCGCCACCATCGGTCAGCGCGGTCTGCAGCAGTCCCATGGCGTTGCTGCCCTTGCCGTATCGGACTGGTTCGATGTGTGTGTGCTCGTCCGGGTGGAATGACGAGGTGATCGCGACACCACGGGTGTAATCGTTAGTGGCGGAACGGCTTTTGGCGCCCAGAATTGATTCCGAGTTGGTGCGCGTCAGTTCACCGAGGCGCGGTGATACTTCTGGCAGCGCACCCTCGTCACGCAGGCGGTGAAGAAGTTTCTGCGTGTTGTAGGTCCCGGCCGCGAAAATCACCTGTTCGGCAGTAAAGGTAGCGAGGTTCTTTCTGCGGTGCGTGCTGCGCCCGGTTCGCACAGTGTCGACAGCGTACCCACCTTCAGATAATGGCCTTACGGCCGTGACCGTGGTGAGCGGCCGGACCTCTGCCCCGTTGCGTTCCGCAAGGTGCAGGTAGTTCTTGTCCAGTGTGTTCTTCGCGTTGTACTTGCATCCCGTCATGCACTCACCGCACCGGATACACGCGTGGCGCTCCGGACCCGCGCCACCAAAGTACGGGTCACCCACCGATTCGCCGGGCCTCGTTGCCGGACCACCGAAACACACTCCGACTGGAGTGGAGTGGTACGTGTCCCCCACGCCCATCTCCTCAGCGACTTGCTTCATCACTTCATCAGCCGCAGTGACGTCAGGGTTGGTCTGCACGCCGAGCATGGACTTGGCCTGCCGGTAGTACGGACTGAGTTCCGAGCGCCAGTCAGTGATATGGGACCACTGCTTGTCCCGGAAAAAGGGATCGAGTGGTTCATACAACGTGTTGGCGTACACCAGCGACCCGCCGCCGACACCGGAAGCAGCGAGGATTACCGCGTCCTTCACCATGTGGATGCGCTGCATACCGAAGCACCGCAGCTTGGGGGCCCACAGGAAGTTCCGCAGATCCCATGAGGTTTTAGGGAGAGTGTCACGGTCGAATCGGCGTCCGGCCTCGAGCACACCAACTCGGTAGCCTTTCTCGGTGAGCCGTAACGCGGCGACCGAGCCGCCGAATCCAGAGCCGATCACGAGAACGTCATAGTCAAAGGTCATTTCATGCCCGCCTTCTTCATCACCACAAATGCTGCGGTGAGTGCGCCCGCCCAGAGCGGATAGCTCATCCGCGCAGGGGGCCGGAATCCGATGACCCGCTGGTGCGCGATGGTTTGTGCCTCGGTGTACTTGAGCAGGCCTTCCGCGCCGTGGCGCCGTCCCAGTCCGGAATCCCCCATGCCGCCCATGGGGGCATCAACGCTGCCCCACGCCGCGGCGAATGCTTCGTTGACGTTCACTGTTCCCGCATGTAGCCGCGCGGCGAGTGTCCGGCCGCGTTTACCGTTGCGCGTCCAGACACTCGCGTTGAGCCCATACGTGGTGTCGTTCGCGCTGCGCACGGCTTCGTCAACGCTGTCGAATGGGTACACCGACACCAATGGACCGAAGGTTTCCTCGCGATAACACGCCATCTCGGAGGTGACGCCAGCAAGAACGGTCGGCTCGAAGAACAGCGGCCCGAGGTCGGGCCTCGCCCGCCCACCTGCGAGTACAGTTGCGCCCTTAGCTACGGCATCGTCCACGTGGCCGGCCACAGCGGCGAGCTGCGAACGCGAGGTCAGCGACCCCATATCGCAGCTGAAATCAAACACGGCGCCGAGCTGCATGTCTTCGACCCGGCGGAGAAACCGCTTCACAAACTCGTCGTACACCGACCGATGTACATAGAGACGCTCGATAGAGATGCACAACTGCCCGGTTGACGAGAAACAGGCACGTACCGCTCCCTCTGCGGCCTTGTCGAGGTCAGCATCGTTGAGAACAATCATTGCGTTCTTGCCGCCCAGCTCGAGCGACGCACCGATCAGTTTCTCGCCCGCGTCACCAGCGATCCCCTTGCCTGAATTGGTGGAACCGGTGAACATCATGTAGTCGGATCCCTGCATCAGCGCGTCACCAAGTACTCGGCCGGGCCCAACAACGATCTGCCACAGGCCTTGTGGCAATCCCGCCTCATACATGAGGTCAACGGCCCACAGCGCACTGAGCGCGGTCTGCGTATCTGGTTTCTGAACGACCGCGTTTCCGGCGAGCAGTGCGGGGATAGTGTCCCCGGCCGCGAGGCTGAACGGGTAGTTCCACGGTGAGATCACCGTGACGACGCCTTTAGGGTGACGGAGTTCAGTCGTATGGGTGATCACTGGAAATGCGCCGCGACGGCGCCTGGTCTTCAACAGCGACGGCGCGGTGCGTGCGTAGTAGCGGGCGGTCAGAGCGATGTCCGCGACCTCGAGAAAAGCATCCCTGCGGGTCTTTCCGTTCTCCGCCTGAATCAGGTCAAGAATCTCGTTCTTCCGCTGCAAGACAAGGTCATGAAAGCGCGCAATAACGCGTGCCCGCTTCCGGACCGGGGTCGCGGCCCAGGCACGCTGCGCTTTCCGGGCCACAGTGAACGCCTCATCGACGTCTTCACGGGTCGATACTGGCAGGTCTCCCACGATGGAGCCATCGTGGGGCGCGGTCGTGATAACCCGTTCAGCATCGGGTGCTGCACTGATCCGCATGGCTAGCTGCGGGGCTCTAGTCGCGGCACGGGCCGAAGACGGTTGGCGACCGCGGATTTCATCATTCATCGTCAAATCTGGAAGCTCGATGCTCATCGTTTTGCTTTCGGTATGTTGGTGGCGATTCGTTCAGCCGAAGATCGGGAAGCGTCGGCGTTGCGCGAGACGGTCCATTCCCGCCTGGATGGCGGATTCGACCTGCTGGTAGATCGCGTCGACGTACTCGGCGTCATTGACCCGGTCGGGATCGCTGTCCACCATGATTGGTTCTAGGATCTCGGTTCGGATTTTGGCAGGCAGCGGGATGTGCATCGGGAGAATCTCGATTGCCAGCGGAAATGGAAAGCCTGAGATTATTGGCATCGTCGCTCCCCGCAGGCGCTTGCTCAGCCCGCTCCACCGCGCGAGTGAACGTCCCTCGGAGAGGACGAATACCGTGTCGTGACCACCGATAGTCGCAACGGGAACGATCGGGACGCCGGACCGGATCGCCTGCCTTACAAACCCTTTCCGCCCTGCGAGTACGGCCTTGTCGCGTTTATTCCAGCTGCGCATCGCGTCTTGCTCACCGCCCGGCCAGACCACCACATCGCGTCCGCCCTGGAGCGCGGCTGAAACCCCACGTCGCGATGCGGGGATGACACCCACAGCCTTGAAGTAGTCACCGAGTACCGGTGCGGCCATGAGCACGTCGTGAGCGGTCCCGTGCAGAATTCGTTTGCCATCGAAATGACGGTGCCACGCGTGGACGAGCGTCCACGCATCAATAGTGAGCGAGCCGCCGGAGTGAACGCCCACAAGCAGGGACGGTTCTGTCGGCAAACGATCCCATCCGCTAATTTCGAGACGAAAGTACCTGTCACACAGAAAGTCCCATACTGGGCGCTGAAACATGCGCATGAAGGCTGGATTCGGCCCGTCCGAGGTTTGGGCTTTGGACACCCGTCTGGTGATGAATCGGCTGAGTGGATCGCGAGGCGCTTTCGAAGCGCGTTCATTGGCCTGCGGAGTGGAGGGTGTGGTGGCTGGTGCGGGGATTTGTGTTTGCATGGCAAATCTTCCTCAGGGTATGACGATTCGGCGTTCGCTGTACGCACGGTGAACGTGAACGTGAACGTGAACGTGGTGGTGTGACTGCGTTGTGCAGTTCCGGCCGTCAGGCTGCCGAGATTGCCTCGATGTAGGAGGCGTAAATGTGGGCCACACCCGAGACCGCTTCGTCGCGGTCTCGAGGCGCGAGGGCAACGAAATTCAGAGCATTGCGGGTTATCGCTTCGCCAAGGACGCGGGCGTCATGCGGGCTCGCGTTCACCCAGCTGCGCTGGAACGCTTCTGCGATGACGGGGGACGCGTGGTCGACAAGGAACTGACTTTCCACGGTGATCATGCGCAGCAGGTCAATGGGCGAATCGGTAGCCCGCAGTGATTCGACTAGGGGGTCCGCTTCTATGCGGCGGAAGAAGTCGAGGTAAGCGGCATGAACGGCGTGATATGCGGCGCCGGGATTGGCATAGATTTCCCGCGCGATCGCGTCGGCGATGTCGCTCGTGAGTCGGGAAGCGTAGGCGCGGGCGAGGCCGCTGCGCGACTGAAACTCGTTATAGAGAGTCTTGCGGCTAACTCCGGCTGCTGAGGCGATGTCCGCCATCGTGACCGCAGACCATTTCTTGACCTTGAGCTGTTCACTGAGAGCGTCGAGAACAGCGCGGCGCATGAGTGTCAGCGCTGTTCTCTGGTAGCGGTTTGGCGACCATTCGGCCTCGGCCATGCGCTCAAGAATAGTAGACGTGTGGATTGCTCGCGGCCTCCTCAGATCGTGCGGACTGTTGTGCATGGAATCTCCTGCGTAGGGCTAGCTGTGTATACAGATTAGCGCTTTGTGTGTAACACGTACACAGTTATCACTATATGTGTATCTAAAGGTGGTATATGTCACTTCTACCGCGTGTAGTGGCTGGCCCTAGGAAAAGGCCGACTTCGTGTGTGGCATCGGTACATTCGGCTACCAGGCCCGCGTGCAGGTGCGCCACATGCCACAGCCCGGCAAATATGCGCTGGCGGATGGCGCCGCCCGCGTTCCGCACAAGCTCGACGAATCTGTCGATGTCGGGACCGAGAATCTCGTCGCTTCCGGCGTGCACAAGCACGGGCGGCAGCCCGGACAAGCCCGCGTACATAGGCGATAGCGCCGGATCCGTCAGGCGCTCTGTGACCCCTCCATAGCGAGCAGCGCAGGAACGCAGCCAGGCCGTGCGGAGCATCGGGTCGCGATTGTCGTCGCGCACGCCGGTCAGGGTCAGGTCGACCCAGGGCGATATCAATGCAATTCCCGCCGGTGCAGGGATTCCCTCATCGCGCAATGTGATGCACAGCGCGAGTGCGAGCCCAGCCCCTGCCGAATCACCCGCGACCGCAATTCGTCCGGGCGCAATGCCGCGCTGCAGGAGCGCTTTGTACGCACTGAGCGCGTCCTCGAGCGCTGCAGGGTACGGGTGCTCTGGAGCGAGCCGGTAGTCAGCCAGATAGACCGGCATCCTGGCTGCGGCGGACAGGTGCGCGGCTAACGCCCGGTGCGTCCTGGGCGACCCAACCGTGTAGCCACCACCGTGCAGGTAGAGCACAGCCCGTTGCGCATCTGCACCTGGAGTCTTCACTCTTTCTGCTGGGCATCCGTGCAGTGAGATGCGGTCAACCTGAGTGCCCTGCGGCATTTTCGCGACCCGCCCTGCAATATCGAGCACTGCGCGTTGCAGCTCTACCGGTACCGAGGGAGAGAGTGTGGGCCGGACGACGCCACGCACTACGAGCCTCATCATCTGCCGGGCCAGCGTCATAACTGAACCGTTCCTGAAAGCGACGGAGCCGGAGCAGGTGCGGCGTGGTAGTCGTTCTCGTCGAACGTGCGCGTTGAACGGCGGTAAGCGAACGTGAAGCCTGGCCAGTTGTTGGTCACTTTGCCGGATGCAGTCTTGTACCAGCTCGAGCACTCCCCTGCCCAGACTGTGGCGCCAATCTTTTTCTGCACCTGAGCGTTGAATACGCCTTGGACGTGAGGCAGTACGTCGAGCCATTTGATGTCACCTTTAGCCAGGCGTGTGATGCCCTGCAGGATGTAGCGGATCTGGGACTCGAGCATGAAGACGATGGAGCTGTGCGACAGATTTGTATTCGGCCCGTACAGCATGAACAGGTTCGGGAACCCAGCAACCGTGATGCCGAGGTACGCCTCGGCTCCCTCTCGCCACTCCTCGTTCAGGGTCTTCCCCTCAATCCCGGTGAATTCCATTGGCGAGAGAAAGTCGGTGGCCTGGAAGCCTGTCCCCAGAACGATCGCGTCCACCTCGTGCAGAACTCCATCAGCGGTGACCAGCCCATCAGGTGTGATTTCGGTAATTCCCGAGTTCACAACGTCAACGTTCGGCTGGGCGAGCGCCTGGTAGTACTCGTTGGAGATCAGGATGCGCTTGCAGCCGATCGGGTCCTTCGGGGTGAGCTTGTCACGGAGTACCGGGTCTTTGATGGTCTGCTTCAGGTGCCGCTTGAAACGCCACTCGATGACGCTCATCGCCTTGGGGAACTTCGTGAACGCGAGCGCCCGTGGCTCCAGCGTGGCGTATGTGGCCCACCGCGAAAGCCGAACCAGCCCGGGGACGCGGCGGAACAACTCCACCGCAGCCCTTGAGTAGGCATAATCGGGCTTCGGGATCACGTGTGCGGCATCACGCTGAAACAGCTCGACCTGGGCGCCGCTGGCAGCGATTCGTGGCACGAACTGGATGGACGAAGCGCCCGTGCCAATCACGCCGACCTTCTTGCCTTCCAGCTGATAGTCGTGGTTCCACGTGGCGGAGTGAAAGATCTCGCCTTTGAACGTGTCGAGGCCCGGGATCCGCGGGTAAGCGGGTCGGCTGAGCTGACCAGTTGCCGTAATAACGACATCTGCACGGTGCGTGCGTCCGTCAGCGAGCTCTACCGCCCATGCCCCTTCGTGCTCATCAAATTTTGCGCCGCGTACTTCCGTGTTGAATTCGATGTGCGGCAGCAGGCCGTACTTGCGGGCGCAGTCGCGGAGATACTCGTGGATTTCAGCTTGCGGAGCGAAACGGCGTGACCAGTCGGCTTTCGGCTCGAATGAGAACGAGTAGAGGTGCGAGGGCACATCACACGCGGCCCCTGGGTAGTCGTTGTCGCGCCACACTCCGCCGACATCATCGGTCTTCTCGAACAGTGTGAGGTTGTCGAAGCCAGCCTTCTTGAGCTGGATCGCCATCCCCAGGCCACCGAAGCCGGTGCCGATTATGGCAACTGAAGGTGCGTGTGTAAGGCGGGCTGCTCCCATGGTCATGTCCTCGCATTTAGCTCGTCGGTAGTGGGACTGAAATCAAGAATATGAAGGTCAGATCGAAGGAAACAGGTGATAATTGGCCCAAGAGTTACTAGATATGGCCACTCTGAAGGGGCCACGCGATCGGGAGGTACCTGCAGTGATCCGGCAAGCGATACCGCGCTCGCCGGCGAGCGCGGCATTGCTCATTGAGTTCGCGCAGGCCCGCGGCGTTGCACTCGCGACGTGCCTTAAAGGTACGAGACTCACGATGAGTGCCCTGAGGAACCCCGCCACTGAGGTGACCGCCCAGCAGGAACTACGGCTCATTGCAAACACCGTTAAGGCCCTCGACTACGAGCCCGGTCTGGGAATCGAGGTAGGCCACCAGTACCACCTGACAACCTATGGAATCTGGGGTTTCGCACTCATCAGCAGCCCAACACTGCGCAACGCCATCGACGTCGGCTTACGTTTCGTCGGACTGACATTTGCGTTCTGCCGAATCACCGCGCGTCTGCATGACGACGAAGTATGGCTAGTTCTCGACCCCAATGAGGTTCCGGTTGCGGTGCGCAGATTCGTCACCGAGCGGGACAGCGCTGCGATAAAGAACCTCCAGCAGGAACTGGTCGGACAGTCCGTCCCGCTCCGGCGGGTGACGTACACCTTCCCCGCACCCATCGACGGCATCGAGCGCTACACCGAAATACTCGGCACTGCACCCGTGTTCGGCGCGGACGAGAACACACTCGTTATCGATCCGGCCTACCTCGATGAGCCACTGACGCAAGCGAACGAATACGCGAGAGCACTCGCACAGTCTCAATGCCGTGACTTGCTCAACCAGCGTGAAGCGCGCGCAGGCTTGTCCGGTCAGGTACGGGACCTGTTGCTCGCGGATCCAACCCAGCCACTCACACTCGAAGAGGCTGCACGCGAACTGCACATGAGCAGTCGAACAGTGCGCCGACTACTCGCGGCAGAAGGAACCTCGTTGCGCGCGTTGACCAATGAGATTCGGGAAGGACTTGCCGAGGAACTCCTGATCACCGGACGCATGCCGGTCGCCGACGTCGCACACCGGCTCGGCTACACGGAAGTATCGAGTTTCTCGCAGGCATTCCGGCGGTGGAAGGGACTCGGGCCGCGCGAGTACCGGGCGCAGGTGAGCACGGGAGCAATTTCCCGCTAGGCGCGTGTTCAATCCACAACCCTGTCTCTGAGCCAATGGCACAGCAGCAGGGCAACCTCGACATCGAGCCGATCGTCGCTGATCTCGCGGCCACGGCGCTCCAACGCCCGCCGAACCCGATATCTGACGGTGTTGGGGTGCATGTGCAGCTCCTCTGCCGCGCTCTTATAACCCGAGTCGGCCCGCAGGAAAGCACGCAGCGTCTCCCGCAATCTCTCGTCGCTTTCCGTAGGCGACGCAAGCGGACCGAGAACTTCACCCACCCAAGAGCGTGTCGCGTCAGCGTTCTCGGCAAGCAGGCCCGACAACAACACGCCACATTCGCTGGCATCGGTCACCCGCTGTTCCTGCTGTCCCGTTGCGTGTGCGACCGTGCGGGCTAACTGCGCCTGCTGATGCGAACGACGGAAACCGTCCAGCCCGTGGAGCGGCTGCCCAATTGCAACGAAAGGGGCTTGCGGCGTCGCATCAACCGCGTCGCGGACCGCTTGCTGCACAGTTGCTCTTGCTGCCGCAGTCACCGGAACCCACACCCACCCCGTGAGCCGGTCGGCGGCGACAAAGAGCGGGGACTCAGGGCCGGCCACCCCACTTTCGTGGAGTTTGTGCACGAACCTTTCGATGGCCGTGAGTTCGCCCCCTCCCTGCTGATCGTGACACCACACAACGATTGCCAGGTGAACCCTTCGCAATGGATAACTGATTGCCGATGTCAGGACATCAAGATCAGCATCGGTATCAGTGTCACCACCCGCGAGCAGTTCACGCACGCGCGACGAGCGCAGGCTGTTGCGGCTCGCCTGCCAGCGATCACGCTCATCCTGATACACCCGAATCAATTGCTGCGAGATCCAGTCGATGTATCTGAACGTGAGCGCGGTGATTCGTTCGATGACGTCGAGAATTAGCGGGGAGTCGAAATCACAGCCGCGGATCTCCTCCATCACAACGTTCAGCACCGTTTGGTGACCGATGCGGTAGGCCCTGATCAGTGCGTCAGCAGACACGTCACGTTGGGCAAGTCTGCGTGCATATTCAAGCGCGGTTGTTGGCGGCTCGATGTGGTCGAGGGAAATGTCATTGCGGATCGCCGCGAAAACGGTATCGATATTCGCTGCAACGGTGTCATGGAGCAGCTGTTGGAGCTGAGCATCATCCCGCAACTCCGAGATTTCCCGCATCAGAGTGTCCTGCGTGGAGCGTGTTATCGCACCCAACTGGTCATCGAGCCGCGTGATGATTGCCGCCGCGGAGTCAGCGACGACGGCACGGTAGTCACCGTCTTCCCGGTCGTCGCGCGTCATGTGCGGAGCGTAATTAAGCGGAGCTTGTGCCGGGAGTCATTCGGGAATTCCAGCTTGTATCGAGCCTACAAAGGCTGCACGAAAGTTGGTATCGCCGTGACATCGGCACATCAATTCTCGCTCCGTAGCGTGATTTACACCCAACCGACAAAGCGAGAGACTATGACCTCAACAGCCCCAAATGACCTTGACAGCATCGACCTCGCAGACTCCACAGTGTGGGATGGCGGGCCGCCCTACGAGTTGTTCAAGCGACTCCAGCGCGAAGACCCGGTTCATTTCAGCGCGCAGCGCTCAGCACCCGGCGAAGGCGGCTTTTGGTCAATCACTCGGTACGATGACGTGCGGTCAGTGAGCCGCGACCATAAGACGTTCTCGTCGGAAAAACGCGGAATATTCCATTTCGACGATATTGGCGTCCCACTCGATATTCAGCGACTGCAGATGATCTCGATGGATCCCCCGCGCCACGACCGTTTGAAAGCACTTGTCATCAAAGCGTTTACGCCGCAGCGAGTGGCCGAACACGAAGATCACATCCGCCAGATCATCGGACGGGTTCTCGACAGCGTAGCTGACCGGGAGAGATTCGACCTCGTTGCTGATGTGGCGCGACCAATCCCGGCCCGCGTCATCGGCTCTTTCCTCGGTACTCCGCCCGAAGACGATGCGACGCTGGTGCATTGGACCAATGTGTTCACCGCGTTCGAAGACCCCGCGATCCGCGATCAATGGTCCGACACCGCGGGCGTGGTCACCGAGATCATCGAATACGTCAATGGACTCATCGCACAGCGCCGCGAACACCCTCAGAACGACTTGCTGTCAGCGCTTATGGACGCTGAAGTCGACGGCGAAAAGCTCAACGAACTCGAGCTCGCAACGTTCTTCATTCTGCTGATGTCAGCCGGTAACGACTCCACCCGGGCTACCTACAGTGCGACGATGCTTGAACTGCTGCGCAACCCGGAAATGCTCGCGCAACTCCGTGAACAGCCCGAACTAATCGAGGCGGCAGTCGAAGAGGGGCTTCGCTGCTATCCAGCTTTCGCCTTCATGGCCCGCGCAGCGACCCGCGACGTCGAAATGCACGGCAAAACGATCAAGGAAGGCGACCGCGTCCTGCTCTGGTATCTGGCGTCGAACCGCGACGAAACCGCGTTCGAGAATCCAGATCAGTTCGACATCACACGGCCCGGCCTCGCCGACAAGCATCAGGCCTTCGGCGGGCGTGGACGCCACTTCTGCCTCGGCGCCAACCTCGCTCGCCTGGAACTGCGACTGTGGATCGAGCAGACATTGCAGCGCTTCCCCAATCTCGAACTCGACGGCGAACCGACCCGTGTCCGGGCCTTGTTCCTCAACCAGTACAACTCGATTCCAGTGCGGCGGACATCATGACCGCCCCGGAACTCCTCGTCGAGTCGCCCCAGCGCAACAGGGGCACCTATCGGGAAGTTGAACTTGACCTTCAGGTACGAAAACGTGAGCGCGTTGCGGAGGGCGTTGTAGTACTTACCCTCGCCGACCCTGCGGGCGCTGACTTGCCTGAATGGACACCTGGCGCGCACATCGACCTGATGATGACACCGACGCTCATACGCCAGTATTCGCTCTGTGGGGATACCTCCAACAGCGCCGAGTGGAAAGTCGGCGTGCTGCTCGATCCGGCCAGCCGCGGAGGTTCACAGTTCGTCCACGACAAACTGCATGAGGGAGCCACCGTTCGCGTTCGCGGCCCGCGTAACCACTTTCCGATGGTGCAAGCGGCTCGGTATAAGTTCATTGCCGGCGGGATTGGCATCACCCCGATCTACACGATGATCGCCGCTGCCGCAGCGACCAACGCTGACTGGCAGCTGCTGTATGGCGGCAGAACACGGTCGTCGATGGCTTTCCTTGACGTCCTGGAAGACCACGGCGACCGGGTCTCGGTGTGTCCCCAGGACGAGACAGGGATGCTTGACCTTGCTGCGGAACTCTCCGCGCCTGACGAAGACACCGTTGTGTACTGCTGTGGTCCTGAAGGACTTCTCAGCGCAGTTGAACAGGCCTGCACGAGCTGGCCTACCGGGAGCCTGCACATCGAGAGGTTTGCTGCGAAGGCGTTCGAGCCTTCCGTCGGCGGAGACAGCGCTTTTGAGGTCGAGTGCCAGCGGTCCGGCGTGAGTGTGACTGTGCCGCCGGACAAGACGATCTACGAAGCGGTCGAGGAAGCGGGCGTCGACGTCCTCGGTTCCTGCATGGAAGGCGTTTGTGGCACCTGCGAATGCGATGTCATCGAAGGCGAGCCCGACCCTCGTGACTCCGTACTGTCGGAGGCGGAGCGGGAAAGTGGAGCCACAATCATGATCTGCGTTTCGCGATCCAGGTCCGAAAGGCTGGTGCTGGACCTATGAGAACCAACTATCCATTCAACTGCTGGTACATCGCCGCAGCGAGCGAGGAGATAAAAACCGGGCTGTTCACTCGGCGGGTGCTTGACCAGCCGGTCGTGATGTTCCGTCGAGGCACAGGTGAAGTCGTCGCAATGGAAGACCGCTGCCTACACCGGGCCTATCCTCTCTCGAAGGGCAGAATCGAGGACGATCGCATCGTATGCGGCTACCACGGCTGCACATACGACGCTGGTGGTCGCCTCGTGGATGTGCCATCTCAAGGTAACGTCCCGCCAGGAGCTCGAGTGCGGACCTACCCGATCCACGAGAAATCGGGGTTCGTGTGGCTTTGGCTCGGTGAGCCTGCGGCTGCTCGTCTCCGGCCGCCGCCACGAATCCCGTGGTCCGCGGAAGAAGATGGATGGGGGAAGTCGCTTGAGGTGTCCAGCGTGCGGGCAAACTACCTGCTGCTCCACGAGCACTACCTCGACCTGACCAACGTGTTCCACATGTACCCCGAAGCAGCACCACCAGATATCCACACACTTCCGCCGTTAAATGAAGTGGAAGTCTCCGAACTGTCGGTGTCCTACTCTCGTCAGACGGTCCCCACCCGCCCGGCGTCGTGGGAGATGGACGTGGCGGGGCTCGCGGCGGATACGAAGCTGCCCCGGGTCGAGGAAGGGATCTTCGTCTCCCCCGCGCTACACGTTCAGCGCTACATCGTCGGTCCAGATGGGGAGAAACCCTACGTTCTGTTGCGAGTGCAAGGGTTCACGCCGGAAAGCCATGGCGCCACCCACGTTTTCCTGCAGATCCAGCGCAACTACGCGATCACTGACGACAGTGTGACCGGGTATTTGCGGACCATGTTTCACGAGATGGGCAAACGTGATCAGGACGTCCTCGAAACAGTCCAGCAGCAATTGGATCAGGAGACCCGGCCGCACAGAGACCTCAACTTCAAGGCCGACCGGGCTGCGATCCGCGCACGCCGCATTGCGCAGCAGATGGTCGACGACGAGCGCTTCGTGCTCAGGTGACTTCGTCGTTATCAGGGGTGCTCGGTATTGACAGCGCAACAATGAGTTCAAGAATGGTTTGCGGATCGCTCAGCCTGTCACCGTAAAGTTCACGCAACTGCGTCATGCGATATCGCACCGTCTGGGCGTGCACGTACAGGTCTGCCGCGACAAGGTCGCGCTGCCCCTGGTGAAGCAGCCACGACCGGAGCGTTTCGCCAAGACGTTCGGCGGAGCTGGCCCGGATCTCGGCCAGCGGTGCGAGTACGCGGTTCCGGAGGTCGTCGGCTGCCTCGAGGTCTGCGGTGAGGATCAGGTCCACCAAGTGTGCATCGGTGTCTACGGGAGCGGTGATGTCGCCGCGTACGATCCCGCGGGTGCGCATCGCACGCTGATACGACGACCGCACCCGAATCCATTCGCGTGCCGGACCAACGATGGCGTGGCGGTCCTCGAGCAGTCGTAGCAGCGTAGCTCTGTTTGACCCGTCCATATCAGGAATCAGGAGCACCGCGGAAGGATCAGTCGCCTCCATACCAGGGAGTTCTTCTGTGACTTGCAATGTCGCTTGACCAAACCGCGACATGAGACCACGCGTCTGCGCGAGCGGCAGTAAGACCGCGGTGAGCGTGTCCGGCGCCTGCCAGGTCGCACGCTCCGCGCTGGACAACAGCACCTCTTCTGACTTTCCAGCTAGCAGGTTCTGCCCGAGCTGATCAAGATAATGTTGCCTGACTTGACCGGTCGTGGCGCGTTCATCGGCGTGACCGGCAATGCTTGCGGCTGACAGTTCATCGATGAACGCGAACGCGAGTTCGGCGAACCGCGCGACGGTGAGGGCAGGCAGCCCTCTCTCAACGGCGGTCGTTGCCATTTCGCGCCAGGCGGCGCGTGCGCCCACTCGGTAGGCCGCGAGGAGTGCGTCCATCGACCTCCCATTGCGGGCCTCCCCTCTGCCCAGTTCGTATGCGCCGTCGAGGGCAGCAGGAAGAGGTGAACCCAGGTCCGACCCTTCAGCTCGCGCGGCGATTTGCACGAGCGCCCCAAGGGCCATTCGGACCGCGCCTTCGATTGTTCTGCCCATGCGTCCGCTGAAGGCGCGTGAGTAGCTGGGCACCTCGACCATGACCGCTGCGACCGTCAGCTCCGCGAACCTGGGTAGTCCGACTTGAAGGGCGGTGACAATCTCGGGGTCGAGGGCTAGGCCGGTAACGAGACCCAGATCACGCTCGGTCCGCTCATTCGGCATGAACTATTCCTGAAGAACAAAAGTGCATTGATCTTTCACGCTTCACGGACAAGAGTTTATCCCCTGAAGTAGGAGATCGTAGAGATATGACAACAAGGGCACCGAAATCACCCACTGTCGGCACCCTGCGTGACCGTTTGGTCAAGCTTGCCCAGATTGCGACCACACCGCTAGTCCCGTCGGACTACCTGGATCTCGTCGCGCCCCTGCGATCCGGTACTGCGTTACGCGGCCGGATCACCGCGATTCACCCGGAAACGCGTGACGCAGTGACCCTCGTGATCAGGCCCGGGCGGGACTGGCAGCCACATGAACCAGGCCAGTACGCTCGGCTCGGGATCGACGTCGACGGTGTGCGCCAATGGCGGACCTACTCGCTTACGTCCAAAACGGACCGCGTGGACGGCTGTATTGCCATCACGGTCAAAGCGATCCCTGGAGGGACCGTCAGTAACCATTTGGTCCGGCGTGCGCGCGTCGGCACAATCGTGCACCTCGATGGTGCCGCGGGTGATTTCACACTCGGTGCCCACGTTCCGGCCAAGGTTCTGTTTGTCACTGCGGGGAGCGGCATAACCCCCGTCATGGGGATGCTGCGCAACAACGCGGAGCACCTCGACGATGTGGTTGTTGTCCACTCCGCACCCACCGCGGCCGACATGGTTTTCGGCAGTGAACTGCGCAAACTCGCGCAGCAGGGACGGATCCGTCTCATTGAGCGGCACACCGAAACTAGCGGCCGACTTGGTGTCACAGAACTCGAAGAGCTTGTCCATGACCTCGCTGATCGCGAAACATGGGCGTGCGGCCCTGCGGGGTTGCTCGACACGCTCGAACAACACTGGGCCCAACGTGGTCTTACCGACCAGTTGCACACCGAGCGCTTCCGGATCGAGCCGATCGTCGCCGGAGACGGCGGCACAGTGACTTTCACCCGATCCGGGACAACCGCGGAGGCTGCCGGATCAGAATCCCTGCTCGACGCCGGTGAAGGCTCCGGGGTCCTCATGCCCTCGGGCTGCCGGATGGGTGTCTGTTTCGGATGCGTCGTGCCACTCAAAGAGGGTGCGGTGCGAGATCTCCGCTCCGGCGACATCACTGAAGCATCTGAAGGCGTCCTCATCCAAACGTGTGTGTCTGCTGCGGCAGGCTCGTGCAATATCGACGTATAAGGAATTGATATGACTCCCTTGCAGCGCATAGAAGACAACCCCATCGCCCATCTCACCGCTCAGGACATCGAAAACCTAGGCCAGGAGCTCGACGCTATTCGCAGCCAGGTGATCGCGAGCCGCGGTGAGCGCGACGCCAACTACATTCGTTCGGTCATCAAAATGCAGCGGACGGTCGAACTCGGCAGCCGCGGTGTGCTCCTGTTCTCGCTCCTCCCTCCAGCGTGGCTTATCGGGACCGCGGGTCTCGCGTTTGCGAAGATCGTCGAGAACATGGAAATCGGCCACAATGTGATGCACGGCCAGTGGGACTGGATGCGTGACTCGAAGATTCATTCGACGACCTGGGAATGGGACAACGCCTCACCGGCGAAGATGTGGAAGCACTCCCATAACGAACTCCACCACACCTACACGAACGTCCTCGGCAAGGACAACGACCTCGGCTATGGCATCATGCGTGTCGACGAGGACCAGAGGTGGACCCGGTATCACCTGATCCAGCCACTGGCGAACTTCGTCAACGCGTGCTTTTTCGAATACGGCATCGCCGCATACGATCTCGAGATCGGCAAATACCTCAAAGGCCGCTTGGACAAGGAAGAGTTCCAAAGCAAGCGCAAGGCGGTTCTCGCCAAGATCCGCAAGCAGGCCGCGAAGGACTACGTGGTCCACCCGCTGTTGTCGGGCCCTTCCGCCCCCACCACCTTCCTCGCGAACGTCACCGCGAACCTGATCCGCAACCTATGGACTCATTCCGTGATCATGTGCGGCCACTTCCCTGAAGGCGTGCAGACCTACGAGAAAACCTCGATCGACGGCGAGACCCGTGGCGAGTGGTACCTGCGGCAAATGCTCGGCTCCGCCAATATCTCCGGCGGACCGCTGCTGCACTTCATGACCGGGAACCTGTCCTATCAGATCGAACACCACCTCTACCCGGACCTCCCAAGCAACCGCTATCAGGAGATCGCCCCGAAAATCCGCGACATATTCGAGCGCTACGAACTCAAATACATCAGTGGCCCACTCCCGAAGCAGGTTGGGTCAGCCTGGAAGAAAGTATTCCGGCTTTCACTGCCCAACGGCTTCCTGAGCAACGCGAAGTCAGCCCCCAAACGGCTCCTGCGAGGAAAGTTGCCGTCGTGGAGGGCGACGAGCGAGGTTCAGGCAGCGGCCTGAGGCTACGCGCTCTCGGCGGGCGGGGAGTTCTCATCATGGCGACTCCGCAAGGCGGGCGACACCCGCGCACTGGAAATGTGCAACGGCGTTAGTTGCTCCTACCGCGGCTGCACACTAGTGCAGCCGCGTCCGCCATCTCACGTGTCCTCCGCGCCGCCGACAATCCGTTATGCTTCGACCAATCCGATGCCAGGATGATCTGTCCGCTGGTTTGACGGCTCGGACTGCGCCTTCCTCCTCTGCGATGCGCCGATACTTCTCCCTATCTGCCTCCGTGAGAGGAGTCGGGGTTTTTGCCTCGCGATTGGACGAGCCCCGCCCCGATTAGCAGGAGCCCGCACACCATCGCGATGGCACCTGCGATTCCGATCCCCGAGACAAGCCCGTCCCCTTGTGCAAGACCAACTGCGCCCGCAAGGACAAGAAGCGTCCCAGTGATCATCGGTCGCGTCCAGCGCATTGTTCCCGCCCTCCTAAGTCAAACTCTCGAGCCGCGTGCTTTCCTTATGGGCCACTGTCAATGGTGCATGAACTCAGATTCTGTTGCGCTTGGTATTGGTTCAACGGCCGCGAGAGGCAGATCCTCGTAAGCTGTGCTGATGACCGAGGACGACAGGCCTGCAACGGTGTCAGATGTTCACGACATCGCAGGTGGGATGCCGTACGTCAAGGTGGAGAAGGCGGGCACTAACCCGGTCTATCAGGTCGGTGGGAAATCGTTCGTTTTCTTCCGCAACCCGCGCCCAGATGCATTCGATCCCGACACTGGGGAAAGGTATGACGACGTGATCGTCGTCTGGGTAGCGAGCGAGAGTGAGAAGAAGTCGCTCATCCAGGATCGTCAGCGTCCCTACTTCACCACAGCGCATTTCGATGGGCACCTCTCCGTGCTCGTGAGAGCCTCGAGACTGCACGAAATTCCGTACGGTGAGCTTGTTGAGCTGATTCAGGACGCGTGGCTGTGCCGGGCATCGCGCCGACGTTCCAGCGCATGGCTAGCTGAACACGGCCTGGCTTGAGCCGATCTCACATTTTGCCGGTCCGAAACGTCTACAGGGTGTGACAGTGCGACCGTTCGAGGACGTGGTGGCCGAATACGGCCCGATGGTACTGCGCGTGTGCCGCGCGGTACTCGGCCCAGCCGATGCTGAAGATGCCTGGTCCGAGACATTTCTGTCTGCCATGCGCGCCTACCCGGACCTCAGCCCGTCGGCAAACATAGAAGCCTGGCTCGTGACCATAGCCCATCGACGCGCGATCGATGTCGCACGAACGAATTCGCGTTCACCGGTCCCCGCCGAAAGACTGCCAGAGCAACACGCCAGAACCGGTATTCCTGGGACTTATGACCCCGATTTGTGGGCGGCGCTCAGGTCGTTGCCCGATAAACAGCGCAAAGCCGTGGCCTACCACTATCTCGCCGGGTTGCCGCACGCAGAGATCGCGGAGTTACTCGACAACTCTCCCGCAGCTGCCCGCCGTGCGGCCGCCGATGGCATCAGAACATTAAGAGCGATTTATCCGAAGGACGATCCATCATGAAAACAAGTGA
The DNA here is from genome assembly GCF_000214175.1 of Hoyosella subflava DQS3-9A1. Lineage (NCBI taxonomy): Bacteria > Bacillati > Actinomycetota > Actinomycetes > Mycobacteriales > Hoyosellaceae > Hoyosella > Hoyosella subflava. The sequence goes on from NC_015564.1 coordinate 2,463,681, forward strand.
TCACGGGCGCCTCATAAGCGAACTTGGTGGTGGTGGTGACGACGCCGAGGTGCTGGCCCGGTTGCATAGCCGATTGGAACGCGCCGCTGAGGAAGCACTTCTTCTTGACGTTGCGTACCACACTCTCGACACCCCACTGGGACCATTGCTCCTCGCAACGACCCCCATCGGACTGGTACGGATCGCTTACGCCAGCGAAGGTCACGACACCGTGCTCTCATCCCTCGCACACAAAATCAGTCCCCGGGTCCTGCGTGCGCCCGGTCGTCTCAGCACCGCCGCCCGCGAGATCGACGAGTACTTCGCCGGGACGCGCACCCAGTTCGACCTGCCGCTTGACCTCCGATTCCTCGGTGGGTTCCGGCTGCAGGTACTCGATCACCTGCGCGAGATCGCCTACGGGCAGCGGGAGAGCTACGCAGCTGTCGCGTCTGCCATCGGCAATCCGAAAGCTGTACGAGCTGTGGGCAGCGCCTGCGCCCGCAACCCTCTGCCACTCGTCATTCCCTGTCACCGAGTTGTGCGGACCGACGGCACGATCGGCCAGTACATCGGCGGCACAGAGGCGAAGAACACCCTGCTGACTCTGGAGGCGGCATGACAGCGACAACAGCAAGTCTGGCCGACCGGATTGGATCGCAGGACTGGCCACGCCTGACCGACGAAATCGATGCGTTTGGATGCGCGCAAAGCGGCCCGCTCCTCACTGACGGGGAATGCGCTGAATTCGTCGCGATGTGGGATGAAGCCGACAGGTTCCGCACCACAGTTGATATGGCCCAGCACCGGTACGGACAGGGCACATACCGCTACTTCGCGGAACCCGTCCCTGAGCCGATCATGACGATGCGTGCCGAGTTTTATCATCGCCTGCTGCCTGTCGCACGAAGCTGGGCTAACCGTTTACGAGATCAGACCCAATGGCCGGATGACTTCGCCGACTGGCTCAGTGAATGTCATGCGGCAGGACAGTACAAACCGACCCCACTACTGCTGCGCTACACCGCAGGTGACTGGAACGCGCTGCACCGCGACCTCTACGGTGACCTAGTCTTCCCGCTACAGGTCGTCATCGGGCTAGACCGTCCGGGAGTCGACCACACCGGTGGCGAGTTCATGCTCGTGGAACAGCGCGCCCGAGCACAATCACAAGGCACAGTTACTGTGCTGCAACAAGGTCACGCACTCATCTTCACCACCCGCGACCGGCCAATGAGGACAAAACGCGGCTGGTCGCGGTGCGCTGTGCGCCACGGTGTCAGCCGCGTCCGTTCAGGGCACCGCACACCCTAGGTCTCGTTCTGCACGACGCGCAGTAACGACACCGGCGCCCCCAATTGGGTGTCACCCCAGCACACACACGGCGTCCCCGACTGTGATCCTCCCTGACTGGACGACCGTCGCTCGAGCTCCGAGCTCGGCCCCGCGCGTCATACCGATCGCCCTCAACATCCGCGGTTCAGCGGTCACGCCGACTTGCGGCTCATCCACCATTCGGCACCGCGGCATGCCGCCGTCAACGCGGAGAACAACTGTCGGCCCGATCGCGAGCGAGACGCCGTCCCACTGATCCTCGGGAAAACCTGCGTCAACCGTTTCAATCAGGATGTTCGCACGCAGACGGGCAGCATCGATCCGCTGCCCAAGACTCCGCTGGACACTCTCAATCGACGATGTGGTCACCAGGTGAACTGGACAATCGTCGTGGTGCGGCTCATCGGTCGCCTCTTTCAGCACCAACGGCTCGCCGAACGCGTCCGACAGTGCCTTCGATGCCGCAGAATCATTGACAGACAGCACATTTCCATCAGGCGCATGAAGGTGAACGGAATCACCATCGACCGTCGACCGCCAATACAACAAGCCGTCAACCCGACGGAACCGCTTCGTAGTTTTGCCGCTGGCGATCCGCCCTTCGGCCGTGAACACCGCCCACCTTCGATCGTGATCAATCCCCTGCCCCGTCACGGTCGCACACTGCAATGACTCCCCAGCCGTCGACTTCACCGGGAACCTCGAAAGTGCGAGCACACGACCACGAATATCCACACCGCCATCCTGGCATGCCGAATCCGCCCGCGCTCCTCAGAAAGATCCACCAAGTCAGCCCATCATGGAGACCAACCGCGTGCTAGAGAAGACATATGGTCAGCGACGAGATGAGCTGGGTCTGCGTCACCTGCGCGAACGAGTACCTGCCCGCGGGCACTCCACCCGAGTTATGCATCATCTGCACCGATGACCGCCAATACGTCCCATCAGGCGGTCAACAGTGGGTGCGGCTCGACGATGACGCCCACACCCGGAGACAGTTGACCTCCCGTGTGGTGGAGGACGGACTTTCCGAACTCACCTTCACGCCAACAGTGGGGGTCGGTCAGCGCACCTTCGTCGTGGAAACCGAGAGCGGGAACGTGCTGTGGGAGCCACCCGGTTTCGCTGGCCCCGTTCTAGTCGACTGGCTCCTCCAGCATGGCGGGATCTCCGCGATCGCGTCGAGCCACCCGCACCTCGTCGGAGCGAGTGTGGCACTCAGCCACCAGCTAGGCCACGTCCCTATATGGTTCAACGCCAGTGACCGGCGATGGGTCACACGCCCCGATCCCGTCATCAAATACTGGTCAGCGAGACAGCGTGTGCTGCCAGGTGTTGAACTCGTTCAATGCGGCGGGCACTTTCCTGGCAGTTCACTCCTGCTGATTGAGCGCGCCGCGGAAGGTCGCGGAGCGGTCTTGTCAGGCGACACGATCATGGTGGGCGCCGACAGAGCGAGCGTCTCATTCATGAGGAGCTTCCCCAACCTCATTCCCCTGCCGCCCCGTCTGGTTGAGCAGATCGCCGACACCGCCGGACATCTCGAGTTCGACCGGCTCTACAGTGCTTTCGGAGACGCGTGCATCATGTCGGGCGCGCGGGAAGTCATCCGCGCATCAGCCGACCGCTACATCGGATGGATAACGGATCAGATCGTGGACCCCGACGATCACACTCTGTGAGTAGTAGTCACGCTTGCTCGGCGCGCTCCGAGATCCAGGTGGCAGTGTCGTCGCATTCCGACTTCACCAGCTTGGTCACCATCTGCACAATCATCGGTTCGATCGCTCCCCCGATGAAGCGTGCCTTCACTTCGGTGCGCCCCTCGACATCCAGAGTGGCTCGCGCACCGTCCGCCCGGAGCACCAGCGTGCCTTCGGTGCTGGAGGTCAGCCCCGTGGAATGCGCAGTGAACTTCGCACCCGCCTGATCCCCCTCGAGAGGACCCCAGTTGTCGGTGCGAACAATGTTGAGGTCGCCGCGCAGCGCCTTCCGCACGATCGCCGGGAGCGACTCGCTAGGAATGTTCTGAGTGACAGTGACTTCGATTGTTCCCGGCCCTGGGCTTTCTATCGTCATCGTGACGTTCTCCGCCCCCTCGACCCGGCGCTGCCACAGCTCCGGAGTGATGAAGGCACGATGCACCTCCGCTACTGGATGATCGATCGTGACCGAGAAACTGAAATCCTTCGCCATGGGACATCACAGTACTGAGGCGCAGGCCCGGACGCGATATGACGCGGCGATGTCGAACCGGTGATTTCCCGATTCGCCGCGCTCCCAGGGAAACAACTGCCTAGAGTCATCTCATGACCGACGTCGGCGAACCACTCGTGGTCCTGAAGGATGTCAATAAACACTTCGGCGACCTTCACGTACTACGCGATATCAACCTGACAATTCACCGCGGTGAAGTGGTGGTGGTAATCGGACCGTCAGGTTCGGGCAAATCCACCCTGTGCCGTGCGATCAACCGGCTCGAAACTATCGGATCTGGCACGATTTCGATTGACGGAAAAGAGCTTCCCGAAGAGGGAAAGGATCTAGCCCGGTTGCGCTCGGACGTGGGCATGGTTTTCCAGTCCTTCAATCTGTTCTCCCACATGACGGTGCTCGACAACGTGACACTGGGCCCGATCAAAGTCCGGAAAGTGCCAAAAGCGAAAGCTGTCGAGCGTGCGCGTGAACTTCTCACACGTGTCGGTGTGGAAGTGCAGGAAAAGAAGATGCCCGCACAGATGTCCGGCGGGCAACAGCAGCGGGTCGCAATCGCTCGGTCGCTCGCCATGGACCCCAAGGTCATGCTCTTCGACGAGCCAACCTCGGCACTTGACCCCGAGATGATCAACGAAGTACTGGACGTGATGACCTCGCTGGCGAAGTCAGGCATGACGATGGTCGTCGTCACTCACGAGATGGGGTTCGCCCGGCGCGCAGCAGACCGCGTGGTCTTCATGGCTGACGGTGAGATCGTTGAACAGAACACCCCGGAAGAATTCTTCACGAATCCGCAGAGCAGCCGCGCGCAGGACTTCCTGTCTAAGATCCTCGCCCATTAGCCGCTCATCGGCTATCAAAGGGAAGTTGGGGCAATTCTATGCATCGCCGAATAATTGGCAGCCGGTCAGCCGTTGTCGGCGCAGCGCTGATGATGACGCTCAGCGCCTGCGGCAGCATTGGGGGCGCGAACGTCGAATCCCGTGTCGAGGTTGTCGACAATCCCGTGTTTGATGAAGGAACCACAATGGCGCGAATCGTCGAAGACGGGAGGTTTCGCGTCGGCATCAAATTCGACCAGCCCGGTTTTGGGCTTATGCGGCTAGAGGGCGGATTTACCGGTTTCGACGTCGAAATCGCACAATTCGTCGCCGCCGGGCTCGGATTCGAACCGAGCGATATCGACTACTACGAAGCGCCCTCGCAGCGGCGGGAAGAAATCCTCGAATACGACAATGTGGATATGGTGGTGTCCACCTACACGATCAACGATCGCCGCCGTGAACGGATCAGTTTCGCGGGCCCCTACTACATCGCCGGTCAGCAGTTGATGGTAAACGCTGACGACGAGCGAATCACCGGTCCAGAATCATTCACCGAACACCCTGATGCAACGGTGTGTTCGGTCACTGGGTCAACGCCCAGCCAGGAGATTCAGCCGTACCTCGCCAACGTGAGCCAACTGGTGCTTTTCGACGTCTACTCAAAATGTGCAGACGCGCTTCGCACCGGGCAGGTTGACTCGGTGACCACAGACAACGTCATCCTTCTGGGCTTCGTCGCGAAATCCGACGGTGAGTTCAAGATGGCGGGTGAGCAGTTCACAGAAGAGCCCTACGGCATTGGCATCACTAAAGGCGATGTTGCGTTCTGCGAGTTCATCAACGAACAGGTCCAGCTCGCTTACGACTCGGGTGCCTACACAGAGGCGTGGCTCGACACGGCGGGCTCCGTAGAAGGTGCACAGACGCCGGAACTCCCGGAGTTCGATCCATGTACCTGACCGCTCTGCGCAACCATTCGGGCCCAGCTATCGGAGGGACAATTCGATGGGCGTGGTAATCGACAATTTCGACCTGTACTTATCTGGGTTCCTGACATCGGTGATGATCTGCCTCTGGGGCCTCATCGGGTCACTTATCCTGGGCGTGATCATCGCGACGTTCCGGGTATCACCAATTCCCATCCTCAAGTGGGTCGGTTCGGCCTACGTGACGGTGGTCCGAAACACCCCATTGACGCTGGTGCTGTTCTTTTTCGCGTTCGGGCTCCCAGAACTGGGCATCAACACCTCCTACTATGCGTTCGGTCTGGCGGCGCTGATCATCTACACCTCAGCATTCGTCTGTGAGGCCGTGCGCTCGGGCATCAATTCAGTGTCCGCCGGTCAAGCTGAAGCTGCGCGCTCCATCGGCCTCGGATTCGGCCAGTCGTTGACGCTCGTGGTCTTGCCTCAGGCGATGCGGACAGTGGTGCCACCACTGGGCAGCGTCATCATCGCGATGTTCAAGAATTCCGCGGTGCTCGGCGCATTCGGTGTCGGTGGCGACCTCTGGAGCACCGGGATGGACCTGTCGAGCGCACAAGGCTACGCACCGTTGCCCGTTTTCATCGGTGTCGCAGTCGGATACCTCTGCATCACCATTCCTTCCGGACTGGCTCTGCAGGTAATTGAGCGGAAGGTGGCGATCGCGCGATGAAAGCCCTCACGACCCTGAAGCCTCCCGAACACGGCGCCACCGTGCTGTTCGACGCACCCGGGCCCCGCGCGCGCCGGCGCACTTTGATGTTCAGTGTCATCGCTGCCGTCGCGGTGCTCGCAGTCATAGGTGTCGCGATCCTCCAGCTGGTGCGGTCAGGACAGTTTTCGTATGCGAAGTGGGGACCGTTGATCGACCCCACAAACGAGTACTTCGCTCACGTGTGGGCACGGCTCGGTGATGGCTTTTTGCGAACGCTGATTGCCGCGGTACTCGCGATCGCGCTCTCCCTGATCATCGGTGTAGCGATCGGTGTGGCACGCATATCCGCGGGCCGGATCACGCGGACACCGATTGTTGCGTTTATCGAGTTGTTCCGCGGATTGCCGGTCATTCTCGCTATCTATCTGGTTTCGCGATTGGCGGACGAATTCCGGGTCGGGGTACCGCTCCCGGGTGACAACGTGCTGCGTTTCGACCTCTCCGTACTGCCAGGCGGAGACCTCTTGTGGGTGCTGGTTATCGGCCTCACCGCCTACAACTCGGTCATCATCGCGGAGATCGTGCGAAGCGGTGTCGTGTCGCTGCCCAAGGGCCAGAACGAAGCCGCACTCGCGCTTGGCTTGACGCGGTGGCAGAGTCTTCGGATGATCCTGCTGCCTCAGGCTTTCCGTGTGATGCTGCCGGCACTGATCAGCCAGCTCGTCGTCGTTCTGAAAGACACCTCGCTGATCGCTGTGCTTGGTGGTTACATCGAATTGCTGAAGATGAGCCGCCTGGTCATCGAGAATCTCGCAAATCCAATTCAGGTGTATGTGGTGGTCGCCGCTATATTCATCGCGGTCAACTACGCGCTCACGAAGTTCGCGGAATATGTCGAGCGGACGCTCGCCGCGCGGACGAGTGGCTAGGCGAGGGTACCGACGCTGCCAGGCTCAGGTATCGAGGAGTTGGCGCTTGACGATCTTCCCGGCAGCGTTGCGCGGTAGAGCGTCGAGAAACTCGATGTCGCGCGGCACCTTGTAGCGCGCAAGTTGTGCGCGCACCAAATCTTTCACTTCGTCGGCAGAGAGTGTTTCGCCATCCCGCAGGACGACGAACGCACGCAAGCGCTGACCGAATTTGTCGTCGTCGACACCAACACACGCGGCTTCGGCGACGGACGCGTGACGGGCGATAACGTCTTCGACTTCTCGCGGATACACGTTCTCGCCGCCGGAAACGATCATTTCGTCGTCACGGCCTACTACGAACAGACGGCCCGCCTCGTCGAATCGTCCGAGATCACCTGTCGCCATGAGGCCACCGATACGTTCCTTGTCACCGCCACCCGTGTAGCCCTCGAAAAGGTGTGCGTTGCCGACGTAGATGCGACCGGTCTCGCCTTGCCGCACTTCCTTGCCGGACTGGTCGAAGAGCCGCACAGTCGTGCCGCGGGTCGGTCGTCCAGCGGTGCCCGGCGCCGTGCGCAGATCCTGCGGGGTGGCGATCGTGGCGTTGGCAACCTCGGTAGAGCCGTAAAGGTTGTACAGGTTGTCGCCGAAGGAATCCATCCACCGAGTAGCGAGGTCACCCGCCAGCGCGGAGCCCGAGACCGCCACCACTTCGAGGGACGACGTGTCATATTTGTCGCGAACGTCCTTCGGAAGATCGAGGATGCGCTGCAGCATCACCGGGATCGCTATGAACGCTTCACATTTCGAGCGGTCGATCTCCGCGAGCCACTCCTCGGCACTGAACCTGCGCAGCATCACCACCGATGCGCCCAGCCCCAGCGCCATCACCAGGTTCGCGAGACCCCACGCGTGGAAGGCCGGCGCAGCCAGACCGATTCGCATCCCCGCGCGAAGCGGGATACGGCCGAGAAGCGCCGCCGGCGCCTCCAGGGTGAGAGTGCCGCCAGCTGCGACGGCACCACGGGTGGCGCCTTTCGGAGTCCCGGTTGTCCCGGAAGTCAGGATGGTGAGCTTCCCCGACCGATTGGGGACCGGCGGACGACGGCCATGGTATTCGACGGCGAACGATGCCAGGCTGGGCGCATCACCATCAGGATCCGCGTCGCTGAAGACCCGCAGCATATGCATGGGACTATCCCCCATCAGCGCGTGGAATTCCGTGTCGTAGATAACCGCGGACACGGCCTCCCGCGTTGTCACCTCCCGCAATTGGGGCCCCGAAAACTCAGTGTTCAGCAGCAGAACATCAGCGCCGACCTTGGCCACGGCCGTCGCGGCCTCAAGGAAACCTCGGTGATTGCGCGCAAGCACGCCGACCGTGTCGCTCTCAGTGACACCGTGCAGCGCAAGACCGCTCGCGATTGCGTTGCTGCGCTCGTCCACCTCAGCGTAGGTTTGGGTGCCGAATTCGTCGACAATTAGTGGCGCGCCGCCGCTGCGGATCGCCCCCGCCGCGACCGCTGTCCCTAGGCTCAGCCCCCACGTCCGCGCTGCCCACGCGAGCCGGAATAGCGTATCTGGTCTCATCGGCCGCACAATCCCCCTGCGCGCCAGCACACCGGCATAGGTAAGTTCCCGAATGGCGCGGCGGGGCAGCGAGGGTGGCGCTGGTTGTGGCGCCGTCCTATGTTCGACCTCGAGCTTCGCAGCCTCGAGCGCATTGGTGAACATCGAGTGCACCTTGGGGTATGCAGCGAGATCCGCGACAGTCCCCAGCACACCGGGGGCATCATAGGAGAAACGCAGTGTCAGCGCTGTGCGGCCATTGCTGAGAGGCCGGAATCGCAGGCGCAGGCGATGATCGACGCCGGTGAACGCGTTCCAGGCGAATTCGCGGGCGGGCGTGAAGTCGACGATAATGATGTCGCCGCCTACCAGTGCGGCGCCCAGCTTCAGATGAATCCGGTAACGCCCATCAAGTGCTGGCTTCTGTCCTTCTTCTGCGGGCGTCACGGTCATGGCGGAGCCGACGAAGCCTGCGAGCTGCGCAGGGTCCGCGCAGGCTTCCCACACCGCTTCGGGTGGCGCATCGACTTCGATTCTTTGTTCGAACTTCATCCGATCACCGGTAACTTCCGCTCGATCTGCAGGGCGGTCAGCACGTCCTGCATGCGCGCCAGAACATCTTCATAGACCTCGTCCCAGTCTGGGGCCTCGCCATACTCGGCGCGAAGATCAATAGGTTCCAGATACTGGATGACGATTTTTGACGGCAGTGGCACAAATGGCGCGAAAGGCGGCGTGAGCCCGTAGGGAACCGACACCATGATGGGGATGGTTTTGAGCCGGAAGATCCGGTCAACGCGCAGCAATCGAGCGAGCCACTCCCCCCGGGAAAGAAACAGCGCGGTCTCTTGGCCACCAATCGTCACCTGCGGAACAATAGGAACGTTGTGTTTGTACGCGAGACGCAGGAAGCCTTTCCGGCCGCCGAAGTCCACTTTCGCTGATTCCCAGCTCGGTCTGAACACCTCGTAGTCACCGCCCGGGAAGACTTGCAGCACAGCTCCTTCGGAGAGGGCCAGGTCAGCATTGGCGGGATCCGCCTCAACTGTGCCGAACCGGCGAAGAATCCACGCGAACGGTGAGTTCAGCACCAATCTGTGGGCGAGTTGATAGAACGGCCGTTGCGTACCGAGGTACGACGAAATAGCGAGCTGGGAGATGAACACTTCGGGTGACTGCAGACCGCCGGTATGGTTGCCGACGATCAGCGCTGGGCCCTTCCCCGGTAGATGGTGTAAACCCCGCACGTCGGGACGGAACCACAGGCTCATCAGCAACCACAGTCCGGGGAGAAGTTCGCGGATCGAATCCGGATCGCGTGCCTCTAAGTCCCCTGGCCGGAACCGCGGCATCAGCCCCGAGAGAGGCCGGGTAAACGTTCCGGTAGCCCCCTGCGTCAGAGCCCGCACGGTACTGAGCATCTGCCCAGCTACGCTCTCGCCGAAAGCCATCGCGCTCCTCGATTCGATTAGTGCACGTCCCGGGGTGCCGGTGCGCCCAAGTCTAGGGCGGGGGCTGGGCGGGAGGGCGAGAGTTCGACGAAGCAGCACCGTCGAAGTACTGGTCCAATCCCTGCTTGAGGTTGTGATCGACGGCTCGAGCCAGCAGGATGTGAACCGACTGCACCGCCACATTCTCAAGCCGCGTGATGGCGTCGATCGTGCGGCCCACATCCTCTGTGCGTTCTGGTGTGTCAGTTCTGCGCTGCTGATTTTCGATCAGATCCAGTCCCGCCCTGATCATGATCTGGGCGATCTGGTCGACGTGCTCGGTCACGGCACCCATGACGTCGATCAGCGGGCGCAGTTCAAACCCGAAGTCGCGCAGTTCGAGGAACGCTTCGACCAGTTGTGTTTCGGCGAACACGGCATTGTCGTTGTTGATCGAGACCATGCCCATCTCGATGAGTTTGTCTAAGAGTTCTCGATCGCGCGCTCCGAGGAATGCTTCGATTCCGTGCAGAGGCACCTCGAGTGTCTGATCGCGGGACCACGTCGCGGTGGTGGCGCTGGGCAGCCCGAGGATCTCAGCGAGACTCTTGCCGCTCTCCCACCCCGCGATGAAGTCCACTATGTGCGCGCTGGTGAAACCTCGCTGGAGCAGCGTGTCAATGAGCTTCAGCCGCTCCAGGTGTGACTCATCGTAGAAGTTTGTGCGGCCACGACGCTGCGGTTCGTGCAACAGGCCGCGTTCCCGATAGGCACGAATATTGCGGGTGGTGGTGTTGGCGGCCTGTGCAAGGTCATCGATCCTGTACTCCGCCATCCGAAGCTGGTCCTCCCGCGCACGGTCGCATGAAAGTGGTGATTTACCTTCTTTCTACCAGGCGTGGCTGAGCAACTGCGTCGAAGTCAGCCATATCTACGGCGCGGAGCTGGTGGGCGAACTCAGTGGCGAATCCCGGGAACATAGTGGCGTTGAATTTGTCTTCCGTGAGATACCAACTGGAGCAGCCAGAATTCCATGTGGTTCGGCGGAGGCGCCGCTGCAGCCGGGCGTTGTATGTGTCTTGCCGATCTCTGCGAACATCGAGCATCGTGAGATCACGCTCCACGATGATTCTGACCGCTTCGGTGATGTAGTCGATCTGTGCCTCCATGTAGACCAGCGCTGAGTTGTGGCCTGGCCCCGAATTGGGGCCGAATGTGAAGAACAGGTTGGGATATCCAGACACAGCGACGCTCTTGTGGGCATACGCGCCGCGGCTCCACTCGTCGGCAAGCACTTTCCCGCCGCGGCCTCTGATGGGAATGGGTGTCCCCGTTTTCGACACATCGAATCCGGTCGCGAAAACGATGCAGTCGAATTGGTGCTCGATGCCTTCTGCTGTGCGAATTCCCTTCGGTGAGATCCGCACGATAGGCCAGGTCACCAGCTTGCAGTTGGTGCGCTGCAACGCTGGATAGTAGTCGCTGGTCATCAGCAGCCGCTTGCATCCCGCGCGAAAATCCGGCGTCAATTGACGTCTGAGCCAGGGATCTTTCACCTGTGCTCGCAACTGTGCCTGACCGACAAGCTCAACCGCGCGGGTAAGTGGCGTCTTCCAGACAACACCAAGCGCAACGGTCTCGTGCCCCCAGAACCAGGCTTGCCGTGCGGCTGACTGTACGGCGGGCAGCTGGCGGTACAGCGCCTTCGTTGCACCGCTGGTCCGGCGGTTCACACGTGGGAGAACCCAGCCAGGCGTTCGCTGGAAAACCTTCACCGATTCCGCGTTTTTCACCAGTTCAGGAACGATCTGAACGGCGCTGGCCCCGGTGCCGACGACAGCAACTTTCTTGTCTGCGAAATCGTAGCCATGATCCCAGCGCGCACTATGAACCTTGTGGCCTTCATAGGTTTCAATGCCGGGAATGTTGGGGAAGCTGCAGTTGGACAACGGACCCGAAGCAACCACTACGGCGCGGGCGTGCAGGGCTGGCTGGCCTTCTACAGCGACGGTCCACAGGCCGGCTGTCTCATCGAAGTCGAGCGAAGTGACGTTGTGGCGGAATCGGATTGAAGGTTCCAGGTCATACTCACGCACCATGTGTTCGATGTAGGTGAGGATCTCTTCGCTTCCTGAGTAGGTGTGCGACCAGTCCGGGTTTGGCGCGAAGCTGTAGGAGTAGAGCCGTGACGGGATATCGCAGGCGGCGCCAGGGTACGTGTTGTCGCGCCACGTGCCTCCCACCGCAGTGCCCCGCTCGAGAATCACGAAGTTGTGGATACCTTTATGCCGCAGCCGAATCGCTGCACCGAGTCCGGCAAAACCAGCGCCTACTATCGCCACGTCGAGTGGCGGTGGGGCGCTCACGCGGCGGCCTCGTACGTGAGTTCCTTCGACCACGCAGGCTGGGGCCGGAGGAGTCGCCTCGGATAACGGGCAGTGAGCTTCACCATCGTGTCCGCAAACAGGTGGTACGGGTGGTTACGGTCGATCACCATCGCCGCATGCACCTTGATGATCTGATACATCGGTAGCCGTCGCGAGTACGCGCTGCGGTCCCCGGCCGCCTTGAATCTCTTGAGCGCGGCGTAAAGCCGGTCTTCGTCCACCCCCATCGCGACGATGTTGTCACGCATTTTGTTCAGCAGAGGCACGTAACTGAGCGCACCGACGATGAGCGACGGTTTCAGCCAGCCACCGACGAGGTCAATGGCCATTTTTCGTGTTGTCGCGTGTCCGAGAAGGTCCATCACGGCAAAATCCACAGCGAGATGCCGAGATTCGTCAGCATTGATCTTCCGGAATACGTCCTGACAAACGGGATCTTTGATCTCGTCAACGATGAACTTCACCAGCGCACCATCGAGCGCGACTTCTAGCATCGGGATTACGGTGCCGAGGAACGAGAGGGACATGCCGTCGGAGTACTTGTCGAGCCAGTCGATGACCAGCTTGACATTGATGTTGGGTTCGGGAACTTCGTCGCCGTCCAGCATGCCCCAGCGGCGCATCAGTGCGAGCTCGGCGTTAGCGTGGCGCTGCTCCTCGGCGTGGAAGTACCGGTAGATCTCTTTCAGAGTGTCAGTTGGTGCTTTTTTCGCCATTGCGGCGAACCCTCGTGCGCCAACATTTTCGATCCACACAAGGTCAGCCATGAATGGTTTGAGCCGTGCATGCAGGTCGGGACTTACGGTCTCCACGCCGGGAGCATCCCAGTCGATGTCAGCGAGTGACCATTGGCGTGCCTTGATCTTGGTAAGCATCTGATCGAAGTCGAAGGACATGTCAGGCTCCTGTCGTTTCACGTACGGGTGGTTGCGCCTGCTCGCGCGGAAGGGTTCTGTTCATCAGCCCGAGCGCCCAGGTGTACTGCCGGGGCAGGTGGCGCTTGAGATGCCAGAGGGCATGTGCATCGAGTTGGGGCAGGACGTATAAACGCCCTTTGTCGTGGGCGTCGAGTGTCATGCGCGCGACTCGTGCGGGTGAGTGTCCTGTCCATTTCATGAGGAAGTCAGCGAGCCTGAAGGACTGAGCGGTGATCCGCCCGTCGCGGGCGACGTTGGTTTTGACGAAGGTCGGGCATAGCACCGAAACGGTGATTCCCGTTCCGTTGAGTTCGGCGGCAATCGTCTCCGAGAGCGATACCACCGCTGCTTTGGAGACGTTGTAGGGAGCCATCAGTGGCGCGGCTGCGAATCCCGCAGCGGACGCCACGTTGATGATTCCGGCCGGTTGTGTCCGCCGCAGCTGCGGCATGAACAGTTCGCAGCCGTAGACGACTCCCCAAAGGTTTATGCCTAAGGCCCACTCCCAGTCGGTGAAGCCGATCTCGCCGACCGGTCTGCCACCGATTCCGACACCCGCATTGTTGACGACCAGCGTGGCTGGACCGCGGAAAACGGTTTCGGCGTGTGCGGCGAGGTTCTCAACGTCTCCGCGAACCGAGACGTCACAGAAGTACGAGTGGGCTGCGCCGGGGTATTTCGCGTTGATTTCCTGTGCAGCCTTATCTGCCCGGTCACGGTCGACGTCCGCGCAAATCACGTCGCCGCCTCTACGGGCGAGTTCAATGGCGATGCTCCGCCCGATGCCGCTGCCCGCACCTGTGACCACGGCGCGTGCGCCGTACGAAGGCTTTGTCCTGTGCTGGTTCATAATTAGCCTGCCTGCTCAGTTAGGGACAGGTCGCGGGAGGACCAAGCTCTGGTGATGAACTGCCCCGCGCGGCGCAGAGCTGGCCGTGCCTCCGGAACGAGGCGCGGCAGCGCCTGGAAAACGTGCATCTGACCGGGCCAGATCTCCAGTTCGCAACTGCCCCCGGCCTGGGTGACGAGGGCACGGAGGTATTCGGCATCGGCGCTGAGCATCTCTTCCCCACCTGCTTGCACCAGCAGTGGCGGCAGCGCGGTTCCGGCAGCGAGACCGAGCTTTAGTCGTGGATGATCCGCGGGGTGCCTGCCCGTGTAGAGGGATACCAGCTTTCGTGCATTTTCGGCGCTGATCATCGGATCTCTGCGAGTTCGTTCCTTGGCTTCAGCAAGAGAAAGCGAGAGATCCATTAGTGGCGAGAACAGCACCGCCGCGGAAGGCTGCGGTGTTTGGGTGCGCGCGTTTTCTATGAACAAGTCAACCGCCAAGTGACCGCCGGCCGAGTCCCCCGCGACCACTATCTGGTCGCTCACGTAGCCCTGCCCGAGGAGCCACCGATAGGCCGTCTCGATGTCCTGTGCGGCGGCAGGGAACGGATGTTCTGGCGCCAGCCGGTAGTCGACAGTGAAAACAGGCGCACCAGATGCCTGCGAAAGCCTCGATGCGATTCCGCGGTGCGTACGGGCTGAGCACACCACATAACCACTGCCGTGGATGTAGAAGATCGCCCGATCGGACTGTGTGACACCTGGCCCTCGTACCCACTCCCCCCGGACTGCGCCGGACCTGACCTGTTCGACGCGCGTACCACGCAGGGGCGGTCCGAGCACCCCCATCGAGACGGACACTAGCTGTCGTGCGAACCACACACCGGGGTTGTTGAGCGGAACCACATTTGTCAAATTACGCAGCACACAACGTGTTCCAGTTGCCGCTGCCCGCGAACGCCATGATGCCCGCCGGGGCACAGCGCGAAGCGGGGATCTCGTCGACGTTGACTGATCTACCATGCACATAGCATCATTCACTATTGTGCCAGTTGTCAATGGCACAATGGAACAAGGTAAGAAGTCGTCTCGGCAAGTTCTAGAAGGAGCCACGAGGATGCCGCCCCGATATCAGCTCACCATCACCGAAGTGGTGCGCGAAACGCCCGATGCAGCCACCCTCGTGTTCGAACCACCGCCGTCTGGTGCACCGCTCGTTTACCAACCCGGACAGTTCCTTACAGTTCGCGTTCCAGACAGCGGCGCCGGATCGGTCGGTCGCTGCTACTCGCTGTGCAGTTCACCCGCTACAGACGCGCGGCCAGCTATAACAGTGAAGCGCGTGTCAGGCGGGACTGCGTCTAATTGGTTGTGTGACAACGCTATTCCTGGATTGGTGCTCGATTGCCTAGCACCCCGCGGAACATTCACGCCGCAGGACTGGGATCGGAATTTCCTTCTGTTTGCGGCGGGAAGCGGCATCACCCCGATCATGTCCATCCTCAAAACGGCACTACACGACCACGGCAACTCGCTCACTCTCGTCTATGCAAACCGAGATCACGAGTCGACGATCTTCGCTTCGCAGCTTGCAGAACTCGAACACAGACACCCCTCCCGATTCACGGTGTACTACATGCGGGAGTGTGAGTCTGGACTGCCCAATCCCGACGCCCTCGCAGCGAGGCTCACAAGCATCCCTGTCAACGATCGGCACGACGCCTACCTGTGCGGGCCTGAACCGTTCATGGACGCTGCTGCAGCAGCACTCCAAGTAAGCAACATGGCCACCAGCCGCATCCACCGCGAGAAATTTCAGTCCCTGACTTCGAACCCATTTAGTTATGCCGACAGGGCATCCGAACCACGACCTGAAGAAAAGGATCTGTGCACAGTCCGCGCCACTGTTGACATCGCCGGTGACAGGCACGAACTCGAATGGCCCCGTGAGTCCCGATTACTTGATCTGCTATTGGACCAAGAGATTGACGCTCCCTACGCATGCCGTGAAGGTTCCTGCGGCGCCTGTGCATTCACCCTCATTAGCGGTGAGGTGAAGCTTCTTAGCAACGACACGCTCGACAGTTACGAGTTGGAGCAAGGGGTACGCCTCGCCTGTCAATCAGTTCCCCTGACCGACGACGTTGAAATCGAATTCAACTAGTTACCCGCGGTGTCGCAGGGCCCGGGCAAGTCGGGCCTCAGATGCAGGGTGTCGTGAACAACGTGACGCGGAAGAACGATACTTCCCACTGAGTCCCGAAGCCGCCTGGATAGACGCAGAAATGCGGATGCGGCCACATTTCCGGAGCAGCGCTTGCAACCGCGGGCGCCCCAATCGTGACGCCCGCCGCGAGGGCGCCGACTATCATGAATTGACCAATTCGTTGTTTGAGAGCCATCGTGGCCTCCGAGGCTGGGTTAAAGATCTGGATAACTATGCTATTTTAGCGCCAATTAGTCAGCTTTGAAATACTAGATTTGCGAATTTACAGCTAGACTCAGTCCAACAGTTTCAATTTCAACAAACAGCCCTGAATATTGAAATATCAAAGACGGCGCTGATACGAGCTAATAGTTTAGATTTCGAGCGAGATGGCTTTATTCGGTTGCGGCGCTCCGCCGCGCGCAGTGGAATGAAAGCGTGATGAACAGTCGTAGCTTGTCCGGGCGCGTCGCGCTGATCACGGGTGTCAGCCGGCGTCAGGGAATCGGCTATGCCGTTGCGCGACGTCTCGCTGCGCTCGGTGCCGGGCTATACCTCACTCATTGGGTTCCACATGACGCAGCACAGCCGTGGGGCGCTGATGACATTGACGCCCTGCTAGGCGGCCTACCCGGTGCTCCGCAGGTAGTGGACCGCAGCGTCGACTTCGCTAATCCCGATGCGCCGCAACAGGTGATGGATGAGGCTGTCCGCAATTTCGGGCACGTCGATATCCTGGTGGCCAACCATGCACGAAGCGGCAACGACGGGAGCCTCTTCGACATAGATGCCGACATGCTCGACGGACACTGGGCCGTGGACGCACGCTCAGTCCTTCTACTGACTCAAGCGTTCGCACGGCAGTTCTGTCCCGGCCGAAGCGAAATAACTGACAGAGGGCGCGTCATCTGGATGACCTCGGGTCAGCATCTCGGGCCCATGCGTGACGAAGTTGCGTACGGATCCGCGAAATCGGTGCTGGCGGGAATGACTCAGACGGTCGCATCAGAACTGATTGAGCGCGGCATCATTCTCAACACCGTCAATCCCGGCCCGGTCGACACCGGTTACCTCACAGCAGCGACAACCGATCGGGACGTATCGCTGGTAGCGGAAGTACACGCCGCGTTCCCTCGGGGCAAAGTGGGAACACCCGATGACCCGGCACGGTTAATCGCTTGGCTGGCAACTGACGAAGGACGTTGGGTCGTCGGCCAGGTGATCAATTCTGAGGGCGGATTCCGACGCTCAAAATGAAGACCAGTTTTTGGGTGTGGGTGTGTGCCCGGCGGGTGGGGTGTTTCCGGCCGGGTTGTGGGGTGTGTTGGTGTTAGAAGGGTGGTTCGGTGCTGGTGGTGGTGGTGTTGTTGTGGCAGCGGGTGGCGTGGTTGATGCCGCGTTCGGTGCGGACGCGGGCGGCGCGGTGTTGGGTGCGGGTGCGGGCGGCGCGGTGTTGGGTGCGGGTGCGGGTTTTTTTCGGTAGTCCCGCGGGTTCTGTGTTCGGGCTGGGGAACGCGGGTGGGGCGCCGGTGAGCAGTTCGACGGGCCCGGATTGGTAGAGGGTGTAGGTGAGTCCGCTGGGTGCGTGCAGCACCATGGTGCGGTCGCCGCTGGGGGTGAAGGTCCAGCCGCAGAAGGTTTTGATCCGGTGATGGCCGCGGCACAGCGGGCCCAGGTTCGCCGCGACCGTGCGGCCCCCGGCTTCCGGGTCGGTGTGGTTGAACGGATCGTTATGGTCGAGGTCGCAGTCCCATGCCGCCCGGTCACAGTGCGGCCATTGACAGGTGCCGTGCTCGGCGCGGGACCGGTCCGCGACCTGCAGGCGGGGCCGGTACGTCAGCGCCGCGTCGTCCTGGCAGGCCGGGGCAGACGGGACCGGATCGCCTGGCACAGGCGGATCAGCCGGACCTGCGGGGTGTGTCTGGCTGGGGGTGAGGGGGCGGATGATCGCGTGGGCGGCGATCTCGCGGGCGAGGGCGCTGTCGATGATGCCGTACCCGTCGAGATACGCCGGGGTGTTCTGGTCCTGCCCGGTCAGTGCGGTGTCGGTGAGGATGACGTGCACGACCGGTTTCCGGCGGGCAGGCAGCGCACCGCGCTGGGTGCAGCCGGTGCTGCCGCACCGGCACGCCAGGCGGGGCTCACCATGGACCAGCGCGGTCAGCGCGTCCGCGCGGCGCACCGGGAACGGGCGCGGGTCCTGCGCGCAGACCTCTTTCGCCATTTCCGTGACCCGCGCATCAAGGAACCGTCCCTCGTCCGCGCGCAGACTGGCCAGCACATGCACCATCCCGTCCTCCGCGGCGGAGACCTCCACATACCGTTCGTCCTGCGCGCGCTGGCGCCGCACCCGGATCCCGTCCGGATCCACCGCGGTGATCACCCGGTCCGCGAGATCCCGTAACCGCCGCCCCGACGCGGTACCACCCCTGGCCAGCACCCGCGCCAGGATCTGCTCCTCAACCGCCCCGATCGCGGTCCCGGTCACATTCCGGGTCGCGACCTCGACCTGACGGGCCTGATACACCGACACCAGCCCCGCCGCGACCGCTTCCCGGAACCGCGGCAGCCGCGCGGCGAGCGCGTCCCCGAAATTCACCACATCCCCGGCCGCGCGGCGGCTGAGCCCCAGCGCGGCACCGATCTCCGCTTCCGCCTGCTCATACGCATCCAGCACCCACCCGCCCTGCTCGTCCTCCCGCGCCCGGTACCGGCGGAACAACTCCGCGGCAGCCGCGTACTTCCGCTCCGCGACCACCGACTCCAGCCGATGCCACACCCCCGCCGCCGCGATCACCCCCGCATCATCAAGCTCCCCGAAATCCTGCACCCCGACACCATCCAGCGCCCCCACCAGCAAATCGAACATACGAACGAACCTACCCACCACCCCTGACAAAAACAGACACACCAGACGGAGGTGTCAACTGTCCAAGATGATCGCGAGGCCGCGGGCAAACGACTCGTCGAGGTCGGGATCGTGGGGTATCAGTCCAAGTGCGCTTGCCTGACTGTGCAACTGGGTGGCCTGGGTGTGCCCGATGACATAAATCAAGAGCGTGCGAGCGACGTCGGGCGAGGAGTACTTAGCTAGCTCGGCTTCCAGATCGGACGTTCCAAGCCGGAATGCTGTCGCCGTCGCGACCACTTCGGCGCCATCACGGATGCCCAGCATGGCGTCCCTTAGCCGATGCGATGCCGCACCGAGGTCCTCGTCGATAGTTACTGGTCCGACGATTCTCGCTGCCATGAGAGTCAGCAGTGTCTGCTTGTTCTCTACATGGTGATAGAGCGCGCTCGGCTGGACGTCGAGTTCGGCTGCGACGCGTCTCATGGAGAAGAACTCCATCCCCCGTGCGTCGAGTACACGAAGCGCGCCATCGATGACGTCGTCGAGTGAGTTAGCCACACGCCCAGCATATCGGCTAACCTGAACACCATTCAGGTGAACACTGTTCAGGTATGGCAGAAACGGAATTCTTCGATGGAAAAACAACTGACAAGGTCTCGCGACACAACCGCTGACCTGGCGCTCGTGGCCCTTTTCGCCGCGCTGATCGCCGTCTGCGCGATTCTTCCGGCGATCAAACTGACCGCAAGTGGCGTGCCAATTACGCTGCAAACGTTTGGGGTCCTGCTCGCAGGAGCTGTACTTGGCGCACGTCGCGGCTCCCTGGCGGTGTGCTTGTACTTGCTCGTGGGGTTCGCTGGCCTCCCGATCTTCTCAGGAGGAGCGGGCGGGCTAGGTGTCCTCGCGGGCCCAACAGCCGGGTACCTGCTGGCCTTCCCCTTTGCTGCGGCGCTGTGCGGATTCCTCGTGGAACAGCTGCTGCGGACACGCGTGAGATGGCAGACCCCGCTCGTCTTTCTAGCAGGGATTACCAGCAGTTTCGCGTTTATCCACACCTTCGGGATTATCGGACTGTCGATCCAGCTGGATGTTTCCCTCGCCCAGGCACTCGCACTCGATGTGGCCTTCTGGCCAGGCGACGTCATTAAAAACATTGCCATGGCGATAGTCGCCACCGCCGTGCACCGGGCCTTTCCCGACCTGCTCCCCCGGCGCTTTGCAGCAAACCACGTGGTAAGCCCTGACACTTCGCGGCAGCCCAATGGCACGCATTGAACTAAATGATGCGACGGTTACGCTTCCCGAACCCCATCGCGCGAAAGCAATCCTCGGTCCAGTCACAGCCTCACTAACCGAACAGCGCATCGCGCTGATTGGTCCGAACGGTTCGGGAAAGTCCACGTTCGCCCGTTTACTGAATGGCCTCACTCAGCCGTCATCGGGATCCGTGCTTATCGATGGCCTCAACACTCGCAAGCACGGTGCCGCGGTTCGGCGACGCGTCGGTTTTCTCTTCAGTGATCCTGCCGCGCAGCTTGTGATGCCAACAGCAGCAGAGGACGTGGCGCTCTCGTTGCGGCGGAGGAAACTCAGCAAGAGCGAGCGGCGCATGGAGGCGCACGCCTGGCTCGCGCGTTTCGGCCTGGATCACCTCGCAGACGTCAGCGTGCATTCACTATCGGGCGGCCAGCGACAGCTATTGGCACTTACGGGAGCACTTGCCGCTGAGCCCAACGTTCTCGTCGCCGATGAACCGACAACGCTGCTTGACTTGCGAAACACGCGCCGCATAGGCGACTATCTTTTTTCACTTCCCCAGCAGCTCGTGATCGTCACCCACGACCTAGAACTCGCGTCCCGCTGTGACCGAGCCCTGGTGATCGAGAACGGGGCTATCGTTTTTGACGGACCAGCGCAGGCTGCCACTGATTACTACCAGGCAGTTGTGGCATGACCGGCCAGCCCAATCTGCTCGGCCTCTACCAGCCTGGCACGACAGTGCTTCATCGCTTGCCTGCCGGGGTCAAGCTCGTTGCACTGTGCGGCTTCGGTGCGACAGCACTCGCTATTCGAACCCCAGAACTTGCGGTGGCGGCGCTAGTGGCAGCGGGTGGATGTGTCATCTGGTCACGCACCAACGTCTTCACCTTCATGCGCGCGTTGCGGCCGCTACTGGTTATCGCGGCCATCCTTCTTGGCTTCCACTCGTGGCAGGCAGACCTCGCCCACGGGGTGCAGGTGACGTCCCGCATGCTTGCAATCGTGGTCCTCGCGACGGTTGTCACGGCGACGACCTCCTCGGATGCGATACTCGACGCCGTGACGCGTGCACTGCGCCCACTGCGCCATGTCGGGGTCAACCCGGACACAGTCGGCCTGGCAATCGGACTCATGCTGCGCGCAATACCGGCTCTGCTTTCGGTCGCGTATGAGGCGCGTGAGGCGGCCCGCGCACGGGGCCTAGAGCGAAGTCCCCGCGCCCTCCTCGTCCCTATGGCTGTCCGCTCGGTCGCGCACGCTCGGGCGACAGGAGAAGCACTGGCGGCGCGCGGTCTCGGAGATTCCTGACCCGCCACCCGTCTGCGAAAATCGACCGATGGGTATGGAGTCGGCGCGTCGGTGGACGATTGGAATGACCGCGGCACCTTTAGCTTTCACTGTGGCGCTCATTCCGTTCACGTTCCTGTTCAATGAGGTGGGAAGAACGTCATGGCTGGCTGACGCCGTCTTCAACTGGTTCTTTCTGCTCTTCTTTGGTGCTGTCGTCACCGTGCCCATCATGATCGGCGGTCTCGTCACTGCTTCGCTGCTGCCGCGTTTCAGTCGCGGCGCGTCCGCAGCGGCGATCCTTGTCCTTCTTGTTTCGTGCGGGTTCGCTGCGTTGCTGATCTACGTTGGCTACGCCGATGCACTCACTGAGCCGACCCTCGCGGACGATACGCGCTGGACGCCGAAGTTGTCGCTGGCGAGCGCCGCACTGTTCGCGCTTCCCCTGCTCCTGCTACTGGCAGGCAACGCGCGCGCTATCAGGCGTCTGCGGAAGTCCTACGGGATGTAACAAGCCACGTGAGGTGCCGGGCCGCCGTTGGCCTATTGCCCTTCCCACTAGAACGTTCTAGTATTTGGTCAACTAGAACGTTCTACATCTTGGAAGGCATCGTCCCATGACACAACTGGCAGTGTGCGCAGAGATGGTATACCTCGACCGTCCACTGATAGAGCGTGTTCGCGCGCTTGACGACGCGGGGTTCGCTGCTGTTATTTGGGACTGGAGCAAACACGACGTCGACGCCCTCGCGCGCAGTGGCGCGCGATTCTCTTCAATGACTGGCTATCTGCGCGGCACTCTCACCGATGCAGAGGGCGCCGACGAGTTACTGCGCACAGCGCAGCAGGCCATCAAGACTGCTGAGAAGCTGAACTGCCCCCGGCTGAATCTCCACGGCACTGGTCTTGATGCACAGGGACTCCCGGTGCATCCTGCGCACGTAACTACTGGCGCAATGTGGCTGACCGCGTTCCAGACCCTGTCTAGAATTGCTGAGCTCGGCGAACGGGCGGGTGTCACATTCATGCTGGAAAACCTCAACGCAGCGGTAGATCACCCAGGTGTACCCTTCGGCAGAGCTGCAGACACCCTCGCGCTCGTGGAGGCCGTAAACAGCCCAGGCCTGCGGATGAACCTGGACCTGTACCACGCACAAATCGGTGAAGGAAACCTCATCGAACTGACGCGCCGCGCTGTCGGCGCTGGCCTAGTTGCCGAGGTCCAGGTGGCTGATGTACCCGACCGCTGTGAGCCCGGAACGGGTGAAATCAACTATCCAGCTATCGCGCAAGTCCTTGCCGATGTCGGCTACGACGGCTCGATAGCGATGGAGGCATGGGCGAGCGGCGACGACCACCTGGCTGTCGAACGATTCCGTCACGCGTTTGCCGCATCCCCTAACTTGTGAACCCAGATAAGGACACTCATGATCACCTCATCCTTGCCAGTATCCGTAGGCCTCATCGGCGCCGGGAGAATGGGCGCATTTCACGCTGAAGCCCTCGCACGTCGTATCCCGGAAGCACGTCTCGCGGCGATCGCCGATCCCGCTCCCGGCCTCGCCCACCGCCTCGCCCAGGAATTAGACTGCCCCAAGGCGTACACGAGTATCGACGAGTTGCTGGCCGATTCGGACATCGAGGCGGTAGTCATCGCGACGCCCGCGCGTACCCATGCAGCCCTCGTCGTCGCAGCGTCGAAGGCCAACAAGGCGATCTACTGCGAAAAGCCCATGGCAATGACGCTCGAGGAAGCCGATGAGGCAATCGCGGCGGCAGAAACGGCGAGCGTGCCGCTCCAGGTTGGCTTCAATCGCCGATTTGATCGCGGCTTCCGCGCGGGACAGGAAAAGATCGCCAGCGGTCAGTTGGGCACACCGCAGCTCCTGCGGTCGAACACGCGCGACCCTAAGCTCGCTGATCCATCCCGCATCCCGCAGTGGACGATCTTCATGGAGACACTCATCCACGATTTCGACACGCTCAACTGGCTCAACCCTGGAGCACAAGCGATAGAGGTGTACGCGACTGCGGACGCGGTGATACGGCCTGACTTCAAGGCACAAGGCCTGCTTGATACCGCTGTCGTCCTGATCCGCTACGACAACGGGGCCGTCGCCACCGCAGACGCGAGTTTCCAGGCAGTCTATGGTTATGACGTCCGCGCTGAAGTCTTTGCCTCAGGCGGCCTCGTAACGATGGGCGATCTCCTGAACGCTCATTCCACCACGTACACCTCAGACGGCGCATCGGCTGAAACCGTACGGTATGACCAGCATCTGTTTCGAGACGCATATATCGATGAGCTTGTGCACTTCGCGCGATGCGTGCGTGAACGCCGTGCACCGGACGTCACAGGATCGGACGCACGGGCAGCGCTTGCCATTGCACTCGCCGCGATCAAATCAGTAGAAACGGGTGCACCCGTACGCCCACTGACATCCGCTGAGAACCCTGGTTCTACCCTGTTGTCGTGAAGCGACCCACGCTAGTCACGGTGGCACAGCGGGCAGGTGTGTCAACGGCGCTCGCTTCGATCGTCATGCGTGGAGCCAAAGGCGCGAGCGAACAGACCCGGGTGCGAGTCCTGGAGGCGGCGAGAGAAGTTGGCTACCAGCCAGACGCCCGAGCACGGATGCTTCGGCAGCGGCACACCAGGCTTATTGGGGTGCAGTTTGACCTGCAGCAAGCGTTTCACGGCGACCTGGTCGAAGGTATCTATGCCGCTGCTGAACAAGCAGGGTACGACGTAGCACTAAGTGCCGTCACTCCTGCCCGCGGCGAGGACCGCGCGGTGCAATCCCTCCTTGCACACCGCTGCGACGGACTGATACTCCTCGGACCCCAGCAATCACCCGATCGTCTGAATGAGCTCGGCCAGCAACTCCCGATCGTTTCAGTTGCTCGTCGCCTACGGGGCAAAGCCGCGGAGACCGTTGACGTCGTTCGTTCTGCCGACGACATTGGTGTCCACCAAGCTGTCACCCACCTCACCGCGTTGGGACATCAGCACATCGCGCAAATAGATGGCGGCAAAGCTCCAGGAGCTGCGGACAGACGCCGCGGGTTCATGACAGCGATGCGACGCAGTGGGTTAGCGCAGGGTGCCATCGTCCTGTCAGGAGGCGCCGATGAGGAGCAAGGCGCGCGGGTGGCGCGGGAGATTCTTGCGCTGAGTCCGCGGCCAACCGCAGTTATTGCCTTCAACGATCGGTGCGCCGTTGGTGTGCTTGATGTGTTCCTGCGCGAAGGGATTTCGGTGCCAGGCGACATTTCCGTGGTCGGCTATGACGACAGTCGCCTCGCTAGTATGTCGCACGTGGACCTAACGACTGTCGGACAGGATGCTAGCGAACTCGCCCGAATTGCCGTTGAGCGTGCGATTGGCCGTATTGAGGGTGCTGCTGACATCAATGATCGGGAGATCGTCTTCGAACCCCACCTTGTCGTACGGGGCACGACAGGCCCGGCCCATGTCCGAATATGACGGCCATGACACTTCGGAATCGGTCAGACTTGTCGTGTGGAACTAAGGCGTGAGAACTGTGGTTGACAGTGATCTGTTCTTCCGGATGCTCGACACCCTTGCGGGTGTCGAGCAATCTCAGGGCCGCGACTATACGTCGTTCAGCGTGCACGGCAAACGCTTCGGATACTACTGGCCTCGCACGCAGACTGTTGGCCTCAAACAGACTTTGATCGAGCAGGCGGCGCTAGTCGCGGAGCGACCCGACGTGTTCGAAGTCCAGTTCACGGCTGGTGGATTCGGCTGGGTGGTCGTCTATCTGGAACGGATCGAAGCGGACGAACTCTGTGAGCTCCTATACGAAGCGTGGCGCCTCTCCGCGCCGGATGCCCTGCAGGAACAGCATCCGCAACCGCGTTATCTCAGTGGTCGCACCGAGTCCAAGGGAAACCCCATCTGATGACATTCACTGATCAAGAAGTCGAATATATGCGCTCGCAGCCGGTAGCCCGTTTCGCGACCGTTTCCGGCGACGGACAGCCCGACGTTGTCCCGGTAGCCTTCGAATTCGATGCAACGTATTTCTGGATAGGCGGAATCGGTGCAGACGTTCTGGGAACACGCAAGTTCCGCAACGTCGCTGGCAGCCACCACAAGGTCGCGCTTGTGATAGACGATCTTGTCTCGCTCGATCCATTCATCGCGCGTTCAATCAGGGTCTATGGCCGTGCCGAACAACCGTTTGAACGCGTCGGAATCGTTGGCCCCGGCACTTTCATACGCGTCACACCTACCGTCTCGTGGAGCTGGAACCTGGACGGCAAACCGGCGGGCGACAGCTGGTACGACGCGCGCCGTACGGTTCACGAGCCGCCGTGTGAGACAGCCCTGGAATAGTCGTCATACCTGTCCGTGACCCGGTGCGCGGCGGTTACCGTAGGTTATGACCCAGGACACGTACGACGTTATTGTGATCGGTGGCGGCCCTGCCGGTGAGAACGCAGCTGCCTACGCGATCGCGGGTAGCAACCGGACGGCCGCGCTCGTTGAACGCGAACTGGTCGGCGGGGAATGTTCTTACTGGGCGTGCATGCCGAGTAAGGCATTACTGCGGCCCGCGCACCTCCTATCCGCAGCGCAGGCGATGCCCGGTGTGAGTGAGGGACTCGCACCCGGGGGGTTGAAGCGGGACGCGGTGTATGCCAGGCGTGACGCGTTCGTCAGCAACCATGACGACGCGTCACAGGTGCAGTGGGCGAACAATAACGGCATCGACGTAATTCGCGGTTCTGCGCAGCTAGCTGGTGAGCGGCTCGTCCGGGTCGGCGATCGGACACTACAGGCCCGTCACGCGGTGGTACTGGCAACAGGGACCGCAGCGAGCGTCCCGGATGTGCCCGGGCTTCGCGCCGCACTTCCGTGGACATCCCGCGACGCGACTAATTTGCACGAACTGCCGAAGCGGGTGGTGATCGTGGGCGGCGGTGTGGTGGCATGCGAATGTGCCACGTGGTTCGCTGCGTTGGGTGCAGAGAAGGTCACACTGTTGGTACGCGGACAATCTCTGCTGCCAAAGGCGGAACCTTTCGTTGGTGAACGGGTTGCCGATGGTCTGCGCAGGCATGGTGTGGAGATTCTGTTCGGCACTAGCCCCCAAAGCGTGGACCGTCCAACGGTCCGCGACACCGGCGAAGGAATGATCCACGGTGGTCCCGTTACTGTTGATCTCGGCAATGCGGCTCTCGAGGCAGATGAGATCGTCGTCGCCGCGGGCAGAGCGCCGTCAACGAACGGACTAGGCCTTGCCACGATCGGGATCGAAGAGGGCCGTCACGTAGACGTTGATGACCATATGACAGCTCGAGATGCCGAAGGCAACTGGCTCTACGCAGTGGGCGATGTCAATGGCCGCTCGCCTCTCACACATATGGGTAAATACCAGGCGCGGGTCTGTGGTGACGTGATAGCCGCTCGCGCCGATGGGCACCCGTTGGAGGAATCTAGGTACCGAGCAACCGCGGACCTGCACCACGTGCCCCAGGTCGTCTTCACCGCACCGGAAGTCGCATCCGTCGGTCTCACGGAAAGGGTGGCCGCCAGCGAGGGTTACGACGTGACAATAGCGGAGCTCAACATCGCGGTGGCTGGATCCGCGCTCTCGCGGGACGACTTCGAGGGCCACGCAAAGTTAGTAGTTGACAAGGGAACTCGCTGCCTGGTCGGCGCAACCTTTGTTGGCCCGGACGTAGGCGAACTAATTCATGCCGCGACGATCGCAGTTGTTGGCGCGGTGCCACTCGAGACGCTCTGGCACGCTGTGCCGTCTTTTCCGACGGTCAGCGAGGTATGGCTGTGGCTATTGGAATCTCTGCGTGGCCAGTGAACGCAGGCGTCACAGCTGGGTAAGTTTCTCTGTTGCGCGATACGCACACGGCACACCCTCGATGATCGCGGCGATGCCGTTCGAATGCTCTGTGCGCAAGGGCAAGATTTCCTGGTACGCGGACGAGTTGTACCACGCGAGCGCGTCGTCACGGCTGGGAAATTCGATAATGATGACGTCTCCCGGCCACTCCCCTTCCATTGCGGTGAGCGCTCCGCCATGGACGAGGAATCGCCCACCATATTTTTCGAGGGTGCCGTCGATCCGGCTGATGTATTCGACGATCTCGCGACCTACCTCGACGTCACGTAGGTAAGCGATCGCATAGGCACTGCAGCGCTTGGAGTCCATCGTGGGCATCGTTCTCTCCTCCGTCCGGTGGCCGCGGTTGCGGCCGGTGTCTTACCGAGAATTGTGCGGACCGGACGTCATTGGGTCGATTACCTCGAAGGTAAGCGGGCGGAGTCCTGGTCCTCGGATGCTGGAGCGCGGTAGTGCTAGCCCTACCGAAACTAGGGTGCCCACGGCACTGTCAAGATCGCCCTTCACGCCTAATGTCGTGTAGGTACCTTTCGAACGAACGAAGGACTCGTGATGGTTGCCCTCCGACGTCACCGCGGCGTGTTCGTATCAGTCGCTACTGCCCTAGCAATCATCAGTTCTAGCGCTGCCGCGGCCGCCCAGGATTCCGGTTCTGCAGCGGTCGAGTTAACCCGAGAGACCGCTCAGAACTTCCTCGATGAGCGGCTGCCCGCACTGCTTGACGAGCACGGCGCGCCTGGCATCGTGGCGGTGATCGTCGCTGACGGCGAGCAGGCCGCGGCCGAGGGTTACGGTTATGCCAATGTCGAACAGCAGCAGCCAATCTCGCCCTCATCCACAGCGTTCGAAACCGCATCCGTAGCGAAGTCCTTCACCACAATGGCGGTGTTGCAGCTCGTAGACCGCGGACTCCTCGATCTGCACACGGACATCAACACATACCTAGGGCAGGGCGTGGAAGTAGCGGACACCTATCCAGGTCAGCCAGTCACAATGCACCATCTTCTGACGCATACTGCTGGCTTTGAGGATGCGCTTAGCGGAGACGGTGCACGCAGTGCTGACGAGCTGCCGACGCTTGAGGAGTACGTGACGCGGACACAAATGAAACGCGTCCAGCCGCCAGGACGGTTCGTCGCCTACTCGAATTACGGAATGAGTCTTGCGGGTTATGTCGTGCAAGAGGTCGCAGGGATGTCTTTCGAGGATTACACCTCGGCGAACATATTTGGTCCGTTGGGAATGGCGTCGACCGAGTTCCTTCCCGCGAGCGAAGCGCGAGATAAGTACGATGTCGCGACCACCTACTACGCGGATGGTTCACCTACGGAGGAGATTCATCTCGCGGGGGCCCCAGCGGGTACGGCGGTTTCCACTGCGGAAGACATGTCCAAGTTCATGCGGACGCTGCTGGGTGGGGGTGAACTCGACGGTCAGCGCGTTCTCTCCCCTGAATCAACACGGCAAATGCTGACCCGGCAGTCGGGCATGGATCCGCGAGTAACCGGTGCTGGTTACGGTACCTGGCAGTTTCAGCTCGGTCCGCCGTCAGGCCTCGGTCACGGTGGGGATCTGCCCGGTATTCACACGATGTACGTAGTGGTGCCGGAGCTCGATATGGGCATCTATGTGGCGGTCAACGGAGACGATGGAGAGAACAGTACGGCCGACAATCCTCTGGAGGACCTAAGGTTCTCCGTGGTCAAGGAATTCCTCGACACCTTCGCAGCCGAATCCGCATGGCCGGACGCGGCACCGGACCCCAGCGTTGATCTCTCGCGCTACGAGGGCACGTTCGTCACTACCCGGAACAGCGTCACTGACTTCAGCAAGCTTCGAGTCTTTATGGACAACCTCAGTGTCAGCGCAAACGACAACGGCACTCTGTCGATCGACGGCTTCTCTGCTCTCGACCAAACGTGGTTCCCGGCGGGTGAAGGGCTCTTCGTCGCCGAGAATGGGGAGGACATGGCCGCGTTCGTTGAAGAGGACGGCCATGTAATCGCACTTGCGCTCAACATCAACCCCACCCAAGCGTACGAAAAGGTTGCCTGGTACGAACAGCCCCGCGCACACCTCATCAGCTGGGCCGCAGCGACATTGGTGTTGCTGACGGTACTCGCCTGGCCTGTCGCCGCGGCAATCCGGTGGATCCGGCGGCGCACACACCGAGGCAGCCCGCGGGGCGCTTCCCTCGCCCGCCTGACTGCTGGCCTTGCAGCCGCCTCGGGCGCGTCGCTGATCGCGCTTCTTGCCTACGGACTCGCGAACAACGCCGTTCTCGAACAATGGCTTTTCACCAGTCCTGCCTGGCTGCTACTTCCCGTGACGGTGGGCGCGCTGGCGGCGGCGGGCAGTGTCGTCGCGGCAGTAGTTTCGTGGAAGCGCGGGTGGTGGAGCACGTTCGGACGTGTGCACTATTCACTTGTCGCGCTCGCGGCACTTCTTTTCGTCAGCCTGGGATGGACCTACAACCTCATGTGGACACCGTTCGGGTGATGCAGCGGCCGCAAAGTCATTGGCCCGCAGTTCACACGCGGAGCGCCAAATACCAGGTGTTCTCGCCGGGCGCGCGGCGATAGTGCAGCTCATCGAGTAAGGCACTCGCAATTGCGAGGCCGCGACCCGACTCAGCGAGATCCTCAGGAAGCGAAACTGATGTGAGGTCGAGGTGTTGCGGCGTGCCATCATCCTTGAAACGCGCTTCAAGCAGGCCGTCAGTGATTCCGACCGTGAGGGTGAAGGTTCGCGTGCCGCTCTCGCGTCCATGGGTGACGATATTCCCGGCGACTTCGGCTACGGCGGTCTCGAATCGCATCCGATGAATGTCGTCTGCGCTCAGAGTGCCCTCCCACAACTGTGCGAGCAGCTCGTGCACTGCATCGATTGCTTCAGGGTGCGCCGTCGCCGTCAAAGTGAGGGCCCCGTCGTCACTGTGCACTGAACGCACCCTCAGCCGAGGCATACGCCTTGAGAACGCGGTTCAGGTTCGTC
Source organism: Hoyosella subflava DQS3-9A1 (assembly GCF_000214175.1). Lineage (NCBI taxonomy): Bacteria > Bacillati > Actinomycetota > Actinomycetes > Mycobacteriales > Hoyosellaceae > Hoyosella > Hoyosella subflava. The sequence continues at coordinate 2,494,208 of NC_015564.1, forward strand.
AGTGAGAGAACCGTCTCGATCTGGGCGTTGGGTTGCGCAATGCGAAGGTCGCCGCCAGCTTGACGAGTGCACTTGAGACCCGAGATGAGCGCGCCCAGGCCTGATGAGTCGATGAAATCGGTGGCACTGAGGTCGATGACGATTCGGGTGGCACCAGCCTCAACAGTGGATTCAATGAGTTCCCGCAGGCGCGGAGCCGCGACCATATTGAGTCGGCCCTTCGGCTCAATGATGGCGACGCCGCTTTCAGCTGTGCGGGTGCTGAACTCGATCATGCTGCTCCTTCTTGCTGCCTGTTCATTCGAAGCGCCTGAATAACCACACTAAGGATGGCGAGATCGAAGACAATCCAAACAATATTGACCCAAAAACCGAGGGGCGAGATGAGTCCGGTAGCGAGATTCACGATACCGACTAGCGCCGCGAGGACGAGGATCACCATCGCTAGCAGCTGGTACCGCACCAGATACCATTGCCTGCCCTGAGAATCCTGTCGGGTCTTCGGTGTGACCGCGAAGTCGAGCGGCTTGTTGAAGTAGACGTTGCGGAAGGCGGTGTAGCACGCTTTGATCCACACGGGGAAGAGAGCAAGGTTGTATTGCTGCCCCCGCCACGTCGGCGTGCCACGACTGACGACGAAGAACATCAGCTGGTTGACCAGCAGAAACGGGATGAGCCGGATGAAGAAGTCGACGCTCCAGGCCTGCACCGGCATGATGCCGAAGGTCAGGTAGAGCACCGGAGCGGCGATATAGATGACCGCGGCGAAGCCTGCAAGGTAACTCCACATCGTGGCCCAGTACATTAACCGCTGGGCTGCAGATAGGCCGCGCTGGACGAGAGGGTTCTCCCGCAACATGACCTGGACAGTGCCCTGCGCCCAGCGGAGGCGCTGGGTCAGCATGGTTTTCAGGTCCTCCGGCGCGAGGCCGTGAGCAAGGATCTCGTTGTGGAATGCGGAGCGCCAGCCCTGGGCGTGCATTCGCATACAGGTCGCCATGTCTTCGGTGACGGAGATCGTCGAGATGGGAAGCATCGGCTGTGCTTCCGCTTCACGACCTACGTCGACTGCCCGAATGATCGCGCGCACCGATTCGATCGCGCCGAGTGGCGACCATTCGCGCTGCGTGAGCAAGCCGTGGGCAGTCTCGTCCAGGACGAACTCCGCACCGGCTTCACGGTCGTCCGCTAGGTCAGATAATTCAGCGATAGCTTCGAGGTCGGCCCGCATGCTGAGCACGTCCGCATCGACGACTTCCCGTGCGGCAGCGTCGACTTGCTGCTGAAAGTCGTACGTTACTTCTGCAAAGGCGCGACCGTCGCGGAGGTCGTTCTGGGCAGTACGAACTGCAGAGCGCACGGTGTCGAGCGCTGCACGTGATTGCGGCGAGGCGCCGTCGAGGTCAGCGCGCGCTTTGTCGATGACCTTGGCAGCGGCACGCAGCGCACGACGAATATCTGTTTCCACCGCCTTGACGTAGCCGGTGACGCCGAGTTGCATGAGCGCTTCGCGGCGCAGGACAGCGTTGGAACCACAGAAGTAGGCCGCGTTCCATCCGTCTTTGCCCTCCTGGATCGGACCGTAGAAAAGCGGGGCCTGACTACCCAGCGGGTCGCCTTCCGGAACATTGACGAAATACTGCGGTGTTTGCACCAGTGCCATACGCTCGTCCTCGAAGTAGCCGAGTGTACGGTCGAGGATCTCTGGCTTCGGCACCTGGTCAGCGTCGAGAATGAGAATGAATTCACCATCGGTCTGCATCAGTGCGTTACTCAGATTGCCAGCCTTGGCATGCCGCGGTTTGTTCGTCCAGCCACTGGCCCGCACAAGGTATCGGATACCGCGCGCCTCCGCGGCGGCGGCAAGGTCCGGTCTGGCACCGTCGTCGAGAATCCACGTCGTGTGGGGATAGCGGATGCGCTGGGCGGCTTCGGCGGTCCGCAGAACTAGCTCTAGAGGCTCGTTGTACGTCGTGATGAAGACATCGACAGTGGCATCGGGTGGCGGTGGGGGCGGCTCACCTCTTCTTCGCAACCTCCACATGGTAAGCCCGAAAAGGAGCGAGTCGATCAGGCTATACGTTTCGGCAATGACGAGCGGAACTGCGATGTACCACGCCGGCCACGCAACTGAGAACATCCATCTCCAGATGATGTAGTTCAGTCCGAGCAGCGCTGCGATCAGGATGAGGACGCGGAGCGCGATAATGCGGCGAGTGAGGTCTGGTTTCACGCGGCTCCTCCGCCGTTGGCGGCGCGACCGACCGCCAGAACGGTCACATCATCCAGTAGCGCGGCAGAGCAGGCCAGGCCATGGACTGACGCGACAAGCCTCCACGGCCCGCCAGCCTCCCTCGCCAGGGGTGGCAGTAGAGCGCTCGCGTTGGTGCCCGACGCGTCGATGAGATCGAGGAGCCCGTCTGAGCATAAGACGAGCATGTCCCCCGGTTCGAGAGCAATCTTGTGTGACTGCCAGCCCCCGTCCCCCGCCACTCCCAGTGGGAGTCCGGAAGAAGCTAACTTCCGTACTGTGCCATCGGCCTTCCGCACTGCCGCAAGCCCATGCCCGGCGTCGACGTACTCCACAACGCCGGTTGCGGGGTCTAGCAAGGCGTGGAACAGGGTGGCAAAACGGGCTGTCCGGTCGAAGTCATCAGCCAGCTGGGCTGCGGCTGCGCCTACTGCCCATGCGAGATCTGTCTCAGGCGTCGCCGCGTCGAGTGCGCGTGAAACGCCGCGCAGGGCTGAGCGCACTGACGCGGCCAGAATCGCCGCACCCATCCCCTTCCCCATCAAGTCGCAGACCGACACGAGCACACCGCGCCGGGTCCGGTAGTGATCGTAGAAGTCACCGCCGACAGCGAATGCGGGCACGCACGTGGCGACGATGTCGTATCCGTCAACGGCTAGGTTGCCAGCTGGCAGTAATCCACGCTGCACCTCGGCTGCTCGCTCTAAGTCCGCGGAGCGCTCGAGTTCGCGCTGGGCCCAGGCCGCGATGTCTTCGAAGGCGTTCAGCTGGTCAGCATCAAGGGTGCGTGGCTCGGTGTCGTAGATGCAGAACACACCGACCGGGTGACCTCCCGGCCCGTAAAGCGGGTACCCGGCGTAGAAGCGGATACCGTCCTCGCCGCCCACCCCGGGCAGTGATGCGAACTCAGCGACATCGCTTGCGTCGGTCAACACGAGCATAGGATCAGCGGGCTCGATGTAACTGCGAGCGATGGTCGTCTGGCAGATAGTCATGTCACGGGGCACCTCAACGAGATCGAGTCCCTGCGCTGACTTAAACCACTGACGGTCGGAGTCGATCAACGACACCGTCGACATAGGCACATCGAAAACGCGCCGCGCGATTCTCGTGATTTGGTCGAAGCGGTCTTCACGTGGCGTGTCGATCAGATGAATCTGCTCGACCGCTCGCAGTCGCTGTCGCTCAACGTCCTGGGGTATGTCGGCAATGTAGGAGGTCATGTCAGCGGAGTCTTTCCTTGAGTGCGCTGGCAAATGCTGCCGCGGATTCCGGCGTGCTGGAGAACCGCCAGTCTGCTTCCTTGTCGTAATCGAACCAGATGAAGGCCGCGACGGATGTGTCCTCGTCGAGCAAAGTGACGAGTTCGCGTATCCAGTCTGGTTTTGATCCGCCCATGTCGGCGCTGCCGACCTCAGTTATCACAATGGGCTTGCCAGGCGCTAATGCACGCAATTCGTCCAGGGTTGGGCCGAATAGGCTAGCGGGATCAATCCAGTGACTCCATGAGTGTGTGGTGCCCCAGTTGTACCCATCAACTCCAACGACATCGACGTACGAGTCGCCCGGATATAGTTCCGCAATCGGTGAACTTCCGTGGAAAGATACGTTCGGCGCCCAGATCCATTTGACATTATCTGCACCTTTAGAGGCAAAGAGGTCGTGCACGTGACGCCACGCTTCCAGGTAAGTTTCCGCGCTGGTCCCCCGGGCGACGCTCCAGGGATACCACGTCCCGTTCGCCTCGTGCGCGAATCGCAGATACACGGTCCTGCCCCAGGCAGCGAGTTGATCAGCCCAGCTGTACAGATAGTCGTCATGCAGTCCGTCGGCAATGGACTGCATGGAGAAGGCGGCCTCGTCATACTCGTCTTCGCCGAGCCAGCGCCAGGGCTCCCATGTGACGACAGGTTCAGCGCCGAACGACATGATCGCGTTAAGCCCCTCGATCGGAGGTGGCGCCGTGAAATCAGAGAACGAGAGAATGAGCGTAGGTGTCTGCCTGGCGGCCTCCGCCACCCGTTCGAACTCGGCTAGCGCCGCCGGCCCCCCAGGCGTGCTGATCCCGAAGCGCAAACAGTCGTGATCCAGGGAATGAAGGCGCGTATCCGAACACTCAGTGCTTCGCGCCGGTGCCGCACACGCGGACACTGGCATCAGCATGACGATTGTGGCGGCGAAAAGCACGCGTGTTCCGATACCGGACCCCCGCCTCAGCGTTGAGTAAGGCGGCCTCATCGATTCCTCCCTCAGAAACGAAGTGACAGCCTGTAACGATACCGGACCCGGCTGACACGCGCCGCCTTGTCATTGCTCATCCACGTCAGTGCTGATGGCTGTTAGGCGCCGCCTGATGTGGTTCCGTTCGGGATCCGTGCCAGCCAGTCTGAGCGCGCGGAGATACGCGGTCTCAGCCTCATCTCGGCGGCCGAGCCGCGCCAGCAAGTCGGCACGAGCGACGGCGTAGGGATGGTATTCGCGAAGGCGTGGCTCGGCGGCAAGTTCGTCGAGCAACTCGAGACCCGCCTGTGCACCGTCCCGCATCGCGATTGCAATCGCACGGTTCATCGCGACGACTGGTGATGGGTCCAGCGCGAGCAGCACGCCGTAGAGTGCGACAATCTGCGGCCAGTCGGTCGTCGTGAAGTCATCAGCATTGTCGTGCAGCGCCGCAATCGCGGCTTGTACGCCGTAGGGACCTGCTGGACCACCACTCAGCGACTGCACCACCAGTCGCTGGCCATCATCGATGAGCTCGCGATCCCACAGGTTGCGGTCCTGGTCTTGCAGCAGTATCAGTTCTTCGCTGGGGCCTGTCCGTGCGTCGCGCCGAGCGTGGATGAGCAGCATGAGAGCCAGGAGTCCGGTGACCTCCCGCTCAGCCGGCATCAACCGATGCAGAATCCATGCCAGCCGGATGGCCTCGTCCGCCAGGTCGAGCCGCTGCAGTGTCGCGCCTGAACTGGCCGCGTACCCCTCGGTGAAGATCGAGTAAATCACCTGCAGAACGCCAGGTAACCGTGCAGGCAGTTCGTCAGATGCGGGCACCCGGAATGGGATTCGTGCCTCACGTATCTTTTTCTTGGCCCGCACAATTCGCTGAGCCATCGCAGCTGGGGGTACCAAGTACGCACGCGCCACCTCCAGTGTGGTCAACCCAGCCAGGCAGCGCAGCGTGAGCGCACCGCGCGCCTCAGCGGGCAGCGCGGGGTGCGCACAGGTAAAGAACAGCTGCAGACGCTCATCCGGAAAATCGCTCACCTCAGATGACGGCGCAACCAGTTCCGTGCGTTCCAGTTCAGCCTGCAGTACAGCGACCCTGAGTGCGAGCGTTCTATCCCGCCGCAGCCGGTCGACTGCTTTGCGCCGGGCCGTTGTCAGCAACCAAGCACCTGGCCGATCCGGCACGCCTTGTCTCGGCCAGTGGGTCAATGCCGCTTCCACTGCCTCTGATGTGACTTCTTCAGCCAGATCGAGGTCGCCGAAGCGGCTGACGAGTGACGCCAGCAGACGACCGTGCTCCTCTCGGAACACGGTGTCGACTAGCGAAGATGCCTCCGTTGCGGGGAACTCAGCGTTCACCGCTTTTATGCACCGAAATCCGCGATCGGACGCACGACTACTGAACCGCTGCCACGTGCGCCGGGACAGCGGGCTGCCCAGTCGAGTGCAACATCAAGGTTGGGCACATCGAGCACGTAGAAGCCACCAAGAACTTCACGTGATTCTGCGAACGGCCCATCAGTTACCGTTCGCTCACCCTCTGGGCTGACTCGCACAGTCGTCGCAGTGACAAGGTTTGCTAGTGATTCACCCGAGACCAAGATCCCGGCTTCTCGTACCTCTTTGTCATAGACCATCCAGTCCTCCGGAGCGCATCCCTCTGCGCCACCGTTCTCGTCGACCGCACCGGCGTTGATCAGCAACATGTATTTCATCGTTCGACTCCCGTCATAGTTCGTTTCTGACCGTACGGCTTGGGCGCCGTACATGATGACGACGAACGGAATGCGGCCAGATCGACAGCGGCCCAGAAAAACTTGTCGCGACGGGCGTCCGCAGTCCGCCGGTATGAGCGTAGGCTTGGGGTTGCGCACCCATATCAACCAGGGGCGGCAGCCGCTGCGGGACCGCGCACGTAACGCCTCGCCGCATTCCGGCTGGGCAGTCAGGAATGGCCACAGTGAACCTCACCGGATACGTCACCTCCTCCGAACCGACAACGAAGCCCCCTGCTGCGGCTAGGCCTAAGAACTCAGGCGACTGCGATATGTGCGGCCACCCCACCCGCGATCATGACGCTATCTCGCTCCGCTATTGCTTGGCCACACAGAACGGTGCAATGTCCAGAGGCTGTGTGTGCCCAGCGGGTTAATTCCCAAGAACCCGATATCCGCACCCAACCCGACGGTTGCTCCACGAGGGGTGAAGCGAGCGCTTCCAGAACGCGGGGTTCGAGTACCCGGCAGTGATGCAGAGTATCGGCGTTGGCGCGCATCGATGAGCGTCACGTCGACAACTGTCTGGTAACGATCTGCGGGCATGCGCGCTGCCCGGGCACGGGCACAGTGCAGCGGAGGTAGCGTAGCCGCCGGATGGGGATCCACAAATCGTGCAGGGCACGAGTGCGACTTGCGGGAGGTTATGGCAGTGACCGGAGCATCGGGTGGAGATCCGTATCCCGATCCCGAGTCGTTCCTGATCCCGATAGAAGTTCGTCAGCCGCCCCCAGTCCGGACGCAGCGCAGCGTTATCGTTGCTGCGATAACGCTGCTGTTTATTGCCGTCGGGATTGGCGTCCTCGCTAACAGTCCGGCTGGCAGTGGTGTTGGCCCCGATCTCGGTGTGAGCATGGGCCCAACTGCCCATTGACTATGGTGACCTCAGTCTCCCGCTAACTGGCCCCAGCCCGAAGGCCGTCAGAGCGGCGACGAGACCGTCAGTGCGCTCCTTCGTCGGGTGAGGATCGACGAGCGCGAAAACACATCCGAGTTCGCGCGCAGCGCCGTCCGCCTCTTCACTGTCGCCGACCATCAATGTGCGGTGTGGCTCAGCTTCGAGCGCTGACAGCGCATGTTCAAAGATCTTGGGCTGCGGTTTGACCGCGCCTACCTCAAACGACAACACGAACTCGTCAACGAGACCGTCCACACCCAGCCTCGCGAACGCGGGCCGAATATCGAACGCGATGTTGCTGAGGACGGCAATCTTCACCCCGCGCTTATTCAGCCCCACGAGGGATTCGGCGGCATCAGGGTACGGGGTCCAGCATGCCGGATCGATCACGCGCCCATAGAGGTCCGCTGCCTGCTCTTCACGGGTCACACCGGACTTGCGCAGCACCTCCATGTACGCGCGGCGATGTAGCACAGGGTCGAGATCACGATTGGTCCACGCGTAAAGGTGTTCGTCATCCAGTTCGACCATCTGTCCGACTGGCGCAGTCATTCGACGCATAATTTCAGTCAGTTGGTGCACGTCGAAGGGTCGTCCATGTTCATCTGTCAGTCCACTGAGCCAACTGTCGTCCTCTTCGAACCTGAACAATGTGCCTGAGAAATCAAACATCACAGCGTCGAACGGCTCTTCTGAAACAGCAGTATCACTCATCCAGATCATCGTAGTCGTGCCCGGTGACGTGTACATTCCGCTGCTGCTCAGAGGTTGCCGCGAGCATCCTGTTCACGTTCGATCGCTTCGAACAGCGCCTTGAAGTTGCCTTTACCGAACCCCGTCGATCCATGCCGTTCGATCAACTCGAAGAAGACTGTCGGGCGGTCCCCGATGGGCTTGGTGAATATCTGCAATAAGTAGCCGTTTTCGTCGCGGTCGACCAGCACGCCACGTTTCCGCAGCTCTTCAACGGGCGCGCGAACCTTCCCGATTCGTGCCTTAAGCCTCGCGTCGAGATAGTACGCATCCGGGATAGACAGGAACTCCACCCCCTCGAGTCGCATGTGATCGACGGTTGTGAGGATGTCTGGTGTGGCCAGCGCGAGGTGCTGCACTCCCGGTCCGCAGTAATAATCGAGATATTCGTCGATCTGTGAACGGCGCTTGCCGACGGCCGGCTCATTGAGCGGGAATTTCACCCAATGATTGCCGTTGGTCACGACTTTGCTCATCAACGCTGAGTACTCGGTGGCGATGTCGTCACCGATGAACTCCGCGAGGTTAGTGAAACCCATGACGCGGCGGTAAAAGTCCACCCATTCATTCATCCGCCCGTACTCGACATTGCCGACGACGTGGTCGAGCGCGTCAAACAGCCGATCCGGAGAACCCGTGCGCTTCCGGTATCCCGATGCGCACGATACATATCCGGGCCAATACGCGCCGTGGTAGCGACTGCGATCCACAAGCGTGTGCCTCGTATCGCCGTACGTACCGATGGCAGCGCAACGGATTGCGCCGTTCTCGTCTGCCTCGTCGTGAGGCTCACTGAGTACCCGGGCACCAGCCTCACGTGCCTGTTCAGCGCAGCGGTCGACGTCGGGCACCTCGAGCCCGATATCGATCACACCGTCGCCATGCGTGCGGTGGTGTTCGGCGATCGGACTGCTGGGGGCAACCGCGCCCTTAAGCACAAAGATCACTGCACCGCTGCGGAGTACATAGGCTTGGTGGTCGCGGTTACCGGTTCGCGGGCCTGAATAAGCGATCAGTCCCATCCCCATCGCGGACTGGAAGTAGTGCGCGCTCTGGGTGGCATTTCCTACTGCCCACACCACAGCGTCCCATCCATTGACTGGAAAACGGTCGTGCGAGGGGTCGTACTCGACGAGGCCGACTAGTTCTCTTAACTGCTGAGCCGTGAGTCCTGCGAGCATCTCGTCGTTGGTCAGAATATGGTCGATCGTCATGACGCACCTTCTTCCCTGGTCATTCCAGGTTGGCCCCATTAACAGCGGTGCGTCAATGTAGTCGCCTCAACTGAATGAGGCCGACACGATCCGGGCAATGCGGTCCACTATCATTCCCGCACTGTCTTCGGGAAAGAAGTGCCGCCCAGGGATCACATCAGGTTCAGATAGTCCCGCGGCCTCGGCTAGAGCGGTCATTACCGTTTCCGCTGAGCGTGCTCACGCTCGTAGAGCATCAAGTCGATTTGCCGTTGTACGGCGCTCTTGACCTGATCACGAACTGTTCGCAGCAAGTCAGTGTCGTCCTGACGGCCAGCCCACTGGCTGGTGGTGATCGGTTCTCCGAAGGAGAAGTACAACCGCTGCGGCCGTGGCACTGGCGTTGGCCCAATCCCTCGGACGAGCGGAAAGACGATGTCCCATCGGCCTCCGAACCGTTCCACCAGTAATCGGAGCGGACTGAGCGCCGGATGGTCCGCATCCACGACGATGTCGTAAAAGTCGTCCGCGCCAACTGCGCCAAACGGGACGATAGGGCATCCCGCCTCGATCGCGAGCCTGACGAACCCGAGCCGTTCTTTCCAGATCAGTTTGTAATGCTCATTCTTGCGCTTAGCTACCTCACGCCCGCCTCCTGGGTACAGCAGCACGGCCTCACCTGCCGCGAGGAGAGCGCGGCAGTTGTCACGCGTGCCGTGCACCGCGCCGTACCGGGTCAGAATGTCACGCCAGCCCGGAATCGCATAGTGCGCGTTGTCCGCTGCCCCGCGTACAAAACGTCCTGTACCGCGATGTATCTCATCAATCATGAATGGCATGTCCAGCGCTAGGAGTCCGTGGTTGCCCACCACCAGTACCGCACCGCTGGCGGGGATGTTCTCAATGCCGTGTATGACCGGTCTGGTCAACTGCCGCAACGGGGCGAGCGCAGAACGCAGGAGCGCGAGCTCTGGAGCTCCGGGCTGGAATTGCACGTGGCCTGGATCAGCGCGCTCATCGGGCATGGATGGAATCTACCGCAGGAGTCGAAGTCGAAACGTCTTTACCCTCGTCTGAATCCATCTGCGCAAGTCACCACTAACGACGTTTTCGTGCCGGTTTCGTTGACCTCCGCAGGCGGATTTTCCGTCGAGTGGCACCAACGCGGCCTGATCTCGCCCGTACGATCAACAGGAGGGAGCGCCGAGGAGGCCGGGCAATGACTGAACCGGTTGATGACCACTTCATCCAAGCGGTAGCAGCCATGGCAGTGCCGCCGCACCTCCAGGAAAGCACGTCACTTTCTGCCCGCGACATTCTGGAACTCTTCAACTCGCAGATCGGAAGCCGTCACCTCGATCTAGCGGCGCGGTGGCTTCGCGCGCAAGGGAGAGGCTTTTACACCATCGGGTCGTCCGGGCATGAGGCAAACGCCGCGGTCGCCCGGGCGACACGTGTCACAGATCCCGCATTTCTGCACTACCGGTCCGGTGCGTTCTTCCTCGAGCGTGCCAGGCACGTGAGCGGCAGCGAGCCGCTGCGGGACGTACTGCTGGGAATCGTTGCGGCTGCGGAGGAGCCAATCGCCGGCGGGCGCCACAAGGTCTTCGGACGCCGCGATCTCAACGTCATTCCGCAAACGTCAACTATCGCCTCTCATCTCCCGCGCGCTGTCGGCGCAGCGTTCGCGATCGGCCGCGCAGCCAAACTCGGAACTCCGATTTTGTGGCCAACCGATGCGGTGGTCATCTGCAGTTTCGGTGACGCGTCTGCCAGCCACTCAACAGCGCTCGGTGCGATCAACGCCGCATTGCACGCGTCCTATCAACGTCTCCCCATACCGCTGCTGTTGGTGTGCGAGGACAATGGAATCGGCATCAGTACTCGCACACCGCCCGGCTGGATCGAATCGAGCTTCAGAGCCCGGCACGGGCTGCAGTACTTCAGGTCAGACGGCACTGACGTCACCGAGACGTACCGCGCAGCAGTCGCCGCCGTGGAATGGGTGCGTGCGCGACAGCGGCCCGCCTTCCTGCACTTGCGCACGGTTCGGCTTATGGGGCACGCCGGGTCGGATTATGAACCGGCATATCGCACTTCGCGTGAGATTGCGGCGGACCTGGCCGAGGATCCGCTGATCAAGACGGCACGATATCTCGTGGGGTGCGCGGGTGTCTCCCCCGATGCAATCCTCGAGCTGTACGAGGACAAAAGAACGCAGGTCCTCGATATCGCGCGAGAAGTCAGTACCGCACCGCAGCTAGCGACCGCGGAAGAGGTGATGCGGCCACTGTTCGCTGTCGCGGAAGAGAGCATCGCCGCTGAATCGTGCCTGGCGGAGCCGATCGGCACGCGCGACGAATTGCGGACGGTCGCGCAAGCCATCAACCAGGCCCTTGCCGACATACTCAGCCAGAACCCGGAAGCTATCGTCTTCGGTGAGGATGTCGCGCTGAAAGGCGGAGTCTATGGGGTAACGCGCGGACTGCTGAAGCGTTTCGGTTCTCCCCGGGTTTTCGACACCGTACTCGATGAGCAGACGATTCTCGGTCTCGCACTGGGAACGGGACTTGCTGGCCTCTTACCGATCCCGGAAATCCAGTATCTCGCGTACCTCCACAATGCGGCCGATCAGATCCGCGGTGAGGGTGCCAGCCTGCAGTTCTTCTCGAACCGCCAGTACCGCAACCCAATGGTGGTTCGCGTCGCGAGCTACGGGTACCAAAAGGGATTCGGCGGGCATTTCCACAACGACAATGCGATCGGCGCGCTGCGCGACATTCCTGGGCTGATCATCGCGTCACCATCCCGTCCTGATGACGCTGCGGGCATGCTGCGGTCGTGCGTAGCAGCGGCCAAGACCGCGGGTGCAGTTTGTGTTTTTCTGGAACCCATAGCGCTGTATCACACCAGAGATCTGCACCAGGACGGTGACGAAGGATGGCTTGCGCGGAGTTCGCCAGAAAATCAGGTGCCGCTCGGACGGGCCCGCACATACGGTGGCGGGACCGACCTCACAATAATGACCTTCGGCAATGGACTCAGAATGAGCCTGCGTGTCGCGCAGCAACTCGATGGTCTCGGAATCCAATCCCGCACAATCGATTTGCGATGGCTGTTGCCGCTTCCCGCAGATGACATTCGTCGCGAGGCGCGCGCGACCGGCCGGGTCCTCGTGGTCGACGAGACCCGGCGCTCTGGCGGACTGAGTGAAGCCATCTTCGCGCTGCTTGTCGACGACGGATTCACCGGGCCGCTGCGCCGCGTGACGAGCAAAGATAGCTTCATCCCGCTCGGCGACGCGGCAGCTCACGTCTTGTTGTCCGAAGCCGAGATCAAAAACGCGGCCATCGGTTTGGCGCGGTCTACTCGTTCTTAGGCGATGCCAGTGACCATGTATGCCCGAAGGGGTCCTTCACCTGTCCGTAGCGGTCACCCCAGAACTGATCGGCCAGTTCCATGAGGACGGTCGCACCCGCGTCGAGGGCACGCTTCCATGCTGTGTCGACGTCCGGTACTTCGAGATGGATGACGACTGGAGAGCCACCCAGAGCCTGCGGCGTGCTGCCCTGGCCGTTTCCGTACTCTGGGAAGTCGTCCATCAACATCACGAGCCCGCCGTTTATTGTCACTGCCGCATGCATGAGACGTTCGCCGTCTTCAGCGGCCACTCTCTGCACTTCTTCGGCTCCAAACGCGGCCTTGTAGAACTCAATCGCCTTCGCTGCGCCGTCCACGACCAGGTGGGGCGTAACAGGTGGCATCGCATACTCATTTTCAGCCATCACAGACTCCTCTCGTAGCAACCGTATCGGTTGAGCTACTGACCTGTGCTGCCGTCGAAATTCATCGGCCTTTCTCGTTGTTCAGCGACGCAAGTATGACTTCAGCGAGCGGCGCGGAGGAGGCTGGGTTCTGACCAGTGAAGAGGTTGCGGTCGACGATAACGTTCGGGGACCACGGTTCACCTTCCTGGAAATCGGCTCCGATCCGCTCAAGCCGGTCTTGCAGAAGCCACTTTGCTTTGTCGGCGAGGCCAGCCTGCTGTTCTTCAGCGTTAGTGAACCCCGTCATTCGATAACCCGCAAATGGTGATTTCCCATCGGAGCCTGTCGTTGCGAGAAGTGCAGCCGGTGCGTGGCAGACCACCCCCAGTGGCTTGCCGGATCGGAGCGCCTCAGTGAGGATCTTCGCAGAGTCCGCGTTCACCGCGAGGTCTTCCATAGGCCCATGCCCACCAGGATAGAAAACGGCTGCATAGTCGTTTAGGTCGATGTGTTCGAGTTCAATAGGCTGCTGCAGTTCCTTGAACGACTCGAGGGCCTGCGAAATCTCGTCAGCCTTCTCCTGGCCGCCGTTTGCGTCGGCCGCGAGGCTCGCCTCGTCGACAGTAGGTACAACGCCGCCGGGCGTGGCGACGACGATGTCGTATCCAGCCTCACTGAAAGCCTGATAGGGCGCGACGGCCTCTTCGGCCCAGAAGCCGGTGGGGTGTTGAGTGCCGTCGTCCAGCGTCCATTTGTCGGCGCCTGTCATTACGAACAGTATCTTTGCCATAGAACGACCGTAGGCACGCACCACATGACATTTCCAATAGGATTCCTGATGTCTGGTATTCAAATGCTGATAGTCTGCGATTATGGCGGGCGCGGCACGCGATCTGAACCATCTACGCACGTTCCTCGCCGTTCACCGGACGGGGTCTTTCACTGCTGCTGCTCGCGTTCTTGAGTTGTCGCAACCCACTGTGACCGCGCACATTGCGGCGCTTGAGCGAGAACTCGGACGCGAACTTTTTGCGCGACGGGGAAGCGGGGTATCCGCGGCGCCATACGCGGACGCGCTCGCCGCTCAAATAGCGGGGCCACTCGACTCGCTCGCCATTGCAGCGCTGCCCTCGTCAGCCGACCCTCGGGATGAAGCTCAGCCCGTACATCTCGCTGGGCCGGCTGAACTTTTATCGGCGCGGGTCCTGCCCGCACTGAGTCAGCTAGTGGTCCAGGGAGTACGAGTGCGCATAGCCACAGGCCTGACCGATCCGCTCCTCGATGAATTGCGCGTGGGTCGGCATGACCTCGTTATCGCCACCACCCGGCCGCGCAGCAGATCAGTCGACTCCGTTCCGCTGATGGACGAAGAGTTCGTTCTCGTCGCTTCACCCGCCTGGGCGGGTCGGCTGAGGGCGTCCGGGGCACCCCAGCGAATTGCAGAAGAGGTCCCGCGCCAACTGCATAGCGTTCCGCTCATCGCCTACGCGGAGGATCTGCCCATCACCAGGCGTTACTGGCGGCATGTGTTTGGGCGTAAACTCGCGCAGTCACCGTCGATTACCGTTCCAGATCTTCGTTCGGTCAAGGCAGCGGTGATCGCCGATGCGGGGTTCGCGGTGCTCCCGCGATATCTGTGCGTCGAGGCACTAGCGAGCGGCGCGCTAACCGAACTGTATTCACCAGACGATCCACCGATCAACACCGCTTACCTGGCGTGGCGGTCTGGCCCCTCGACTAACCCCCATGTCGCCCTTGTGCGTGAGGAAATTCGGCGAGCTGCCCGGGCGTGGTGAATTCACAGGCAGCCCGCGAGGACATCCCGAAATCGTGTGAGGTCCTCTTTAGTGTTGTAGACGCTTGGTGCCACCCGCAGTACCCCGCCACGGAACGACACGTACACCCCGGCCTCGGTGAAACGCCGCGGCATGTCGCTGGGCGCATCCGCTGGAAGCGTGAGACCCACAAGATGTGCGCTCCGGTGCGCTTCCGGTACCGCGCTGAGGCCCAAATCCTCAGCGTCCGAGACGATCTGCTTGATGTGCTGCTGGGTTGCGGCTGCGATGCGGTCAATTCCCCAGGCCTCAACCTGCGTGAGCGCGGCAATCGCCATAGGCACATGGATGAAACTCGACGCTTCGCCCATGTCGTACCGGCGCGCGCCGGCCTGGAAGTTCTCCGTGTACGCGACAAGCCGGTTGAAGTCGTCACTGCCCGCACGCGAGAGCCAGTTGCCTTCGAGCGGCACGCCTGTGCGCAGATGCGGCGCAAACCATGCGTACGAGAGATTGAACGGACCGAACAGCCACTTGTATCCCACGGCGCAAACGACATCGGGCTGAATCGCCGTTACATCCATCGTTTCGGCCCCGAGCCATTGGCTGGCATCGACTACCAGGACAGCACCGGCTTCGCGCGCTGCGGCGCCGATGGCTACGAGATCTACTGTGGCTCCGTCGGTCCAGTGGCACGGAGGTATAGCGACCACAGCTGTGCGTTCATCAATGGCTGCGAGGATCTGCCGCGTCCATTCAGCGGATGATGGGCGCGGAATTGTCAGTACCTCGGCCCCGGAGCGCGCCGCGGCGGCGGAGAACGCATAGAACGGTGATGGGAATTCCTCGGCCAGCATGAGGACCTGGTCGCCTTCGCGCAGAGTGATGTTGGATGCAGCCGTCGCCATTCCGTATGAAACTGACGGACCCAGCGCCACGCCTTCGCTGTCAAGCCCGGTGAGCGCGCCGAATTGGTGGCGCAACTTCTCAAGAGATGTGAAGAAATCAGAGGGTGCGAGCCGCCAGGGCTGAGCCTTACGCTTGACCGCTTCGATGCCAGCCTCCGACACGGTGCGCAGCTGTGGCGACATATAGGCGCAGTTGAGATACGCGACGTCTTCGGGAAGGTCGAAACGGTCGCGCTGAACCGGAAGCGGATCAGGAGTCATGGCCGCGCGTGGGGCGGTTGGTCATGAGGTTGATGATACGGCTGGACCGCCTGATCATTTGTTCTGCCGTTTGGTCGGGGTGGCGCAGCCACCAGTTGACAATTGCCCCGACGATATTCATCCATACTTCCGTCAGGACGGAGAGATCGTCCGGATCGGTGACGTGTTCCATCGCGCCTACCGCCGCTACCCCGCGGGCTGCCTGGTCGGCCAGGCGAGTCCGGATTCGCCGCGCGGTTGTGGCTGCTGGCCCGCCTGCCGGAAGGGTTCGGTCGAAAATGATGTTCCAGTCGTGCGGCCGTCGCTGAAGCGCGTCGAAGAACGCTCGCAAGGTCGCTTCTGCACGCACAGCGGTCGGGCCCTCAGCCTCGAGTGCGGTTTCGATGCGGTCGCACAGGTTCGTTCCGGCGCGATCCGCGCACGCCGCATAGAGGCCGTCCTTAGAACCGAAGTAGCTCACGATCAGGGGTTTCGAGATTCCTGCTTTTGCGGCTACCGCGGCGAGGGACGTGCCCGTGTAGCCGCTGCCGCCGAACTCATCGGTGGCTATGTCGAGGATCTGCTGCTCACGCTGGGCGCGCGGCACGCCTTTGGTTCCTGCGGTGCTCATTGTCTTCTATCTAAACATCTTTGACTGGACCTGTTGACGCTTCATATGACTACACGGTAATTTACCGATCGGTAAGTTAATTGAGGCGGCACAACGGAGTGCCCGCCGAAGGGGGTTTATTCATGAAGCGTTCACGCGTACACGTCGTGCTCAACGATGACCTCGTCTTCGATGTGGTCGATTCGGGACCATTAGGGGGTGAACCTGTGGTGCTCCTGCATGGGTTCCCGCAAACGGCGTCATCGTGGGCGCATGTCTCTGCCCACTTGCATCAACGTGGGTACCGAACGTTCGCGATGAACCAGCGTGGCTACACCCCTTACGCGTCCCCACGCGGTCGATTTGCCTATCGGATGAGTGCGCTGGTTCGCGACACTATCGAGCTGCTGAACGAGATCGGTGCGCCCGAAGTACATCTCGTCGGCCACGATTGGGGCGCCGCTGTCGCATGGTCAACTGCCGCCCGCCACCCCGAACGGGTCCGGACACTGACCGCAGTCTCAGTGCCGCACAGGGCAGCATTCGTACAGTCGATGTTCACGGGCGATCAAGCCTTGCGCTCCTTCTATATGTGTCCTTTTCAGGTCCCATGGCTTCCCGAGATGCTCATCCGGCGATATACAGGGCTGCTTGTTCGTGCCCTGTCGTCAACAGGGATGCAGAGCGCCCAGATCGAGCGCGTCCACGATGAGATCGTCCAGACCGGTGCGCTGACAGGCGCTCTCAACTGGTACCGCGCCATGATGCTGGCTAACCCGTTGGAGGTGATGCGCAAGGTACCCGTTCCCACGACGCATGTATGGGGCGCCAAAGACACGGCCCTGAGCCACCAGGGCGCAGGCCTCACGGAACGCTACGTGACCGGTGACTACCGATTCGTCACGCTCCCCGACGCTACACACTGGATTCCCGATCAGAACGCGGACGAGCTCGCCCGCATCATCCACGAACGCGCTAGCACCAATCAGATCGCGCCTGCCATACCGGGCACCTGAATCATCAAAGGAGAAACACGTGGCAACGCTGCCGCAGAAGCTGGCTTCAACGATGCTGCTCAGGGGTCTCGCTCCTCGCCTGGATAGCCGCATCAGCGCCTCATCTGAACCCTTCGACTGTCCCGACATAATTGCACCGCACATCAATTCCGCTCGGTGGGCATGCACTCACTACGGGGTGTTCGTCCCTGAACTGCCCGCGCCGTACCGGTACCTCAATACGATGACCCTCATCGGAGCTTCAGGTGCCCTCTGTTTCGACAACGACTATCTTGTTGCCGAAGACGCACGCCGCACCGCGACGGTGCTGTCCTCCACTGCACACGGCCCAAAGCATCACTACCGGGCATACGACACGAGCGCTGATTGCCAACTCGCAGAGGACAGTTCCCTGTTGCAATGGGGCGATGACCTCACCATTAGGTGTGAGCATCCGCGTTATGCCCTGTCAGCACGGTATGACCACATGGCCGTCGAACTGCAGGTGACCGCGACGCAGGCGGTGTCCTGGTTCGTGCGATCGCCAGTGTGTGACCATTTCAGCCTGCTCGCCACGTACACGGGATCGATCGAGGACGCGACCGGTCACACCGACATTTCGGGGCTCTGCACATTCGAGTACGCGCGCTACATGTCACCGCAATCCCTGACCGCTAAACCCCTGCCCGAGGCTCTGAAGCTTCCGGTGGACTTCTTCACCTACCAGATCGTCAACATCAACGAACGCACCCAGATGTTGCTCACCGATGTGCGTGCAGCGGGCGTGTCCGCGTGCAGACTCGGCCATCTTCGCAGCCTCGATGGTGACGCGCGTGTCTTCGAGGACGTCACCATGGAGGTCCTGGGGTACCAGAGCGAACCAGCAATCGACCCGCGCGGCCGAAAGATGCGCGTCCCCGCGAAACTCCGGTGGACAGTTCGGGAAAACGGTAACGAACTTCTGCGTTTCGATGCGGACGTCGACTCTCCGCTCCGGTACGGCCACGGACGAGGTTACGTCGGCGCTTACACCTACAGCGGCGCGTGGCGCGGTGAACCGGTGACCGGCACTGGTTATCTCGAGTGGGTCGACTGCGAATAGAGCCCTCTGGGCTGTATCGGTGGCAGGATGACGGGATGACGTTCGAGGCTCAGCGAACCGCGCTTCTTGGCCTGCACTGGCAGGTGAATGTGATCAAGCCGGAGGGTTTCTTCGGTCCGATGCTGGCCGAACCAGTCGCCAGCAGCGGCGTAGTGGATCGTGCTGTCGCTTTCCATCAGGCGATCAGCGAGATAGGCATCCCCCTGGTGTTTACTCGATTCACCATTCCTGAGGATGAAGGACTCCTCGTTCGCAACACGGGTTTCATGTCCGCAGTCGGTGCGGCACAATCTGCATTCCGGCCGGGCAGCGCTGGCTGCCAGGTCATTCCTGAGATGGCGGACCTGGCAGCGCAGCAGCACATCAGTGATAACCAGAAGCTCTCCGGACTCGCTGGCAGTGCCCTCCCGCAGTGGCTGAAGGAGCAGGGTGTCGACACCTTGCTCATCACGGGGGTGGCAACGAATCTGACTGTCGAGCAGACAGCGCGGCACGGAACTGATCTAGGTTTCACTGTTCACGTTGTCGCTGATTGCGTGGCTGCAGCTGACCATTCGGTGCACGAGGGGTCGCTCGCTAACCTCGAGCTCGTCACCGCTGGCTCTTTGACCTCCGTCAGCCTTCTCGAATCACTCAGGGCCTCATAAAGAAGCCTCGAAGTAGGTCAGCCGCCCGAACCGTGTAGCGCGGGTGTCGGCTTCTCGTACGTCGGCAAACCCCGCGGCGCGCAGACGATCAGGGATGCCCTCGCCCAGGTGATCATGGACATGTGCCTTCGCGCGCCGGCTGCGGGTCAGCCAGCCATGGGAACGGTGCGCGCCTCCTGTCACATCGACGAGGTGCAGCTGTCCTCCTGGCCGCAACACGCGCTGGACCTCAGCTAGGGCATCCTGCTTCACCTCGGTCGGCAGGTGATGCAGCATGAAGGCGGAAAGCACCTGGTCGAACGAGTCATCATCGTAGGGCAGCCGTTGCGCGAACCCGCGTTCGAACTGAACATCGAGGTGCCTGCGGGCGGCTTTTTTCTCCGCACGACTGAGCGCCTTCGGGTCGGGGTCGATGCCGGTGAACTCCGTAGACGGATACAGCTTCTTAGCGAGAAGGAGGAGATTCCCCGTACCGCAGCCGATCTCGAGAACGCGACCACCGGGAGAAAGCGCGGCCTGCCGGAGTAGCAGCTCGTGATAGCGCCGGAGATTGTTCAGCGTACTGAACGGATCGTACAGAGGCAGAAGCCAGTCACGGCCAAAACCGGGAAGGTACCACTCGTCGTGCGGATGCGCTTCGGTGTGAGTCATTCCATCAATCCCTTCGGAAGATATTCGGATTCTATTGAGCGTAAAGTGGCAGGCAGTTGCAGGGAACGGGTGTTCTTTGGCTTTTGTAGGACGATATTTGTAGAACGGGGCTGCTGATGAGTACGAGGATGCTGCGCCGCCTCAGCGACGGAACCCCCGTCGTAAGCTATGAGGTCAGACCGGGGCTGCCAGCGGTGAGCGTGACGCGATTCGAGGCGGGCGTACGCGCGCCGGAGAAGTCCTCCCACGCACACGATTTCGTTGTGCTTTGCTTCTTCGAGGACGGTGGCGGGAGCGTGCGCACAGGGGGCCAGCCTCACCTGATAGCGCCGGGTGATGTATGTGTCGTGACACCGGGTCAGGTGGTATCGGCGCATGATCATGACTCCGGTGATTCAGGTGGCGGGTGGCTCGTGTTCTTTCCGCCAGAAGTACTGCGAACCGGCGCCGCAGGTGAGTGGCGTTCTCATCCACTTCTCAGTCGCTTCGTCAACGGCGCCACCGAAACCGCACAGTGGCTCAATGTCCCAGAAGAGGGCAGGTACACATGGTCGCAGCGTTTCCAGTCGCTGGAGCGTGAACTGAAAGAACGCCGCGACGGTTACCGCGACGCAGTACTGGCGCACCTCACGCTGCTCCTCGTTGACACGGCACGTTTAGGCGAGAACGTCGTCCGGGATCTCCAAACAAAGAACGAGCCCCTCCTTGCAGCCGTCTTCGCGCACATTGAGGACCACTACGCTGAACCGTTGGCTCTGACAGATATCGCGCGAGCGGTCGGCCTGACTCCTGGGCACGTGACGACGACAGTGAAGAACAAGACTGGTCGTACTGTCGGGGAATGGATTGTGCAGCGGCGCATGGCCGCGGCACGTCGATTGCTCGCCGATACTGTTATTCCTATTGAGGAAGTCGCGCGCCACACCGGTTTCACCGATCCCGGCTACTTCACGAGAATCTTCCGCCGCAACCACGGGACCACCCCACTCAACTGGCGACGGTCGGGCAATGCGTAGCGCGCATTCTCAGGTATCCGTCAGCATTAACCCGCAGAATGACAGCGTGCATCCAGCGTCGCGAAGGACACCAGAACTCATGGTCGGCCCACTCTTGAGGTACGTCGACGCGGACTCCGCAACGGTCTGGGTACAGACGAATCAGCGATGCCAGGTGACCGTGATCTGCGGCGATCAGTCGGTGACCGAGTCCACGTGGTCAGTCCATGGCCGGCACTTCGCGTTGATCGTGCTCACTGGCCTCACTCCAGGAAGCGCGCTCCCGTACTCGCTCGAACTGGACGGCGAACCGACGTGGCCCCCAGAACTCGGGGAGAGCGAGATGATACGGCCCCAGAGTGTGATCCGGACTCTCCCCGAAGGGGCATCTCCGGGCCGCCGTACGCGAATCGCGTTTGGCTCCTGCTACCGCGCGGGCGATCTCTCCCCCGGGGTTTCGAAGGAACTGGGCGCGGACTCACTCGTCGCGCTGTCGCGTTTCATGATGAGCATCGATGCCTCGGAGTGGCCTGACGTCCTGTGTCTCCTCGGCGATCAGGTGTATGCCGACAATGGTCCGGAGTCACTCGCCGAGCACCTCACCCGCGAAGACGACGGGCAGCTGCACGCTGTCGACTTCGGGCAGTACGCAATCCTCTACGAGGAGGCGTGGACACAGCCGGATGTGCAATGGCTCCTCTCAACCGTCCCCACCTGCATGATTCTGGATGACCACGATCTGCGCGACGATTGGAATACCTCGTCTGCGTGGCGGCACGAAGCCGCGCAGAACCCCCACTGGAACCGGATCGTCGAAGGCGCGCTCTCCTCGTATTGCGTCTACCAGCACCTCGGTAACCTCTCGCCTGCGCAACTCGCCAACGACGTCGTCTTCAATGCACTGCGTAGTACGCGGGACGAAGCGGACCGGGACGAATTCCTGAGAAGGTTCGCGCTCGACTCCGACCGGCACCCAGAGCAGGCGCGGTGGAGCTTCGAGAGGAACTTTGGGCTCGCGCACCTGGTGATGGTCGACACCAGGTGTTCGAGGGACCTTACTGAGACGGAACGACGGCTTCTCGACCGGGAAGAGTGGCAATGGGTACGCGGCCAGGTACTCGAATCCGACGCCCCGCATATCCTGATCGGCACGTCACTCCCGGTGCTGATGCTGCCCGGTATTCATCAGCTCGAAGGCTGGAATGAAGCAGTATGTGCGGGTCGCTGGGGACCCCGATGGGCCCGCACGGGTGAACGAATTCGCCGCGCCCTTGACCTGGAGCACTGGGGCGCGTTCCGCGCGTCCTTCCTCGACATGGTGGCGCTCGCCCGCGATGCTGCTCGCAAACCGCACCCGCCCCAGACGTTCACATGGTTGTCGGGAGATGTCCACAGCTCGTACATCGGCGCCGGTAAACTTGACGAACTGCCGCACTCCCCCATGGCGATTACCCAGCTCACGATGTCCCCGTTCCGGAACCCGCTGCCGAAGGCAGTCCGCCAAGCGAAGAAGATTCTCGGCGCACGAACTGTGGCCACGGCATTCCGCTGGATCGCGCACCGAGCGAAGGTCGACGACACCGGTCTCGACTGGACGATCCCGCACGGTCCTTGGTTTCGCAACGGCGTGATGACGCTCGATCTTACGGACGACCGCGCACTCGCGCTCATCGACCACGCCGTCATCGCCGAGGACGGCAGCCACCGGCTGCACCGAACGGCGACAGTGGAGCTGCGAGCGTGACCGCGGACTAGACGATGCGCTAAGGCGCGGTCACCCCACCAAAAGCGACGCCCGACAGCGCGGACACGTCGCGTTTCCACGTGACAAGGTCGTCGTAACTAAATTTCGAAAGATGGTCATGTCCGCAGGCTCGCGCCATCACCTGCATCAGTTCGACAGTTGCGCCGAGATATCGAGCGAGCCGTTGCGCTGCTTCGTCGACGGGAAGGCGGCTACGCAAGACCGGGTCCTGGGTCGCGATGCCGACGGGGCATTTGTTCGTGTGGCACGCTCGCATGCCCAGACATCCGATGGCCTGCATCGCCGAGTTTGCGATAGCGATGGCGTCGGCGCCCAATGCGAGTGCCTTGATGAAGTCAGCGTGGGTGCGCAGTCCACCCGTAATGATCAAGGTGACGTCATGCACCCCAATCGAGTCAAGATGGCGGCGCGCTCGCGCTAGTGCAGGGATCGTCGGTACTGAGATGTTGTCCCGGAAGAGGAGCGGCGCAGCGCCCGTCCCGCCACCGCGACCATCGAGAATCACGTAATCGACTCCGATGGCCACCGCAGCGTCGAGGTCGCGTTCGATGTGCTGCGCAGACATCTTTACGCCGATCGGGATCCCCCCGGTGGCCTCCCGGATCTCAGCCGCGACACGCCGGTAGTCATCGACACTTGTGAGGTCTGGGAAACGGGCAGGAGAAACCGCTGGGGTACCTTCTTCGAGCCCGCGGACGCGCGCGATCTTGCCCTTTACTTTGTGGCCCGGCAAATGCCCGCCGGTTCCGGTCTTCGCCGCCTGCCCAAGTTTGAAGTGGAACGCCTGGCTGGCAGTGACCTTTTCGATCGTGTACCCAAATCTCGCCGACGCGAGTTCGTAAAAGTACCGGCTGTTCGCAGCTTGCTCTTCGGGGAGGACCCCACCTTCCCCTGAACAGATACCTGTGCCTGCAAGATCGGCGCCAAGGGCGAGTGCGGTTTTCGCCTCCTCGGAAAGCGCTCCGTAACTCATGTCGGAGACCAGAAGCGGGATCTCGAGGCGCAGCGGACGTGCAGCTCGCGGTCCGATTGTGACAGCAGTACCGACAGCGGCGTCATCGAGCAGCGGCGGAGTTGCAAGTTGTGCCGTCACCAGCTGCAGATCGTCCCAGGTGGGCAGGTCCGCGCGCGGTACCCCCATCGCTTCGACCTGACCGTGATGCCCGACCTTGGTGAGACCGTCAGTCGCGAGACGCTGAATCGCGCCGTTGTGTGGTTCTTCCGGAGTGCCCTTGAAATCGGCGTAAAGGCCCTGGTAAGCATCTCGCGCATACTTCTGCGGATGGTGGTTTTCCCATCGTGCGATTTCTGCCTCATCGACCCAGACCGCACCGTCTTCGACCCAGGCGGAAAACTTCTTCAGGTCTGCACCCTGGTAGTGAATATTGATGCCCGTCCCGGCGTCGTAGGTGGAGCCGTGGAGACCGCACACTAACCGCCCGGCTCGAACAAGTCCGTCGGACAGCAGAGCACCACGATGCTGACACCGCCCGTACATCACGGAAACACCCTGGTTTCCGCGGTGACGGATGATCACCAGGTCCACGTTCGCGACAAGCGCATACGCGGGTTGCTCCGGCAGGAGGTCGTCCCATGCCGCGATCTTCGTGGCGCCCACTGAACTGACAGAAATCTCGGCACTCATCACTTTCCCCTTCTGCTCGGTGAAACAGTACCGGCACGTCCCCCTCAGTGCCCTCGTGTCCGCGGAGGCTGCGGTTTGGACGGCGTCGCAGCGGTAACGTCTGAACCGTAGATGCTCACCAGAAGTGCTTCATTGCACGGTCAGTGAACTTCCCCGTGCGATGCGAAGCTAGCTCGTCGACGTTCCTGTAAGGGTTGCTGCCGCTTCCTTGACTATCGCGGCGAATGCGTCTGTGTGCGAGGCTGGAAGGTAGTGTCCGGCGCCCGGGATCACACGCCGGGTTGCGTTCGCGGAAGTGGCAACGAAGTTCCGTTCGTGCGCGCGAAAATGGTCGAATCTGCCGTTGACAAACCACACTGGCCCGGCGTAGGCGCGCAGCGCTGCCAGCACATCGAATCGTGTCACCTCGCGCACCACGTCCGGGATGACTTCCGTGGCTATTCCTGCCTGCATCATTTCCTCGACAAGTGGTGGTTCGGCGAACTTTTCGAGCAGTGAGCGACTGAGACGATCGCCCCGGTCCGGCAAGCGCAAAAGTAGGCGATGCGCCGCAAGGAATGGCAGGCCAAACAACCTGTTCGGAATAGCTGTCGCGCCAGCGATCAGGAGTCCGGCGAACTTCTCGGGGGTTCGCGCGGCTGCCGCGATGGTCATGTACCCGCCGAGGGAATGACCCACCACGAGGGCTCTGCCTCCCACTTCATCGATCCCCTCGTAGATAGCCTCGATCGCGCCATCTACCGTGAATGGCTGGCCGCGGCGTTTGCCGTGGCCAGGTAAGTCGACCGCGATTGCGCGATGGTTCGCGGCATGAAGGCGACGGATGTGTTCTCCCCACGCGGCGCTACTGAGCCGGATTCCGTGCACGAAAACGACGGGCGGCTGGCTGGCGGTGTCCACAGCTTATGACGCCTTCTGGAACGCGTCAGCATCACGCCAGGCATCAGCGATTGATTGCAGCGGAACGTCAAGTGCCACACTCAGGTGCACGATTGTGCCGAAGGCGGGGGTTGGCATGCGGCCGGTTTCGATCTTGCGAAGCGTCTCGGGCGAGATCCCCGCGCGGGATGCCACATCGGCCAGCGCGCTATCGCCGCGAGCTTCACGGAGAAGCGCACCTAGTCGGCGCCCCGCGGCGATCTGTTCTGGGGTGAGCGGATTCCTGACCATGTATTGAGGGTACCGCGAGTGGTATTTAAATACCCACCCAGATAAGGTGGTATTTAAATACCAACAGGAGGGGCAGGGGTAGTGGTTGAACTCAAAACACCAGCAGAGATCGAGCGGATGCGGGTTTCCGGGGCATTCGTCGCGACGGTCCTCGACGAGCTCTCTGACCTGGCCGGCGTGGGGGTGAACGTGCGTGAACTCGAACAGCACGCGCGCACCATGATCCGAGCGCGGGGCGCGGAATCGTGTTTCTGGGACTACTCACCATCCTTCGGGTCAGGCCCCTTCCGCAACGTGCTGTGTGTCTCCGTCAATGACGCTGTCTTGCACGGACTCCCATCCAGCTACACCTTGCGTGACGGCGACCTCCTTTGCCTGGACCTTGCGGTCGCAATCGATGGCTGGGTCGCTGATTCCGCGCGCAGCATGATCGTCGGCACACCACGAGGTGACGATCAGCGCCTCCTTGAAGCGACTGAACACGCACTTGCCGCGGGCATCGCAGCCGCCCGCGCAGGCAACCGCCTAGGCGATGTGTCGGCAGCCATCGGTGCAGTAGCGAACAAATACAGCTACCCCGTGAACACCGACTTCGGTGGCCACGGACTGGGCAGAACCATGCACGAGGAGCCGCATGTGCCGAATAAAGGCATCCCTGGCCGGGGCATGAAGCTGCGGTGCGGAATGACACTGGCGATAGAACCCTGGTTCGCGAAAACGACCGATCGAATCATTCTCGACGATGACGGTTGGACCCTCCGTTCCGCGGACGGCTCGCGCGGAGCGCACTCCGAGCACAGCATCGCAATCACGGAAGCGGGGCCTCTGATTCTGACGCTTCCCGCACAAGTGCTGTAGCCACTACCCCGCTTGAGGCTTGGACTTTTTCTTCCGCTCCTCGACCTCCTCGATCGCCTGGCGGCCAAGCATCCATTGTTCTGTCACGTTGAGCTGAGTACGCGCATTCGACACAAACGCGAACGTCCAATACAGCAGCGTGCTGTACCGGTTCTTGAATCCGACCAGGTAGAACAAGTGGATAGCGAGCCACATGAACCAGCCCACCACACCCGTCACCGGGATCTTGCCGCCGATGACACGCCCGACCGCGCTGTACTTCGAGATGACAGCGATGCTGCCCTTATCGAGGTATTTGAATGGCTTCCGGTCGCCCGGCGAGCCAGCCGACTCCGCGACCTCTGACTTGATGAGCTTGCCGACATAAGTTCCACTCTGGATGGCGGCCGGGGCGATACCCGGGACATCGTCAAGCGCCATCATGTCACCGACGATGAAGACGTTCGATTGCCCCTCGATCGTCAGATCCGGGTTAACCCGCACCCGGCCCGCGCGGTCGAGTTCAGTGCCGGTCTGGTCGGCCACGATCTTGCCTAGGGAGCTTGCCGAAACGCCAGCCGCCCAAATCTTCGCGTACGCAGGGATCCGCCGTTCGTTTCCCTCTTTGTCCTTGACCACCAAACCGCCCTCGTCGACGTCGGTCACGAACGTATCGAGAAGCACTTCCACACCGATTTTCTCGAGGCGCCGCTGGGCTTTCCCGCCAAGCTTCTCCCCCATGGGAGGAAGCACGAGTGGAGCGGCATCGACAAGCACGACACGAGCCATAGAAGGATCGATGTTGCGGAACGCCCCGACGAGGGTCTGGCGCGCGAGCTCGGCGATCTGCCCCGCCATCTCCACACCGGTGGGCCCTGCCCCCACGACAACAAATGTGAGAAGCCTTGCCTGTTCCTGTGGGTCTTCGGACAGCTCTGCCCGCTCGAACGCGGTGAGGATCTTGCCGCGGAGTTCGAGGGCGTGGTCAATGGTTTTCATGCCGGGTGCGAACCGTGCGAAGTGGTCGTTGCCGAAATACGACTGCTCTGCACCTGCTGCGATGATCAGGCTGTCGTAGGACGTGACGGTCGTGTGATCGGACGCTTCTGACGTGACAGTCTGATTCCGCACGTCGATATCGACGACTTTTCCGAGCAGAACCTGCGCGTTCTTCTGCTTGCGAAGGATGATCCGGTTGGGCACTGCGATCTCCCCAACCGAGAGAATTCCCGTTGCCACTTGGTAAAGGAGCGGCTGAAACAAGTGGTGGGTGGTTCGCGCAATCAGCGTCACATCCACATTCGCATGCTTGAGCTTCTGGGCAGCGAAGATGCCCCCAAAGCCAGATCCGATGATCACTACGTGGTGCCGCTCCAGCTGCGCTGCCTGGGTTCCCATTGCAACTTCCTCATATCGTTCCCGGCCTGACGTCGCCGGTAATTATTCGTATTTCCTCGTAACATTGCCAACCGTATCGAACGCCCGAGTATGACGAAGCGACTATCGGTGAACTCTGGAGGCTTGCCGCGATGGATATCCGATCCGTAGACGAATTGCTCAGTACTACACGCGCGGTGCGCAAGCGCCTCGATCTGGAGCGTCCCGTTCCAGGTGAGGTCATCGAGGAATGCCTGCAGCTTGCTGTGCAGGCACCCACCGGCACGAACGCTCAGGGATGGCGCTTCCTCGTCGTTACCGATGCCGACAAACGAGCAGCGCTCGCCGAGATGTACCGGCGAGGATGGGAACGCTATTACGGCGATGCAGACAGACAGATCGCATCCGTACCGGAGCGATTTCAGGAGCAGCAGCGCCGCCTTGTCTCTTCGGGTCAGTTCCTCGCCGACAACATGCACCGCGTTCCTGTGCACGTAGTCCCGTGCGTTCTGAGCCCGCGCGACGGCGTCGATACCACGTTCCTTCAGGCCAGCCTCTACGGTTCCGTGTTCCCCGCCGTCTGGTCCTTCCAGCTCGCCCTGCGCAGCAGAGGACTTGGCTCCGTCCTGACCACGCTGCACCTTCTCGAGGAAGACGCAGCTGCCGACGTTCTGGGCCTTCCAGCAAACGTGAAACAAGCGGCCCTGCTGCCGGTCGCCTACACCAAAGGAACCGACTTCCGGCCCGCCACAAGGCGCCCGGTCCAGGAGATCACCTATTGGAACTCATGGAAATCGCCCCGCCTGGAGTAGGTCACCACACCACGTGTACCACGTCACCAGGCTGAAGAGTGTAGTAGAAGGTTTGTGCCGCCTCCATAGTCATACGAACGCAGCCACCAGACCCTGAATCAAGTGAGCCTTGATGGAACGCGATACCGCCGTTGAAGAAGACTGAGTACGGCATCGGCGCGTCGTAAATCGTGCTCCAGTGATTGATGTTCTTGAACGTGACATTGAATATGCCCGGTGGCGTCTCATAACCGGGTTTGCCGTGGCGGATGGGAGTCGGACCATAGGTCACCCAGCCGTTGTTCATCAGCCACGCCTGGTTCGTAGACAGCTGCACGCAGGCTTTCGCATAGGACACGCATGGTGTCCAGCTGACCTGCGGAACCTGTGCTGTTGCTGTCGTCCCGAACCCGACCACGAGCGCCATCATTACGCCTGCGGCAGCTGCCGCGATCCTGCGCATCTTCATAACCAACCCCTGCGCCTCGGCAGCGGATGGGACAGCCGGCGAGCGGCTCCACCCGCTCCCACCAGTATCCGCCGCAGGTGATCATGGGGTCAAGATCGCGGTGGGACCCTAATTCTGGGGTACTTCCTCCGGGCTTGCCTAATTGGGCTTGGCTAAATGGGCTTGCCTAAATGGGTTGATCGTCTGGGCGTGCGTCAGACGCGGGCAATCCATGCTCGGGGAGAACTGATGCGTTCGCCGACTCACGGTGCAGGCGCAGGAACTCAAGGTGACGTTCGTACTGGTCGAGAATGTCACCAATGAGCTGTGCTCTGCTGTATCCCATCACGTCGTACCCCTGGCTGCCTTCGTTGAGGTACACACCGAATCGGTAATACGTGGTTTCGGTTGCACCCACAGCTCCTACGGCGAGCGGCGCGATGGACGGTGTGGGGTGCTCCTCCGGCCAGATGCAGTAGGCGAAATCCTCCTCCTGACCCATGGACACTCTCAGTTCGAGATGGGGAACATCAAAAGGCTTCACAGGCTCTTCGAGCACTGTCGCATCCCCGCCCTGGGTGCGGATTTCCTCTGCCACATCCGCAAATGCAGGACGTGCCGATTCCTCGATGAATCGATCGACCGCACGCCTGCCTGGGTAGGTCATCGCCCTTGCAATGCGCTGACGCCACGTGCGTCCAGGCCCGAGCGGTTCTCCGCCGGTCCTCTCGGACAGGGATGCAGACATGCTGGCGCGCGCGGCGTCCTCCCGCAGACGTTCCACCCGAAGCGCTTTGTAGAGCCCCCACATGACCAGGAACATCACGAAAGAGAACGGCAGGCCCATGATGATTGTCGCGCTCGTCAATGCGCCTAGGCCGCCCACCAGGAGCATGGCCATCGTCAGCAGCCCTGTTGCCGCTGCCCAGAATATCCGGACCCAGCGGGACGCATCCGTCGTTGGCGTGGCGAGGCGCGATGTGAAGTTTCCCATGACGAGCGCGCCTGAGTCCGCCGACGTCACATAGAACAACAACCCAACGAAGGTCGCGAGGCCAGCGCTAAAAGTCACGCCGGGATACTGTGCGAGCAGTGTGTAGAAGCCCTCCTCGGGTGCATTCATTGCTGTCTCCCCGAACTCAGCATTCCCGCCCCGGATGAGACCGAGTGCAGTGTTCCCGAAAATCGACAGAAACGTCAGCGTGAACAGGAACGGGATGATCAGGGTGGCTGCGACGAATTGCCGGATCGTGCGGCCCCGGGAAATTCGCGCTAAGAAGAGCCCGACAAAGGGTGCCCAAGCGATCCACCACGCCCAGAAGAAAAGTGTCCAATCGCCGAGCCATTCGGTCGGCTGTTCATATGCGAAGGTGTTCAGTGTCATTCCGGGGAAACGGCTAACGTAGTCGCCGATGTTGAGCACCCAGGAATTGAGGAGCCGGATTGGGTCGTCCCAAATCACTATATAGAGCATGAGACCGATGGCCAGGATGACATTGAGTTCCGACAATCGCCGGATTCCTTTGTCCACTCCGGCGACTGCGGACGCTGTCGCCATGAGTACCGCGACAACGATCAGCCCGATCTGAGCGGCTGTGCCTATCGGAATGTCGAACATGAAGTTCAGCCCGAAGTTCAGCTGGATAACGCCGATCCCGAGCGACACAGCAATTCCGAAGATCGTGCCGATGACGGCGGCGAGATCGACTGTGTTGCCGATGCCGCCGTAAATACGTTTCCCGACGATGGGGTACAAAGCGGACCGGATCGAAAGTGGCAGGCGGTACCGGAAGGCAAAGTAGCCGAGCGCCATGCCCATCAGAGCGTACATGGCCCACCCGGTGATGCCGTAGTGGAAGAGTGTCCAGGCGATCGCTTGCCGTGCAGCTTCGATAGTCTCCGGGTCGCCCTCGGGTGGGGCGAGGTAGTGAGTTACTGGTCCGGCGACCGAGAAGAACATCAGGTCGATGCCAATTCCCGCAGCGAAAAGCATCGCCCCCCATGCGAAGATGCTGTAAGCGGGGCGCGAATGTTGCGGGCCGAGCTTGACAGTTCCGTAACGCGACAGCGCGATATACACGACGAAGATCAAGAACAGAGTCGCAGCGAGGAAGTAATACCAGCCAAAGCCGGTGGAGATCCACCCCACGACAGTGCCGATAGCGTTCGCGGCGCCGTCTGGTGTGATGATCGCCCACACGGACAAGGCGATGATCAATGCGGACGAACCAAAGAAAACCACGGGATTGATACGGTTGCGATCGGTGCTCTGCGCGGCATCGGTCTGGGCACTGTCTTCTGCGGCCACCACTGGACTCACCCTTCCTGATCGCGGTATCGGTAGTACTTTGCCGTTGACGGCGCTAACGGAGCGTTTCCGAGAATCAGGTCGGCAGCTTTCTCAGCCAGCATCATCACCGGGGCGTAGATATTGCCGTTCGTGAGATACGGCATTGCGGACGCGTCCACGACGCGAAGACCGTCGAGTCCGTGCACCTTCATCGAATTCGGGTCCACAACAGACATCTCGTCGACACCCATACGTGCTGTACACGAGGGGTGATATGCCGTTTCCGCGTCGCGGGCGACCCAGTCGAGGATTTCCTCGTCCGACTGCACCTCCAGACCCGGTGAGAGTTCCCCGCCGTCGTACTCCGCGAAGGCGGGCTGTTTGAGGATGTCGCGAGCGACCCGGATCGCTTCGATCCATTCCTTGCGATCGTTCTCGGTTGACAAGTAATTGAACCGCAATGCGGGATGTTGTTTGGGATCAGCAGATTTGATCTTCACGCTGCCCCGCACATCGGAATACATTGGCCCGATGTGTACCTGGTACCCATGCTCCGCGTTGACGGCCGTCCCGTCGTAGCGCACGGCGATCGGCAAGAAATGGAACATGAGGTTCGGGTAATCGACGACATCGTTGCCGCGGACGAAGCCACCCGCTTCGAAATGGTTCGTTGCGGCGGGGCCCTTCTTCCCAAACATCCACTGCGCCCCGACCTTGGGCCGACTCCGGACCTTGAGAACTGGGTTGAACGAGATGGGTTTTGTACAGGCGTGCTGAACGTACACCTCAAGATGATCCTGCAGATTTTCTCCCACACCAGGCAGGTTGTGCACCATCGTGATGCCGTGCGACTCGATGTCTTGAGGGTTGCCGACACCAGATAGCTGCAACAGTTGCGGCGTATTGATTGCGCCGCCTGACAGAATGACTTCCCCGCCATAGGCGGCCCGGCGCGGGCCGCCTGCCCGCTTGTATTCCACACCCACGGCGCGCTTACCGTCGAACAGCACCCGATTAACTTGGGAGAGCGTGCGCAGCGTCAGATTCGGACGTGACTTCACCGGGTGGTAGTAGGCGCGGGCTGAGGACCAGCGGCGGCCGTTCTTGATATTGCGGTCGAATCGCGCGAACCCTTCTTGACGGAATCCGTTCACATCGGACGTCAGTGGGTACCCCGCTTCCTGGGCGGCTTCGAGGAACGCGCTGAAGAGCGGGTTCTTCGCGGGGCCGCGTTCAAGCCACAATGGTCCGCCCTGGCCACGCCACTCGTCGGCACCCGCGGCGCAGTGTTCCATACGCTTGAAGTAGGGAAGGCAGTGCGCGTAGTCCCAGTTTTCCATTCCGGGGTCTGATGCCCAGCGTTCCAGGTCCATCGGGTTGCCCCGCTGAAAGATCATGCCGTTGATAGAGCTCGATCCGCCAAGCACTTTGCCGCGCCCGTGCGAAACGCGCCTTCCACCCATGTGCGGCTCGGGCTCAGACTCGTAGCACCAGTCGTACATTCGGTTGCCGATCACCATGGTCAGAGCGGCTGGCATGTGGATGAAGAGGTCCCAGCTCCAGTCCCGGCGGCCCGCTTCAAGCACAAGGACCTCGTTCGAAGGATCCTCGGAAAGCCTGTTTGCAAGGACACACCCAGCGGAGCCTCCCCCGACGATGATGTAGTCGTAGCGCTTGCTGGTCACGGGTTACCTCCTGTGCCGCCCTTGAACCAGCGCATCGGTGCCGGGGCGATGTTGTGATAAATGTGCTTCGATTCGCGGTATTCGTCGAGGCCGCTCGGGCCGAGTTCACGTCCGATCCCGGACTTGCCGAATCCGCCCCACTCGGCTTGCGGTACGTACGGGTGGTAGTCGTTGATCCACACTGTGCCGTGGCGGAGGGCTGCGGCGACGCGCTGGGCACGCGACGCATCATTCGTCCACACGGCTCCGGCGAGGCCGTATTCAGTATCGTTCGCGAGGCGGACCGCTTCGGCCTCAGTGGCGAAGCGCTCGACACTCACGACGGGCCCAAATACTTCTTCGCGGACGATTGTCATGTCCCGGGTGCAGTCGGCGAACACTGTGGGACGGAGAAAATAGCCGTCCTGGAGTCCCGCATCTGTGGGGCGGGAACCTCCCGCGACGAGCCGTGCGCCCTCGGATTTCGCCGTTGCAATGTAGGCCTCGACTTTGTCCCGGTGCTCCGCGGACACGAGTGGTCCGCATTCACTTTCGGGGTCGAGACCATCGCCGAGACGGATCAGATCGGCCCGTCGCCCAAGCTCGGCCACGAATTCGTCATGGATGGCATCTTCGACAATCAGCCGTGATCCTGCCGAACACACCTGACCGGAGTGGAAGAACGCCGCGGCAAGTGCGTAGTCGACAGCGGTGTCGAGATCGACGTCGGCGAAGACGACGTTGGGGTTCTTACCGCCGAGTTCGAGTGCCACTTTCTTCACGCCTTCGGCTGCCGCGGCCATGATTCGCTTGCCGGTGGCGAGCCCGCCCGTGAACGAGACGAGATCAACACCGGGGTGACTCACCATGGCTGCACCGACCTCTGGGCCGCCTCCGAGTACCAGATTCACGACGCCGCCGGGAACGCCAGCTTCGTCGAGCAGCTTGACGAGGTGGATCGTGGAAAGTGGCGTTACCTCGCTCGGCTTGATCACGGTGGTGTTTCCCGCAACCAGTGCCGGGGCAAGCTTCCAGGACATCTGCAGCAGCGGGTAGTTCCACGGCGCGATCAGCGAACACACTCCAACCGGCTCGTACACCACCCGGCTTACGACCTCGCTGCTGCCTGCGTCGACAATGCGCCCACCGTCGGTGTCTGCCAGGTTGGCGTAGTAGCGGAAGACTGCCGCTACGTCGTCGATGTCGATGCGTGCTTCCGGAACGGTTTTGCCGGTATCCAGGCTTTCAGTGTGTGCGATTTTTTCCTTGTCCCGCTCGAGCAGGGTCGCTACTGTTCTCACAATCTCGCCACGTTCGCGCGCGGGAGTTTCTCGCCAGGAGCCGTCGTCGAAGGCCTTCCGCGCGGCGCGCACCGCGCGATCGACGTCGTCGGGCGCGGCTTCATCTACTGTGGTGAGCTCGCTGCCGTCTGCGGGGTTAATGATTGTTCGGCCACGCGAGGTCTGCGCGGGAGAAACCCAGCGTCCTTCGATATAGAGGTCGTTCATATGGCGAGACCCTTTCCCATGGTGACGTGCATCACACCCGATGTGGACAAACGTACACGCTTTTGTGTACTGGCGTCCATACTCTTCCCGAGATACTTTAGGAATGTGCAGCGAGTGAGACCCGTACCCGCGCGGAGGCAGCGCGGACCCACGGATCCTGACCGACGGGACCGGATCGTCGAGGCGGCGATCGTCGTGCTCACCGAGCAGGGTGTCAGCGCGCTCACACACCGCCGCGTCGCCGCGGCCGCCGAAGTGCCTCTAGGCTCGACTACCTATCACTTCGCCACCCTCGATGACTTGCTCGCCGCCGCCCTGACAAAAGCGGCTGAGCGCAGCGTCGCAGCGCTCCGCGCGTGGGAGGAATCACTGGACCCGGATGCCGACATCGCGCACGCGTTGTCCGAGTTCGTCGTGCGATCCGTCAGTGAAACACGCAGCGACACAATGGCTGAATACAATCTCTACGCACTCGCACTACACCGCCCACATCTGCGTGCGGCGGCAGTGGCCTGGGACAATGCACTTGCAGAGGTCCTGTCCCGCCGAACTGACCCAGTCGCGGGCCACATGCTTGGTGTGCTGCTGTGCGGACTGTTGATGCAGGTCGTGCTCTCCGACGAAGCGCCCACCCGGGAGAGTGTCGAAGCGCTGATCCGGCGGGCCCTGACGGGGTCCAGCGACAGCGCCGTGTGACCGCAGTTACAAATCGGACATCCGCTGATACGTCCGTCTATTCCGCTCAAGTACGCTCTTCTCCGGAGTGTGCGCCGGTCATCGCGCCGGTGTATGGACGTTCACGATGGAGGACCACTAGTGACTGACGATGCATTCGGAGTCTGGCAGCACCGCGAAGAGCTCGCTGAAGCAATGATCCCCATCATTGGCCAGCTGTATCGGCGCAAGGACGTCACCATCCTCGTGCATAGCCGGTCCCTGGTGAACAAGTCCGCTGTCGGCATTCTCAAAACACACCGTTTCGTTCGTCAGATCGAAGATGCCGAACTAGCCATCG
This sequence comes from Hoyosella subflava DQS3-9A1, assembly GCF_000214175.1. Lineage (NCBI taxonomy): Bacteria > Bacillati > Actinomycetota > Actinomycetes > Mycobacteriales > Hoyosellaceae > Hoyosella > Hoyosella subflava. The sequence continues at coordinate 2,529,501 of NC_015564.1, forward strand.
AAGACAGCTTCCCTATTCTGAAGACGATCGCTGAACTTGATCTTGGACCGTCACGCATCGACATCGGTCACCTCGCGATGTCGTACAAGAAGGACCCTAAAGGCCTGTCCATTGATGAGTTCACCCGACAGGCAGTCGCAGGTGCGCTCGCTTCCGAGAATGTCCACGACGGTTCGCCACAAGATGTCGTTCTCTACGGCTTCGGCCGTATCGGACGGCTGCTTGCGCGGCTTCTGATCGAGAAGTCGGGATCCGGGAACGGCCTCCGCCTGAAAGCAATCGTCATCCGCAAAGGTGGCGCCAACGACCTGGTCAAGCGCGCCTCTCTGTTGCGGCGAGACTCGGTGCACGGGCACTTCAACGGCTCCATCCACGTCGATGAAGCCAACGAAACAATCGTCGCGAACGGCAACGAAATCAAGGTCATCTACAGCGACGATCCCACCACCATCGACTACACCACCTACGGCATCAACGATGCTGTCCTTATCGACAACACTGGTAAGTGGCGGGACCGCGCTGGCCTGTCGCAACACCTGCGCCCGGGCGTGGCCAAAGTCGTCCTGACCGCGCCAGGAAAGGGCGATGTGAAGAACATCGTCCACGGTGTGAACCACAACGTGATCGAGGACAGCGATCAGATCATCTCCTGCGCGAGCTGCACCACCAACGCCATTGCGCCTGCACTCAAGGTGATCAACGACGAATACGGCGTTAACTATTGCCATGTCGAGACCGTCCACTCGTTCACGAACGACCAGAATCTCCTCGACAACTTTCACAAAGGCAACCGGCGTGGCCGTTCGGCACCGCTCAACATGGTGCTCACCGAGACTGGTGCCGCCTCCGCCGTCGCCAAGGCCCTCCCCGAACTTGGCGGAAAGCTCACCGGCTCATCGATTCGGGTGCCTACGCCCGACGTCTCGATCGCGATCCTCAACTTGACACTGGACAAGGAAACGACCCGCGACGAGCTCGTGACTCACCTGCGTGAGGTTTCTCTGACGTCGCCGCTGCAGCGCCAGATCGATTTCATCGCGTCACCTGAAACGGTGTCGACTGACTTCGTAGGCTCACGAGCAGCGTGCGTCGTCGACGCCGAGGCAACGATCGTCAATGGAAACCATGCCGTCGTGTACCTCTGGTACGACAACGAATTCGGTTACTCCAGCCAGGTTGTGCGCGTCGTGCAGCACATAACCGGTGTGCTGTACCCGAAGTTCCCGCGCGGATAGCTGCGCGGCTGGTACGGCTGCTGAGGCTGGTGAGGGTTACGTCTCCTCATCCCAGAGCAGGGGCCGCAGAGTTTCCGCAACAATGCGGAATGCGACTGCTTCTTCCGCGTGCACACCGGGGAAGAAGTAGAAACCGTGGGGCATACCTTCGGGGTAATACTCCACCACCCGCCCGCCGTGCGAGCGGATGCGGTCGCCGAAGGCGCGCGCCGAGTCGACGATCGGGTCATGCGTCCCAGTAGCGACGATCGCAAGCGGGTAGCCGGTGAGGTCGCCTTCGATCGGGCTAGCCCAGGGGTGGGACCACGCCGTGTTCGGTAGGTACGCGCCCCGTATGAATCCGAAGAACGCAGAGTCGTAGACGATGCCGCGCGGCGCCATGCGCATGAATGACTCCCACCGCTCGCCGTGGAAATCGGTGAACGCCCCGAGCAAAATCACAGCATCGGGAACCCGGACCCCTTCGTCGCGCGCCCGCAGTGGTACCGCGGCGGCGAAATTCGACCCTGCTGAGTCACCGCCCACCGCGATCCGTCGCGCGTCACCTCCGAGCCGCGCGGCGTTGTCGGCCACCCAGTTGTACACCCCCATCGCATCGTCGAACGGTGCCGGGAAGGGGAATTCGGGGGCCAGCCTGTAGTTCGCAGAGACCACCAGCGCATCGTTGCTGTAGGAGAGCTTCCGCGCGATGAAGTCGGTGTCCTCTGAGGAACCGACTGTGAAACCGCCGCCGTGGTAGTACACGATTACCGGGAGGGTGGCGTCTGGCGGCGCGCTCTCTGGCCGGTAAAGCTGACAGCGAGCCACGCCTCCTTCGATTGGGATGTAGACCTCGGAAACGTCGACGCCCGGGACTGCTTCCTCTCCTGTGGGCGGCACGAGTTCTGGGTCTGGCTTCGGCGCACCAGTGCCGATGTAACCAGTTCGGACAGGCCTGATCATCATGTCCCGCAGCGCGACTGGCTGCCGGTTGTTCGCGATGACTCGATACATTGGCATAGCCGGGTCGTCCGGATCTATGTATGACAATCCGTCGATCTCCCGCGGTGCAGTGATGTCGACCATCCCGTCGGGAATCTGGCGCAGAGCTGGATCCACCATGAATTGAGTCTACGAATTTTCCTCGTAGCATTGGGCCCTATGAAGTTTCTCGTGACGCTCCCTCGGGAGGATGTCAGAACCCTTGATGATTATGTGCGCCGAACTGGGCTGGAATCGCGGAACGACGGCTTGCGTGCTGCGATCCAGGCACTGCGCGATAACCGGCTCGAGGACGCGTACCGAGTTGCGCTGGAGAGTTGGTCGGACGCCAGCGACGCAGCCGTATGGGAACTGGCGATCGCGGATGGACTGTCAAAGTGAGGCGCGGTGAGGTGCACGACGTGGACTTCAGTACGCCAGGTGGCGCGAAGGACCTGACCAGGTCAGCCATCATCGTGAGCAATGACCGGGCCAACCGCGCCGCGGAAAGGCTGGAGCGGGGGCTCGTGACAGTCGTGCCCATCTCAGGGGACGTACGGCGTTTCGATTCGTTCCACGTGCTGATTCCGGCCGGGGACGCGGGGTTCCCGCGGGACTTCAAGGCTCACTGTGACCAAGTCCGATCCATTTCGGTGACACGGGTCGGAGAGCGCACGGGCACGGTCCCAAAGCGGGTGCTCAGCGAGATCGAACGGGCACTAAGGGTCCACCTCGACCTCTGAGGGCCCGGAAATAAGTTAGTCAGCATGTACAAAATGGACAGGCCTCAGTGTGGAATGTTCGTTTTGTACCTACTCGCAAATCTGGATCTCGTGTAGTGCGGAAGCGCAGAATCTGTCATACCCCCATGCGAACATATGTTCGTGTCCAGTGGGGATCCGACTATTCTTCACGCTGACCTCGATTCGTTCTACGCCTCGGTCGAGCAGCGCGACAACCACCGGCTGCGCGGTCTCCCCGTGATCGTGGGTGGGGGTGTTGTCCTCGCAGCGAGCTATGAGGCGAAAGCGTTCGGGGTCCGCACGGCAATGAGTGGCGCTCAGGCACGGAGACTGTGCCCTCAGGCGATCGTCGTCCCTCCCCGGATGTCTGCGTACGCCGACGCCAGTCGTGTGGTTTTCCAGATCTTCCGCGATACCACTCCCCTCGTTGAGGGTATTTCCATCGACGAGGCGTTCCTCGATGTGGGTGGGCTCCGCAAGGTCTCAGGAACGCCCCGCGAAATCGCCGAACGGCTGCGCACTGATGTGCGGCAACAGGCTGGCTTACCGATTAGCGTCGGTGTCGCTGGGAGCAAGTTTCTCGCAAAGGTTGCGAGCGCCGTAGCCAAACCCGACGGGCTCCTCGTTGTGCCGTTCGGTGCCGAAATCGCTTTCCTCCACCCACTGCCGATCGAGCGGTTATGGGGCGTCGGCGCGGTGACATCCCGCAAGCTCCGAAAGTTCGGTCTGACGACAGTCGGCGACATCGCGAGGGCGGGTGAGGCGGAACTCGCGACGATACTCGGCCGAGCCAGTGCCCGGCACTTGAACGCGTTAGCGCATGCACGTGACCCGCGGCGGGTCCAGACAGGGCGCAGAAGGCGTTCCATCGGTGCACAACGGGCAATCGGACGCGGACAGCACGCGCGAGAGGACATCGATGCCGCGCTGCTTACACTCGTCGATCGGGTCGCCCGCCGGATGCGGGCCGCGCACCGAACTGGGCGAACCATCGTCTTGCGGCTTCGTTTCGGCGACTACACACGTGCCACCCGTTCTCACACTGTTTCGCTGCCAACATCCGAGACAGCGGTCCTGCTCGCTGTGGCGCGGTCACTGCTCGCGGAGGCACAGCAGCTTATTGCCGAGCGGGGCGTCACGCTCATCGGCGTCGCAGTTGGCAACCTCGCCGACGAGGCCGGCACTCAGCTGGCCCTTCCGTTCGGTGCGGTTACCTCACCGTCGCCAGGCCAGCTCGATAGCGCGGTCGACAGCATCTGGGACAAATTCGGTAAGGCAGCGCTGACGCGGGGCGCACTGCTCGGACGCGATCCGGGCATTTCCGTGCCGCTGCTGCCCGACTAATGCGTTAGCCGAACCACTGCGTGAGCCGGTCGGACTCCCACTGCTGCTTCGCCGCAAAAGACGCGTCATCGGGTGCGCTGAGCTCAACATCAGGGCGCGGCTCGGCGTAAAAGTTGCCCTGAACCCGGGCAACCTTGCGTCCGGGCAGTTCGAGGTAGCAATAGCCATGCCCGTCGAAACGCGCACGTTCGCCGCCATGGAGGTCTGCAGCAAGGTTCGCAGCCGCGACTTTTCCTTCCGCCTCAGCGAATACCCCCGCCTTCGGCAATTGCGCGGTGGCCGTGGGCACCATGGTGCAGTCCCCGACCGCGTACACGCGGTCGGCATTCGTCACGAATGTCTCGCGGTCTGGTTCAGCGTAGCCGGACGCGCCGGCTAGAGAACTCTGAGAGACCACTCCCGGCGGTGAGGCCGCAGGCACACCGAGCGTGAGATCGGAGCGGACCGTTCTTCCGTTCGAGAATATTATGGTGCCGTCCGCGTCGACATCGTCGACTTTGTGTTCAGTGAGCACGGTAACGTTCCGTGCCCCGAGCTGCTCAGCAAGGAAATGGCTGGCGTCCGGTCCCGCGACTGGAAGGGTGATGGGTTGCGGGGTTGTCACGACAACCTCGATGTCGTCACGTCGGCCACGTTCGCGCAGCCACTCGTCGACGATCAAGGCGGCTTCGAAAGGAGCCGGCGGACACAGATAGGGAGCGCCGAGGATGCTCACGACAATCGTTCCGCTTCTCATCTCCTCAAGCGCGGCTTTGATCGCGGGGAGCGAATTCGCGCTATAGAGGTTGTGTACGCCCACATCGAAGAATCGTCTATGTTTCGGCGGGAAGCTGGCCCCGAGCGCAACAATGAGGCCGTCTGCCGTGAAGGTACCCACACTGGTTTCGGCTGTCCGCGAACCCGCGTCGAGCGACGTAACTTCCGCCTGCACGAACCGGATTCCGTGTGAATCAAGTTCTGCTAGACGTCGAGTGCCATCAGCGAGTGGACGGATCCCTCCGAGCTCCCACAGCTTGGCGAAACCCACAAAGAAAGTGTCGCTCGCGGCGATGAGTGTCACCTCATCGGCGGCGGGAAGCCGGCGGCGCAGCTCATGCGCTGCAGCAATCCCGCCAAATCCGCCACCGAGCACCAGTGCGTGCGCCATCTGCGAGTACCTCCAAGTGAACCTGACGTGACCTTGCGTCGACCGTACCCCCGAGAGGCCTCCCCCGGCATCGAGTTATTGAGGAGCGTTTCCGGTCTGCGGTCGCGCGCGGCTAATCTGAGCGGCGATGAATAACTCGCGCACCGTCGGCCGTTTGATCCTGCTGTCAGTCTGGGCTGCACTGTTCTGGGCGGTCCTCGCCATCGGCTGGGGCCTCGCGGTCCAGTCCCAGATGATCGTATTCGATGGGCTCTACTCATTTATCAGCGTCTTGCTGTCACTTCTCTCGCTGCTGGCGCACCGGATCATCCGCAAGGGCGAAAGCAAACACTTTCCGTTCGGCCGCGATGTCCTGGAGCCGCTGACCATCATCGTCAAAGCGGTCGCTATCGGCGCGCTGTGCGTTTACGCGCTCACCGTTGCCGTGATGGATCTGCTCAGCGGTGGCCGGGAGGTAGACGCAGGATGGGCCGTCGTCTACGCCGCGGCAGCAACCGTTGGCTGCGGCCTGATAACCGCGTATCTCCATCGCAAGCAGCGCACCGTACGATCCGACTTGGTGCGCGCCGAAACAACCCAATGGCTGATGGACACCGTGCTCAGCGCCGGCGTGCTTATCGGCTTCATCGTTGCGTTTGTGCTCCAGCGTCAAGGCAACGATGCTGTCGCCGCCTATGTCGATCCCGCGATGGTCGCTATGGTCTGCCTGCTGTTTCTCGCGATGCCGGTCCGGCTGCTCATCCAAGGTTTCCGCGAGGTCCTTCTGATGCCGCCTCCCGCGGAACTGGAGACGCGGGTACGCGAGTGCGTCGACTCGCTAGAACGACGGCACGGCTTTGCGGACACGTTTCTGCGGAGCGCGAAGGTGGGTGGTCAACTCGTGATCGAGGTCGATTTCGTGGTGGGTCCTGACACTCCCGCTCGGAGTGTCGAAGCGCTGGACGGAATCCGTCAGGAGATCACCGACGAGCTCGCTGATCTTGGCTACGATCTGTGGCTCTCCGCCTCGTTTACGGCAGAACCCCGCTGGGCTGAATAAGGGGACCGAACTTGTCACAGGCGTCAGGCAGTATGGGGTGATGTCTGATGTGCTTGCCCCCGACCTGAGATCACGCGCGCAGAATCTGCTCAGCGAGCTCGCTGGTACAGGTGCCGTACTGCGCGATGATCAATGGACCGCGATCGAGGCGCTCGTCGCCCAGCAGCGCCGTGCCCTCGTGGTTCAGCGGACAGGCTGGGGGAAGTCAGCGGTGTATTTCATCGCCGCGAAGCTGCTCCGTGCTGAAGGCAAGGGACCGACCGTGATTGTGTCGCCGTTGCTCGCGCTGATGCGCAACCAGGTTTCCGCCGCCGAACGTGCCGGCGTAGTTGCCGCCACGATTAACTCGGGCAACGTGACGGAGTGGGAGGGCATTCATGCCCAGGTGGCCGCGGGCGAACTCGACGTGCTCCTAGTGAGTCCGGAGCGGCTGAACAACCCTGACTTTCGGGATCAAGTGCTCCCCCATCTTGCTGGCGACGCGGGAATGGTTGTGGTCGACGAGGCGCACTGTGTCTCCGACTGGGGGCACGACTTCCGCCCCGATTACCGTCGCATCCGTAGTCTCCTGGGTGACCTTCGACCGGGAACGCCGGTTCTGGCGACCACCGCGACAGCCAACAACCGGGTCGTCACCGACATTGCGGAGCAGTTGGGTGTGGGCGCGGATGGAGCGACACTGGTGCTTCGTGGCGGTCTCGACCGAGAATCTTTGCACCTGACCGTCCTCAATCTTGGTGCGGGCAGCAAGCGCGCGGCCTGGCTGGCGGAACACTTAAGGGAGCTCCCGGGCAGCGGGATCATCTACACCCTCACTGTGTCAGCAGCGGAGGATCTCGCTGCGCTCCTTAAGGAGCATGGTTACGAAGTTGCGGCATACACCGGAAGGACGGACGCCGCGGAACGTGAAGTGCTCGAAGGAGAACTGCTTGGCAACAAAGTGAAAGCCCTCATCGCCACGTCGGCACTCGGAATGGGCTTTGACAAGCCGGATCTTGGTTTCGTGGTTCACATGGGCGCACCGTCCTCACCGATCGCGTATTACCAGCAGGTGGGCCGCGCTGGCCGCGCGGCGAGCCGGGCGGAAGTCCTTCTGCTGCCGGGGCCCGAAGACAAAGACATCTGGCGGTACTTCGCGTCGGTGGCTTTTCCCGCGGAGTCCGTCGTCCGGAAGGTTCTCAGCGCGCTCGATCCCCAACGGCCGCAGTCAACGCAGGCCCTCGAGCCTCTTGTTGACCTTGGACGCAGCCGCCTGGAAATGGTGCTCAAGGTACTCGATGTCGACGGCGCAGTGCGGCGCGTCAAGGGTGGCTGGACGGGGACGGGCGAAACCTGGTCGTACGACCGTGAACGTTACTCGCGCCTCGACGAGGCTCGGTTGGCGGAGCAGCATGCGATGACGGAGTACGCCACCACGCAGATGTGCCGGATGGAGTTTCTTCGCCGCCAGCTCGACGATCCTGAACTCGGTCCTGCTCCGGTTCCGTGCGGCCGCTGTGACAATTGTGCAGGCGTACGGTTCAGCGCCGAGGTTGATTCGTCGACAGCGGATGCGACCGCGGAGCGCCTATCGCGCCCGGGCGTTGACGTTGCGCCGCGGCGGCAATGGCCGTCGGGTATGGCGAAACTGGGCGTGCCGCTTTCCGGAAAAATCAGTGAAGGGCCAGAACCCGGGCGCGCCATCGGTCGGCTCACCGATCTCGGCTGGGGTCAGCGTTTGCGCGCGCTTCTAGACCAGCCTGACTGTCCCGCACCCGATGAAGTTGTGCGGGCGAGCATTTCGGTGCTCAAGGCCTGGCAGTGGAAGGACCGGCCCCAGTCGGTGCTTGCGCTGCAATCGCAGACTCATCCCCTACTCGTGGAATCCCTCGCCGCGAATCTTGCTGACATCGGCAAGCTCACCAACCTTGGCGTTCTGCCTATACGGCACGATCATGTCGGCGTTTCGGCACAGAACTCGGCGTACCGTGTGGCGGGTCTCTACGAGGCGTGGCAAGTTCCAGCGAGCCTTCCCGCTGGACCCATACTGCTGATTGACGCCGTCACCGACAGCGGCTGGACCTTCACCATGGCGTCATACGCGCTGCGGCGCGCAGGCGCCGCAGCGGTACTTCCCTTCGCTATCGCCGCGACGAGCTAGCGGACCACAGAGTATCGGGCGCAGGCGAACTCACCGTTGCGCCCGACCTCCTCAACCTTGAGTTCAAGATGCCGCGGCATTAGCGGCTTGCCCGCCCCTAAGGTGACCGGTGCGAGGTACACGATGAGCTCATCGAGCAGCCCCGCGTCTGCGAACTGTCCCGCCAGGTCACCCCCGCCGACTATCCAGACATTTTGCCCCGCTGCAGCCTCGACCATCTGCTGATGAACAGGGCCGACCTCATCACGCACAAAAGTGATGGTGGAGTTTGGAATTACTGGCAGTTCTCTGTGTGTGAACACCCACCCAGGAATGGAATAGGGCCACACCCAGTCCGCTGGGTCCTTGTCTTTGAACTCATGATTGATCACCCACTCGTAGGTGGTGGAACCCATCGCCATGGCCCCTACGTCGCGGAAGAACTCGGTGTAGTTCAGCGGTCCGTCCTCGTCCTGGGCGCGAGTCAGCAGCCAAGCTAGTGAATCGTCGGAAGTGGCGATGAACCCGTCCAGACTCGTAGCGGTGTAGAACACAGTTCGGCTCAACTGTCTTACCTTTCGTGTGAGGGCTGGTGGCGTGTACGCAGCCACATAATGGGGTCGCCTTGGTCTGCTTCCACGCCGACGTTGCGGAGCATCTGCCGCACTACCTGGCGACGGTATGCGGAGAAGGTCAGGACATGACTGATCACACTGCCGAGCACGAAGCTCTCGGGCGGGTCGCACAGCGCATCGATCAGCACATCTCCCCACCGGTCTTCCGCTGCGATGCGCTGTACCGCAGAGATAAAGCGCGGCGCAGCGGTCTCATGCCTCGCTGCGAGCGCCCCGATATCCCGGCCCCCGCGGGCGGGGACATCCGCGCCATCGATAGATGCGAGCCACACTTCTTTCGACCAGATGAGATGTTCCAGAACCGCTGCGATGGATTCTTCAGGACCATCCCACCCGAGCACGACATGCCGTGGCAGCAGTGGCCTGTCGTAGTCCCGGACTGCGACTTTCCCCGCGAGTTCGAGCAGGTAGCGCGTGTCGTCGATGTCATGGTGCACCATCTGCGTCGTGGGGTCCATGCTGCTCCGCGGCGCTTCTGCCGAATCCACCCACAACGAGGTTGGCGGGTGAAAGTGGATACCGTTCGGCGCGGGCAGCCAGTGGGTGCTGGTGCGCTCCGCCGCGCTCGGCGGGAAACCGAACGCCCTCGAGAATGCCCGCGAGAACCCTTCGACGGACTCGTAGCCCTCGCTTAACGCGACATCGGTGACGCTGTCCCCGCGGCGAAGCCGCCACGCGGCGCGCTCCAGGATGACTCGCCGCCGCAGCGCGACCGGAGACTCATAGGTACCGAGCCGGAACTGACGGCTGAAATGAAAGGGCGAGATGTAAACACGCCTCGCCATGTCATCACGATCGCTCGCCTCGTCGTCGAGAACAGCGTCGAGGAGTTCACGCACCCGGTCACGAGGCAACTCAGTCATGACTCAAGTATCGGACGTGCGACCGGGAAAATGCTTGACAGTTCGTGCTTTCGCGGCGGCGAACACCGTATGCCCTACTATCGGCACAATGACGAATAACGACAAGATTGTCATTGTGGACGGTGCGCGTACACCTATCGGCAGCTTCGGCGGCGTGTTCAAGGATGTTCCGGCTCACGAACTCGGCGCAGCGGCAGCGAAGGAAGCGCTCTTCCGGGCGAACATCGACGCCGCCGATGTTGATGAAGTAGTGATGGGCTGCATCGGACAGGTCGGGCCAGACGCGTACAACGCGCGGCGGGTTGCGGTCGCAGCGGGCCTACCGAAAAATGTTCCTGCCTATACAGTGAACCGGCTTTGTGGGTCGGGCTTGCAGGCGATCTGGTCGGCCGCGATGCAGATCCGCTGGGGTGGCGCCGATATCGCCCTCGCGGGTGGGGACGAGTCCATGTCGCGCATGCCGTTCTACGACTTCAACGCCCGGGCCGGATACCGGCTCGGCGACCGCAAACTCGTTGACGGCACCGTGATGATGCTGACCGACCCCTTCCATAGCATCCATATGGGGGTCACAGCTGAGAATGTCGCCACGCGGTACGGCGTCTCCCGCCAGGAACAAGATGAGTTCGCCCTCCAGTCACAGCAGCGCGCCGCGGCGGTGAAAGCGCAGGGCGCCTTTTCCGAAGAGATTGTTCCCGTCGAAATCGCCGGGCGTCACGCTCGAACCGTCACCACGGATGAGCATCCGAAACCCGAGACGACAATCGAAGGGCTCAGCAAGCTCCGCGCAGCGTTTGAGAAGGATGGGACGGTGACCGCGGGTAACGCGTCAGGCATCAACGACGGCGGTGCGGCGGTCGTGCTCGCAAGCGAGTCCGTGGTGAAGCAACGTGAACTTACAGGGCTGGTTACCGTCGAGGCAGTCACCACAGCGGCAATGGAACCCGAGTTGATGGGGTACGCCCCGGTCCTCGCGCTTCAGAAGCTTTTCGAAATGACGGGCACGTCCCCAGGCGACATCGACACCATTGAGCTGAACGAGGCGTTCGCGTCCCAGGCGCTCGCAGTCATCCGGGACGCGAAGCTCGACCCTGCGAAAACCAACCCGTACGGCGGGGCGATCGCGCTCGGCCACCCAGTCGGCGCGACCGGAGCGATTCTGTCGCTGCGAGTCGCGAAGGATCTCGTCCGCCGCGACCTCGAACTCGGCATCGTCACTATGTGCATCGGTGGCGGGCAGGCCCTCGCAGCATTGCTCCGGCGCTACTGAGCGGGAACCAGTAGCACCCAGACTGCGCCCTCACCGACGGGCAGCTCTTCGCCTTCGTAGCTTACGTAGCGGGTGGGCTCGCTCGGTGACGGGCGCGTCCAGCGTCCCTCGTGTCGCAGTCCGTCGCGCAAGACTGTGACGGCACCCTCACCGACCGTCGCGGCCACCGGGGACCCAGCTGCCTCAATCCGGACGTCAACCTCCTGAATAACCACATTCGGCGTCGATGCTTGCCCCGCGTCGGTCGTCTCCATCAGCGCGCCGTCGACGCTGATCATCCACTGCTGGTTTTCCTCTGACCAAGTGAAGTCATAGGTGGCTGTTTCGTATTGGGCCCGGTATTCGGCCGCTGGCGCGCCGTCCTCAGGGCCGGGTCCGGTGACCATCACGGGAGCTTCCGGCGCCTGGCCCGGTGGGGGCAGCTGCGCCGGGCGAAGGTAGAGGTTATGGGGCGCGCCGCGGCTCGGCTCCCGATAAAAAGCTCCCCTCGCTCCCGCCTCTGTAGCGGAGATGATCGGGGCCTCATTCAGGGCGTCCAGGACGTGCGGCGCTGCCCCAGAGTAGGCAAATACGGGTTCGCCGAACTGGGCAAGTATCTCGATGTCGGTGATTCGTGCGCTCCGCACGGGACCGATGGCGTCGGGGACCTCCGTGCTGTACACGGCAAGCAACCGGGTAAGCCCATATTCCACGGGTTCGACGTAGACAATGTCGGCGAGGCTCAGGCCGGTCTGGGGGCGTGCCTGGCGCACATTGTCGATCTTCACTGCCGTTGCCGGGTCGGGTGGCGGCGGAGGCGGCGGCTCCGGTGCGGGCGTCGTTCGGGTGGGCGTGGGCCGTGGCGGTTCTTCAGTCGGGCCACCGCAAGCCGCCAGTGCAAGCGCAGCTGCTGCGCATACCGCTACACGCCCGGTGCGGCGGCGCCGCGTGAACATCATGTGCATGCAACAAAGCTACGTCCGCTTCGCGCTGTGCGAGAAAGATGCCGCTTCGCTGCCGCGTTGCGGACTGTCCTGTCGGTGCAATCTCGGCAGCACACGCTTGACTTCGTCGAGGAAACGCTCAGCGAGGTCGTGGCTGAATCCGTTTCGCACGACGACGCGCAATGCGGCGAGATCCTCCCGATTGGCGGGGAAGGTGTAAGCAGGTACGAGCCAGCCTGATTCACGCAGCGCCGCGGACACATCAAACGCCGAATAGCCAGTGACGTCGTTGCGCACCGTGAAGGCGAACACTGGCAGCTCGCTGCCATCGGTGACAAGTTCAAAGGGACCAAGTTCGGCGATGGCACTGGAGAGGTGCATCGCCACGTCCCGGCAGGTGCGCTGGACCCGCCGATATCCGTCGAACCCGAGGCGAATGAAGTTGTAGTACTGCGCGGCAACATGAGCTCCCGGCCGTGAGAAATTCAGCGCGAAGGTGGGCATCTCACCGCCCAGGTAGTTCACCCGGAACACGAGCTCATCGGGTAATGCTTCCGCATCCCGCCACACCACCCATCCGACACCCGGATAAACGAGACCGTACTTGTGTCCCGAGGTGTTGATCGATGCGACGCGGTCGAGGCGGAAGTCCCACTCCAGGTCTGGATCGCAGAAGGGTGCGATCATGGCGCCCGAAGCGCCGTCGACGTGAACGGGAATGTTCCAGCCGGTGCGGGATTGCAGGTCGTCGAGCGCACGACAGATGTCGGCGACGGGTTCATAACTCCCGTCGTACGTCGAGCCGAGGATTGCAACGACGCCGATGGTGTTCTCGTCGCAGTACTTCACAGCTTCGTCCGCGGTGAGGTGGTACCTGTCACCCTCCATCGGCACGAGCCGCGGTTCAACGTCCCAGTAGGTGGCGAACTTGTCCCAGCAAATCTGGACGTTGACGCCCATAACCAGATTGGGTCGGCCGCGCTTTTCTCCGCCTGCTTGCTGCCACCTCCGTTTAAGCGCAAGGCCAGCCAGCATGCATGCCTCACTGGACCCAGTTGTCGAGCAGCCTGTTGGCGCGTCAGCTGGCGGGGCGTGCCACAAGTTCGCGAGCATGCGCACGCATCGTTGTTCGAGTTCGGCTGTGCCCGGGTACTCGTCCTTGTCGATCATGTTCTTGTCGAAACATTCGGCCATGAGCGTCCTGGCCTGCGGTTCCATCCATGTCGACACGAACGTCGCGAGGTTGAGACGGGCATTACCGTCAAGCATCAGTTCGTCGTGAACGATCTGGTACGCGGTATCAGGATCAAGCTGGTCACGGGGAAACCGATCGTGCGGGATCTCGAGTGGTTCTCGCGTGAAGATGGGGTTGACGCTGACGCTACGCCGGTGAGAGTGGTGCCCGCCGGAAGGCTGTGACAGGGGCATATCGGGAGCGTAGACCAGCCGGAAGATTCTCGCGGAGTGTCGCAAAAACTTGCCGCGACATTTCAGGCCCGCCACAGAACGTGGGAGAATTCGTAGGCGCCAGGATCTCGAATGAGAGGACGTCACATGACCAGTACCAACACGGGCACGGTGGTTGAGTTTCTTGCCGCCCTCCGCGATCGCAATTATGAGCAGGCATTGAGCTTTGTAGCGGACGATGTCGTGTGGCACAACGTTTCTCTGCCTAAGGTTCGTGGCAAATCGCGCCTTAGGCAGGCGTTCGTGATGATGGACAAACTTGCCATCCGGTTTGATGTCCAGTTCCGCAACATCAGCGGCGACGATCGAGCGGTGCTGACGGAGCGCACCGATGCTCTGAGCCTGGGTCGGCTGCGCACCGAATTTTGGGTATGCGGAACGTTCGAGTTCCGGGAGGGAAAGATTGCTGTCTGGCGTGACTACTTTGACTACGCGAACATGAGCGGTGCACTGCTACGCGGTGTGCTCGGCGTGGTGCTGCCGCGTCGCGAGCCACTTAGCCTCTTCGCTTCCGAAGGCATCTTCCAGAAGGCCGCGGATCCGGGGCGCGATCGCGCACGGGACTGAATACGAAGCAGCATCACACAGCGAGGCTGAAGACGCGCACCCCGTTGTCGTAGCAGACTGCCCTTATCCAGTCATCCCCGAGTTCGAGATTCGCCAGGATCTCGAGGGCGTGCACATATGGATAGGGGATGTTCGGGAAATCGCTGCCGAAGAGGATGCGATCACCGAGCGCGCGCAGACGGGGCAGATCGCGCCGATCCAATGGCGCCAGGTCGCTCAGGAAGTCGGTAAACGCCATCGTTGTATCGAGCAACACGGTCTCGTGCGCCTCAGCGAGCGAAAGGAAATCGGAGTACTCAGGCATACCCATATGCGCGATGATCAGCCGAAGGCGCGGATGCCGCTTCATGAGCTTCGCTATCGGGGGTGCACCTGTGTAGCGTCCGGGTGCAGGTCCTGACCCGCAGTGGATCACGACCGGAGTGCTGCTGTCTGCGAGAGCCCCCCACACGCCGTCGAGCAACGGATCCAGAGGGTCGTAATCGCCTACCTGAATGTGCGACTTGAACACCCGGGCGCCGGCCTCTAACGCGGAAGTAACGTACTTTTCGACACCGTCCTCCGGGTAGAACGTTGCTGTGTGAAGACAGTCCGGGGTGTGGTCCGCGAAATCGGCTGCCCACTGATTCAGCCACTCCGCCATGCCCGCCCTGTGGGGGTAGACCAGCGATGTGAACGCCACGACCCCGTAACTACGGAGGCGCTGCAGGCGCACGTCCTCCTCGAGCTTGTAGGCAATTGGCCACTCCATAGCCGTCAGCGGGCCCGCGGAATCGAAATACGCCCACACTTTGTCCATCACCCGTTTCGGCATGAAATGGGTATGCACGTCTACCAGGCCGGGGAGCCGATGAGCTTCCTGAAAGGCCAGAACTGGGTCGACGTCGGCTCGCAGGGAGCCTGCGTTGTCGCTCATGTGCTCCAGCATGTCACGCTGGCGAGGGCGCGATGGGTGAATTCATAATCGTCGATGCTGAAATGCTCACTCGCCCAGCGTGAATGCAGGGTAGTGGCGGACCGGAACGGAACATCACCATTCGGGTCGAAATAGTAGCTGTTGGCGTTGGAACAGTCCTGATTGAAGAAGATCTGCCGATCGCGGCGGTCGATCATCGACTCGAAATACTCGGTATTGGCTTCTTCACTGATCTCCACCCGGGTCGCACCGCGCTCCTCCGCTGTTGTGAGGCACCGGATGATATGCCGCAGCTGATTCTCGATCAGTTCGAAGTACGACGACCCGTTGTAGGCGTAGGGCCCCAGGATCGTGAAGACGTTGGGAAATCCGGGGACACTGGCACCTTGGTATGCCTGGTAGCGATTCTCTGCCCACCACGCGGCGAGGTCGGCGCCACCCTTACCCGCGATCCTGAAGGAGGGCATCCCGCCCGTCCCGAAGAGCTTGAAGCCTGTTGCAAGGATCAGCGTGTCGAATTCGTGCTCCGTGCCGTCCGCAGTGACAATTCCACGCGGAGTGACCTGGGCGATCGGATCGGTTTCCAGGACGACATTCGGACGGTTGAACGCCGCCAGATAGGTGTTCGAGAAGCTGGGCCGCTTGCACCCGAGGGGATAGTTCGGTGTGAGCTTCTTCCGCAGGACAGGATCCTTCACCTCGCGCCGCAGAAAACGGCGGCCCGCGTGTGAACCGCTGCCCGCGAGCATCGGCAGGGTGCGGTTGTATTGGGCCGCGACAACAAATGTGGCTTCGACGACGGCTTGACTTGCCAGGCGCGCTGCGCGCCGGACGAGCGGAAGCTTATCGAGTGCGATGTGCGCTGCCCTTGATAACGGCAAATCCACACGCGGAAGCACCCAGATCGGGGTCCGCTGAAAGACTGTGAGGCGTTCGACCTGCGGCGCAATAGCCGGGATAACCTGCACCGCGGACGCACCAGTACCGATGATGCCTACTCTGCGGCCACTCAGGTCCTGGCGATGATCCCACCGGGCTGTGTGCATGACGGTTCCCGCATAGGAGTCGATTCCTGGTATGTCTGGAGTCTGGGGCTCGCTGAAAGGGCCGACGGCGTAGATCACAAAACGGCTGGTCATCTCTTCACCAGCATCAGTGAACAGCCGCCACAGATCGGCGGGTTCGTCGAATTCGGCTCTCGCTATTTTGGTGCTGAGACGGATGTTGGGCCGCAGCCCGTACTTGGTGACGCACCGCTCCGCATACTCCTTCAGTTCCGCTCCGGGCGCGTACGTCCGCGACCACCGCTGCCCCTGTTCAAAGGAGAACGCATAACTGAAGGACGGAATGTCGACCGCGACGCCCGGGTACGTGTTCAGGTGCCAGGTGCCCCCGACGCCGTCAGAGGCCTCAACGACGAGGTAGTCGAAACCTTCCTGGCCGAGCTTGATCGCGGCGCCGATGCCGGAGAAGCCGGCGCCGACGACGATAACGTCGTGGTCGGGAACTGGCGTGTGCGTCACCATTGACAGCCCTCCAGAGATCTTCCAATTATCCAGATAATGGCATTATCCTAAATCCTGGCTCCGGCTTGTCAAGCTGCACTATCATCGTGCGCATGCCGCGACTCAACCGCACGGAAAGCCAGGAACGCACCCGTTGCCAGATCATCGCGGCTGCCGTCGAACTGTTCCTCCGGGATGGTTTCCGTGCGACCTCCCTCGGCCACGTCGCGACCGAGGCCGGCTTCACGACGGGAGCGGTCTACTCGAACTTCGCCAATAAGACGGAACTTGGGATCGCCGCCGTAGACGCGATCTACGAGCGTGAAACCGATCGCGCCATCGCGCGCGTCGCGGACGCGGTTACCGAGTCGCCGGATGCCTGGATCACCAGTCTCAGCGACTGGAGCGCCTCCGTACTGGGCGACATCTCAATAGCCAGGCTCGAGATTGAGATCAATGCGTTTAGCGCGCATGACGGCACCCTTCGCACGGCGAACGCCGCGCGATATGCCAGGATTCGCCAGCATGTAGCGGCACTGCTTGACCGGCTTGAATCTGAGGCAGGCCTGCGGCTTCCTATGGATAAGGAAACGCTTGCGATCGCAGCGGTCGGACTCGCACTCGGCATCGGGATTCAGCGCGCGGCCGATCCCGCGCTCGATAAGGACGTTTTCGGGCGCATTCTGTCCCACACGGCAACGGCCCTCACTCCGGCACCACACAGTGACGGAGTGCTGTCACACGGTTAGCTGTCCCGCTGCTAACCGTGCTGCCTTGCCTGCGAGGTCATCAGCGATCTCATTATGGTGGTTGCCAGTGTGGCCGCGAACCCACGTGAAAGTGACGGCACCTGGACGCTCCTGTATTGCGCGGTCGATCGCCTGCACGAGGCCAAGATTCTTGACCGGGCTGCCTGACGCTGTAGTCCAGCTCTTGCGTTTCCAGCCAGGCAGCCATTCGGAGGCGCATTTGATCGCGTACTGCGAGTCAGATTCGATGACGAGCGGCTCCACGCCCGGATGCGCGATTATCGCTTCGAGCAGAGCAGTGAGCTCTGCGATCTGATTGGTTCCAGAGCCGGCGCCCCCGGACGCGCTCGGACCGTCATGGTTAACCCAAGCCCAGCCGATCGCACCGCCAGGGTTCTTCAGGCAGGAACCATCTGTACTCACCGTAATCACGCGAGGAGACGTTACGCTGCCGCGTAACCCGCGTGCCGCACTGACACGCTGAAGGCTAGCTGAGTCCGAGTTCCTCGTCGCCGAGGTCACGAAAGAACGTTGCTACACGATCGTCCGACACGTCCTCGAGCCGAGCTGGCGACCATTGGGGGTTGCGGTCTTTGTCGATGACCTGCGCGCGGATGCCCTCCACCAGGTCTGGGGACCGTAGGCATGCCAGTGACACGCGATATTCCTCGTTGAGTGTCACCGCCAGACTCGGAGACCGACGGGCACTCCGCAATGACCGCAGCGCCACCTTGAGGGCGGTGGGTGACTTCGAGAGGATCTGCTGCGCCGCCTTGCCCGCTTCAGGCGTGGCATTGCGCTCCAGCCTCGCCACGATCTCTTCGACGGTCTCCGCGCTGTAGCAGCTGTCAATCCACTCCCGCTGCGCATGCAATTCGGACTCAGGTGCAGGCTGCGCGAATCGCGCGATAACCTCATCCGGCGCTTCTTCTGACAGCGCCTCGAGCAGCGCGCCTAACTCCGCACTCGGTACAAAATGATCCGCGAAGCCACACACGACCGCGTCGCCGGCGGTGAGTCGCGCCGTGGTCAAAGCAATGTGTGTGCCGAGTTCGCCTGGCGCCCGCGCGAGCAGGTAGGTACCCCCGACGTCAGGAACGAAACCGATCCCGACCTCGGGCATACCGATTCTCGAACGCTCAGTCACAATTCTGACGCTGCCGTGCGCGGAGACACCAACTCCCCCGCCCATGACGATGCCATCCATCAAGGCGACATACGGCTTCGCGTACGTGGAGATTTGCTCGTTGAGGATGTACTCGTCACGCCAGAAGCTCTTCGTCTGACTGCCGTCGCCCTGGGCATCCCGATGAATGGCGACGATATCGCCGCCCGCGCAGAGGCCGCGCTCACCAGCTCCAGTTATCGCCACTGCACGCACCGAGTCGTCGTGCTCCCACGACGCAAGCGCGGCCGCGAGGTCCCGGACCATGTCGTGGTTCAGGGAATTTATCGCCGCAGGACGATTCAGCGTAATCAGACCGAGTCTGCCGGACTTCTCGATCAGCACATCACTCATATTTCTCTCCTCCGCCGGGGCGCTACCGGACTGCCTTGCGTCTGCGCAAGCAGCCCGGTAGCGACCACATAGGCGAGACGGTCGGTACTTCTGCCAAGAAACTCACCAACATCCTATAGTTGGACGTCCATGTATTGGAAGGGCGGTCGATTCAGTCACGCACTGGCGCGATTCCGGAGCGGTTATCGTTAGGCGTGCTGACCTTGTCGGTCGCCCAGCCGACCAATGTCGCGGCGACGCTGCGCCCGCTGGCCCGCGGCGCTGGGGATCCGTGCCACTTTCACGCGCCGGACGGCGCAATCTGGCGTGCGACGCTGATGCCGTCCGGGCCTGCTACCTGTCGAATCAGCCAGCTTGACGCAGGCACCGTTTCAGTCGCCGCGTGGGGGGACGGCGCAGAAGAGTTCACGACGACAGTGCCTGCGCTCCTCGGCGCTGCCGACGAACCGGAAAGCTTCGCGCCTCAGCATGCGACGCTCGCTGAGGCGCAGCATCGCAGTCCCGGTGTGCGAATCTGCCGCTCTGGCAGACTCCTCGAAGCGCTGGTGCCTGCCATCCTCGAACAGCGTGTCCACGGGATCGCGGCACGTGCGTCATGGCGCCGCCTGGTTCGTAAGTTCGGTACGCCGGCTCCAGGACCAGCACCCCGGCCCATGTGGGTTCCGCCGTCGGCTAACGTGTGGCGCCGCGTCCCGTCGTGGGAATTCCACAAAGCTGGCGTGGATCCGCGACGCGCGAAAACAATTGTGAGCGCGGCTGGCGCTGGTGAGCAGCTCGAGCGTATCGCCAAACTTGCGCCCGCGGTTGCCAGACAGCATCTCCAGACGCTGCCTGGGGTCGGCGTGTGGACGTCGGCTGAGGTCGCTCAGCGCGCGCTAGGTGACGCAGACGCTCTGTCCGTCGGAGATTTTCATCTCGCCGCGATGATCGGCTGGACCCTGCTCGGCAGACCGCTCGATGACGACGGCATGCTCGAATACATGGAACCGCTTCGGCCGCACAGGTACCGAGCTGTCCTGTTGCTCGAGTCGAGCGGTCTGGCCTTCAAGCCAAAATTCGGTCCGCGAACACCTGTTACCGATCACCGCGCGCACTGAGCGCGGGTGGGTCACACCCTCCCCCTAGGGTCTCTAGGCGTCACCTCCGTTGCGCGGGAGCATCGAAGTATTCGCTCCGAGCAGGCTCCCTGGGGGTTCCAATGCCTGACTACACCTACGTGGTCTACCGTCCCATCGTCACACGACTTCTCTCGGCCACACTAGCTCGCAAGCTCACGGTGAATGCAGTGAGCTTTCAGGGTAATTTCGTCTGGGGGCGAAGGCTTTTCGAGTTCATGGCGTCAGCTCGGCCGTCTCCAGGTGTCGCGCGGACCGTGATGGGTCTGCGGTTCGCTTCGCCCGCAGGTGTCGGCCCCCATGTGGACCTCGACGGCAGCGGCCTCCGTATGTGGCGTCACCTTGGTGCAGGCTTCACCGTGGTCGGCCCGGTGTCGAGTGAACAACGCCCCAAGGGTGCCTCCTCAACCCGGATGATGCATTCGCTGTGCGGGATCCTGACCAGCGTCGCAGATGCCGCATACGTGGACGACGTTATTCCCCAACTCGAAGACGGGCTATCGCGAAACGGGCCAGTTTTCGTTTCGGCCACCGGGCCCGATGTCACCGCCGTACTGGCGAAACTCGGTTCTCGGGCAGATGCCTACATCGTCCCGAACGCCGATTCGCGAGAGATCTTGGCTGACTGGGCCACTGTGACGGATCGACCGGTTTTGGTACGGCTGCCGGTAGACCTGTCGCCCGATGAAGCTTTACGCCTAGGTGAACATGCGCTCGCCGCTGGTTGCGCTGGGCTTGTTCTCAGCGGTGCGCGCACGCATCTGCTCCCCGGGGGCATCGAGCACGGCCCGTTCTTACGTGAGCGCGCCGCAGCGCTCACTCGATTGTTGCGCAGCCATTTTGGGAAAAACTTGGCAGTAGTGGCTGGGCCCGGGATCATGACACCCGATGACGCCAGGGCCGCCCTCAAGAACGGTGCAGACTTACTGGCACTTTTTGAAGGTCTGATCTTCGCCGGGCCAGGGCTGCCCCGTCGCATCAACACCGCTATTCGTGCTTCCCGCACGCCGCAATCAGTCGTGCTTCCCGCGCCGCCACCCGCAGATGTGTCCCGGGGCCCGCACCGTCCCGCATTGGCCGGCCTTGGAATCGTTGCCGGACTGCTGACACTTGTCGGGCTGGCAGGCTTGTTGTCGAGCCTGACCGCACCACGTCGATGGCTAGCGAGTGAACTTGGGGCAGCCAATATTTCAGCCGCTGCAGTGGAGAAGGCTGATGGACCGCTGGCGGCATTCATCGTTCATAACCGCGTGAATCTTGCGGGGGCAATGGTCTGCCTGGGACTCCTCTGGGCATGGCTTGCGCTAAGCCCCCTGCGTGAGGGGAAACCGTGGGCGTGGTGGACGCTGCTTCTCTCGGGATCCGCCGCCACTGCAGGTCTCCTGAGCGCACACTTGGCTACGCTTCCACAGCGCACTGACAAGACGGCAGCAATAGTGGCAGCCTCGATCCTCTTCTTTGTGTCATTGATTCTGTGCTTCAGGAGTCTGCCTAAGGAACAGCGCGGGATTGGCACGCTCGCGAAGCCAGGAGCGACTGCCTGGCTATGGAGCCCGGCAGGCCGCGGGCGCGCACTCCTTGCCCTTTCGGGGCTTGGACTCGTGGTCGGGGGGTTGCTGATTACCACGGTCGGACATAGTGCTGTACTCGTCCCCCAGGATGTGAAATACCTGGGGGTGCGAGCTGAGGATCTGAGCCTGGTAAGCGACCAACTCAGCGCTTTCATTGCCGCCGATCGGCTTGCGTTTGGAGCGATGCTGCTCGCCGCCGGTATCGCGGTACTGCCCACGGTGTGGTGCGGGTTGCGGCCAGGAGCGCGGTCGCTGGCCGTCGCTGTCGGCGCCGCCTTGGCGGCAGCGCTCGTGCCCGCAATCGGCATTCACCCCGTCATCGGCTATAACGATTTTGGGCACCTCGCGCCCTTTATCGCGATCGGGCTTTATGCCCTCGCGGGGCTTGCATTGTTGTGGCGGCCACTTTCAGCGGCCGCCCGTCCGGACCGTTTCCCTGATCTGTGGGTTGATCCTGACGCTGCGCCTACCTACCGTATGACACCGACTCCACGCGACGCGCTCATGAACTGAATTAGACGGCGGCACAAGAACTGTAAACCCTTTCAAGGGACAGCCGCGATATACCGCGTCAAGATCATAACGATCCGGTAACAGGTGCGATAAAGCGCTATTTAACTACGGGAGCCGAGGAGCACCGTTGTGATGTACATCACCCGATAGTGGACTTAACTCCTAGGAGCGAAGCATGGAGCAATCGTTCCAGCGTGTGCGCTCGCACAGGTGGAAACAAACCACCGCCGCGGCAGCGGTGGGGGCGTTGGCCTTTGGTTTGGTGTCGTGTGCGTCTGATGACACGGTGGTTGTCAATGTGTATGGGGGGACGGCTGCTGCTGGGTTTGACCGGATCATCGCGTCGTGTAATGAGGCGGCGGAGGGCCGGTACCGGATTCAGGGGAATTTGTTGCCTGCGGATGCGGATAGTCAGCGTGAGCAGTTTGTGCGGCGGCTTGCGTCGCGGGATTCGGGTATGGATTTGCTGGGGATGGATGTGACGTGGACGGCGGAGTTCGCGGAGGCGGGCTGGATTCGTGAGCTCACTGCGGAGCAGGCGGAGCTGGCGACCGCGGATATTCTGCAGCCCCCGATTGATACCGCGACGTGGCAGGACCGGTTGTATGGGATTCCGAAGCACACGAATGTGCAGTTGTTGTGGTATCGGCCGTCGCTGACCCCGCAGCCGCCGCGGACGTGGGATGAGATGCTGGAGATGGCCGCTGAGCTGCGTGATCGTGGTGAGATTTACCAGATCGGGTTTACCGGGGCGCGGTATGAGGGGTATGTGGTGGGGTTCAACACGCTGCTGAACTCGTTTGGTGGTGATCTGGTGAACGAGGACAGCACCGAAGCCACGATTGATGAGAACACGTTGCAGGCGCTGGAGTTGATGAGCCGGTTCGCGACGTCGGGGCTGGCGAGCGCGTCACTGTCGAATGCGCAGGAGCCGGAGGTGTTCGCGGAGTTCCAGCAGGGCCGCTCAGCGTTCAGCCTGAACTGGCCGTATGTGCTCAGCGCGATGCGCGCGGCGGCGGAAACGGACGCGCAGAGCCGGTCGGTGTATGAGGATATGGCGTTCGCGCAGTATCCCGAGGTGGTGCCCGGGGAACCGGCGCGGGTCACGCTCGGCGGGATGAATTACGCGATCAGCACGTTCAGTGAGCATCCGGAGGAGGCGTTCGACGCGGCGATGTGTCTGCGCAGCCCGGAGCATCAGTTGTGGGCGGCGCTGGATGCGGGGGATGTGCCCGCGAACGTCACCGTGTATGACGATCCGGAGTTCCAGGACGCGTATCCGATGTACGAGATCCTGCTCGAGCAGCTCGAGATCGCGGTACCGCGCCCGAAGACACCGTTTTACCAGAACATTTCCACGATCGTGTCGTCCACGTTGTCGCCGCCTGCGGCGATCGATCCTGAGGCGACAGCCGATGAATTGCGGGATCGCATTCAGGACACCCTCGAAGGAAGGGGCATCCTGCCATGACCACTAGCTCCGCTGGCCCGGCCGCGCTCGGCGCGGACGCGGGCACCGCGATCGCGAAACAGCGTCACAGCGAAGGCAAACGCGCCGAACGGCGTCTCGGTCTGCTGCTGTGCGCGCCTGCGATCATCGTGATGCTCGCGGTCGCGGCGTACCCGCTCATCTACGCGGTGTGGCTGTCGTTTTTCCGCGCGGATCTGCGTACCCCCGACGATCAGGAATTCATCGGGCTCGGTAACTACATCACCGTGCTGTCGAGCCCGATCTGGTGGAACGCGTTCGGGGTGACGATGTTCATCACCGTGATCGGCACGTTCTTCCAGCTCGTGCTGGGCATGCTCCTCGCGATCGTCATGCACCGCACCATCATCGGCCGCGGCCTGGTCCGCACCTCCGCGCTGGTGCCCTACGCGATCGTGACCGTGGTGGCCGCGTTCTCGTGGCGCTTCGCGTGGACCCAGAACCTGGGCTGGCTGGCCGGGGAATCGGCACCGCTGACCGACCGGTGGTCCTCGCTATGGATCATCATCCTGTCCGAGGTGTGGAAAACCGTCCCGTTCATGGCGCTGCTGCTCATGGCCGGACTCGCGCTCGTGCCCGAAGACCTGCTCAAAGCCGCCTCCATGGACGGCGCGAACGCATGGCAGCGGTTCTGGCGGGTCACCGTCCCCATCATCAAACCCGCCATCCTGGTCGCGCTGCTGTTCCGCACCCTGGACTCGTTCCGCATCTTCGACAACATCTTCGTACTCACCAGCGGCGCCAACGACACCGCATCGGTGTCCATCCTCGCGTACAACAACCTCATACGCGGACTCAACCTCGGCATCGGCTCCACCATGTCGGTGCTGATCTTCATCAGCATCGCGATAATCGCGTTCATATACATCAAGCTCTTCGGGGCCGCAGCACCAGGCGCAGGAGACGATCGCAGATGAGCTACCAGCAAGAAACCACCCAGCGCAAAGCCATGTGGGCCGGCGTCAACGTCCTCGTCCTGCTCTATGCGTTCATCCCCGTCATCTGGATCGTGTCACTGTCCTTCAAAGACGCCGGCACCCTCAACGACGGCAACTTCCTGCCCCGCTCCCCCTCCGCGGAGTCCTACCAGCAGATCTTCACCGACTACGAATTCATCCGCGCACTGATCAACTCCATCGGCATCTGCGTGATCTCCACCTTCATCGCCCTGGTCTTCGGCACCATGGCCGCCTACGCCATCGCCCGACTGGACTTCCCCGGCAAAAAAACCATCGTCGCGGTGTCCCTGCTCATCGCGATGTTCCCCCAGATCGCGCTCGTCACCCCCCTGTTCCAGATCCAGACCGCCATCGGCACCTTCGACACCTGGCTCGGCCTGATCATCCCCTACGTCACCTTCGCGCTGCCGCTAGCGATCTACACCCTGTCCGCGTTCTTCCGCGAAATCCCCTGGGAACTCGAAAAAGCCGCCAAAATGGACGGCGCCACCCCCTACCAGGCATTCCGCAAAGTCATCACCCCCCTCGCCATGCCCGGCGTGTTCACCACCGCGATCCTCGTGTTCATCGCCTGCTGGAACGACTTCCTCTTCGCGATCTCCTTCACCACCACCAGCGCGTCACGCACCGTGCCCGCCGCACTCTCGTACTTCACCGGCGCCACCACCTACGAACGCCCCACCGCCGCCATCGCCGCCGCCGCGGTCATCATCACCATCCCCATCGTCATCTTCGTCCTCTTCTTCCAGCGCCGCATCGTCGCTGGCCTGACCTCCGGCGCCGTCAAAGGCTAAACACCCCGCCCCCGGCACCGCCACCGCACCACACACAGCGAAGGAGCCCCCCGTGGCCGAGATCGTCCTAGACCACATCATCAAGCGCTACCCCGACGGGGCACTCGCAGTCGACGACTTCAACCTCCACATCGCCGACGGCGAATTCATCATCCTCGTCGGCCCCTCCGGCTGCGGCAAATCCACCACCCTCAACATGGTCGCCGGACTCGAAGACATCACCGAAGGCGAACTCCGCATCGACGGCGACATCGTCAACAACAAAGCACCCAAAGACCGCGACATCGCCATGGTCTTCCAGTCCTACGCCCTCTACCCCCACATGACCGTCGCCGAGAACATCGCCTTCCCCCTCGTCCTCGCCGGCGTCGACAAAACCACCATCAAACAAAAAGTCGACGACGTCGCCACCATGCTCGAACTCACCCAGCACCTCGACCGCAAACCCTCAAACCTCTCCGGCGGCCAGCGCCAGCGCGTCGCCATGGGACGCGCCATCGTCCGCAAACCCAAAGCCTTCCTCATGGACGAACCACTGTCCAACCTC
The DNA here is from genome assembly GCF_000214175.1 of Hoyosella subflava DQS3-9A1. Taxonomy (NCBI): domain Bacteria; kingdom Bacillati; phylum Actinomycetota; class Actinomycetes; order Mycobacteriales; family Hoyosellaceae; genus Hoyosella; species Hoyosella subflava. The sequence continues at coordinate 2,555,490 of NC_015564.1, forward strand.
GACGCGAAACTCCGCGTCCAAATGCGCACCCAAGTCGCCCAAATCCAGAAAACACTCGGCACCACCACCCTCTACGTCACCCACGACCAAACCGAAGCCATGACCCTCGGCGACCGCGTCGTCGTCATGCGCGGCGGCATCGTCCAGCAAGTCGGCTCCCCCACCCAGCTCTACCACCACCCCGCCAACCTCTTCGTCGCCGGATTCATCGGCAGCCCCTCCATGAACTTCCTCCCCGCCACCATCGAAAACAACACACTCAAAAGCAACCTCGGCACCATCGAAATGCCCGACCGCATCCGCCGCACCCTCGAAACCACCGGCACCAACCGCAACGTCATCATCGGCGCCCGCCCCGAACACTTCGAAGACGCCACCCTCACCGGCAACACCCCCGGCCACACATTCACCACCACCATCGACCTCGTCGAATCCATGGGCTCCGACATTTACGCCTACTTCCGCGTCCACGGCGAAACCGCCCACTCCCGCGACCTCGACGACCTCGCCCGCGACATGGGACAAGACATGGAACTCGGCACCCAAATCACCGCCCGCCTCGACGCCGCCTCACAAGTCCAAACCGGAAAAAAAGCACAACTCTGGCTCAACCCCGAAAAAATCCACATCTTCGACACAGAAACAGGCAAAAACCTCACCGAAGAATAACCCCGGCGACTTCACCCACATCCCCTACTGCCCACCTCTGAGCGACACCAATCGTTAGTGTCGCTCAGAGAAGGGCCAACAATAAGCCGCATCGCCCCGAAGCACCCCAAGGTGAGCCCCTGGCCCTAGGGGACCTTGCCGTTCAGTTATGCACACTGCCATGGTTGGCTTCGTGCTCACCCCGACAACACAGTGCGGGATTCTGTGGAGATCGTGGAGGCGGGTTCGATTTCCATGATCTTCCACGGAACCACATTGCGGATGGTTGTTCGTCCGACCTGCCGATCGGGCCGCGCAACCCCGTAGGGATGAATATGGCCATGCAAATGCCAGCGCGGCTGCAATTCAGCGAGCACGCGATGCAACGCATGAACCCCTACGTGTGGCCGGTCCTGTTCGTCCCCGAGCCCGAATGGCGGTGCGTGCGTGAGCAGAATGTCGAGACCGGCGTCCCTGCCAAAAGCGCGCCGTGCCTTGCGCACGAGCCGCCGCCCTTTCCATGCGTACTGTCGCTGTGAGTACTGATTCGGGCCGGGGCGGTAGCGTACACATCCACCAAGCCCGGCGATGCGCAATCCAGCAACCTCCACCACCGTCCCGTCCACGTTGATGCCACCATATGGCTGCGCCGAGCTACACGGCATACCATCGCGCAGACATAGACCCGAACGATCCTTCTTCTCTACTTCGGGATCGTGATTACCCGGGACAAAAACGAGCGGGACATTAAGTGATGATTCAAGAAAATCGAGATAATCCCACGGCAAGTCCCCTGCAGCGATGATCAAATCAGGCTTGATTGTGTGGACACTTGGACTATACAAACTTGGAACTATTTCATCTGCAACGACTAATATCCTTACCATACGACTATGATACGGAATTCTGTGTCGCAGAACACAATCATCGGATGATATGACGTAGTCCATTCATGACCCACCCGTGCTGGTGAGGCGGCTAACTCCTGCGCCGGCGCTGCGCGCCGGGTGCCACTTTCGTCTTCCGGCCCATCGACTTCGCGACAAGTTCCCGCGCGACGTTCTCGTCCCAACGGTGCGACCGGATCATTCGATACCGCTCGTTCGTCAGCCACATATACAGTTCAGCGTCCGTTTTATCCATATGAACGCCGCAATCACGGCCCATTTCGACAATCTGCGTGTACTCCTCGTCAAACCACCGCTTCGCGATCGTCTGCCGGTCGAAAAACGCGTGCTGCTGCTGCATGTAGCGGAAACCCCACGCCTCTACCGCTTCGGCTAGTTTCGGGTAGTCCCACGGGTCCGTCACTTTCACTTTGCCGCGATCCGGCTGGGCAAGTGGAACACGCTCGACGAACAAGCGGCGCAGGTCCTTTTTGACGATGTCACCGCGGCGGTGCACACCCTCAGGCGACAGCTTTGTCCGAATTTCCGTGACATACGCTTCTATGTTTTTCATGCCCACGGCACGCGCAATGGACACACGGTGGTGGCCGTCGACCACGAAGTACATGTTGCCGACCTGATAAACGTCGATTGGCGGGATCGCCTCCCCTCGACGCTGAGCAACGGCCAGGCGTTCCCACCGTTCCCGCGTCCGCGATGTGGTCGGACGGAATCTGTGGTCAAAGTCCCTCGTGCGATCAACTGACCCGACGATGTCGTCGACATCGATCACACGAAGACCGACCTGCCGCTCTTCACGTCGCCCAAGTGCCGACACCACCTCGTCGAAGGGCAAAATGCTGTTCACGTCGGCAGACTGTCCCAGCATCCACTTGGAAAGCTTGGACAAGCTAGCGCGGCGTCGCTGCCGTGCGAAATCGAACTCTGCATCAGTTGCAGGGAAGCCGGTATCACGCGCCATTTTCTTTAACTCTTACTCCATCAAAGTCGCTAAGACACATCCGACTTTACGTCGTCCGCTAGGTGAGATCTCGTGAACGTGATCCAACAAACTGAAGTGAAATGAAAGAACGCTCGGCACGCCTGAGGGAAATGGCGGAAACTCGCTGCCGCACCGAGGAACTCCCTGCCCCTTTCAATCTATAGCGGACCCGGGGGCTTGCCGCAAGACCCGGGTGCGCGCGCAGAATCTCCCGGTGACCACCACCGCGTTCAGCCTCCCCATGCATCTCGCTCCCAAATCCGATCCGGCACTGATTGCAAGCGACGATCAGCATTTCGCGGCTATCTCGGAGAGCTTCGAGCAGCAGTTCACCGACCTGTCCGACCAGCTCGACGCTCAGCGTAAGGCGCCCGGGGGTACCGGGCGCGATGCGATGGACCGCGACTTCGAGGTCCGCCGGCTTACCGCTCGCTTGCGTGTTCTGCAGCGCTTCCGGCTCGATCTGTGTCTTGGGCGCATCGTCCGCGCGGACGGATCCCGGCCGCTGTACATCGGCCGGATTGGACTTACCGACAGTGTCGGCAACGCTCTGTTGGTCGACTGGCGCACCCCAGCGGCGGAACCCTTCTTCGCAGCAACACACGCCAGCCCAATGGGCCTGGTCAGCCGCCGCAGATATCGCTGGACCCAGGGCCGCGTCAGCGACTACTGGGATGAGGTATTTACCCCAGAGGGGTTCGAAGGACATGCCGCGCTTGACGATCAATCAGCGTTCATTGCAAGTCTCGGCAGCAGCAGGTCTCCCCGGATGCGGGACGTGCTAGGTACTATCGCCGCCGACCAGGACGCCATCATTCGTGCGGGATCGCGTGGTGCACTGGTCGTCGACGGCGGTCCGGGCACGGGAAAGACCGTAGTCGCGCTCCACCGCTCCGCGTATCTCCTCTACGCTGACCCCCGGCTCGGTCACCACCGCGGCGGAGTACTGTTCGTGGGCCCGCACCAGCCCTACCTGGCCTATATCGCCGACGTCCTCCCCAGCCTCGGTGAGGAGGGCGTACGGACCTGCACAGTGCGGGAACTCGTCGCTGAAGGTGCTGCCGCGACGATCGAGAACGACCTGGCCGTTGCGCTGCTGAAGTCCTCTGCGGCGATGGTGAAGGCAATCGAGACGGCCGTCAGGTTCTACGAGACGCCACCGTCAGAGGGGCTGCTGATCGAAACCTACTGGGCTGATATCTGGCTCAGCGCCGCAGACTGGGCGGAAGCGTTCGACGCGGCGGAACTCGGCACCCCACATAACGACGCTCGCTACGAGGTCTGGGAGGCGCTGCTGTCCATCCTGATCGATAAGCACGGTGACGGTGACGTGCCAGCAGCACTTTTGCGCCGCGAACTGGCGCAGAATGAGGAACTGACCAGTACTTTCAGCAAGGCCTGGCCACTGCTCGACGCAGCTGAACTCGTTGGCGACTTGTGGTCGGTACCCGCCTACCTGCGCATGTGCGCGCCCTGGCTCACCCCCGAGGAAGTGGAGAAATTGCAGCGCCCGAACGCCCAGGCGTGGACCGTGGCAGACCTTCCACTGCTCGACGCGGCACGGCAGCGGCTCGGCGATGCGGAAGAGTCACGACGAAAGCGTCATAGGCAGGCCGTCCTCGCCGCCGAGCAGGCGAACATGGACAGGGTCGTCGACGAGCTCATCGCATCACACGAATATGACGACGGCGAGGGCCTGATGACGATGCTGCACGGACAAGATTTGCGTGCTGCACTCGTCGACGAAACCGCGCTGCCGAGCGTCGAACGGGACCGGCTCGCGGGCCCGTTCGCGCACATCGTCGTCGATGAGGCGCAGGAACTCACCGACGCAGAGTGGCACATGCTGTTGCGCCGCTGCCCCTCTCGCAGCTTCACCATCGTCGGCGATCGCGCTCAAGCCCGGCACGGGTTCACTGAAACGTGGCAGCAGCGGCTCCAGCGGGCTGGGTTCCACACCATCAACTTCGCCTCGCTCAGCATCAACTACCGGACACCGGACGAAGTCATGAGTGAAGCCGAGCCCGTCATCCGGGCCGCGCTCCCCGACGCCAACGTGCCCAGCTCCGTCCGCTCCAGCGGCATGCCTGTCATCCGCGGATCCGTTACGGACCTCGGCTCGATCCTCGATACCTGGCTTACCAAGCACACTGACGGAGTCGCCTGCATCATCAGTACGCGAAACATCGACATTGGCGGGGCTGGCACACTTTCACGCGTCCGGTTGCTAACCCCAGAACTGTCGAAAGGCCTCGAGTTCGACCTCGTCATCCTGATCGACCCAAATGAGTTCGGAACAGGCATCGAAGGAGCTGTCGATACCTACGTCGCGATGACCCGCGCAACTCAGCAACTCGTGATCCTGACGAGCAACTGAGCCGTGGCTATTTCTGACCGTGCGCCGCCGCACCGATGACGCCTTGCGCTTCGATCTCCACCTTCAGATCAGGATCGACCAGTCTCGTCACCTCAACGAGCGTCGAACACGGAAAATCGCCACTGAAAACTTCAGCACGTGCCTTCCCGACCGCCGCCTTATCGTCGATATCGGTCAGGTACAGGCGCAATGCCAGTATGTCGCCCGGTGTTGCTCCGCACGCTTCAGTGAGCGCGACAATCCGGCGGAAAGCCTCACGGGCCTGAAGGTACGTGTCACCGCCGCCGATGGGTCCGTCAGCCGAGCCCGCGTGCATACCGGAAATGACGAAATGCTGGCCGTGCACACGAGCGTTGCTGAACATTCCAGGACGCGGCGGTTCGGGCACCGAGGGTGCTGAGACTCGACTCATGTTGCCTTCCTCAGATCAGATTCCCGAGTCAGTCGTTCGCGGACGGGGAGAAAGTCATACGTCGGATAGAAGTCCGTCCTGAACACTCCCCATGCGCGTCGCTCCAGCTCGACATTCACTCTCCCCAGATCGCTCGCTGGAAGACGCAGCGTGACGATCTGGCCGATACCCATCGCGACGACCCAGGACACGATTTCACATCCCTCCGGCGGGAAACCGTGCCACCAGTCCGCATCTTCTAGCTTGCCTTGCAGTTGCTCAAGGTTCTGAGTCTGATCGTGCCGCAGAAAGACCGTCAGCATCATCAGCGGTTGGGTGTCCGAGGGGTCGTGCACGTGGGTTCACTCCCCAGCCAGTGCGGCGGCCTGTTGCTTCGCATCCGAGCGGTACAGTCGGCGAATCCGGGAGACCCCAAGGTCGTGCTGGTATAGATGCTCGTCGACGTCCGCATCGGCGGCCAGAGCCTCGAGCACCATTCGGTCCTGCTCAAGCACCTGCCAATGGTTCTCCTCGAGTTTCGCGCGGAACAAGAAACGCCACACGTCGCGTTCCCAATCGCTCACGCGACGGGTCCGCCAATGGAAGATCGCAGAGTTGTTCTCATCGATCGGCGTCGCCATTCCAACGATTCCGAAAACCCCTCCCGGGCCGGCTGACGCCGCATAGGGAATTTCCAGGTCCACGTAATCCATTGCGCCCCGGCAGAATTCCACCCAGTCGAAGTTCACGCCCCGCTGGTCAGTCTTCTCAAAGAAGAAGCCGCGCTCGGTTTCCCGGATCCGGAAGCGTGCGGAGACGTCGCCACCGAACATCGAATGCGAATCGCGGTGAAGGAAGGCACCGTGCATCGGGTCGAGCACGTTGTCCATGTAGAAGCGCCATGGTCCGGCCCATTCGGCGTAGTTCAGGAACCAGGAGTTCGCCTCATCGGCGAGCCGCTCCGGCAGGACAAAAGGCGTTGGTTTTGAGTCTTCGGTAAGCGGAATGAAGGCGAAAATGGTGTCTGCGGCCTCAGCTACCTCGAGTGAAACAGTGGCCTTCTTGCCTTCCAGCGCGCAGCCGGGCATTCCGGGGACTGACACTACGGTGCCGGTGCCATCGACCTGAACACCGTGGTACCGGCACGCGATGCGATCGCCGAGATGCTGGCCGACCGAGAGCGGCGCGCTCCGGTGCGGGCAGCGGTCTTCGATCATGTAGAGCTTGCCGCGCGCGTCACGGAACAGCAGCCAGTCGACGCCGAGACGCGTCACCTTCGTCATGCCTCCGGGTTTGACGAACCTGGACGGGTAGATCGGGTACCAGCGGTCGCGGAGCCCTGTTGCCGCGAGCTCGGCGGCGTCGAGTGTTTTGCGGGTGCCGACAACTTTCTTGACCTTCATGTCATTCTCCCAGTCGTTTCATTTCGGCGCGGAAGTTCGCCTCTGTCCAGGTATTTCCATCAGGTGCGGTGAGGCCGAGACGGTTGAGGCCGTCAACGACACCAGCCAAGTCGTGGGTTCCGCGGCTGAAAATCTCCATCAGTGACCCCGCTAGCTTTTCCTCGTACGGACTGAGGTCACCGCTCCGCGTCTGGTGAACTTCGAGATACTGGGTGCTCATACTTCCTCCATTGCAGGCTGGTTCGGTTCACTGGGGTCTGAGAGCGACCGCAGTCCCTCAGCGATCGCAAAGAACGAGACGAGCCACTCGTTGAACGAGCTGTCCCGGTTCTTGTGTGCGGGTGCTTCACATCCGTCGATGATCACGAACACCCCATTCGCGATGCCTCCGGCCACTGACTGCGCCTGCGCGACGTCAGTCGCACGGTCCGGCGCGGACGCCACCACCAGGGCAGGACATTGGACGCGTTTCATCTGACGCCAATAGTTGTCATCGGATTCATCGACGACGGGATCCCCAAGGACAAGACTCGTCACAAGACCGGGGTGCTCGGCAGCGAGCATGATCGCCCCGTACGCGGCCTCCCCGGTGGCAAGGACATGACGCTGGCCGTCGTCGGTCTCCGCAATGACTTGGGCCGCTGCAGTGACCCACTCTTCGACACTCGAGTCGACAGCGGGCCGCAGCGTCAGTTCCGCGGGCGTTTCCCAAGCGGACCCATCAAACGCACCGAGTTGGCTCGCGAACAATTCCGCAGCCCCCGGACCGGAATGCAGGCAGACAATTGTCATGACCGTCCCTTCGCGACGGGAATGTGAACAGGTGGCGTGAATTCCTGCGGTGCGGGGTCGAGGGCCTCAACGTCGACCTCGATGATCGTGGGCCCCCTGCGCTCGAGGGCACTGTGCAGGGCGTCTGGGAAGACACCGGCACCGCGCACGAGTGTGTATGGAATGTTCAGTGATTGCGCTAGCAGGCCGAAATCGGGGGTGTACAGGTCGACGCCGCTGCGCGCGAAGCCATTCGCCCGCTGCATGTTCCGCAGTACGCCGTAACCTCCGTCGTTGAAGATCAGCACCACGCACCAGGCCTGAGAACCAGCCAGGGTCGCAAGTTCGCCGAGGTGTACAGCCAGACCGCCGTCACCGGCGAGAACCACCGTAGGCACGTCGGGCCGGGCGAAGGCCGCGCCGATACCCATAGCGAGGCCCTGACCGATACCTCCGCCGAGCGGGAAGATGTTCGTGCCGCGCTCGAAGAACGGCAGCAGCCGGTTGCCCCACTGGCTTGACGGAATCGTCACATCGCGTGCCACGACAGACTCAGCTGGCAACTGCTCGCGCAGCGAGTCGCAGATTTCGGCATAACCACCGATCTGGGCGGTCAGCTCGGAACGGACAGCCTCCCGGGTTTGTGAGACCCGCTGTGTCCATGCGGTATTCACCTCACCCGCTGCCAGCCCGGAAAGCAGCTGACGCAGCACAGCGCGAGCATCCCCGGTCAGTGACACGTCTGCGGGATAGACCCGGCCCACCGCCAGAGGATCGATATCGATCTGAATGTGCGGTTTCGGGAGCTGCAGATGGTAGCTCTTTGTTTCGTTCGAACGGAAGTGGGTGCCGATGCTCAGCAACAGATCCGCGTCCGCAATGAGACCAGCAGCGCCAGGAGCCGATGCGAAGTTCCCGATGACGAGTTCGTTGCTCTCGGGCACAATTCCGCGCCCTGAGTTGCTGGTCAGCAGACCGGCGCCCACGCGATGGAGCAGTTCTGCGAGTTCCTCGCCTGCACCTGCGGCACCCCCACCTGCCCAGATCAGAGGGCGTTCAGCAGAGGCCAGCAGCCGGAGCGCGTCACCCACGTTCTCGTCGTCGGCGCTGGCCAGCGGGACCGGAGCCGGTCGGTTTACCGGATGCTGATCTTCGGGATGTGCCAGGTACTGAAGGTCGCTTGGCCATTCGACGCTGGCCGGCGCGGACGGCGCGGTGGTGATGTATTCGATCGCCCTTTCCAGTTCCTGCTCGGCGTCACGTGCGTCGACGATGGTGCTTGCGTATCCAGAAATTGCGTCGAGCATCTGAAGCTGACGGGGCACCTCGTGGATCACGCCGCGATTGCTGCCGAGAAATTCACTGTCAATCTGGCCCGTGACATGCAGGACCCGGGAGCCAGCCGTGAGTGCCTCGATCATGGATCCGGCGGCATTGCCAGCGCCTGTTCCCGTCGAGGTAAGCGCAACCCCCACTTTCCCGCTGGCCCGAGCGTATGCGTCGGCGGCATTGACCGCAGCCGCCTCGTGCCGGACAGCGACGAAAGTGAGCTCACGGTCGACTGCCTCCACGAGGGGAAGGTTGTGAATGCTGATTACACCGAAGGCGGTGTCGATGCCGTGACGTTTCATCACTCGGACAAGGACGTCGCCACCGGTGGGTTCGCGTTGTTCTGTCATGTTGATTCGCTTTCAGACGTACCGGGCGACGCCGCCGCCGACGTCGATCGTGGCTGCGGTGGTGTAGCTGCTGCGCGGCGAGAGGAGGGTGACAATATGGAACGCAACTTCATCGGCGTTGCCGAAACGACCAAGCGCGATTCCGCGGTTCGCCGCGATCTCCGCGCTCCACTCGTCGTAGCTGAGAGTGGTGCCTGAGCTTTCGAACCGTCGCCGCCACTGCCCGGTATCGATCAGCCCGAGCAGAACCGAGTTGACTCGCGTGCCGTCTTCCGCGAGGGTTTCGGCCAGCGTGTGCGTCAGATTCAGCAGCGCCGCACGGGCAGCGGACGTTGCCGCAAGCCGACTCTCAGGCTGCCGGGACAGGATCGCGTTCACGTTCACCACCGAGCCAGCGCCAGACTCTGCGAGTGCTTTCCGCGCGGCTCGAACCATGTTCCAGGATCCGAAAATCTTCAGTTCAAATTCATCGCGGAACGCCTGATCGTCAGTATCGTCAAGCGTTGCCATAAGCGACCGCCCTGCATTGCACACCAGCCCGTCGATCGAGCCGAACTCGCCAAGGACCGCGTCGGTGAAGCGTTGCGCGGAATCACGGTCGGTGACATCACAGCTTGCGGTGAATAGCCGGTGGGGCGACGCCCCGGGCAGATCGCTGAGGACGGAGCGCAGTCGCTCACCATCTCGCGCACACGCCGCCACCTGGGCGCCTTCGGCGAGTAACAGCCGCGTCGTCGCCAGTCCTACACCGGAGCTTGCACCCGTCACGATTATCGTCCGGCCGCTGAGGTTGAGGTCCATATGTGCTCCCTAGTTGCCCATCACGAAGCCGCCGTCGACGACGAGTGTCTGGCCGGTGATGAACCCGGCTGATTCGGAAAGCAGGTACTCGACAGCGCCTGCGACGTCCTCCGGGGTCTGCTCGCGGGGAAGGACGTGGTTATCGGAGTAAAGCTGGAAGCGGTCCGCGGGTACTGATTCGGTGGCCTCGACGCGGATCAGACCGGGCGCGACGGCGTTGACACGCACGTTGTGCGGTCCAGCGTCGCGTGCCATGGTCCGGGTCATTGATATCACCGCGCCTTTGGATGCGGTGTAGTGCACGAGGCGGGGAGAACCGTAGAGGGCGGCGTCCGAGGCGACGTTCACGATCGCACCGCGAGCCCGGGCCGCGAGTTGCGGGTACAGGTGTTTCGACACGAGCCAGGTCCCGAAGGTGTTGACACGCAGGACACGCTCGAAGAAATCTTCGTCGAGTTCCCAGAACGCGTCGCCGCCCACACCGTCCGCGAGTGCCGCGTTGTTGACCAGAGCATCCACGCCACCGAGCTCCTCAGTTATCGATGCGAGTTCGCGCACCGATTCCCGATCGGAGATGTCGGTGAGAACACTCGTGACCTGATAGCCCTTCGCGCGCAGCCGCTTCTCCGCGAGTACAGCGTTCTCAGAGTTGCGTTCGGCGATGACGACGTGGTCACCCGCCGCGGCGAGGCGTTCGGCTATTGCATAACCGAGACCGCGGCCCGCACCAGTCACGACTGTCAGTCGGCTCATTTTTCGTTCCTTTCGAGGAATCGCAGCATGTGGGCCGCGACCCGATCCGGACGCTCCTGGCAGGCCGCGTGTCCGGCCCCCAGAATCAGGCCGAACCGCGCACCTGGAATGCTGTCGGCGAGGAGGCGGGATTCACTGACGCCGGTCACGGAATCGCCGTCTCCCACGAGCACGAGCGCTGGGTGCGTGAGGGAGTGCAGGACTGACGCTGTGTTCGTCCGTGCCATCATTTCCGCGGCGGCGCGGTAACCGGACAGCCGGACCCGCGCCATGCCCGCTTCGACTGCTGCCGCGACCTTGTAGTCAGCGTCCGGCGAGACGAGGCGCGGGGCACGGGCTGCGGCGAACGCCCGCGGGCCCTCCGCAGCGAGTTCACTGATGCGAGTGCGCATCGCTTGCGCCCGTTCCGATGTCACAGCGGAGCCCCGTGTACTGTCCGCGATCGTCAGTGTCCGAACGAGCTCGGGATAGCGGTCCGCGAGGCACATCGCGAGGACACCGCCCCACGAGGTGCCGAAGATGTGCGCCGGTGCAGCGTCGTGGAAATGCAGCATCTCTGCGACAGCCTCGACATGGTCGAAGTCTTCGGTGCTCACCGGATCAGCGGAGTGACCGTAGCCGGGCGCGTCCCAGCACAGGGTGCGGTACCCGTTGTCGGCCAGGATCCCTGCGAGGGATTCACACGATTGTGCACTCCCGCCGATTCCGTGCATCAGGAAGACAGGTGGGCCCTCTCCCCTGACGACGACGTTGATGCCACTGGTGGTGACGGAGCTGCTCATTTCAGTTGCCACCGAAGTAGTAGTTGTCGATTCCTGCTGGAACCGCATCGCGGTACCCCGTGTCAGAGACACCGGCCATTGCACTGCGGACCGCTGCGGTGGGTGGACCTGCCGTGCCCCACTGGTCCGACAATTCCGCTGTTCGCTTCCATGTGCGGCACAACCAGCTGTCCTCATCTATCTGGGCGACTTCGGAGGTGTATTCGCACACCAGATTTGCGGGGTCGGTGAAGTACGAGAACGTGTTGTCGCCGGGGCCATGGCGGCCGGGGCCCCATTTGGGGCTGATGCCGTGAGACTTGAGGCTGCCGATCCCGCGCATGAAATGGTCGACGCTTTCCATCTCGTACGCGACGTGGTTGACCGAGGTCCAGTCGGCCTGATTGAACGCGATGGAATGATGGTCGCTGTTGCACCGCAGGAACGCCATTTTGTGTTCTGACCAGTCGGAGATACGCATCCCCAGGACCTCGGTGTAAAAAGCGGTGGCACGGTCAATGTCGGTGGTGTTCAGCACCACGTGCGCTATCTTGCGCGGCACGGCGCGTCGCCCAGCTGGCTCCTGATTTGAGACCGCGAACGTGTCGGCGGAAAGTTCGATCATCCGTCCTTCTGGGTCGATGAGCTGCAGGCCGTATCCTCCGCCCGCGTCGTCAAGCGGACCCGGTGCACGGAGCAGCGGGATGCCGAGCTTCTCGAGCTGGCGAGCGGCGTCGTCCACCTCCCGCGGAGTGGCAAGAGCGAAAGAGATGCCGCCCAGCGCGTTGTTCTCGGCTTGCTCGAGGCGCAGCACGTGATGCTGAGTTCCGGTGCCCCGCAACCAGAACCGGTCTTGGTCAGCCTCTACGGTGGCCAGACCCCATACCTCGTCGTAGAAGTCTTTTGAGGCGGCGGGGTTGGGGACCTTGAGGGAAACCGAGCGGAGCGCGCGCAGCCGGCAGATGGGAGCGCTGGTGTTGTACATCGGGTGCCGGTCCTTTCTTCGGTGGGTTGGTGAGAGATCTAGAGGTCAAGGACCAGTTCTTTGGAGCGGCACCGGGAAACGCAGACGAACATCGTTCCTTCCGCCTCGTGCTCTTCGGGTGACATGAGGAAGTCGCGATGGTCGACGTCGCCGCGGAGGACCCGCACCTCGCATGTCCCGCAGATCCCTTCGGTGCACGAAGACTCAACCTCCACACCGGCACCGGTGAGCGCGTCGAGCACGGATTCGTTCTCCGCCACTGGGACGCGTGTACCGCTCCGCTCGCAGAGGATGTCGAAGCTGGTACTGGATTCATCGTCCGCCGCGGTACGCTCCGGAGCTTTGAAGCGTTCAACCCGCAGCAATGACGCGTTGGTCATCGCGTCGCTCACTGCTTGCAGCAGTGGCTCTGGTCCGCAGCAGTACACCAGAGAGGTGGGATCGAGCGCGTGGAGCATCCCGCGGATGTCGGGATACGCGCCGCCAGCCTCGTCGTCGGCGTGAATGGTGACCTTCTCCGAGCCGAAGGACTTCACTTCGTCGGCGAATGCCATGGTCGAGCGTGCCCGGCCGGTGTAGAGCATGGTCCACTCGGCGCCGCTTTCTTCGAGCCTGCGCGCCATTGCCAAGATCGGCGTGATACCGATCCCACCTGCGATGAGGACGTGGCGGCGCGCTTCTTCTAGGTGGAACGCGTTGCGTGGCCCCTCCACCTCGACTAGTTCACCCACGGAGAGTGTTTCGTGAACATAGCTACTGCCACCACGTGAATCGGGGGTTCGCAGCACCGCAACTGTCCAGACGAACGGATCGTGCGGGCTTGAGCAGAGCGAGTACTCGCGAACAAGTCCGTTGGGCAGGCGGAGGCTGACGTGGGCGCCGGGTTCCCAGGTAGGCAGTGGCCTACCGGAGGGATCGACCAGGGAGAGACTGATCACGCCGTCGGCCTCCCATGTCTTCTGCTTGACGCGCAGAGTGTGCCGTACCGACGCGGACTCAACGGGCTCGTTCATTGCTGATCCTTCGTTCGTCCTGGTGTGCGTCAGCGGGTGACGCCGTGCATTTCTGACGAGGGTGGGTAAGTGGGGAGCTGTGGCTTTGGGGTGCCGATGATGACGCAGAAGAGCGCGTCCGTGTCGCCAACATTTGCGAGACTCCGCGGGACACCGGCAGGCACCCGGATCAGGTCGCGGTAGCCGAGGCGGCGCACCGCCTTCTTGTGGCCATCTTCGACATCGTGCACAGCCACTTCGAGTTCACCTTCGAGGACGAAGAACACCTCTTCAACGTCGTGATGGGTGTGTTCAGGGCCTACCGCACCTACCGGGAGCCGCATGTTGGAGAAGGTGAAATGATCGGCAGGAAGAATCCGGTTGTCGTCCTCATGGTTTCCGGTCGCGCCGGAGCCGATGTAGCGGATCTGGGCCCGCTTGAACCTGTCGCCCCCAGCTTGTGCCTGGAAACCGAGTGCCGCCCAGTCTTCGTCCCGTGTTTCGCGTGACGCGATGCAGGAGTCGATGAGGGTGTCGAGCTCGGTGGTGCTGGTGCGCTGTTCGACGTTCGTCATTGCTGCGATCCTTTTCTGTGGGATTACTTGTAGGCGATTGCTTCGATCTCGACGGTCGCGCCGTACGGGAGGGCGGCGACCTCAACGAACGAGCGCGCGGGGCGCGGCTCTGCGAAGAGTTGTTCGTAGTGGGTGTTCGCTTCGTCGCGCATGGTGACGTCTGTGACGAAGTACGTCGTCTTGATGACGTCTTTCAGGTCCATCCCGATGGTGGCGAGCCGCTCGGTGAGACGGGCAATTGCCGCGTCGAGCGCTTCCGCGCGCCCGGCGACTGCGATTCCGGCGGTGTCGACGGACAGTGCGCCGGAGACGAAGCCGAATCCGGCTTTCGCGAATGCGGGGCTGTAGGGGTGGTCACTCATGATTGTCCTTTTTGTGGTGGGTTAGCGGGACCAGGGAATGGGCTGTCCGGATAAATCCAGGTAGATGCTCTTCTGGCGCATGTACGACCGGATACCGTCGCGGCCCTTCTCGGTTCCCAGCCCGCTTTCTTTCGTGCCGGAGAAGGGCGTCGAGATGCTGAATTGCTTGTAGGTGTTGATCCAGACAGTGCCGGCGTCGATGCGGCGCGCGGTGCGCCAGGCCTTCCGGTAATCGGGCGTCCAGATGCCCGCCGCCAGTCCGAATGCGCTGTCGTTCGCCTGTCGCGCCAGATCTTCTTCGTCCTCGAACGGCAGGACTACTGCGACGGGGCCGAAGACCTCTTCTTGGCAGATCCGCGCGGAGTTGGATACTCCGGCAAGAATTGTCGGACGATAGTAGGCGCCATCCGCCAGGTCGCCGCCGGGTGCATACCCGCCTGCGAGCACCACCGCTCCTTCGCTCCGCGCGTCGTCCACCATGCTTGCAACGTGGTCACGGTGGGAGTGCGTGATCAGTGGCGCGACCTGCGTGCCCGGATCCGTGCCGGGCCCCACGCGCAACTCGTTAGCAGCCGAGACCAGTCGGTTGACGAACTCGTTGTACACGGCGCGTTCGATAAAGACTCGTGACCCGGCGATGCAGCTCTGCCCGCTTGACGAGAAGATGCCGTAGAGCACCCCGGCCAGCGCCTGATCCATGTCCGCGTCGGCGAAGACGATCGTCGGGGACTTGCCGCCCAGTTCGAGCGTGACCGGGATGATCTTGTCGGCAGCGACGTGCCCGAGCGTGCGCCCTGTCGAGGTGCCACCGGTGAAGGTGATCTTCCCGACTTTGGGGTGCCGCGCGAGCGCATCACCGACGGTGCGGCCCGGCCCGGGCAGGACTGAGAACAGTCCTCGTGGGAGTCCGGCTTCGTCACAAAGCCTAGCGAGGTACAGCGAGATCCATGGGGCCCAGACTGGCGGTTTCGAGACAACGGCGTTCCCCGCCGCGAGGGCGGGAGCTACCTTCTGGGCTTCGCTGGCGATGGGCGAGTTCCAGGGCGTGATGGCGCCGATGACGCCGATTGGTTCGTGGATCGACATCGAGAGGTAGTTTCCGCGTGCGGGGGTGATTTCGTCCTCCATCGTTTCCAGTGCAGCCGCGATGTAGCGGAACGTGGCAGCTGCACTGGAGGCCAGAGCACGGGTTTCGGTGAGTGTCTTTCCGGTATTCCGGGTCTGCAGCGCCGAAATCTCGGTCGCGTGAGCGTCGATTGCGTTGCCGATGCGGTACAGAACGGCCGCGCGTTCGTGCGGCAACTGGTCGGCCCACTGGCTCTGTGCCGCTGCGGCGAGGCCGCCCTCGACGGCGGCGCCGACATCTCCCGGGGTGGCGCTATGCAGCGTGGCGAACACGTCACCCGTTGCGGGATCGACTGATTCGATGACAGCTCCGCTTCCCCGGCGCCATTGGCCGGCGACATAGATCTCGTCGCGCGTGCTGGGTGCACGGAGCTGTGTGGACACAGCCGCGGTGCCAACTGGTGCTGCGCTGCTGAGTGTCATGTGAGGCCTTCCCTGGGTTGGACGTGTTCGCTACGTCACATATTTAGTTTAGCGCTAAGATGTTTAGTGTCAAGACACTTTGTGACATCTTTCGGCTGTGCTTACGTTGTGAGCGCTAGATGCTCAGACTGATGGTGCACGTGGAGCTGTCAACGCGACGGTTTGTGTGGTCATGCGGAAACAGACGCTCCGCGCAGCATCCTCGTTACGTGCCCACGGATCTCGACGAAACGCGGATCAGTCTTGGTGACGACATGATCGCGCGGCCGGGCCAGATCCACCTCGATCGTTTCCGCGACCACACTCGGTGGTTTCGAAAGCACGATGATGTGATCCGCGAGGTACACACTTTCGTCAATGTCATGCGTGACCACAAGAACCGTAATGTTCTTCTCCGCCTGGATCTTGAGCAGCAGATCTTCTAGTTCCGCGCGAGTTTGTGCATCGACCGACGCGTAGGGCTCATCCATGAGCAGCAACTTCGGGTGGCACGCCAGCGCGCGCGCAATAGCAACTCGTTGCTGCATCCCGCCGGACATCTGCCACGGGTACAGCTTTTCCTTCCCGTTGAGCCCGACCGCGTCTATTGCTTCCTGCACCCTGGCAGCACGTTCCTCACGTGGCACTCGTTTAAGCGGGAACGCGATATTCGAATCGACTCGCATCCAGGGGAACAGCGACCGCGAGTAGTCCTGAAAGACCATGGCGAGCCCGTCGGGCACACCGTCGACGACGACGCCGTTGAAACTGACGCTCCCATCGGAGGGTGAGTCAAGGCCACTGATGATTCGCAGCAGCGTCGATTTCCCGCAGCCGGAGGGCCCCACGATGACGCTGACCTTGCCCGCCGGTACATACGCTGTGATATCTCGGACAGCGAGGGTGTCACCGTACGCTTTCGAGACTCCGTCGAGGTCGAGCTCGGCTGGGCTGTCGGCATCGCCGCGGTCCCGGAGGTGCTGTGCTTCAGTCATGTTGATCAGTGGCTCCTCTGTGCCAGGCCAGAGCCCGGCGTTCGATGATGGTGAAGACGAAGTTGAAAGTCACCCCGACGAGGGCGAGGACAATGAGGACCGCCCAGAAGCCCGTGTAGTCGAAGTCGCGCTGAGTGGAGAGCAGCAAGTATCCGAGTCCGTTCTCCGACCGCTGCAGCTCAGAAATGATCATGACGATGAGTGAGAGCGCCAGCGCGGTCCGGATACCGGCGAAGATCTTGGGTGAAGCGCCCGGGAGCAGGATGCGGAACAACACGTCACGCGAGCGGATCTTGAACACTGCCGCGGCTTGAGCACGGTTCGCGCCAATTGATTCCACACCGTGAATCGTGTTGAACAGAATTGGCCACACGACACTGAATGCGATGAGGAAGATTTTCGGGCTGTCCCCCGTGCCGAACAGGAAGAAGAACACCCCGAGGAGTGCGGGGCTCGGCAACGAACGACCGAGGTGAATCAGCGGCTGAAAGAGTGCCGCAAGCACGGGAACGACGCCCAGCGCTACCCCGAGGGACACGCCAACAAGTATGGCGAGAGCAAGGCCGGCAAGTGCGCGGGTGATACTTGGCAGGAAATGCTCCTGCGCGACTGGGCCGAGGAAAAAGTCCCTCGGGTTTGCACTCAGGTAGTCCTGGAAGACTCGGGCAAACGCAGCAGCGGGATCCGCGATGAAGAGTCCGTTGATCGGTGTTCTCGACATCGCCCACCACGCAGCGAGGAGGAGGAGGGGCACGATGAGGCGCAATCCGATGCGGCCCGCGCGCGACACCCACACGTTGCGAGCTGGGGGCACGGCATGGCGGTGAACCGAAACGCCTTGCTTCTGTGCGGGCGCTGCCGCGGCGCTCCTGGAGTTCATCGCTTTCACCTGCCCTTCAATTGTTGAATTAGCCGAGGGGGCGATACTCACTGGGCAAGTCCCTTCTTCCAGCGGAACAGGGTGGAGTCAATAACGACGAAGAGCAGGCTGACCAGCACGCCGATCACACCAGCGATGAGGGTTGCCGCGTAAATCGGATCCATGTCGGTGGACACCGATCCGTGCAGAAGAATGAATCCGCCGATACCGTCGCCGCTGCCGATCAGCAGTTCCGCGCTGACCGCGACGATCAGGCCGATCGATGCGGCCACCCGCATGCCAGTGAAGGCGAAGGGAAGCGCGCTTGGAAGCTTGATGCGCGCAAACACCCCGAGGGCGGACTCACCGAAGGTGCGTGCTGTCTGCACCGCGACAAGGTCGGTTCCGCGCACGCCATACATAGTGTTGAGCAGGATCGGCCACATGCAGGCGATTGCGACTGTGAGGGAGAGCGGAAGCATGCCAGCACCGAGGACGAGCACGAGGATCGGCCCGATAGCGATGGAGGGCAGCGGACGGAAGAATTCGACGGGGAGTTCGAATGCGATGAATACCTTGCGGAACGCACCCATCAGCCCACCGAGGACAACTCCGGCAATCGCGGCGATGAGGAGACCGAGCGCCCATTGACGCATGGTGAACCACACTTCGGTCATGAAAGCTGAATTCCCGAGCAAGGCAATAGATTCAGATAGAACCGCACTCGGAATGGGCAGCCCCGGCTTATCGATCACCGGGCTGCGTAGCAGACCCTCGGCGAGGGCGCTTATCCCGATGGTTCCTGCAACGCCGTACGCGATCTGCTGTTTGATACTGAGAGGTTCTCGGATAAGTTTCATGATTGAACTTCCGCGGGTAGGAAGACGAACTCGTGTGCGTCGAATTCGTCGAGAAGGCCCTGTCCAACAAGCGTGTCACCGAGGGACTGCAGGCGCTCGAGATCAAGTGTTTCTTCGAAGATCGGGAGTGCCATATGTTCGGCGACGTCGGGCGCCACGCCTGCTACTCCAGGGAGCCAGGCGCGAAACTCATCGATGTTCTCGCTGATGTCAATGCCGGCGGCGTACATAGCGCGCACAAAGGCTGCAGTGGTGTCGGGGTTCTGCGCGAGGAACGGCTTACTCGCGATGAAATTCGAGACGGGAAGTCCGATGTTCGGGCCCTCCGCTAACGCGACAACTTCGCGCAGTCCCGCCTCCCGCGCGGCCGACGCGAACGGTTCCGGCAGATAGCCCGCATCGATCGAGTTTGCCTGAACGCCGCGGATGACCTCGTTGAACGGCACCTCAACCCAGTTCGGCTGTGCAGCCTCCCCCACCGAGTCGGCGAGGTTTCGGAATGCGACATCACCAATACTGTTGGTGGTGTTGATACTGACGGTTCTGCCGTCAAGGTCGCTCATTTCGCGGATGGGCGAATCTGGGTTCACGAAAATTCCTAGCCCGCCGGGCCCGAGACTGCTCGTGACGACCACTGTCTGGATCGGCGCACCGCGTGAGGCGGCGATAGATGACGAGATGACGTTCGAGAAGCTGAAGTCCACTTCCCGGGTAATCACCTTCTGCACACCGATCGGGCCACCCTGCAGCGGCTCGAGCTCGACAGTTAGGCCTTCGGCTTCGAAAAAGCCATGGTCGCGAGCCCAGTACACTGCCGCGTAGTCCGCGAGCGGAAGCACACCCACCGTTAATTCAGTCTTTTCCAGTTCGCCGTCCGGGTCCTGTGGCGCACCGGCGATCGCCCCGCATCCAGTGAGAGTCAGCGCTGCACTGAGGACGGAAGCTAGGGTCGCCATGGCCGCCAGTCGGAATCGGCTCATATTTGTCTCCTCGCAAAAGCTTGCGTCGTGTGATGTGAGTGCCGCCTCAGGGCTGTGAGGTAGACCACTCCCTTTCAGTTGTATCTCTTAGCGCTAAGATAGTCAACGGAAACGCAAGGTTTTGGTGTCGCGGGAACTTTGTCTTTACAACTACAGCGCGGCGGTTTCGCCGTCCTCTGACGGTGGCTCGACACTGCGCAGCGCCCGCTCCAGATCCCTCAAAAGCTCTGCGAGAATCGCCTGCTTCTCGGGCGGCAACCCATCTAGCATGTGCGCCTCGTTCCGGAAATGCGCGTCAGCAACGTCGTCGACGAGTTGGCGCCCCTTGTCCGTCAGACTTACGTACACCACACGCGCGTCCTCAGCGTCACGTTCACGCGACACGAGCCCCGCCGTGTCGAGCCGATTGACGCGCAGAGCGACACCACCAGTTGTGACTAGGCACTGCTTCGCCAGCTGCCCCGCCGTCAACCGGTGCTCAGGGCCGGAACGGCGCAACGTCGCCAGCACGTCGAAACCGGCCTCGTTCGTGCCATACCGTTCGAACAACTCATGAGTCTGCGTGCGGTACAACAGGAAAGCACGGTGCAAGCGCCCAAAAATCGCCATCGCTGATACGTCGAGTTCCGGCCGAGCTCTGGCCCACTGTCGGATGATCAGGTCGACCGCGTCCGGGCCGTCTTCGTCACGCGCAGTTGCCGCGCTGTTCCACGTGACCTTCGCCTGCGTCATCGCACCGTCCCGCCTTCCGATACATCCGTCACGCTCATTATGGTCCGCCAGAACTGCTTCACACACGGCAGTGCCGATAGGGTCGCGCCGCGATATACTTCCGATTATGCGTCACCGACATTGATCCTCACGCCGAGGCCGTTGTGCGGTCAGGACTCGTGCCCCTCCAGGAGGGGGCCGGCATCACGTAGTCCTCACCCCGTACAACCCAGAAGGCCTCAATGTTCACCTTGCCGACCCGTGTCGCGCGTACCCCTGCCCGCAGGGTGTCCCGACCGCTTTACGCGTACGCCACTCTTGAAGAGTTCGTACTTCTGTACCCCTTTTACGCTGTGCTGTTCGCCGACACAGGTTTGTCGGTCGCACAGATAACGTCGTTGTTCGTCATTTGGTCTGCGACGGCGATAGTGCTGGAGGTTCCCTCCGGCGCTTTGGCTGACATAGTTTCGCGGCGGCTACTGCTGGCGTGTGCACCGATCTTCGCCGCTACCGCTTTCGCGCTTTGGCTGATCTTCCCCTCGTACTGGTCGTTCGCATTCGGCTTTGTGCTGTGGGGCGCAGGCGGCACACTGTCTTCGGGCGCGCTCGAAGCGCTCGTATACACCGAACTCGACACCCGCGGCGCTGCTCAGCAGTACGCGCGGATCATGGGTGTCGCACGATCATGCGGCGTCGTTGCTGTGGGCGTTTCGACTGTCATCGCTGTACCAGTCATGGCCCTCGGCGGCTACGCTGCCATCGGCGCCGCCAGTGTCCTGGTTTGCCTCATGTGCGCGGCATCAGCCCTGCTTTTGCCCGAAACGCGTACCGCCGCAACGAGCGATATCGAGACGGAACCCGCGTATTTCCGCACGCTGAGTGAAGGCCTGCGCGAGATCCGCCAAAGTCGGCCAGTGCTGGCGGCCGTTGCTCTTGCCGCAGTGGTACCTGCCCTGTGGGAATCGCTGGAAGAGTACGTCCCTCTTCTTGCCGTCGAAGATGGCGTGCGCGTGGAGTTGGTGCCGTGGGTTGTCCTTGTCATCTGGATCGGTGTCGCGGCCGGGGGACTCTGCGCTGGCGCAGGCGCGCGCCTCCACAATCGCAGCCTTGCGGTGCTCGTTGCGGCCGGAGCTGGGCTGATGGCGCTTGGCGCGCTCGCAGGCTCGCCATTCGGCTGGATCGCGCTCGGCGCGGCATTCGGTGTTTTCCAGATGACGAGTGTGGTGGCTGATGCCCGCCTGCAGCATCGAATCACCGGACCGAGCCGGGCGACAGTGACTTCAGTCGCGGGCCTCGGAACCGGGTTACTTACCGTGGCGGCGTTTCTCGCCTACGCGGGACTGTTCTCCTTCTCAGGACACGCGTGGGTATTCGTACTTTTCGCACTTCCTTATCTGTTTATCGCCGTCGCGATGGCGGCCCCCAGAGCGGGTTACCGTGGCACCGCTCGTCATCCATGAGGACGCGTAGCATTTCGGAAAAGGAGGTGCCCGATGGATGCTTCTGCTGCTAGCTCTGGTCCACCGGTTGGCGTCAGATATGTGATGGTGGCCCGGCTGTCCCGAGACGGAATCGAAAGCTTCGTGCGCTACGAGGAGATCGTGCTGCCACTGCTCACTGAGCACGGCGGGCACCTCGAACAACGCCTCCGCAGTCCTGACGGACTTAGGGAAGTTCATGTGCTCTGGTTCCCGTCCCCGGAGGCGTTTGAGGAGTATCGCAGCGACTACCGCCGCACCGCGCATAAACACCTCCTCGACGATTCAGGCGCGACAACGGAGGTCTTCGAGGTGTCGATCTAATCGCGTGCCGATCGTATAGAGAGTGAGGACCATACAGGCAAGGGAGCACACCATGAACAACTACCTTCTCAGCGTCATTCAGCCCGTCGGGGATCCACCCCCGCCCGACACCCTCGAACCCATCATGCGCAACATCGAATCATTCCACGAGGAGCTGAAAGCCGCCGGCGCATGGGTTTTCGCAGGCGGGCTATTTCCGCCCGACACGGCGACAGTCGTGCGGCAGAACGGCGACGGCGCGCTCGTCACCGACGGTCCGTACACAGAGTCGAAGGAATGCCTCGGTGGCCTGGTCATCGTCAGAGCTCCAGACCTCGACGCCGCGCTCGAATGGGGCCGCAAGGCAGCCCGTGCGACGACTCTGCCCATCGAGGTCCGGCCGTTCCAGGGCACATCCGAATAATGTCCATCCCACCCAGCCCCACAACGATCGATCGTATCTTCCGTGAAGAATATGGCCGAGCTGTTTCGGTGCTGATCGGGGCATTCGGCGACATCGACGTTGCGGAAGAAGCTGTGCAAGATGCTTTCGCAGCGGCGGTAAGCCGCTGGCCGCAGTCCGGGCTTCCCCCCAGCCCAGCCGGCTGGATTATCACCACTGCGAAGAACCGGGCAGTCGACCGGTTCCGGAAGGACGCATCCCGTCAGCAGCGCCACGAGGCAGCACTGCTCTTGCGGCAGGCGGAAGCGACCGAGGAGGAAAGTGTGGTGCTCGACGACCGGCTCCGCCTCATCTTCACCTGCTGCCATCCTGCGCTAGCACGTGCGGCGCAGGTAGCACTGACCTTACGGCTCCTCGGCGGCCTGACGACCGAGGAGATCGCGAGAGCGTTCCTGGTACCTGAGCCAACGATGGCACAACGAATCGTCCGCGCAAAACGGAAGATCCGTGACGCCGCAATCCCCTACCGTGTTCCGACGGAAGCCGACCTGCCAGTTCGGCTTTCCGCGGTACTCGCAGTCGTCTATCTCATTTTCAATGAGGGGTACAAGGCTAGTACGGGCGCCACGCTCGTCCGGGAAGATCTGTGTGCCGAGGCAATTCGTCTTGGCCGGGTCATCACCGAACTCATGCCCGACGAACCGGAGGCGCAAGGACTTCTTGCTCTCATGTTGCTTATAGCTTCCCGGAACAAGGCCCGGTGCAGCGCCGAGGGCGCTCTGGTCCTCCTTGATGATCAGGACCGGGCACTCTGGGACCGGGAGCTCATCGATGAAGGTCAGCAGCTAGTCCAAGCGTGTTTGCGGCGTAATCGGCCGGGGCCGTATCAGATTCAGGCAGCGATCAATGCAGTCCACACGGACGCATACGCTGCGGCTGATACCGATTGGGCCCAGATCCTCGCGCTATACGACCAATTGACGACCGTAGCCCCGAGCCCGGTTGTCGCGCTCAATCGCGCCGTCGCAGTCGCACAGGTCGAGGGCGCGCAAGAAGCCCTCGACGCCGTCGACAAGACGCACCTGACCAACTACTACGCCTTTTATGCTGTGCGCGCAGACCTCCTCAGCAAACTCGGACGCCGCGCGGAGGCGGCAACTGCCTACACGACCGCGATCGAACTCACCGAAAACCATGCTGAGCGTGCGTTTCTCGCGAGTCAGCGCGATCGTACCGATGGCGGCCCGCTCCCCCGTTGACGATCCAGTAGCGAAACCCGCGGATACCGCGGCAAACTCTTCCGTATCGTCAACTACCGGTCGGGCAGCGCGCACGCAGCCCCATCGGACATGCCGGTGGCCCGCACACCGAGGCCCTGGTTGAGGCGGGCGCGCTGATTCTCCCATGCGATGGTGGCCGCGAGCTCGGCAAGTTGTGCGCGCGACAGGTGCTGCAGCAGACGCTTGCGGAGTTCCTCCTGGTCGACCACCGGTGTTGCCGTCAGCACCTCCGCGTACTCGATGACGAGCTTCTCGAGCTCGGTGTAGGCGGGGCTCGATTTGTAGCGAGTGAGCTCCGTGATCTGCTGTTCCGTCAAACCCGACTTCAGCGCTAGCGCAGAACCGATATCGAGGCAAAACTCGCATGTCACGAGTGTCGCCACCTTCAACTCAGCAAGTTCCTTTAACGCCGGGTCAACCCGATTGCTCAACAGCAGGCTCGTCTCATACAGTCCGGTCGCTGCCAGTACCTGCGGGCGCCGGATCATCCACCGCGCCAAATCAGATTGGTTGCGCCGCGCGAGCCGCAACACCGCCAGATAGTTCCAGATTCTGCGCAAAGCCCTCATGTATCGCGTCCTTTCAGTGACGCCGCGACAACCGCCAGCGGCAGCAGCGCAGCAGTGCTCAGGATAATGACGTTGATCGTGTTGGCTGTCGCGTTCAGGCCCGGAGCTGGGTTGGCGGCGTGATACAGGACGTGCGGCACTGCAAAAGCTGCAAAACCGAGCCCGCCAACAAGGACAACGCGGCGTTCGCCCCACAGCGCAGCAACCCCAGCCACCACACCGACCGCGAGGAACCCCGCACCGGCGTCGGTCGCCAGATGGGCGTTGAAGGGCGGCTCGGCGGCAACTAAAAGCGGGCCGAGCCCCGGAAACGTGTCGTACCAGTGACGGGGATTGATGACTGCCCACAATCCAGTGACCAGTTGTGGCACTGCTAGAACCGCGAGCACAATTCGCGTCCACATCGGTGCTCGCAAGCGAACTGTCGTGGTCATGACTTCTCTTCGTGCCGTCCAGCCTTCGTGTAACGGTGATTTCTGATCCAGATCACAAAAAGCGCGATGGCAAGTGCGCCTTCGGTGAGGTGCAGCGCCGCGCCGTAGGGGAAGACCGCGAGTTCCCGGACCCCGTGCGTCGCAAGCAGGACACCCAGCGGTGTGCCCGCAGCTACGGAAACCGGCGCCCAGCGCCGCCGAATCGCACCTGCACCGACGGCAGCACCGGCAGCGACAAAGGCGAGTCCGGCTTCGAACGCGGCGTGCCGGCTGAACGGCTCACGCAGATTCGATGCGATCCATTCACCGGCGAAGAAGCCACTGAGCCCGTGGAGAATGAACAGCGCCGCAAGTGAAGCGGCGACGATCTGAAAGCTGCGCCAGCGGTGACGCGCTTGTTGCGCGGCTATCCGTGCGACGCGGCGCTCGAGCGCCGCTGGCGGGTTTGTTCGTATCGAAGCGGCAAGCCACAGCACGCGCGGGTCAGTACCCGTTGGGGGATGCCCCTGCAGTGTTTCGGTGATTTCCTTGTCCAGTGCGTTCGCGGCGAAAAGTTCATCGTTCATCGGTTATCACCTCCCGGAGTTTTCCGATGGCGCGGTAGACGAGCATCCGGGCTGCTGCCGCTGAGATTCCGAGGTGGGCGCCGATCTCCTCTGACGTGAGCTCGGTGCCGAATCGCAGCGCCACAGCCTCCCTCTCCCGTTCGGTGAGGATCCACAGAACACGGCGCAGGTCATCAGCGCTGTCGCGCCGCACCACCTCGCCCTCGGGTCCTTCCGCGCTGGCGCCATGCTGCCCAAATCCGTCGGAAGGTACCTCGCGAACCCGTCTGCGCCACCAGTCCGCGACAGCATGCCGGGCGATGCCTGTCAGCCAGGCTCCAACTGCGCCGCGCTGGGGGTCGAAATCTCCCCACGATCGGATGGCCGCTGCGAACACCTCGCTTGTCACGTCCTCGGCGTCAGAGTCTGAGGGCACCCGGGTACGGACGTAGCGCCAGATCGGCGTTACGTGTTCCCGGTACACGCCAGCGAATGACGTGGAATTGTGCCCCATCGCTATCCCTTCGGTGGAAACGCCGTCCCCGTAACGACCTCATGCCCGAATCTGGATGAGGGGCACCAGTTGTTCCCTGGGAGTCCATGACCCGTGGTGCCCTCGTAGTGCGGTTTCCATCGGTTCTGCAACGGAACGAACGAAGGTCCAGTTGTCGCGTGCCGCGACGATCACGTCGCCAAGGCGCTGGCGGAACGGCTCGCTCATCGTCGGCCCGAACCAGCCCGCGGAGATCGCTTCCTCACGCGACACAATCCATGCCCGTTCCCCTGCAACCGCGCGCCAGGTGTCGAGAACATCCCCTGCGGATCCGGCGACTGTGTGGAGGTGGCGAACGCGTGGCTCGCCACCGATCTCGACTAACTGAGCCGCCAGGTCAGGCTCCGTATCGATATCGATGCGATCGTCGCCAGTATCGATCATGCCGTGATCCGCGACAATCGTGAGGAGGGTGTCCGTACCCAGCTCTTCGGCGATACGGGCGACAGTGGCGTCGACCTCGCGAAGTTGCGCGCGCCACTCCGGCGAGCCCGGGCCAAAGATATGTCCTGCCAGGTCAATCCCGCCGTAGTATCCATACGTCAGCGAACGGCCAGGTGTGTTCGTCGCGGTTTTGATGCCGTCAGCAAGCTGGGTGAGACTGTCCGCAGCGAGATCGTGGCCCGCTCCCCGCAGTACCGCACGGCTCAGGCCTGAACCATGATGGTCGGAGGGCACAATCCTGTACACCGCGACGCCGTGCGCCGCGACTCGCTCGAAAACAGTTGGGCGGGGCTGCACAGTTTCGGGGACGATGACATCACGCAGATCTGGGTGTCCCTTGGTGGCGTGCGCACACCACCGCAACGTATTGAGGACGGGAGCGTCGCTCGTCCCCGCACGGAACGTGTAGCCGATGATTCCGTGCTCACCAGCGTGGAGGCCAGTACCAAGCGCCGTCACGCTGGTCGACGTGGTGGCAGGGAAGCCCGCACTGAGATTCCGATGGCGGGACGCAAGCCTGGACAGAACAGGCGCGTCATCAGCGTGCTGAGAAAGAAGTTCGGCACCGAGCCCGTCAAGGAGCAGGACACCAGCAGATCGAGCGGGTTCCAACCCAAGTTCATTCGCGAAGTCCGGCACGCCCAGCGCCGCTGCCAGCGAGGGCGATACAAGTCGCAGCGACCTAGCTTCGAGAACCGGGATTTCAGAACTCCGGTCGATCATGGTTGCCTCCTCGGTTCACGGGACTGCCCCGGGACTCACTCTGCCAGGCGCAGAGCGCAATGCCGCCACGGACCTCGACTTCACATTCGGCACCGGTGCCACCGTGGAAGGTCTCGCCCAGGACATCCTGCTCGTCATCTGCGGCAGGAAACTGCCCGCAGGCCGGTTGCGGGGTGAACCGGCTGACCGGTTCACCGCGACCTCCTAGCTGGCGTCGCGGTTCGGGGCTCAAATAGCCCACAGACCCTGCCGTTCGCGCCCTCCTTCGTGTCATGCTTGATCACGTGGATCTCGAATGATTCCGAGGAGGCAGAAATGGCCCGTTCGCGTAAAAAATCACACGCAATGTGCGGAGCCGCGCTGGCCCTAGGCCTCGCGCTCGCGGCGCCAGCGGCCGCGGTCGCTGAGACACCGGAGCGACCCGGCGTCCAGCCAGCGCACACCGTGCTCTTCCCCTATTGCGAAGAGGCGCAGTTCCCCTTCTTCGGGCCAGTGATCATCTGTCACACCTGGTTCGGAGACCTCACCTTCTCGCGCCCCTGGTAGCTCCCTGACGATCCGAGCAGAGCAACCGTGTGAATCGGCCGCTCTGCCGAACTCCCTTGCCCTCCCGGTGGTGGTCGGCCTACCCCGAATCCGAGTACTATTTCGTCGGCTGTCACGCCAGTACGAAACGGGAGGAATAGTCAGTGAGCACTCAGGTCGAGGAACGCACATTCCAGGCGGAGGCACGTCAGCTCCTTGAGCTGATGATTCATTCGGTGTACTCCAATAAGGACACGTTTCTGCGTGAACTGATCTCCAACGCCTCGGATGCGCTCGACAAAGCGCGGATCGAGGCGTTTCGCGACAAGGATCTGCAGATCGACACGAGCGACCTGCACATCGAGATCGCGCCGGATCCGGATAAACGCACGCTCACGGTGCGGGACAACGGTATCGGCATGTCACGCGACGAGGTTGTCGAACTTATTGGAACGCTAGCGAAATCGGGCACGGGCGAGTTGCGCCGCGCGCTCGCCGAAGCGAAGGATGCTGAAGCCCCAGCTGACCTTATCGGCCAGTTCGGCATCGGTTTTTACTCGACATTCATGGTTGCCGACAACGTCACCATGGTGACGCGACGTGCTGGGGAGGACACCGCCACGCGGTGGGAATCCCAGGGCACGGGCACCTACACGATCGAAACCATCGACACCGCTCCGCAGGGCACAGAAATCACGCTGCACCTCAAGCCCGAAGACTCCGATCATCATCTCTTCGACTATACGAAGGAATGGAAGATCAGGGAGATCGTCAAGCGGTACTCCGATTTCATCTCCTGGCCGATCAGGATGGACATCGAACGCACCACCGATGACGAAACCACGATTGAAACCGTCACGCTGAACTCGATGAAGGCGCTGTGGGCACGCCCCAAGGACGAAGTCAGCGCTGACGAGTACAACGAGTTCTACAAGCACGT
Organism: Hoyosella subflava DQS3-9A1; assembly: GCF_000214175.1. Lineage (NCBI taxonomy): Bacteria > Bacillati > Actinomycetota > Actinomycetes > Mycobacteriales > Hoyosellaceae > Hoyosella > Hoyosella subflava. The sequence continues at coordinate 2,584,007 of NC_015564.1, forward strand.
CAGCCACGCCTGGGATGAGCCACTCGAGACCATCGCGATGAGGGCCGAGGGCACGTTCGAGTATCAGGCACTGCTCTTCATCCCGTCGCAGGCGCCCTTCGATCTCTTCACCCGGGAACACGCTCGCGGCGTGCAGCTCTACGTCAAACGCGTGTTCATCATGGACAACTGCGAAGAGTTGATGCCCCAGTATCTGCGCTTCGTCAAGGGCGTTGTCGACGCTCAGGATCTGTCACTCAACGTTTCGCGGGAAATTCTGCAGCAGGACCGCCAGATCAAACGGATCCAGAAGCGGCTCGTCAAGAAGGTTCTTGGCGCAATCAAGGACCTTGACGCGGACAAGTACCGCACGTTCTGGTCGCAGTTCGGCCGCGTTCTGAAGGAGGGCCTGCTCTCCGACACGGAAAACCGGGAGACGCTGCTCGAAATCGCATCGTTCGCGTCGACACGAACCACCAGCGAGGAGTCATCTGAGGAACAAGTTACGACACTCAAGGCATACGTGGAGCGCATGGGCGAGAAGCAGGATGCGATCTACTACATGACTGGCGAGACGCGCGAACTCATTGAGAACTCACCCCATATGGAGGCCTTCCGGGCGAAGGGCGTCGAGGTGCTCGTTCTCACCGATCCCGTCGACGAGATGTGGGTGGACGCGGTCGGCGAGTATGACGGCAAGCCTCTGAAGTCGATCGCCAAGGGCGACGTCGACCTCGAGGACGAACCGAGCGAGGAGGACAAATCCAAGCAGGAAGAACGGGACAAGGAGTTCGCTGACGTTCTCGATTGGCTCAAGACAACGCTTGGCGATGACATCAAGGACGCGCGGCTCTCCTCGCGGCTCACTACCTCGCCCGCGTGCCTGGTTGGTGACACGTTCGACATGACGCCGACGCTGGAGAAGCTGTATCGCGCGTCAGGTCAGCCGCTTCCGAAGGTGAAGCGCATCCTTGAACTGAATCCAGCGCATCCACTCGTGACGAGTCTCCGTGACGCGCATGGTGAGCGTGCTGACGACCCGGCTCTTTCCCAGACCGCCGAACTGCTTTACGGGATGGCTGTGCTGTCGGAAGGCGGCGAACTGCGGGATCCTGCGCGTTTCACTCGTTTGCTTGCCGAACGGCTAACGCAGCATCTCTGATCAGGTTCCCCGGTACGTCGTATACGAGAACGGCGAAATCAGGAGTGGCACATGGTAGTGGCGGTGTTCGGTCAATGAGATCGACACCACCACTTCCGGGTGGAAAGCCTGCACGCCTCGCGCCGCAAAGTACGCCCCGGTGCCGAAGACCAGACGCAGCACGCCGGTGGGGAGGTCATCTCCAGCGACGTCGCTGACGCGCCCGTCACCATCGGTGACGACTGAGGCGATCTCGGCGCCGTCCTGCGCCTGCAGGACCACGGTGAGCCCGGTGGCGGGCAGGCCCTTGACAGTATCGAGAACATGGGTGCTGATTGTGGCCACTGTGCGCACCTTTCGCCGTGTACGGGTGTCAGCCGGTTACGCGATGCTGCTCGCTCACTTGCACTGCCCGCAGCGGAAATCCGAGACGTAAGCTAGGTAACTATGACACAGCGACCAAAGCTCATGCGCGTCGCGGCGGCGGGCATGCTCTCAGCCGCAGCGATTGTGGGTGCTCCCGCTATCGCCGGCGCAGACACACCTGGCGTGCAGCCCGCGCATGCGGTGCCGGTCCCCTATTGCGAAGTCCTCCCGATGATCCTCATCTATCCACCACCTCCGACCACGGTGCTTTGCCACACGCCGTGGGGGGACTTCACCTTCATGCTCCCGCCGGGGTTCCCGTTGGGGTGAGTTGCCGTTACCGGTAGATAAGGCACGTGGTCGTCCCGTGCGCGACAAGACGGCCCTGGCCGTCGTGAACCTGTCCCTCGGCCGTCGCGGTTGTGCGGCCGACGTGGATCGTAGTGCCGGTGGCAGTGAGCTCAATACCTGACGTGGGAACAGTACGAATATAGTTGACCTTGAGCTCGAGGGTGCCGTAGCCGACGCCAGCCTCGAGCGTCGAATGCACGGCAGTCCCCATTACCGAGTCCAGGAGTGTGGCGCAGATCCCGCCGTGGACGGTACCGAGAGGGTTGGCGTAGTCCGGCCGTGTAGTCACCTTGAACTGCACCTTCCCGAACTCGATCACTCCGGGTTCCATGCCGATCAGCCGGCCAATATTGGGCGGTTGATCTGGCATCGTGACCATCGCCCGCAACAGCTCCAGTCCACTCATCTTCGCGATGTCGGGATACGCGGTCATGCGCCCTCCTCTATGTATGTTGATATACATAATTGGACCACGTGGGTGACTCCTGCGCCAGGGTGATGTGCCCCACTGACACGGCTCTAAGTGCTCGCCTGGTCGCGATCTGGGCTCCGAGGCACTGGGACGGCGCCTCGTCGAACGTCGTGGATGTACGCAAGAATCATTGCCAGCATCGTGGCCACCGCGAGGAGTTCGATAGTTTCCTCGACCAGCGAATCCACGATGAAGTAGTCGGTCACACCTTGGCTCACGTTGGGCAGTGGCGGAAGACCGCCACCGAATATCAGCTCGTTTACGGCATTGCCGGCTTTGGCGTACCAGACTCCGGCTAGGTGCGAAGTGAGAGCAGCCAGCTGGGAACCCGCGTAGAGGCAGTAGGTAAGCACGAGATACCAGCGCGCTGTCGGTGCGCGCCACACGTACTTCCCATAGCGCAGCAACGCATAGACGGGAAAGAACGCCAGAACCGCGTAGACCGGAGCGGCCCCCACCACATGTGGATGCATTCCGAGTATTTCGCCGCCGAACATCGCGCCGAGGTATTCAGCGAGGGCAAGCCGGACATTCCCAGCCTCTTCGATGAGAATCAGCGCAAGGCCGATACTCAGGACGAAAAAGAACGACGCGCCACCCGCGTACCTCCCCCCAGCTAGGCGTCCAGCGATATAGCCCGCCGCAACCACCGCCAGGGCGTTCAGTATCCACTGGACAACTTCGACAATTCCCTCATTGAAGAGCGACAACCAGAGCGGTACATCACCACTGATATCGATGAGGCCCGCGACGTCGATAAGCGAAACAGCGAGCCACGCCAGCCCCAAAGCGGCGACAGTGAGCGCCAGGATCGATCGTGGCTGGACACGCAGTAATCCAGGCCATGCTGTCTGTGCGTCTTGCGGTCCGGACTCCTCAAGCTCGACAAGCGACATAGGGTCGAACGTACATGGTGCGTTTACCTTGTGCCTGCTGGGAATTGGACGGGCCTTTACTCGGCGGCCGTCTCGCCGCCACTCGTCAACCTTAGTTGACGCGCACGCTTTGTCAATATAGATTGACACAATGACGGAAGCGACGGAACTCGCAGCTTCAGCGACAAGTGGAGATCCAGCCACCGGCCTGCGCGCGGTCCTCGCCCTCCGCCGCCTGCTCGAACGACTGGAGGCAATCCAGGTGGAAAACGCACGGCGCCAGGGCTGGTCATGGCAGGCAATCGCCGATTCACTCGAGGTCAGCCGTCAGGCGGTCCATCAGAAGTACAACCGGAGGTTGTGATGTTCGAACGATTTACCCGTGCCTCTCGTGAGATTGTCGTCGGCGCGCAGAACTGCGCTAGGGACCTCGGCTCCCCTACCATCAGCGCAGGACATCTGGTTCTCTCGCTCTCGCGGACAGCACCCGACCACCTCCGGGAGACGCTGCACAAGTATGGCGTCACGCCCGAGACCGTCACACGTTCGCTGGAGTCGGCGGGAGAACTCGGCGATATGGACTCCGAAGCCCTCTCCGCCATCGGTATCGACCTCGATGCCGTACGCCGCGACATTCGCAATAAGTTCGGTCGCGACATCCTGGATACCCCCGCGCCAAGGCGCGGTTGGCTCGGAAGTCTCCTCGGGCAGCACCTCGCATTTGCCGACGGAGCGAAAAACGCACTCGAACTCGCGCTGCGTGAGGCCCTAGCACGGAAAGATCGCAGAATCCGTCCGGAACACATCCTGCTCGGGGTCCTGCGCGCGAACGACCAATCGACGCGCGCATTGTTCGCAGCTCAGGGCGCTTCAGATCGCCTTCGGCTCGATATATACGAGTTCCTCGACGACGCGGCCTGACGCCGAGCCTATCCCGGGACGGTGGTGTAGAACGCAATCGTCCGCTGTGCCGCAGCCTCAGCAGCAGCTGCATCTGCACCCGCCTCGACATGCGCGGCGCCCCATCGATTGCCGCAACCGGTCATGAATGCGATTCCGTCCTCGGACATCATCCACTTCTCCGCTGCCGTCCGGTCCACAGCTTCACCGCTGCGCAAATGCAGGGTGAGACCCAGAAGCGCCGAGTCCCAGCCAACCCCAGTAGCGCCCGGGCCGTATTGCGTCCAATGGTCATCGGCCAGCATGGTGTGTTCAAGTTCGAGCTGTGCACGACCACCGCCCTCTGCCGGGCTGATACGCACCGAGATCCAGCTTACTGATTCACCGTATTCCCAGGTTGCGCTAAATCCGTGCGGCGGATCGCATGCCGTGATCGTGCCACCAGCGTTTCCCTCGATCTGGAAGGAGCCGCCTTCGCGCAAATCACCCGAGACCGCTGAAAACCATCGTGGTAGGCGTTCGGGGCTCGTGACCGCATCCCAGAGGTCCTTCACGTCGGTGTGATAAACCTGGCTCGCCGTGACGACCCGCGCATCGCCTGCTTCTAAAGTTCGCGACTCGACCGAGCGGGTGACTGCGTTGATCTGGTGCATGACATCAATCATTTTGCCTCTTTTCATCGCTGGTTCGGCGGGCACGCTTACCACGAGCGATCTCAGTAGCAAGAGCATCGAAATGGGGCTGCCAGTACGCGCGGAATCGGTCCAGCCACTCGTCGACCTCCTGCAACGGAGCCGTACTCACTGAGTACATCCGGCGCGAGCCATCCTTGCGCACCGCGGCAAACCCGTTGTCACGCAAGACTCTCAGATGCTGCGACACCGCGGGCTGAGTAATTCCATACTCGCGTTGCACGATCGCGGAGATCGTTCCGGACGTGACTTCTTCCCCCTCAGCAAGCAGTTCGAGTATGCGCCTCCGAACTGGGTCACCGAGAACATCAAAAGCGTGCACACCACGACGATACAGCGAACACTTATATAAGTCGAGAGTTAATTGCCAATGCCAGCGACGGAGACTCCTCCGAGGGTCAGCGCAGCGGCGACGATTGCCCACCCGACCGTGCCCGCACCCACCCAGACGAACGCTGCGCGCGGCCCCGTACCCATGCCGACCGCAACCGCTGCGGAAACCTGAGTGCCCAGCCCGATCGGTCCCAGTATCGCAAGGGCAGGCAGCCCCCAGCGCTTCATCGATGCCTCGATCCACCCTCGGCGCCGAGACTTATGCATCGTCGGGCCGTCGGTCACTGCCTTTCGCTCCTTGCGGGCCAGCCACCACTGTCGAATCCGCCCTCCAAACCAGGCTGCGAGCGCGACGGTCAGCAGGTTGCCGGTAACACCCGCAACCAGGGCGGTCGCGGGATGCAGTCCGGCCAAAATACCTGCCGGGATCACCACAATCGCCTCGAGCCAGGGAGCGGCACCGCCGATAAAAACCCCGAGTATCAGTACTGCTTCGCTTCCCGTCACCACTCCACCTCCAGCCGTCGACTATACCGGCTGGACGGTGCAGGAAGGGTGACGGTCAGCCGGTCTGGAGTTTGAGGCCGCCTTCGCTCGCACCGGCGGCGAGGAACGGCACGAGCGCCTCGTGAAAAGCATCAGGTTCGTCGAGATGCGGAAAGTGACCGGCCGTCTCGAGAACAACAGCCTCCGCGTGGGGCATGACCTCGCGGTGCCGTTCAGCCTGATGGACCGGAATCATCTTGTCTTGACGGCCCCAGATCACCATCGCAGGCAGGTCCTCGTAGTCAGGGAAATACTTCAGGGCACAGACGGTTTGCCCGAACGGGCCTAGGACACCTCGGGTGATACACAGAAATGCGCTGCGGGTTGCGGGGTCAGCGACTGTCCCCAGGCTGCGCCACACCTCTGCGACGCTCGCGGGCGCACGCAGCGGCGCACCGACCAGCGACATTCCTGCGGCGACGACACCGACCAGTCCGCGGACAACCGGGGACGCAACAATTGGCAGAACAAGCTCGCTACCGGGGAGGCTCGCCGCACGTAGCAGGGCACTTACCTCGGGCCCCAGCCCGCCACTGCTCACTAGGCAGAGGCGCTCCACACGCTCCGGGAACAGGTACAACATTTGCATGCTGACACCACCGCCGTACGAATGTCCGACGAATGCAGCCTTCTCGATGTCGAGGTGCTGCATCAGGTCTCGCAAGCTCGCCGCATGGGCGCTGAGCGAATAATCGCCCTTGAACTTGTCCGACGCGCCGCATCCGTACAGGTCTACGGCGATCACGCGGAAGTCTTTCGAAAGCTTGTCGATCTGGCTGCCCCACGACGCATGTGAACCAAGCAAGCCATGGACAAGCACTACGGGTGGGCCTTCGCCCACATCGACGTACCGCAACGCGTCACCGTGGAAAACCGCAGCCCGCAAGTGATGATTCGACATATACCGCTCCTCGGGAAAGCTCTGAGCTGACTCTCTAAGCCCGGACTAGAACGGCCGTATACCGAAATTCCGGAGCTTGCACACCTTACTGCGTGCGACGCCATTGAACGCCACACGAAGTTTAGTGTACACGTGTTCACTCAAGTTGTGCAGTCCCCGAGAGGCTCAGCGTGAACCGCGCGTTATATTTCGTAGTCCAGCCCGGCCCTCAGATACTCCGCCAGGTGGACCGCGTGGATGCCAGCTAGCTGGTCGAGCTGCGTCCTGCAACTGAAGCCATCGGCCACGACAACGGAATCCGGCAGCTTCTCGAGCGCCGGAAGTATGCCCGTCTCCGCCACCTTCCGTGACGTCTCAAAGTGTCCGTCTTCAAAACCGAAGTTCCCCGCGAGCCCGCAGCAACCAGCATCGAGCACAGTCGTGGTGGAACCCGTCTCGGAAAGCACCGCGGCGTCGCACGCGCCGCCAATTACCGCGTGCTGATGACAATGCACCTGAAGCGCAGCTTTGCCGACAACGTCAGGTATCTGCCAATCAGGGGCGTGCTCCCGCAGAAACTCCGCCAGCGTGTAGGTTCCCCCGGCGACTGTCTCCGCCTCCCGCCCGGGAAGGAGTTCAACGCCATCCGAACGAAACAGCGCTGCGCAGCTGGGCTCGAGCACCACCATGGGGATGCCGGACTCGACGAGCGGGGCTGCCGCTCCGAGTGCCCGCCGCAGCTCTCGCCGCGCATCATCGAGCTGCCCCGTGCTGACCCACGTAAGCCCGCAACAGTACGGCTTGTCGAGAACATGCACCGAGAAGCCCGCATCCTCGAGCACCTCAACTGCGGCCGCTCCAACGTAGGGCGAGAAGAAATTTGTGAACGTGTCGGCCCACAGCAGAACGGGCTTGCCGTGTTTCTTCCGTCCGCGCACCGAATACCACCTCAAGAAGGTGCCAGGGGCGAACGCCGGAAGCTCACGAGCGGGGTCGATCCCTCCCGTCCGCTTAATCAGGCTGCTGAGCCCTGATCCCATTACCGCGTTGGCCAGGCGAGGAGTCTTCGAGGCGAGCCGCGCCGTCAACGGTAGCCAGCCCATCGAATAATGCGACAGCGGCCTGACTTTCCCGTGATAGCGCTGGTGCAGATATTCGGATTTGTAACTTGCCATGTCGACTCCGACCGGGCAGTCACTGCTACAGCCTTTGCACGACAGGCACAGGTCGAGCGCCTCACCGACCTCCTCGGACTGCCACCCCTCGGTGATGGTTTCACCGAGGATCATTTCCTGCAGGACGCGCGCACGTCCGCGCGTGCTGTCCTTCTCGTCAAGGGTGGCCCGATAACTTGGGCACATCACACCACCGGAAAGGGTGCGGCACTTCCCCACTCCGATGCAGCGGTGGACAGCCTTGCCGATGTCACCCCGGTCCTCGTGGAACGCCAAGCTCACGGGCAGGCTGCGCCATTGGTTATCAGGCGAATGACGTAAGTCATCCGCCACACCGGCCGGGTCGACGATGATCCCCGGGTTCAGTTTCCCTCCCGGATCCCAGATCCGCTTGAACTCGGCGAAGGCCTGAAGCATGCCTGGGCTATACATCCGGCTCAGAACCGCTGATCGGGCCCGACCGTCGCCATGCTCCCCCGAGTTCGCTCCCCCATGGCCGGCCACAAGGTCGGCGGCACGCTCCATAAACTCTTCGAACTTGCCGATTCCCTCGTGGCTGGCGAAGTCAAAATCGAGACGCACGTGCAGGCAGCCCTCACCAAAATGTCCGTAGACGACGCCGGTCAGTCCGTACTCTTTGACAAGCGCATCGAAGTCACGCAAATAGCTGCCCAGCTTCGCGGGCGGAACTGCCGCGTCCTCCCAGCCCGGCCACGACATCGTTCCATCAAGTGCGCGCGTGGCGAGCCCGGACCCATCTTCACGGATTTTGAACACCGCACGCCGGATCGCCGGATCATTGACGGTGGAAATGCCTTCGAGACCCGCGGAGTCCGCAATCGCATCAGTGAGAGCCGAAGCGGCGGAATCGTCGCCCTCGACATCGATCAGCAGCCATGCCGAGCCGCGCGGAAGCGTCTCATCTGGCACCGCGTTCTTCCGGCGTGAACGCAGGACGTCCAGGATGCGGTCATCCATCCCCTCACACGTCAGCGGATTGTGCTGCAGGATCGTCGGCACTGCGTCGGCAGCCGCAATGGAATCGGTGAACCCAGCGATCACGAGTCGCTGCTGTTTCGGCAGTTCCACGAGCTTCACCGTCGCAGTCAGCACCACAACGCACGTACCTTCTGATCCCACGAGCGCGCGGCCCACGTCAAAGCCGTTCTCATTCAGCAAATGGTGCAGACCGTAACCCGACACTTGCCGCGAGAATCTGCCGAGTTCAGTACGCAGCTCGGCACGATGGCGACCGGCCAGACCGCGCAGGGCTTCGCGGATCGGCTCCGGCGGAGCACTCGTTCGCATGCGGGTGCCGTCGTAACAGAGAACGTCGAGATCGACCACATTGTCTGACGTACGCCCCCACCGCACAGAGTGTGAGCCGCACGCGTCGTTGCCGATCATTCCACCGATTGTGCAGCGCGCATGCGTGGAAGGATCCGGACCAAATCTAAGGCCATATTCGGCCACCGCAGCGTTCAGCACATCGGGGATGACACCTGCCTGGACCACCGCCGTGCGGGCTTCCGCGTCGATGCTCAAGATGCGGTTCATGTGCCGCGACAACTCCAGGATCACGCCATCCCCCACAGCGTTACCAGCGATAGAGGTACCGCCACCGCGCGTCGTTATCGGTACATCGTGTCTCCGGCAGACCGCAACCGCAGCTTCAGCATCCGCATCATCAAGCGGGAACACGATTCCTGCCGGTACGCACCGGTAGTTCGAACCGTCGGAGCTATATTCGGCGCGTCTGCGGGCTGAAAAATCAACCTCACCGCGCATCGCTTCGGTCAGGTCGCGTGCGAGCGCCGAATCGTCCGCGCTGGTGATCTTCTCTGCCGTCATCATTTCCAGTGTGGCAAGTGCGGGCCCGTCGCGCACCCTATTGGCATCGATCTCTCACACAGGTTCCAAATGAGCCCAGGGGCGCTCTGCCTCAATCTGATTCGCGAGGCTCAACAACAGGCCCTCCGATGCGAGGCCGCCAACGAACTGTACGCCCAGGGGCAGCCCCGCAGCGGTCCGGTACGTGGGCACACTCATTGCGGGCCGCCCGGTGATGTTCGCCAGTTGAGTGAACGGGACCGTAGCGAGATTCGCGAGGACCGTGTTCTTCCAGACACTCGTGGACGCGAACTTATCCGCAATGCCGAGACGCAGCACTGGCCTCAGCAGAGCGTTAAGGACCGGTGGAGTATCGAGCTGCCCGATCCGGACCGGAGGCCGCGCGATGGTAGGGGTCAGCAGGACGTCATACTTCTCGTGGAAGGCGCCGAGTTGGCGACTGTAGCTGTTCCAGCGTTCGTGGGCCGTGTAGTACTCCGTCGCGCTTACTGCACGCCCGACCGCGGCGAGTGCCTGCGTGTCGAGTTCGAAATCGTCCGCGCTCGCTCCAGTCTGTTTCTGCACTTCATCGACGGTTACTGCAACCTGCGTGCACCACATGATAATGAAATCACTAGCAAGCTGACGGCCATCGATCGCAGGCTCGGCCGGCTCGACTTCGTGACCCAGATGCGCGAGGAGCGCAGCGGCGTCGCTGACCGCCGCGACGGCTTCGGCATGCACGTCCGTTTCCAGCGGGGAACGGGTTGAGTAGCCGATCCGGAGACGGCCTGGGTCTTGTGCTGCGAGCGCGGCATATGACTGTTCAGGGCGCGCGACGAGATACGGCCCACCCATGTCAGGTTTCGCTGTCAGCACGTCGAGCATGACTGCGCTGTCGCGCACCGTCCGCGAGATGACCCCCTCGGTTGCCGCGCCGTGCAGATACTCCGCATGATGCGGCCCACACGATACGACCCCGCGGCCCGGCTTGAGGCCAAACACTCCGCAGCACGCGGCCGGGATACGAATTGAGCCACCGCCATCGCTCGCACCTGCGACAGGGACGATACCCGCGACTACCGCGGCAGCCGCACCGCCTGATGAGCCGCCCGCGGTGTGCGAGAGATTCCACGGGTTCCGTGTGACTCCACCGGCCTGTGGTTCGGTGATGCCTTTCAGCCCGAACTCCGGGGTGTTCGTTTTCCCGAAGATCACGAGGCCCGCATCAAGCCACCTCTGAACGACGGTGCTGTGCGCAGTGGCCCGGACGTGACGCAGCGCTTTCGAACCGCTGCCGGTCGGAAGCCCCTTGTAGTCCTGCATCAGATCTTTGATGAGGAAAGGGACACCCGCGAGGGCCCCAGAAAGTTTTTCTCGTGCACGCCGGGCGGCAATGCCATACATCGGCGTGGTCACTGCATTGAGCGGCCGGTTCACTGCCTCGCATCGCTCGATAGCGGCTTCGAGCAGTTCCCCCGGCGTCACGTCACCCGCTGCGACCAAGGACGCGAGTCCTACAGCGTCATACTTCCGGTATTGCGCGTAGTCCATGGCTCTCCCACTATTTCCTGCTGCGAACAACGAGTACCGGGCAATGTGCGTGCTCGATGAGCGCCGCGCTGGTCGAGCCGAGGAGCATTCCAGTGAAGCCGCCCCGCCCATGGCTACCTGCCACGATGAGGTCCGCCTGGCGAGAGTGCGCAATCAGATGGGGCAGCGGTGAATCGCGGACCACGGCGCGGCTGACCGGAACATCCGGGTAGTCAGCGGCGTACCCAGCGAGGCGTTCGGCGAGCACTGCTTCTTCTGCCGCAGAAACCGTTTCCCATGACAAGTCGACGTCCGTGAAAGCCGTAGACATCCGGAAGTCACTCCACGCGTGCAGCGCGACAAGTTCAGCGCCCCGAAGCGCAGCCGCACGGAAGGCCTCCGCGATCGCAGCCTCGCTGTTCTTCGTACCGTCAACCCCGACAACGACGCGTGCGCGTGATTGCACGCTGCGGGAGTGCTTCCTGATCACCGCGACAGGACAGAAGGCGTGCGCCGCCAGTGCAATCGCCGTCGAGCCGAGCAGCTGCGCTACGCCGGACTCCCCCTCGCCGGACGACCCGAGCACCAGCATCGCAGCATCTTTCGACGCTTTGATCAGTCCGGGACGCGCGGACTCGTGCAGTACCGACGTCGTGATCTGCACGCCAGAACCGGCCCCGCATTCGTCCTCTGCAATGAGCCGCGCCGCATCGACTTTCTTTGCTGCTTCGGCTTCGACGAGTGTGAAGAACGCGGGCGGCATCCACGCGGCACGCGAGGTGACCATGGCGGTAACAAGCTGAAGCGGGGCACGCCGAAGCACTGCCTCCCGCGCCGCCCACCGCACCGCACGTTCCGATCCTGCAGATCCATCAACACCGGCAACGATCGCAGCCTGCGTCATGTTCGCCTCCTTGAGTACACACCCACTCCCGAGACTCTACTGTTGCGAACCTACCGGCTAGGGCCTAAGGCCGCGCGCCCGAGGGACTTTCGGCAACTGCGCTGGTGTTACGTCATGCGAGTGTCCCGTCACGAAACCGGGACGACTGAACCACGCGGATTCCATACACCCAGCCCAGCCTGTGGCCTGCGCGCGCTTCGACGACGTCACCCTCAGTCAGAGACGACCAGGCAGGCTCGTCGATGCCCAGCGCGTTGACCCGCCGCGACGTGCCGTCATCGATCGCAACCCAATAACGGTAGGTCACCGAGTCACCTGAACGCTTGACCGCCCGCCGTCGCAGCCTGACGACTTGCCCGTTGATGGTGCTTTGCGAAGCCGAATCGCTGGCTGCGAGAGCGAGGCCGGCGACCGCAATCAGCGCGCTCAGCAGCAAGCCCAGAGACACGGGGTCGCCCGGCAGACCGGCGAAAGCTGAAAGCAGAGCGGTGGCGATGACCACTACCGGCATCGTGATCACAGCTGTCAGCAACGCCACACCCGCAGCGTCGCGCGGTGACCGGCCCCAGATGACCCGTCCGTGAGGGCCATCTCCGCGGTAGCGCACTTGTACGAGGTGCCAGAGTCCGCCAAAGTCGGACCAGGCCTGTCCGCAGTCTGCGGGCACAGCGATGGGAAGACTCACGACTGCCCGGTCCGCGAGGCCCAGCGCGGCCGCGTACGCGAGCTCGCGGCCCCAAATCGTCACCGATGCCGCTGGCTTGTCCTGAAAGCTCAACGTTTTGTATTGAGCCCGCACACCGAGCCAGTGCCCGGCAGCCCGCGCTCCCTCTGGTGTTCCACGCTCGGAGTTGAGTCGCTCGGCGATCAACATCAGCACCGCGTACACAATCGCGGCGCTAGCGATGAACCCGCCAATCGGATCAGTCTCCTCCCCCTCGGTGACGGGCATCAGCACCGCCCACGCGATTCCGCTCGTGAACGCGGGCAGTACCGCGGCCGCGGCAAGGATCACGTGATGTGATCGATGCCAGCGTGCCTCCGATAAACCCGCGTCACGCGATGCGTCACGGACTGCGTTGTCGAACTTTTTGCGCCACGAATTCAGCTGCCGGGATCCCTCCGCCAGTGCTCCCGTCGCGACAACACCATCAGCTGTCGCAAGACTCACAATCCGGTCGTATACGAGGCGCTCATACCGGTTCAGCCCATCGCGGCTGGACTGGCGCCTTAAACGTATGAGCGACAATTCGGGTCCAATGTGCTCGAGGCTGAGGACGCCACGAGCAGCAAGATCGAGCACCGTCGCCGGTGCAGCCGTCTCCCCCGCGCGGAAGCGTGCGGTGAGGAACGCGACCAGTGCGGGTGGCTCTCCCGACAGATCGTAGGTGGCCGCACCGGGCCGAATGGGCGCGGAGCGTGTTGACACGGCGAGCGCTGTGACAAGGCCTGCCCAGAGGGCGAACCCTACGATGACAGCACCGACGACGAGCGCCACGTTGATGGTGTCCATAGCTATGCCTCCAGCACAAATTCCTCGCGGGGCGCGAATCCGAAAATACCCGTCATCAGTGCAAACGGGGGTCGTCCCCGTTTCGCCATGTACCGCGATGCGGCCGTGTTGTAACGCAGGACAGAGGAGTCAACCCTATCCGCAAGGTCAACGACTTGCGCGCGCACAAACGTGACCGTTGGGTCGGTCGCACCAGCTGGATCCTCGGATACCAGTCTGAAGATATCCGCGAGGGCTTGGGAGAGTGCATTTTCCGCTCGTGCCTGTCTCAGCAAGCCTCGCCGGCCGATCGTCGCTGTCCGCGCAGCGTGGCGGGCAGTTGCCACATTCGACGCTTCGTATCGCGCTGAGCCGAGATATCGCTGGGTGCTAGCGAGAACGTGCGGCACCAGTTCGTGCCGTGAACGCAATTCAGCGGCGAGGTCCGTGAACGCGGCATCCGCTTCAGAACGAAGCCGCGACAGCGTTCTGTGCGATTGCACCGCGAGCGCTGCAGCGAGAGCAGCGCACACTAGAGCGCTGACGAGAGCAATAACCACGTATCAAGTGTGCGGGAACTGCGGTGTGTGACCCAGCCACCTTAGGGTGGGTTGATCGACACCCTGTGAGGAATTGCCGAGTACGTTATGGGCATGACTGAGGATGGCGACCGCGAAGTTGTGCTGCTCCATGGGCTCGGTGGTTCACCGCACATCTGGGACAAGGTCGAGGACGGACTGGACCGGGTATCAGTCCCAGCATGCGCCGTGGCGCTCATCGGTGGTGTGTCGATATCCGCAGAAGCATCACATGTCGCCCATGTGTTGCGGGACGCTGCGATCAAACCAGCGATCATCGTCGGTCACTCCATGGGCGGACTCGTCGCAACCGCGCTGGCCGAGCAGGCCCCCGAGCTGGTGGAACGCCTCATCCTCATCAGCACGTCGCCCACTCTCGCAAGCCGGTCCGGCGCCAGATCTCTGAGCGAAAGGATCATCAGGCTGCCGGTCATCGGCCCGCTCGTCTGGCGCCTGGCACCAGAATCCCAGATCCGGGCCGGCCTGCAGTCGATCGTAGGGCCTGGCGGCACAGTGCCTGATTTCGTGTTTGATGACCTGCAGCGAGCAGGCCCCCGCGGCACCACCGGCTCGTCGAAGGCGATCGACGCCTATCTGGGTGAGGAGCCGCTCGCGTCGCGGCTCCGCGCTCTCGGAATCGGCACTGATGTCGTGTTTGGCCTGGAAGACCGCCGTGTCGACCCACGTTCCCTCGAGGTGTACCGGGGAATGTCCAACGTCACGATCACCACGATCGGGCACGCGGGGCACCTTCCCCCCTGGGAAACACCCGACGCGGTCGTCGACGTCATCACCGAACGCTGGTGACTATCCGCTATTACGCAGCGCTGTCGCTAGCCCATTCATGGTCATGTGGATAGCGCGCCGCACGTACGGACTGTCATCGCCAGACCGGTAACGCTTCAGCAGTTCGACCTGCAAATGGTTGAGCGGTTCAAGGTACGGGAACCTGTTGTGAATTGAGCGGTGCAGCGCAGGGTTGTCGCCCGTCAGGTCGTCATAGCCGGTGATCGCTTTATACATGTCCACCGTCCGGGAGTGTTCCTCCCGAATCTTGCCGAACACCAGATCCCGCACTGAACTGTCCGGAACGAGTTCGGCATAGCGTGCCGCAAGTCCAATATCAGACTTCGCCAGCACCATCGCCATGTTCGACATCACCGAATGAAAGAACGGCCACCGCTTGTACAGGTCCGTCAGTTGTTTCAGCCGGGACTGATCGTCGCCCACCCAGGCTGTGAATGCACTGCCGGCGCCGTACCACCCCGGAAGCATGATGCGTGATTGTGTCCACGACAAAACCCACGGTATCGCGCGTAAATCCTGGTGAGACTTAGTCGGCTTCCGGCTCGCTGGGCGGCTCCCGATGTTGAGCGAACCGATCTCCGCGAGTGGCGTGGATGTTCTGAAGTACTCGATGAAGCCTGGGGTGCGTTGCGTCAAGTCGGTGTAGGCGTCGCGGGCGAGTTCAGCGAGCTCATCAAGGATCGTGTACGCCGCTTCGGCATCGTCGCCCAGCCCCTCCACATCTAACAACGTCGATTCCAGCGTGGCAGAGACAAGGCTTTCAAGATTCCGGCGGGCCATCAGCGGTTCCGCGTACTTAGCGGCAATCACCTCCCCTTGCTCGGTGATGCGCAGTGAACCGGTGACCGCTCCCGGCGGCTGCGCAAGGATCGCCTCGTAACTGGGTCCACCACCGCGGCCAACCGTGCCCCCGCGGCCATGGAACAAACGCAACCGGATTCCCACATCACGAGCGGCTTCCACCAGATCGAGTTCGGCCCGGTAGAGCGCCCAGTTAGCAGTGACGTAGCCGCCATCCTTGTTCGAGTCTGAATACCCGAGCATCACTTCCTGCAGGTTCCCCTGACCGCGGACCACATCCCGGTAGAGCGGGACGTCGAGCGTCGACCGAAGGATGCTCGCTCCGGCTCGCAAGTCGTCGATGGTCTCGAAGAGCGGTATGAGGCGCACGCTGCAGGACGGGCCGTCATCACTGTTGCCAGGATCAAAAATGCCCGCTTCCTTCAGCAAAATTGCCGCCTCGAGCATATCGCTGACCGATGAGCACATACTGATGATGTAGTGCGGAACGGCGTCAGGTCCAAGATCGCGGATAGCCGCCGCGGCCGCTCTCACAATCGCGAGCTCTCCGTGGGCGAGATCGCTCAGCTTCGCGTCCGGCCTGATCAGTGGTCGGCGTGTGCGCAATTCGGTGACCAGCACATCGACCCGCTCAGATTCTGGGAGCGAGCTGTAGTCGCGATGGACACCTGCCCAGGCAAGAAGTTCAGCGACGACTTGCTCGTGTGTTTCGGAGTTCTGGCGCATGTCCAGCCCGCACAGGTGAAACCCAAATGTCAGGACCGCCTCGTGGAGCGCTGCAAGGCGTTGATCAGCAAGGATCCCGTCGCTGTGTTTCCGCAGCGAGGTGTCGATCGTCTCAAGGTCCGCGAGGAGTTCCTCAGGGCGGCCGTACGGAGTAAGAGACGACTCAAGCCAGTGATGAGGCAACTCATCGAGAACGTCACCTGCCGTCGCACTGAGTCGCCCACGAATACCGCGCAATGCACGACGGTACGGTTCATCGGCGCGTGAGGGCCCGTCATCTCCCGAGGCTTCAGCGAGCGCAGCCAGCTCCGGCGTGACGGTGACGAGCCGGTCTGACATGGACAGCTCCTGCTCGAGAGCTTCGAGCTCATTGAGGTAATGCTCCAGAGCGAGCATCGAAGCGCGGCGAGTGGCCGTGCGCACGACGTCAGCTGTCACGTACGGGTTGCCGTCGCGATCACCACCGATCCACGAGCCTGGCCGGACCAGCGGATGGGTCAGCACGTCTGTCGCGGGCCAGCGCCGTCGCAGTTCGGTGCGCATTTCCGCGTTGAGCGCCGGGATGACCTCAAACAGCGACATGGTGTAGTAACGGAGGCCTTCGTCGATCTCAGTCTCGAGTTGCGGTCGGCTGAGCCGAATCACGGCCGTCTGCCACAGTGTGAGGATCTGGCGGCGCAGGTTGAGGTCGATTCGCTCAATATCTTCGGGCTCCAGATCCGGGCGTGCCCGTTCGCGCATCAACGCGGTGATCCTTTTGATGACCTCGAAGACAGTACGGCGGCGAGTTTCCGTCGGGTGCGCGGTGATCACAGGCGAAACCTGCGCGTCTTTGAGCAGTTCCGCGACGCGCCCCGCTGGCAGATCGGCGCTATCGAGTTTGCGGTATGTGGCGGCAAGACTGCTGTTCTGCGGCGCTTCGCCCGCCTTTCGGTGCGCCGCGCGGCGCCGCTCGCGGTGCAAGTCCTCTGCCAGATTCGCCAGGAGCGAGAAGTGACTGAATGCTCTGATTACCGGAATTGCATCCGCCGTGTCGATGCCATCGAACAGGGCAGCAAGTTCACTGCGGTGGATTTCGGATCTACGCAGCCGGAATGACTCCGTGCGCGCGGTTTCGACCAACTGGAAAATTCGCTCGCCCGCCTGCTCCCGCACGATCTCACCGAGAATTCCGCCAAGCAGGCGGATGTCCTCACGAAGCGGTTCAGTCAGTTCCCGGGGTGCGGTGGTCGAATCTGCCATCCCTCAAGTGTTAGCGAACTATGGGGTGATCCGCGACACCAGATCCACACAGTGAGAACCCGCCGACCTCCCAAGGGCCGAAAGTCCCATGAGGTCACCCCCTAACGGCCCTACACCCCACCGTCGATACGCGGTGTGATGGCAGTACCCCACTAGCGGCCCGTTGACCCCCAGCGAGAAGGAAAACCCGTTGTCTATGTGCAGCATCCTTGGCCAGGTGTCCCCCACCGCGCAGGAAGTTCCGCCCACACCCGCATGCACTGCCTGCTGGGATACCACGGCGCGCCTCCACCTGCAGTTCGGGCACGCGTTCACGCCGCGAGTGATCGGCGCCGTCCTCGGCGGCTGTCTCGCGGACCTCGCCGGCGGCTCGCTATACGGCCTGCCCGAGATGAGCGAGCGCCTCGCCCAATACCGGCTGACCGACGCAGTGAACAACGGGGCTGATGGCACTAACACCGACTGGGTTCGCGCCGGATCACGCCGCTGCCCATACTCCGCAGAGGATCGATGATGCGGACCGTCATCGTCTATGAATCGATGTTCGGCAACACCCGCGCCATCGCCGAAGCAATCGGTGAGGGAGTCGCGGAGCATTCGGACGTCACGGTTCTCAACCTTGACGACATCACAGAAGGGGCGCTCGCTGACGTGGACCTTGTGGTCGCGGGCGGGCCAACCCATACCTTCGGCATGTCACGCCCCCAGACGCGGCTCGACGCCGCGAACCGTCAGCCCTATCTCGTCACCCAGCGCGTATCACTGCGAGACTGGTTGCCCACGCTTGCGGACCGTGAGGCAGTCGTAGATGTTGCGGTGTTCTGTACGAAGGCGGCTGCCCCGCGCTGGCTGCCTGGTTCCGCGGCACATAGCGCCGCCCGTGCATTGAAGCACAGGCACATTGGTCTCGCCGCGAAACCAGTGGTGTTCCACGTCGAAGGGATGCAGGGCCCGCTGGTTCCGGGGGAACTGGATCGTGCTCGCGACTGGGGTGCCGAACTGGCACACGCGACGAAGGATCTCAAACGGCGTCGTCGGTGAGCCCAGCAGCACGACCGAGACCGGCCACCACGAGCGCCAGTCTCTCGTTGTGCTCGTTGGCTGCTGCCAGGAGGCCCGCACTGTCACGTGCTGTGAACGCCGCGAGCATGCGCCCATGATCTTCATTCAGAGCGGCGCGGTCCGCATTGCCGATATGCGCCATGGGCTGAACTGGTTCCGTCAGATTCCACGCGGATTGCAGCATATGCATCAGCCGCTGCATCCCGCAGGGAACGGTCAGCGCCTCATGAAATTCACGGCTGTGACGGTTGTACTCGCGGCCGTTTCTGGCAGCTGACGCCGAGGCACATTGACGGTGGACTGAGCGGGCTCGCTCAAAGTCGCGCTCGGATGCCGCGGCCACAGCCGCGGTCAGCGCCGCGCTCTCCAGCCCCCCTCTGATCAGGTAGATTTCGCGCAGTTCAGCGCGAGTCAACTGCGTGACGCGGTATCCGACGTTCCGGCGATGCGCGATGATGCCTTCACCCATCAGCGTTTTGAGTGCTTCACGCACCGGGATCTGACTTACTCCGAACGCGTCTGCAACTTCCCGCAGCGGAATCACAGTGCCAGCGGGCACATCACCCGACAAGATCACGGATCGCAGTTCGTCGATGATCGCGACGCGCTCACCCGCGTCATGATGCCCCAGCAAGCGTGGAATCAGCGGGGAAGGCAACCGGCGCGGCATGGCTGCAAACACTAGCGGCAGAAGTTGCCGTCCATTATGCGGTGTGGTTAAAAGCGTGTTTCTCAGTCATTGGAAGCCGTCGCACTCACCACGCGGACAGAGTCACCGCCAATCGTGACGACGTCGCCATCACGCAACTGCCGGCCCCGCCTGACCTCAGTTTCGCGGTTGACGCTCACATGACCATCGGCAATAGTTGCTTTCGCATCCGCTCCGGAATCAATAAATCCTGCGAGCTTCAGGAACTGACCGAGCCGGATGCTCTCATCGCGAATCTCAACCTCACGCACGCGATAAGTGTCTCACGAGCAAGGGAAGCGAATAAGGTCAGAGGATGCGTCGCACTGTCACGTCGTCCGTGCTCTCGCTCGTTCTGTTCTCGGCCAGCGTTTTTGCACTCCCAGCTGCGTCCGCTGAACCTGCATCCCCAAACGCGCTCCCCGGTACTGTCCTTAACTCGGCACCGCTTCCAGCCCATCTGTGGTTGCCTGGCACCGCTCGCGCTCACCGTCTCACCTACTGGTCGACCAGTGCTTCAGGTGATCTCACACCGGTGACAGGCGCGGTCTTCGTGCCCGAGGGCACACCTCCAGCCGGAGGATGGCCAGTCCTTTCCTGGGCGCACGGCACGGTTGGGCTCGGTGATGATTGCGCACCCTCGGTCGCCGGACGGTCCGAGCGCGATGTCACCTATCTCCGGCACTGGCTTGCGCAAGGCTACGCAATCGCCGCGACAGACTATTCGGGGCTCGGAACGCCCGGCGTTCATCCCTACCTGGTCGGAGAAGCAGCGGCCTACAGCGTCATCGATATGGTTCGAGCGGGTCGTGCGGTCGACGCCGACCTCTCCGCAACATGGGCAGCAATAGGCCAGTCACAAGGCGGCCACGCGACACTCTTCACCACGCGGCTCGCTCCGGCGTACGCCCCCGAACTCGACTTCCGTGGCGGCGTCGGCACCGGTGTGCCGTCACATCTGGAGTATCTGATTTCCGCTGCAGGCCCGTGGCTCCCCGACGTCAGCCAGCCCGGGCTGACGGTCTTCGTGTCGTACATCATGGCCAGCCTGCGCGCCACCTACCCGGATGCCGAAATTGATTCGTACCTCACCGAACTCGGCAAACGTGTCGTCAGCGATGCTGAAAGGCTCTGCTACTGGGACCAGCGCGAACGCGTTACCGGGATCGGTATCGGTCAGCTGTTTTCCCGCCAGCTGACCGACGCGTCCTTCTTCGCCGTGATTCGCGATGCGATGGAAGTACCCACCATCGGCTACGAGCGCCCCTTTTTCATCGCGCAGGGCGGCGTTGACTTGACCGTGTGGGCCCCGCTAACTGAACTTCTGGCGTCACAGCTACGAGCACACAACGAGCCTGCCACAGTGCGTTACTACCCTGCTGAGGACCATGACAGCACGATGGCAGCATCCCTGACTGACACGACTCCGTATCTCGCGGCACTCATGCGCTGATCAGCTCAGTGCCTCGTCGATCGCGGCACAGAAGTCCTCCAGGTCACCTGGATTGCGCGACGTGATCAGCGTCCAGCCGCCCTCAGTTGAGCGGACCACTGGCTCATCGACCCACTCGCCGCCGGCATTGGTGATGTCAGTGCGCAGTGTCTTGTATGAGGTTGCCTTCTTGCCACGGAGCAGATTCGCTTCAACGAGGATCCACGGGCCGTGACAGATTGAAGCGATCGGTTTTCCCGCCTCAGCGAAGTTCTTGACAAGCTGTACGGCGTCATCGTTGCCGCGGAGTTTGTCTGCATTGACGGTGCCACCAGGGATGATGATCGCATCGTATTCTGCGGCGTTCACGTCTGAAAGCGCTACATCTGCAGTGACTACCGCGTCCTTATCGGTGTCGTGAAGAAACGTTTGCACCGCGTCAGCTTCGGGAGCAGCGTGTACGGCTTTAACTCCTGCCTCACGGAAATGCTTCAGAGGAACGAGTAGTTCGTCCCGCTCCACGCCGGTTTGCGCGGTCAGCACCAGGATCATCGGCTTCCATCCCTTCAATGTTGCGAACTCGTCGTGCAACAGGAGGCTTCCCAAGATCTGGTGCTCTCACACATCCAAAGTAGGCGAACTTTGGGCACAACCTGGTTTGGGGTATCACGCTTGGCGATACCCCAAACCAGGTTGTATGCCGCTGATTCAGCTGATGCTCGCGCTTTCGATTTCGTTGATGTCGTAGTCAAGACCGAAATCGACAGCGGGCAGTGCCTCCATGCCGTACGGCACCAGCAAGTAGTTGATGAGGTCAACCTGCTGCTGTGTGAATTGCTCGAGCCAGATCGGCAGGACGAATCCCATCATGTCCAGCATTGGGGTGATCATTGCAAACTCGGGACCCAGCGAATCCATTCCGCCTCCTTTTCGGGTGCACTACCGGGGCAACTGTAAGCGATCAGATGTCACAGGCGCGCGGCGAAGCGCATCGATCGTTAGCTTTCGCCATCAAACTGTGTCCTCGAATGATCATCGCGGAGAGCCAGATACTTTCGGCCCCTTGGTGATAATTGATAGCCAACCGGGAGGCTCTGAGTCAGTCCGCGCTGTTTGAGTCTCCGGACGTCCCGCTTGAGTGCAGGCACGTCGGGGTAGCCGAGTCGGGCGGCGAGATCACTTGCCCGCACAGCGGGATTCTCGCCAATCACCCTTAACGCCGCGTGCGTCCATGCGCCACGTTTGCTCGCGCCATCAAGGCGCGCGAGCGACGCATCAATGTCTGCGACCTCCAGGGCGCCGAGATCAGTGCGTTCAGCCAGTTCTATTTGCGGATCTTTCCCAGCCCACGAGACGGCAATACGGTAGGTAGGCAGGTCCGGTGAACCGCGCAGTGCGGCGCGCACCTCGGCCACGGATGAAAAACCCGCGCGTCGCGCGTCCTCTTCGGTAATCGATTCAGGCTTTACCTGCTGAATTTCGTCAATCCGCACGAGGCCCGCACTCGTGGTAAACACCGAACCGACCGTGATCCTCAGCGACGTCCATCTACGGAAAGCGAGATCTATTGTCCCCGCGGCGACACCGCGGGCGACGTGGCCTGGCAGCAGCACGACGCCTCCCTTACGTGGCCGGAACTTCCCATCGCGTGACGCGGTCCATCGCGCGCCTCGCGATGTTTCCGGGTGTAGCTCGCACGATAGCGTTGCGCGCTACAGCGAGAGCCGGGTTGCGCACGAATATCCCCATGCGCCCCGTCATTCTGGTCGCTTTCGCGACGGCATGTGCACGCTCGCGACGGACGCGGTCGTAGCGATCCAGCCCGTCCCGCGTGTCTATATACGCGCCGAGCGTCGCCGCGTCCTCGAGCGCCTGGCATGCGCCTTGCCCCAGGAATGGCGGTATCGCATGCGCCGCATCACCGAGAAGCACAATTTTGCCGCGAACGAGCGTTTTTGGCTGCCGGGAGGCGTGGAACAGGTCGTGATGGAGTAAGGCACCCGGCTCGGTGGCAGCAACTAGTTCAGGTATGGGGTCATGCCAGGCGCCAAATCGTTCTAGAACGTACGCGTGATTGTCCGCAAAGCGCTCGCCCTGGGGCGCGAGAAGCGCCGCATACCAATAGATCCGGCCGTCGATAAGCGGAACGATCCCAAGTTCCGCACCCGGTGCCCAGGTTTGCGTCAAGCCGAAATCGTGGGGATTTCTAACCTCCGCGATCGCGCGCCACGCCGTGACACCGACGTATTGCGGGGGCGGAAGTTCCGGCCAGTGCTGCGCGCGTATTCCACTGGAAATTCCGTCTGCCGCGACGATCAGGTCACCGTGGACCGTTCGCGTCTCTCCGTCCTTGCAGTACTCGACCTCACCGGTGAGCGTGACCGCAGTGACGCGGGAATCAGCGATGAGAGACTCGCCCGGAACCGCACTCCGCAGGATGTCATGCAGATACGCACGGTGCACGGGAGCGACGTCTGACTGCGAAACCTCCTGACGCATCAGCCAGCGACCGGTGTTGCTTCGCAGGCCGCCTGCACGCATTCCCTGTCCGACAAACAGTTTCGATTCGAAGCCCAGGTAATCGAGCGCTCGGATGGCGTTCGGGAACAACGTCACGCCTGCGCCAATCTCCTGGAACTGCGGCGCCCGTTCAAGCACAGTAACGTCCCAGCCCTTGTGCGTCAGCGCCACCGCCGAAGCGAGCCCGCCGATGCCTCCTCCTACGACGATTGCCCGCCGCGCCGTTCCTGCCGCGCTCACTCGCTCACCTCTGGGCGAAACAACTTCGCGGAGCCGTTTTCTTGTGCGATCCGCCGCAACCCCGACAACACTGTGTCGCCGAGTACAGTCCATGTCACTGCTTCCTCGACAATGGTGTCTGACTCGAGTTCCTGCGCGATCCCAGCAATGTCGGCGCGTGCCGCGATCTCTGCTGCGCGTGCGTACGCGGAAAGCAATTCGCGATACTGGGCGGGGTCTCCGCCGAGTTCGATTACCCGGGACAACGCCGCAACGACCATGTCACGGGCCGGGTTTCGGTGTGTGAACCAGCCTTGCTCCGCAATGATTTCATCGACCATTTTTTCCACAACTTCGTCCTTCGCTGAATCGTCGACCGGCGCTGTGATTGCCTGCTGGACCATTCCGAGGATCTCGTGGGTAGATCCGGTTTGGGCGTCCAGCGCGCCCACTATCGTTTTGATGGCGGCGAGTGGCACATCCCCTACCTCGCGAAGCGCGCGAATCAGACGCAGCCGCCGGACATGAGTCTCGCCGTAGAGCGCTTGGTTCGGGCTTGTCCGTTCGCCCGGTGGCAGCACGCCCTCACGCAGGTAGAGCTTGATACTTGCGACCGGGACGCCGGATTGAGCGCTGAGTTCGGCCATCCGCATCAAATGCGCCATTGCACTACCTCCATTTAGATAGCTACACTATCGATAGTAGAAGTATCTACTATCTATCTGGCTCCTGGAGATCATTATGACACTCGTCCGAACGCTCTGGCAGGCGCACCGCCCGCTTATGATTCTTGCCGCCACCATGGCTGTGCTGACCGTAGTTTCCATCCTTGGCCTCGCTGTCGATGATCGTGTAATCGGTGGCGCCCCAATCTGGGCGAAACCCTTCAAGTTCGCCGTCTCCTTTCTTGCGTACGGTCTCATGTGGGCGTGGCTGATGTCGTATCAACGCAGGTGGCGCCGATTCGGCTGGTGGCTGGGAACAGTGATAACAGTGGCCGCATTCGGTGAAATGCTCGTCATCACCGGCCAGGTCATGCGGGGCCGGCAGAGCCACTTCAACACCCTGACCGCGCTTGACACCACGCTGTGGTCCATCATGGGCGCAACGATCGTCGTCCTCTTCCTCGCCAACCTGGTGTGGGCAGTCTTGCTCTGGCGGCAGAACCTCGGCGACAGGTCAGTGACACTCGCGATCCGTTATGGCGTCGCATTGTCAGTAATCGGGATGGGTCTCGCGTACCTGATGGTCATGCCGACACCTGACCAGCGCGACCAACTCGCTGCCCAAACTCCCACGATGGTGGGAGCCCACAGCGTTGGTGTTGCCGACGGAGGCCCTGGACTCCCCCTGCTTGGCTGGAGCACCGAAGGTGGCGACCTCCGCATCCCGCACTTCGTCGGAATGCACGCCCTTCAGCTCATCCCGCTCGCGGCGCTGGTACTGATCTTCCTGGCCCCGCGGATACCAGTCCTGCGGCACGAAATCACGAGAACGCGCCTGATCAGCGTCCTAGCGGTGAGCTACGCGGGGTTCGTCGCGCTCGTCACCTGGCAGGCCCTTCGTGGGCAACCGCTGATCCATCCGGATTCACTCACGCTCGCCGCGCTGGCGCTTCTACTTACCGCCACGGTCGCGAGCGCCAGCGCAGTCCTCACTTCCAGCACGAAACGCCGAGAAGCCGCGATCTCAAAGAAGGAAGCATCCGTATGACCGAGCTGCTATTCACCCTGTCGTTCCTATTCGCCGCTCCGTTCTGGGCCATGATGATCCTGGCGCCGAGATGGTCGGCGACGCGGCGGATAATCGCCTCGCCGTTCATCGTCGTGCCCAGTCTCAGTGTCTGCCTGTTTCTCATCGTTCCGCTCTTCCCAGAATTCTGGGCGCTCGTCGTCGCACCCGACCTCACGAGCCTTCAGCAGTACGTCGCCCGGCCGGAGGCGCTGGCCGGCTTGTGGGCTCAAGTCATCGCGTGGGACCTCATGATCGGACGGTGGATCTACCTCGACAGCAGAGATCGCCGGATTTCGCCATGGCTGATGGCACCAGTCCTCTTCTTGGCGATACTGCTCTCCCCATTCGTCCTTCCTCTCTACTTTGTCCTCCGCTATCTGGGACGCAACACCGAAAGTGATCGCTCGCAGATCGTCACTGAGCAACCATCTGCGAATGTTGGTGTTGTGGCGAACTCCCAATGACTAGTGCTCCAACTCAGGCGCAGCATAAGAACATGACATCTATCGAGGTCGCGGCAGGTAATCTGCTCACCATCCTCAACCACGGTTATCTCACTTTGATGATCAGCATCGGTCACCAGGCACGTCTATTCGACACCTTGAATGACCGGCCGGCAGCTACCAGCGAGGAGATCGCGCAGGCAGCAGGGCTCAACGAGCGGTACGTCCGCGAGTGGCTGGGCGCGATGGCGGTCGGCGGGATCGTCAGGTATGACCCGTCCGCCCAAACGTATGTGCTGCCTGAGGAACATGGGGCCCTGCTCAGTAGAGCTGCCGGGCCTGACAACCTTGCAACCCTGGCGCAAATGCTGCCGCTGTTGAGCACAGTCGAGCAGCAGGTGCTGCAGTCATTCCGCGCAGGAGGAGGCGTCCCGTACAGCGAGTACACCCGTTTCCACGAACTCATGGCTGAACTCAGTGCAGCAACCAACGATGCCGCACTGCTGCCAGTCATCGTTCCTCTCGTTCCGGGCTTCCACGAACGGTTGACCGACGGTATCAGCGTCGCCGACATCGGATGTGGCAGCGGTCATGCCCTCAACCTCCTTGGCCGTGAATACCCTCGCAGTACATTCACTGGCTTCGACTTCGCTGAGGAGGCCATCAGCGCCGCGAAGCGTGAAGCGCACCAGATGGGCCTCCCGAACACCGTTTTCATCGTGAGGGATGTCAGTGAGCTAGGGGAAGAGGACCGCTTTGACGTCGTTTTCGCTTTTGACGCGATACACGACCAGGCCCACCCGGCACGTGTGCTGAATCAGATCTTCACCGCACTCAAACCGGGCGGCACCTTCGTCATGGTCGATATCCGCGCCTCATCCAGGCTCGAGGACAACCTGGACCATCCTCTCGGAGTCATGCTCTACACAGTGTCGACGGCCCACTGTATGACGGTGTCACTCGCCCTCGGCGGCGAGGGACTCGGCACCGCCTGGGGCGAGCAGAAGGCAACCGAAATGCTGACAGAGGCTGGCTTCACTGACATCGAGATCAAACATGTCGACCAGGACATTCTCAACAGCTACTACCTCGCCTCGAAACCAGCGATGTAGCGACCGAAGGAGCATTAGCCGAGAATGATGGACCGTCCCGCGATCGAAATCTGTCGTGGTGGAAGGGCACTGGCGGCAGGTCCGTTCGCCACAGAGCCGTCAAGATTGAAACGGCTTCCGTGGCAGGAGCAATTGATCGTCCCGTCGGAAACGTTCGCGACGATGCAGCCCTCGTGCGTGCACACCGCGGAAAATGCCTGAAACGTGCCGCTGGCAGGCTGAGTGACCACGACTTGTTCCGAGGCGAAGACCTCGCCGCCACCTACCGGAATATCATCGATACTTGCGAGCGCGTCAGCGGCCTCGGCAGGGTCGGCCTCCGCATTCGGATCGACTGTGACGGGCGCTACTGGTTCGGCGGGCTCATTGTCCTGCGCTCCGTAGGTCGCACATCCGGCAACCGTGGCGCCCGCGCACGTCAGACCTGCGACCTTGAGGGCGGTACGGCGGTCAACACACTGAAAATCCACGTGGGTACCTTTCTGTCTAGAACGTCAGGCCGTTATTGCTGAAGAACCACAGTGACGAGGTCAGCCACAGTCCCGTGAGCCCAGTGAAAACAAGACCACCGAATACCGGAAGCGCCCAGGCGGGAAGTCCCTTCTTGGTGAGGATGAGCATCTTCGTCACGAACACCCCATAAAAGAAGCAGCCGAAAAGCGAATGCGCCAGCACCCGCGTGCTGTAATCCTGGAAACCCAGCGCGTAGAGGCAATGTACCGCGACCGGGACGCTCGCCAGCACCGCGACCCGGCCTGACCACCTGTGTGCGGTGCCAATCCACGCAGGCGTCCGCACTGACGGGACTTTGCCGTACATCACGAATGCCGAAACTAGCTGAAAAACGGCAAACGCAATGGCTATCGTCGCGAGCCACGCTTTCACTGCCGTGGGACTGGAGAAGCCCGCGACATTGACGGAAAAGTATGTCGGTTCGTGGAATCTGCCGTACACCCCCAGCGTCAGCGCAACCAGCAAACCAGCAATGAGGGGAACGATGAGGCCGGCTGATCCCCGGGTTGCGGGGGCTTGAGTACTCATTCACCTGTCCTTACGGGATCTCATCGGCGCCAGTGATGAGGCTGGCCTGGACGGTCTGGCCGTTGATGATGGCTGTTCCATCGGGGTCGAGCGCTGGTGCAGGCTCAGTTGACCCATCGGGGTTGCGCTGTACGCCCGTCACCGAACCGTCCTGCTGCACAATCCAGCTGACCCGAGTGTCGGTACCAAACGCATACAGCGCGGCAGGCGGTGATTGCGCCTCGGCGATGAAGTCCCACTCCTGGTCAGCGAGCGCGAAAACACCGTCGACGGCGCCATTGAAGTAGCTGCCCGTCACCGAAGAGTTATCGCGTCCAGTCAGCTCGAGCGTGTCGCCTGTAACTTCACCCTGCAGCCAGATCTCCACGTCGGCCCCATCGCAGGCATACGCGATCGCAGTATCGTCCTCGACTGCGATGCCGAGGACCATTGGCCCCTGTTCTGAGGGCATTTCGATCACGTACATGCCTTCGGCGGGAAACCCCGGGGCGTCCTCCTCAGGCTCGGGGGGCGCTTCAGCGGGCGTTGTCTCCACCGTCTCCGCGGTTGGTTGGGCCGTTTCCGTTTCCGCGGCTGCGGGGGGATCTGGTGACTCCGAGCGTGAGAACAGCGTCATATTCACAATGAGGATGCCCACCCCCAGCGCCAGCACGGCGACGAGGGTGAGAATCGGTCCTCTCGATTTCATGGAAAGCTCCTAGCTCGCTTGCGCTTTGCCGCCGCCAGGTGCGATGGCGAACCACACGTCACCGACTCCATGTCCGTTGACGTCTCCGGGTTCCCGGTCGTTGGCGAAGTAGTACACAGGCCAGTTGTTGAGGGTGAGCTGGCAGTCACCGTTCTCCAGTTCGATATAGCTGACGAGCTCCGGGTCGACGCCCTCCACATACACCGAGGCCGGCCAGTTCAACAGGACGCGCGGCCACGTCTCGGCGCACTCCCCCGCACAGTTCGAGGCAGGAGGATTCGTCGTATCGTTGTCGAACCGGTAGAGGGTGAAGCCCTCCTCATCGGACAGGTACGTGCCAACTTGCCCGTTCGGGGTGGCGACGAGCGAGACCGCGTTCTCCACTCCAGGCGGGGCTGTCCCTTCGAAAACCTGTAGGGGGCCTTCAGTCTTTGCGAGTACCGGTGCGGAAGTACCCGCTTGCCCTGCTTGCCTGGCCTCGCCTGCGTCTTCGGCTTCTCCGGTTTCCGCTGCTTCCGTTGGCTCCTCTTCGGCGAGGAGCGTTGCCTCGGTAACCGCGGGGGTGGCCGTCCTGTCTGCGCCGGTCACGGTGCCGGTGTCCTCACTACCGCTGCAGCCGCTGAGAAGAACCGCTGCCAGAGCAACCGCGGCGAGGCGAGACATTGAGCGAAGGTACATGGTGAGGCCTTTCTGTGCTGTTCCCGGATGGCTCATCCGCCCGGTAACTATTCACACGTACGCCCGGCCACTAAAGTTCACCGCAAGGCCTTAAATTTACTTTTTTTACTATCCCACGATCTTGAGCGTTTTGACCGATCTGTTCGTGTTAAAAGTAGGCTGCACGAACAACAACGGAGAGGCCGGGTGGTGGCCACGATGGTGCCGTCACGCACACGCCGACAGCGCAACGACGCTGACGAAGCGATCATCCGTGCGCTGTTCACTGAACACGGACGGGCGATGCTCGGCTACGCGACATCGCTGACCAACGACCGTTCCGCCGCCGAAGACGTCGTACAGGAAGCATTGGTGCGCGCCTGGCGCAATCCCGACGCGCTGGTCAAT
The DNA here is from genome assembly GCF_000214175.1 of Hoyosella subflava DQS3-9A1. Classification (NCBI taxonomy): domain Bacteria; kingdom Bacillati; phylum Actinomycetota; class Actinomycetes; order Mycobacteriales; family Hoyosellaceae; genus Hoyosella; species Hoyosella subflava. The sequence goes on from NC_015564.1 coordinate 2,613,634, forward strand.
GGCAAGGGATCAGTTCGGGGCTGGCTCCTCACGGTGGTTCGCAACATCGTCATCGATCGGTCGCGTGCACGACAGTCCCGGCCGGCCGAGGTCCGCGAGTCACCGGCACACGAGCCAGTCGAGCCCGATCATGCTGACCGCGTGACGCAGCGCCTCGAACTGATGGGCGCTCTGGAACGCTTGCCCGCGCACCACCGCGACGTTCTCGAATGCGTCTACGTGCTCGGGCACACCGTCAATGAAACCGCGGAGAAGTTGGGCGTTCCCCCCGGCACCGTCAAATCGCGCGCCCATCACGCTTTACGAACACTAAGAGAGAGCACGTTCAGGAAGGAGGTGCAATCGAATGAAGGATAAGGACTTCGACATCGAACAGTACCTGTTCGGCCAGATGTCACAGGAGGAACGGGACGCCGCAGAACAGTATCTCGCGGAGCACCCTGACTGGCGTGCGGAGGTCGAGACCCTGCGCGCGCTCGAGGACGAACTGGGCGACATCCCGCACGAGTTCTTCCTCGACGGTGCACCTGAGGATGCCGACCTCGTCCTCGCCCGTGCCGTCCGGCAGGCCAGATCCGAACGTCCTGGTCGTGTCTCCAGAACGATGTCGATCGCGTTGGGCGCGACTGCCGCCGCTATGGTGGCGCTCATCGGCGTCGCCGTTGTCATCGGGTACCAAATAGGCACGTCAAGTACCGAACTCGACGGCCCGGCCCCGGTTGCGATCAGCGGATCTGATCCCGCCACAGGTGCGACACTCATTGCTGAACTAACGCCCGCTGCTGGCTGGATCCGGCTCACAGCAACCGTCACTGGCATCCCTGCGGGGGAACCGTGCTACCTGATCGTGGTCGATGGGGAAGGAAATCGAGAGATCGCAGGTGGCTGGCTCGTTTCCGAAACCGGTGAAGCGGAGGGAACCACCCTCAGCGGATCAGCGCTGGTAGCACCCGACGACGTCGCTGAGGTTCGCGTCGAGAATGTCGCCGGGCAGACATTCGTCGCTGTCGCTCCCGCCTAGATGCTCCGCTGAGAGCCGAAATTCTCTACGCTCAACCGAGTGACAGGGACGAGCGTCGGGTGCGGGATCGCCGATGTCACTGGTGTGGCGTACGGCAACGGGATGATGGGGTACTCGATGCCTCAGCAACGCACAGGGGGTATCCATCTGCGGTTGCGGGCACGCGCATTCATTGTCGACGACGGCACCACACGGGTCGTGTTTGTCTGCGCGGATCTCGGCATGATTTTCGACGCCGTCCGCCAGGCTGTGCTAGTGGAACTCGGTGGAAAGTTCGGCAGCCTGTATGGGGAGCAGAATGTGCTGCTTACCGCGACACACACGCATGCCGGTCCAGGTGGATTTTCACACCATCTGCTGTATAACCTTGCACCCCTGGGATTCCACGAGAAGACATTCGGTGCAGTTGTCACGGGGATCGTGGCCGCGGTCAGCAATGCTCACGACGCCATGGCCCCTGGCTCCCTCGCAGTCGGGCAAACCGAGTTGTGGGATGCGAGTGTGAATAGATCACGGCCCGCCTTCGACCTCAACCCCCTCGAAGATCAGCGTGAATTTCCGCGCGCGATCGATCCCGCTATGACGGTTCTGCGGTTCCGCCAGGGCAGCACGGATGTGGGTGCGATCAGCTTTTTTGCCACCCACGGAACCTCGATGACGAACACGAATCGGCTGATCAGTGGCGACAACAAGGGTTACGCGGCGTACCAGTGGGAACACGATCATGCCGGGGTTCGCTATCGCGCCGACACCAGGCCCTTCGTCGCTGCATTCCCGCAGACAAACGCGGGCGACATGTCGCCGAATCTTGAGCTGAAGCCAGGTACTGGGCCCACCCGAGACGAGTTCACGAACACCCAGATGATTGGAGGCCGGCAGTTCCGTGCTGCACTGGGTGCATTCAACGGCGCCCGGCCCCTGAGGGGCGGCGTGGATTCGCGACTGCAGTACGTCGACATGTCTGACGTCGCAATTGACTCAACCTACACTCCTGACGGCAAGCCGCACCGTACTAGGAGCAGTGCGATCGGACTGCCCACTCTGGCGGGGAGCGTCGAAGATGGACCTGGAATCGGCATCCCCGAGGGGCTGAGGAAGCCGTTCGCATCCCACGATCGCCGTATCGTGGTGCTGCCGTCAGGACGACTTGGCTGGACACCGAACATCCTGCCGCTGCAAATCATGCGCCTCGGAACGCTGCACCTCGTCGCGGGACCGGCAGAGTTCACGATCGTCGCGGGACTTCGGATTCGCACTTCCGTCGCGGCGGAACTGCGCGTGAACGTCGAAGACGTCCTGCTCGTTGGCTATTCCAATGCGTACTCCCAATATGTCACCACTCCAGAGGAATACGACTCCCAGCAGTATGAGGGCGGATCGACGCTGTTCGGCCGCTACTCCCTGTGTGCGTACCAGCAGGAATTTGTGCGGCTCGCTCGCGACCTCACCAGCCGCGCCGCGCTCCCGAAGTCGCAGGACCGTGGTGCACCGCGGAATGTCCTGCGAGCACGCACCGTGCGGCGGCGCGAAAACGGGACATATGGCCGGGTTCTTACCGCGCCCTCGCCTTCGTACCGGCCCGGTGCGACCGTTGTCGCTGAGTTTGTTGCCGCTCATCCCGCGGATGCGATGTGCCCGAACTACATTGACGTCGAACACCACCGCGATGGCAGCTGGGTACACATCGCTGATGACGGCGACTGGGAAACACGCGTAACGTTCGCACGGCGACGCCGACAGCTCATTGCCCGCGCGGAGTGGACAGTGCCTGAGGACACGTGCGCAGGAACATACCGAATTGTGTACCACGCACGCGAGGGTGCACGGTCAGCAACTGAGGCGTTCGCGATCAGGCCATAGCGCGGAGTGGCCTAGCCCGGCAAGGCGATGCGCCAAGTGTGCTACTGCCCGCCCGGCTCTGCGAACATGGCCGCGAACTCCTCCGATGGCGGAATCTCGGTAATGACATCAATGAGCACACCAGAAGGATCGCTGACGATGAAGTGGCGCTGACCGAAATCTTCACTGCGCAAAGTCAACTCGATATCGACACCCGCACCGCTCAGTCGCTGATACTCGGCATCCACATCGTCGACCTCAAAGTTCAGCAGCAGGCCCTGAACTGGGTTCCGGAACCCGTCAGGGAGTGTGGGGTGGGTGGCGTCGAGCAGGGCGAGCTCGTACGTCTGTCCGTGTGACCCTTCCCTGCGCAGGCTGACGTACCACTCAGCCTCAAAGGCAACCTCGAAACCGAAATGTTGCAGGTAGAAGGCACGCGACTCATCGAGCTTCGTGGTGCAGATTACTGGATAAAAGCTTGAGATTTTCATCATGACCCCATTCACCTACCGACGGTCGGTATTGTTCAACGATAAGATACCGACCGTCGGTAGGTCAACTGCTAAAGTTAGCCATGCCCCAACGCACCAAGGCACAACAACGTGACAAGACAGCCCGCGCACTGCTCGGCCACGCGCGGCAACTCTTTGCAGAGCGCGGCTACGCGCACGTCAGCCTCAATGAGATTGCATCCGCCGCCGGTGTCACCAAAGGTGGCCTCTACCACCACTTTTCAGGAAAAGAAGCGCTCTTTGAGGCAGTAGTGCACGAATGCCACTTAGAGGTCGCCGCACAAATCGAATCGGCCGCACCAGACGCCGACGCGTGGACCCAGCTCGTCGCTGGATGTCAGGCGTTCCTGACCGCGAGCACCGAACCCGGCCTGGCACAGATCATGCTGATCGATGCGCCGTCAGTGATTGGATGGCACGCGTGGCGGGGACACGATGCCGCCACATCGATGCGACAGCTCGAAACAGCACTCGCGGAACTGATGGATACCGGCGTCATCGCCTCGCAGCCCGTCGCTCCAATCGCCCATCTGCTCTCGGGCGCGATGAACGAAGCCGCGCTGTGGCTCGCGCACTCCGGCGATCGGGTGCGCGACCTCAGCGATACGATCTCTAGCCTGACGCTGCTCCTAGAATCCCTGCGAACGCCTGGTTAGCCGCTCTTGCGGCGGAACATTTTCCTGTTCCCCTCGGCACCGTGGGCGTCGTGGGCCTTGCCCTGCCCATGCGCATGGTTGTTATGCGGGTCGTGATCGTGGGCGTTCTTCTGCGCAAGCGCTTCCTTGAACTGCCGCTTCTGCTCGTCAGGAACTTGATGATGCTCGCTCATGAGTGACCTCCCTCACCGTAAGGTATGCAGTGAGTCTGCCACCGTGAGTGTCAGCCTAGCCAGCGATTTTGTGAATCCCCAAGCTGGCGCCGTGTTTGAATTAGCTGAGCACCGTAGATATCGCGCGTGCAGTACATGACCCTAGGGGGAATCCGATGATTCAAGACATTCTGCTCAATGTTCTCGGCGGAAGCCTCGGCGGCACCGCTCTCGGGCTCGGTGGCATCTTCCTCGGCATCGCTGGCGGCCTCGGCGGTCCCGCAGCGATCGAATTCCTGCTCAACACGTTCGGCGGTCTGGACCCCGATCTCCTGACTACCTTGCTCCCGTAGGCTCGCCCGCCAGGTGAAGCACTGCATTTGAGCCGTGCGCAGTGCAGAATGCTTGAGTGAATCCGCACACCAACGATCGCGAGCTCGCTGCGCGTCTCGCCACTCGCCTCAACGAGGTCAGCTCGCAACTGCACTATGCGCGAGCTGAACTCAGCGAATTGCAGCACCGGATCGAACAGCGCGATACCAACGAGGCTCGGCTGCCTGCGCCGGTTCAGCCCGCAGCGCAGGTGCAGCCGCCCGCCCCTGCGTCAGTGCCCTACTCGCCGTATTCGCAGCCAAATCTAGAACCTCAGCGAGCAGTGGGCCCTGTCCCGGCTCGACAGCGGTGGTGGGACCGCGAGGGAGTCGTGAGCCGGGTGCTCGCGGTGTCCGGGGCCGCGCTCACACTCATCGGCGTGGTGCTGCTTCTCGTGCTGGCAGCCCAAGCAGGCTACTTCGGGCCACTTGCGAGGGTGATTGCCGGTGCAGTCTTCTCACTCGCCCTGATTGCGGTCGCCTGGCGCGTCGCGGAACGTCCTGGCGGCCGCGTTGGCGCCGTCACCCTGGCGGCCACCGGTGTGGCTGGTCTTTACCTCGATGTCCTCGCCATCACGTCCTTCTACGAATGGGTGCCACCCATAGCTGGGCTGATCACGGCGCTGCTTGTCGCAGCGGCCGGCCTGAGCCTCGCCTTGCGCTGGGATTCACAACTACTGGCCCTCATCGTTGTGATTGGGACCGTCGTGCTCGCGCCCGTCATCACCGACGGGCTGAGCCCACTGCTGCTCGCATTTTTGATTGTCTTGCTCGCTGCGAGCTTCCCCGCGCAGTATCAGCGAAACTGGCCAGGGCTACACGCGGCGCGGACAATTCCGGTCGCGGGCGCGTTGCTCCTCGCCATCACTCTTGGTACCCCGTCCGATGCAGTGAATCTCGTTATCCTCGCAGTTGTCTTCGCAACAGTTGCTGCGGGCGGAACATTGCTGGTCATACGGCGCTACCCCACCGACACGGTGGCGCCGGCCCTGCTCGCCACATCGGTGGTGCCTCTGCTCTTTACGGGCGCACTGACGACGCGGGGAACGTATGTGATCCTGATGGCGGGACTCGCTCTCGCTGCAGGAGGTGCGGCGTGGGCCTTGCGCGCCTTTCCCGTCGCCTCACGCACCGTGCTAGCCGCGGTGTCGGCGCTCGCGGTGCTGTGCGCTGTGCTCGCCGCATCGACAGAAAGCCTGCGCCCCGTCGTTGTACTCGCAATCGCGCTGACCGCACTGGTCGCCGCGCACCAAACCGGTGCTGCGGTAATGCGGTTGTCTGGCTACGGGTACGCGGTCGTCGGCGCGCTCCTGTATCTCACCAGCGCGGAGCCCGAGGTGCTGTTCGACTCGCAGCGGGCAATCGAGTCGGCAAGTCTCGCTGTGATCACCGCAAGCGTGCTGCTGGCCCTCGTTGCGGGTGTCGCGGCTGCCACGACCCCTGGGGACCGGGATCAGGCGGAAACAATCTGGGCGCTCGCTGGGGTCGTCGGACTCTACGCAGTGAGCGCTGGAGCCGTCCTCAGCGGTGTCCTTGCCGCGGGCTCTGAAGCCGGGTTCCGGGGTGGCCACGCCGCTGCGACCGTCTTGTGGATGCTGACCGCGATCGCGCTCTTGCTTTTCGGCCTGCGTCAGCGGGCACGCACCGCAATGGTCGGGGCTGGTCTCATTCTCGCTGCGATGGCAGTGCTGAAGCTCCTCTTCTTCGATCTCGCGGCACTCGACGGTTTCTCTCGTGTACTCACATTCCTCGCGGTGGGTGTGCTGCTCCTTGTCGCCGGTACCCGTTACGCACGGGTGTACGCCGAACGTTCAGCCGAACAGTCCACGGCTAATGATGGTGCCCAGCCTGAGGCAACCGCTGCGGTACCCGATCCTGATGCGCACTGGCGTCGATAACCACGAACTGGCCCATCAGCCCACGATCCTCATGCGCGAGTATGTGGCAGTGATACATGTAGGGCACCTCGGGATCCGTGTAGTGCTCAAATCGCATCAGTAGCCGGACGGTTTCCCCGGGCGGGATGTACACGGTGTCCTTGGGGCCCGCCAACGCGGGATCTCGTGAGTCGAGAATCTGGAACTGGACATCATGGACGTGGAAATTGTGCGGTGCGCCCGTTCCGTTGCGCACCTCCCACATCTCCGTCGTATTGACTTCGACGACTTCGTCGATTCGGCCCATGTCCATAGTCTGATCGTTGATCTCGTTCGAACCGGAAATGCTGAAGGTTCGGGTCACCGTCGGCTCCCCCAAGTCACGCTGGGCCACCAGTTCGTCAGGAACCGCGGTGTTCGGTGTGAGGGAAGGGCCCGCACGGAGCTCAAGGATGTCGAGCGAATCGTCACCACCCGAGAATCGGTTCGTCCACATGTCCAGCCCAAGCGGCTGGGTGACGCTGCGCAGCACGGTCGATGAACCCGCAGGTACTGACACGACGATTTCTGCACGTTCGCCCGGCGACAGCATGAGGTGGCTCAACCGCACGGGCGCTGCGAGCAGACCGCCGTCAGTAGCGATCAAGTCGAACGTGACACCTTCGGTGAATGTGAAGTTGTAGGTCCGCGCATTCGACGCGTTGAGCAGTCGCAGCCGAACGCGCTCAGTCGTGACATCGAAGAACGGAGCGGGCGTGCCATTGACGAGGATGTCGGAACCGATGATGCCCGCCTCAGTGAACATGCCTGGCCGCAGGTCGAGCTGCCCGTCCCGGAAACGCTTGTCCTGGACGATGAGGGGCACGTCGTCGACTCCGTAGGACGAGGGCAGCTCCGGCGTTTCAGCATCATCAATCAGGAACATACCGGCGATTCCGCGGTACACATGTTCAGCTGTCGCACCGTGCAGGTGCGGGTGATACCACAGCGAAGCCGCTGCCTGGTCGATCGTCCACTCCGGTGACCAGGTCTCACCGGGCTCGATCATCTGGTGTGGACCGCCATCCATCGCCGCCGGCAGGTGCATGCCATGCCAGTGCAGGGTGCTCGCAACACTGAGTTCATTCGAGACGTTAAGGCGCACCCGCCCACCCCGGTCGGCACGCACCGTGGGACCGAGATAGCTGCCGTTGACACCCCAAGTCTCGGTAGCAGGGCCATGACCGAGATCGGTGGTGCCGCGCTGCATCGTCAGGTCGAAGACCCGGGTCCCGTCGGCGTCAGTCCGCGAATCGGCGAGCGGAGGGATGTCGAGCGCGTTTTCGAACTCGATAACACCTGTGGTGTCATGCCGGGCTCCGTTCCAGGCGGCCATTAGCGCCACCACACCTCCAATGCCGACCAGCAGCAAGCCGGTGAGCAGGGCGGCCAGCAGGCGACGGGTGCGACGAAAAGTCATGGGTACCATCGTCGAGCTTCCGCGCCGCCATGCCATCCGTGCGCACGACCCATTTCGTATCGGGGTTTGCCCTGACAACACACCCGCACGTGTCTGCTCGGCTCTCACCGATTCGCAGGTCAGAATGGACGAGCACCGACAATGCACTGACTAAGGGAGCCCATGCCGCGCACACCGAAACGCCAGTTCGCCCTCGCCCTGACGTGTGCCGGTGCACTAGTGGCGTGCGGGGCTCCGCAGGATCCTGACCCTTCGCCGGTGACAACTCCCCCTGCCCGCACCACTGAGATCCCGCTTCCCACCCCCGCAGAATTCGACGAGACCGAACCAGGCGAGCCTGCGCTCGATGAAGTCATCTTCGAGGGCGACTACCCTATCGATGTGGGACCTGCAGGGATGGTTACCGTCACCGTCCAGAATGGTTCCGACGCTGCCGTGACTCTCAGTGATATCCAGCTCGAACCCGGCTGGCGTCAGGAGAATCTGGAAGAGGACCGCGACGAACTTGAACTCGAGCTCGTCAGTGATGACGGATCGATAGATATCGATGTGACAGTCAACAACAGACGATTCGACACCGACGTCTCAATCGACATCCCCGCCCAGAACGGTGAGTTCATGTTCCGCCTCGGAGGAGCAGGCACCATCACGGTCGAGGTCGACGACGATGCTGTGCGTGTGCAGAACCTCGATGTCCGTGATGACTGGGAAGTGCGCGGAGAAGATCGCGGACGTGACCGCACAGTGGATATCGAACTCACCAACCCGGAAACCCGCCAGGCCGTTGAGTTCGAAGCCGAAGCAGACGACGACCGCCTCGACGTTCAGCTGAATACGCGCACCCGTTCGGTGCGCATCACGCATGAGTAGTGCGTCAATCGGTGTATTCACCGAACAGCCGATCAACATCTGCGCGACGGCAGAGGCCGGTGCCTTCGGTGATCAACGTAGCCGACGCCGCGGCAACCCCGAGCTGCACGGCGCGCACCATCTCCCATCCGCGCGACAGCCCCACAGTGATACCCGCAACCATCGTGTCTCCCGCTCCCACCGCGCTTCGGATCGGCACCTCAATAGGTGGCAGCACCGCCACGTCGTCGGCGGTGACCAGCATTGCACCCTCGGCGCCGAGCGAAATCACGACGTTCTCGGCTCGTCCGCTCTCAATAAGGCTGCGGGCGGCGGCGGCGCGGCCCTCCTCGTCTTCCAGGGAACGCCCCGTGAGTCGCGCCAGTTCACCGAGATTGGGCTTCACCAGAAAAACTCCTGCGGCGTCACGCAGGGCATCACCAGACGTGTCGAGGATGACCTGGGCCCCCGCATCGCGCGCAACGGCCACCACCCGCGAGTAGTACTCCGAATCCACGCCTGGCGGCAAACTGCCGCTCGCGACTACGAAATCGGCCTGCTCGCATTCCTCGGCAACAGCCGCCAGACACTCATCCTGTTCAGTGATCGCCAGCTCGGGGCCTGGCAGTACGAAACGGTACTGCTTGCCGGTTGATGTCTCGTTGACCGTAATGCCTTCCCTCGTCGCGCCCTGAATGTTGATGCACCTCGTTCCAATGCCCGCCCCGGCGAGGATCTCTTGAAGCGCGTTGCCGACGGGTCCGCCAGCTGGGTAAACAGCGCACGCCGATTCACCGAGAGTGTGTGCGACACGAGCGACATTTATGCCGCCCCCGCCGGCGTCATATCTCGCGGGCCCGCAGCGTAGCTTGCTGGTCGGGCGCACTTCCTTTGTTGTCGTGTCGACGTCAAGTGCCGGGTTCAGTGTCAGAGTGACAATGCTGGCCATGTGGCTAGGGTAACGGTGCCGGCGCGCTCTTCGGCCTCTTGGCGAGGAGATCAGTGCGGTTCCGCCGGGCCTTGTCACCGAGGGCGGCTGCTGCCGCGCGTGCGGCGTCAAGGATCGCGCTCATCGGTTTCGCTTTCGGCCGGCCCGCTTCGGTGACTTCTACGGTGCCCTCAGGTGCCGGCGGTTGCTTACCGTCCCACCACACTGGGTCGAGCATGTGCTGAATCACTGGCAGCGACTGCTCCACTGACGCAGTGCCCCATTGAATTGCGCGATCCATCGCCTCGGTGGGAGCAGCGAGCGTCAACGCCGACAGCGTGGGACGGAAACGGATAATCCTGTCCGCATACGGGGCGTTGCGCACCATTTGCACCTGAACAGCCTGCGTGATGGGCTGCAACCACAGGTGTTTCGGATTCCACTGCGGGTGAAAACAATCCCAGGCGTAGTAGCACGCATTCCGTGTCCCCAGACGGCCGTCCTGAATCCGTTTCCACGCGAGTTCCACAGGCACATTGCTGGCCGCGAACCCGTCGATGAGCGCACCCACATCTTTCTGTTGCAGCACCTCGTCAAGGATCGGCACCATCCGGGGGTCTCGCGTCTCATGGTGGAGCACCCCCGGTATCGCGGAGGAAAAACTCGCGGCATCGACGACGTTGAGTTCGGCGGTAAGGTCGTCTCCACCGAGCACGATGGGCTTCACGACCCGGGTGTCGATGAAAGCCGCGGCCTGCCACATCCGGGCCGCCACAGAGTGCCGGACTCCGATCCGCGTGCGGGGCAGTGTGCGGGTCCGCAATGCCTCCAACTCGGTGCGCCGAAAGCGTGCGGGCAGGCGGTCGAACGATTGTCGGCGCACACCCGCAACGACAGTTTCAAACGGCATCGCCAGATCTCGCATCTGCAATGGTGCGCCGTCCTCCCGGCGGAATAGTTCGTCAGCGAACGCATCGAAGTTCAGCGAGAACAGTCCTGTCAATCCGTGACGGCGGCGCACGCGTGAGGGGCCCAGAATGCCGCGATACGTCACTGTCTTCGCCCAGTCCACGTATTCGCTCATCGGAACAGGCAAACTCCGGGACATCACGCTTCCAACGATCGCGCCGAACGACGTTGTCAGGAGATATGACGGGGTGATGCCACTAGCGATGAGGCGCTGCATGCCGCCGAGATACACGTATCCCGCGCCGCCTCCCCCACCGAGAATGCATACGAGTGCCTTGTACCCAACTTCGCGATCAAGTTCAGCGAGCGAGAAATCACTCGCATGACGCTCAGCGACAGTTTTTCGGTGGCGTTGCAGTTCCTCGCCGAGCTCAGGGAGGAGGGCCTTCGCTGCGGTGAGGCGCTTTTCGGTATCAAGCTCCGCACGAAGCGGGTCATGCAGTCTGTCGATAACGAGGGACCGGAACTCGGCCACTTCATCAGCAATGTCAACGTCGCCGCGGCCGCGCCTGCCGTAGGGACCCGCCGCACCGGGTTCGAATACGGTGAGGCGCGCGAAACTGATCAGGTATCGCAGTCGACGGAATTCACTGCGCGTCAGCACCTCGGGGTGTTCCAGGTCGGCGCGTGTCAGCGCGCCTTCCATGTGCTGCAGCGCGAGGATCGGATTTCGGCTCGGAAGGCTGACGTCTTCCGGCGCTTCCGCAATGTCCTCGACCGACTCGGGATCAAACCCGAGGGGAAGTGGCAGCTCATCCTGGTCTCCGCGCTTCGCCATAGTCCAAGTGTCGACGAGGTATCCGCCGCCCGTGGACGAGTTGCCCAAATCGGTGCCGTGTTACACCTACCCGGGCAGCGGGATCCGGATCCCGGGGAAGATTTCCACCTCACGCAACTGCGGTATCTGCGGCAGGGGCGGCAGCTCAACTTGGGGCGGCGGCGCCGGAGCGGGCCCAGGTGACCGCGTGACCGCTTGCGGCGGAGCTGGCGGCGTGTACACAGGGACACCCGCCTGGCCGCCAATCGGCGCGGGCCACGGGAATGATTCAACGGGAGTGCCGTCGAGCGCGGAATCCATTGTGCGCTTCCAGATCCGTGACGGAAGCGTCGAACCGTATACGCTCGCACCCCATCGGTCCGTCAGAGCCTGCGCTTGCTCCGTCCCCACCCACACGGCTGTCGACAAGGATGGGGTGTAACCGACCATCCACGCGTCTTTGTTCATACCCGTGTTTCCGAGCTGAGTGGTCCCGGTCTTGGCAGCCGAAGGGCGGCCACCAGCGAGCGAGTTCCCGCGCGAATACGCCGCAATCGGCATCATGGCCTGGGTGGCATTGTCGGCGACCGGTTTTTCGATCCGTTGTTCGCCCTCGGATGGCTGCCGTTCGTAAAGGACCTCACCGTCCGCCGCGACTACTTTCTGCACAAAATGGGGCTCGTGGAAGACACCCGAAGCTCCCAGCGTGGCATAGGACGACGCCATATCGATCGGGCGCACCTGGTACTGGCCGAGCACGATGCCCGTTTCAGGCGGCCCCCCATCCTGGCTCAGGCTCTTGCCAGGGAGATTCGGGATCTCCTCGGGAATGCCAGCGGCGTGCGCGGCGTCAGCGACCTTCTGCGCACCATTCGACATCGACAACGTCAGCCGGTAGTAGCTGGTGTTCAGCGATCGTTTGAGAGCTTCAGCGATGTTGCACCGGCCGCACGACTCGCCACCGACGTTCGAGATCTGCAGGTTCCCTATCGTCACCGGTGAACTGTCATATGTCGCGGAAAGCGGTATTCCTTGCGTCAGTGCGGCCACCAAAGCGAAAACCTTAAAAGACGAACCCGTTTGCAGCGGAGCTTGTGCGAAGTCGTACCCCTGGCCTTGCTCGCCACCGTAATAACCTTTGACCGCACCACTTCGGGGATCGATGGAAACGACAGCGGTCCGGAGATCCTCGGGTTCGCCGTCGAGCACACCCCGCGCCGCATTCACGGCCGCTTCCTGGGTCTTCGGATCAATCGTCGTGATGATCTGAACGCCGCGCGTGTCGAGGTCTTCCTGGCTCACGCCAATGCGTTCGAGTTCGCGAAGCACTTGCGCGCGGATCAGGCCCTCAGGGCCGCGTGCCTCATTGGGGTCGGGAACTTGCTCGACAGGAATGACTTCCGGGAACTCGATCGCACTCCGCTCGCTCGGCGTCAGCACGTTCATCTCGACCATGCCGTCGAGCACATAGCGCCAGCGAGCCTGAAGCGGATCGGTGGAGGTCTGGAAATCCAGGCTCGACGGACGGTTGATCACTGCTGCCAGTACGGCAGCTTCAGCGACGGACAGGTCGGCAAGCGGCTTCCCGAAATACACTTGTGCCGCCGTCGCAATTCCGTAGGCGCCGCGACCGAAGTAAATGGTATTCAGATAAGCGGTCAGGACGTCGTCTTTGCTCCATTCGCGCGCCATTCGAGCTGACAGTACGAGTTCACGCCATTTGCGTTCAATACTGCGCTCAGGCCCCACAACGGTACTTTTCACGAACTGCTGGGTGATCGTCGATCCACCGCCAGCGTCCTCATCGCCGCGAATATTATCTCGAGCGGCACGCATAAACCCGCGAACCGAGAACCCTGGGTTCTGGTAGAAACTGCGATCCTCAGCAGCGAGCACCGCATCGCGTACGTGATCCGGTACCTGATCTAGCGTGATGTTCGTCCGGTTGCCCTCAGGTGGCACCACGCGTGCTAGGACACTACTTTCGTCCGCCGCGTAGATTGTCGCGATCTGGTTGTTACGCAGGTCAACAGGGTGCGGCACCTCCGCGTTGTAGTACCCGTAGGCGAACATGCCCGCTGGCACAAGAACCAAAAGCAGGACAATGAGGACGAATCCACGGCGAACATGCCGCCACCCGGAACGCTTCTTCCGGGCCGGGGGTGCAACGGCGCTGCCCCTGGTCCTCTTTGACGCTTTCGCACTGTCAGAACTCACAGTCAAGATCCTTCAATCGGTTCGACGGCAAGGGTAGCGCCCCCGCGCCGTCATTGCCCAGTGCGAGCGTCAAACCAGGCATATCTGGCGCCACATGAGTGGCGGTCATCACACCGTCACCGATATCGGAATAATTGCCTGGATAACAATGTCGTGTACTAGGTGGCCGGTGGCCTCACCTATCTCCTCTTTATTAATTCTCCTTGAGAAGGCGCCATGACTACCTCAGCTGTCCTGAGCGATTCTGCTCACGTCGAGGCCGACGCGCCCGCGCGCCGCGACCGGCTTCGCCTGATTCTCGTCCTTGGTGCGCTCGTGGCGCTTGGCCCGCTGACTATCGACATGTATCTGCCCGCATTTCCGGCGATCACAGCGGATTTACTCACCTCGTCAGCAATGGTGCAGCTGACCCTAACGGGAACGCTGATCGGTCTCGGTGTGGGGCAACTCATCATTGGTCCGCTATCTGACGCGCTGGGACGGCGCGTGCCCCTGATCGCAGGCACCATCGTTCATATCGCTGCGTCGCTGCTGTGCATCATCGCTCCCAATATCGCGGTGCTCGGCGCGCTGCGCACTTTGCAGGGCTTCGGGGCCGCCGCGACGATGGTCGTGGCACTGGCGATTGTGCGTGACCTCTTCACCGGGACCGCTGCAGCAACCGTGCTTTCCCGACTGATGCTCGTGATGGGTGCGGCACCGATCTTCGCCCCCGCGCTCGGCAGCGCTGTGCTCGTGGCGGGGTCATGGCGGTGGGTTTTCGCTGCACTCGCCGTTCTCGGCTTCCTGCTTCTCATCCTGGCGATCGTCGCCCTCAAAGAGACACTTCCGCCTGAGCGCCGACGGCCAGCGCGCCTTGTTCCCGTCCTGCAGACCTATAAAATCCTTCTGCGCGACAAACAATTCCTCGTGCTCGCCTTCGTCGCGGCTGCGGGAATGTCAGCGCTGTTCTCCTACATCGCCGGCGCTTCATTCGTGCTTCAGGAGGGCTACGGACTCAGCGAACAGCAATTTGCGCTCGTCTTCGCCGTCGGTGCAGTTTCACTCATCGGGGCGTCCCAGATAAATGTGCCTTTGCTCGGCCGGTTCGCGCCGCGGCAAATCGTCCTCGCCGGGCTTGCTGGCGCCTCGCTTTCCGGCGCTGTGATGCTCACGCTCGCGGTCACGCAAACCGGCGGGCTGCTTGGCTTCATCGTTCCCTTGCTGTTCGTGCTCGCGGCCGTGGGTTTCGTCCTTCCGAACGCTCCAGCACTCGCGCTTTCCCGCCATGGTGAGGCGGCGGGGACCGCTGCCGCACTGCTCGGGGCAGCCCAATTCGGTCTCGGCGCCCTCGTGGCGCCGGTCGTCGGCGTTCTCGGCAACGACGCACGCGCCATGGCAATCACCATGACGAGCGGGTCGGTGCTGGCCCTGATCGCGCTGAGCGCGGTGATGGCACGGTCACGCGTCTGACACTGCGGAAACCTGCCTCCGGACGTCAGCCTCGAACGTGAAGCGCGTCTGGCTGTAGGTGCCCTTTGTGTAGGCGTAAGCCGTCGTCGGCGTCAGTCTGTACACGACAGCGCGTCCCCCATCTGGGTGCTCGAAGTGTCCGTCGCGGACCTCGAACGTCCACTCCTGGCCGTACTTCGCCAGGTACGCCGCAGCAATGGCGCGCAGCTGCAGCTCGTCGTGGACTGGCTGCGCGCTGCCTTCAACTGCTATGTCGATGCCGGTTCGGAGCGAGTTCACGCCCGTCACCGCGGTCGCGCGCGGGTTCGCCGCCACGTTGCGCGCCTTCTGCTCATGCGCACCCGTGCAGAACCAGAACGCCCCACTAGACCAGACGCCGATAAGCGGGGTGACGTGCGGCTGACCCGAGTTGCGCACGGTCGAGAGCCAGTACAGTTCAGCGCGTTCGAGGGCACTCTGCACGTCGACCCACTCAGCTGGCGCTGCGGCGGGCTCACTGTACCGAGGGTCAAGGTGCGATTCTGGACGGGCTAAAGCGGGCGGAGCACTCATGTCGTCATCCTTCGTCAATTGGGCTTCCCCATACTGACCCGCCCCGTGATCAGAACTCATCGTGTGCACATTCTCGCACCAGCGAGCAGGGCAATCTGCGAGTTTGTGCACACGACCGACGGGTACTATCGACTCACCATCCTCGGGAAGGGTTCGCATGCCTGATCGCCAAGATTCCGACCGTTTCCGCCACCTGCCCCCAGCGGTCCGCCTCGAGGACACAATCACGTCCCAGGACACCACGACGCCGCCGGATCCGGCAGGCGGCCGGGACAATGATCGGGAATTTCCCTCTCGCTACGCTTGACCAGTACACCGCCGCCCGCACACCCGCTCTCGTGCTTGCCGAATTAGGACGTATTCTGTCCGGATTCAGTGGCACGATACTGGCATGGCGAATACGAGTGGACGAATGCTGCGGCTACTGTCCCTGCTGCAAAATCACCGCTTCTGGCCTGGAGAAGAGCTTTCAGGGCGGTTAGAGGTGAGTTCGCGGACTCTGCGCCGTGACATTGACCGGCTGCGCGAACTCGGCTACCCCGTCGATGCCACCCGGGGTGTGGCGGGAGGTTACCAATTGCGGTCAGGGTCCGCTCTTCCGCCACTGCTTCTCGACGACGATGAGGCGGTCGCAATCGCAGTCGGACTTCGAAGTGCGGCCGCCGGAAGCATCGGAGAGACGGGCGACCAGGTGACGATCCGTGCCCTGACGAAAATTGTCCAGGTCATGCCGCCCCGACTGCGCAAACGTGTGGCTGCGCTGCAGGATTACACGGTTCCGGTCTCAGCCAGACACGTCACCCCTGTGGATGCGGTGGCCCTGACGATCATCGCGCAGTGCTGCCGTGACAGCGAGCGACTCACTTTCACACACACCAAGACTGGCGGCGAATCGGCTGAGCGTCGCGTCGAACCGCACCGCCTGGTGTCGCTGGGCCAGCGCTGGTACCTGGTGGCATGGGACTTGGACCGATGTGATTGGCGCAGCTTCCGCGTAGACCGCGTTACTGGGCCCGCACCTACTGGCGTGCGCTTCCGGTCGCGTGAACTCCCCGCCGCCGACGCCGCGGAGTTTGTTCAGCGCGGGCTTTCCACGCTGTCACAACAGCACCGAATCGAAGTGGAGATTCAGGCACCAGCGGAACAGATCCGGCGTGTAGCAGGTCATTGGGCAACAATCACGCCTGCGGGAGAAACCAGCTGCGTGATGACGATGACCGTCGACGACCTCGGATGGCCAGCGCTCATCCTCGCGGCCGCGGGTGCGGAGTTTCGCGTCAGGACCCCCACAGCGCTCATCCACTACCTCCGCGACACCGCCGCTCTCTTCGTACGGGCGACGGACGGCTCCGTCGCGTAAAACGTCCGGGATAAGCTGAACCTTCGGAGGCACCAATCGGTCGCCAAGCGCGTCCAGGAAACTGCAGTAGAGACTTCATACGCTGAAAGGCAACTGGTGATGACCTATCCGGCGATAGCCGAACTCGGAACGATTGCTTCCCTCTGGGCTCATCCCGACGACGAGACATATGTGTGTGGCGGCATCATGGCTGCAGCTGCGGCAAACGGACAGCGAGTTACCTGCGTATCCGCGACGTGCGGCGAACTGGGCACGGAGGATCCGGTGGGGTGGCCACCAGACCGACTTGGACGTGTTCGCCGATGGGAAGCGTCCGCAGCAATGGCCGTGCTCGGCGTTAAGGATCATCGCTGGCTTGACTATCCCGACGGTGGACTTGCTGGAATCGACCCCGAAGAGCCTGTCGCACGAATCGCGGAAATACTCGACGAAGTCCGGCCCGACACGATCCTGACGTTCGGCCCCGACGGCGGCACCTTCCATCCTGATCATCAAACCGTCTCTCAATGGGTTGGCGAGGCGTGGAACAGATCCGGGCGGCCGGGCCGCCTCCTCCACGCGTGCCTCACCGACACTCACCTTGCAGAGTGGGGCGATGCGTACGAGCGGTGGGGCGTATTCATGACGGCAGATCGCCCAGTGGGAGTGCCCGTTGAGAAACTTGCTGTTCATCTCACCCTGGATGGGGAGCGTCTCGATCAGAAGATCACCGCGCTCGCGGCGATGCACACACAGACAGCCCCCGCCATGGCAGTGCTCGGCACGGATGCCTACCGCGCCAGCAATGCCCAAGAAACATTCATCGACGCCACCGAACCCCGCTAACCACTGATTCACCAGCGCACAGTCAGCATGCCGTCGGCCCCATCTGCCTGCCGCACCTCTGTACCTAGTTCGGCACAGGCGGCGGAAAGTCGCGCTGCGATCCACTTGCGGTCGCGTCCACTTGCAATGTCGGTGTAGGCGAACGACAGATGGATCGGCAGGACCTCGAGACGTGGTCTGCCAATCTCCGCGAACCCGATGATGCCAAGATCGTTCCGCACATCGCGGTAGCGCATGTAATCGTCGATGACGTCCCCGAGATCGTAGAAGACATGGGGTGCGCAGCCGTGGAAAACATGTGCCGAATGACCGGCAATCAGGGTGGCTCCGGATTGCACCAGCGTACGCGCACACCGCTTGAATTCCGGCAGCGGTTCGGTGGTCATGTTCGGTCCCCAGTGCGGGGTGACCAGGACCGCGTCCGCCACGCGCGCGAGGTCGTGGACGCTGCTGGTGAGCCACCCTGGAGTTCCGTTGCGCACATCCGCGTACGCGGTGCCAGCGCGGACGTTCGTTGCAGCGAAATCCGATGGGTGATCAGCGAAACCCACAACCGCAAGGCGGAATCCGTGCTTCACAAGCACAGCCCCACGCCGTGCTTCGGCAACGGAGCCACCTGCCCCGACAGCGCCGATTCCCGCCTCGCGGAGGTAACGCAGCGTGTCGTGGAATGCGCTGTACCCGTAGTCAAGGGCATGGTTGTTTGCGAGATTTACGCAGTCGACGTTCAGCCAGTTCAGCACCTCGACCGCAGAAGGTGGTGCACGGAAGTGGAAGGGCTTGAACGCCGGATCCCACTTTTCACCCCGATCAGATATGCAGCATTCGAGGTTTGCGATGACGCAGTCAGCGTCGGCCACCACTTCCCGGAGCGCAGGCGAGAAGAGCGTGTACGGACCGTCTTGCCGCAGACGGTCCGCAACGCCGCGGCCCAGCATTGTGTCGCCGAGAAGTGCGACCCTCACCCTTCCAGTGTGCCGTTACTCCTTGGTTGACGGCAGGTAGGGCCGCCGCAGGTTTTCCTCAGTACTCGCCTCCGCTTTCCAGTCAGAGATCCAGGGCCCGGTACCTTCGCTCGCGTCGAGGACCCCTGCTTCGAGCCAGGTGTACCGGCCGTCGAGCACCCCATTCGCGATGTCGTGGTCGGTGTCGTCGGTGTTGTCCCAGAGGGCGTCGAACAAGCGGTTTACCCGCAGACGCGCCTGCTGGCAGTACGCGTCGGCAAGCTCGTGCGCCGCGGCCCCGCGTTCCGGATCGTCAGCCCTCTCCTGCTCGGCCCGGACGCACGAGGCAGCCATTGCGAATAGTTCCGCACCGATGTCGACGATCCGGCCAAGGAAGCCTTGCCGGTATTCGAGTTTCGCTTGCCAGCGTGCCATGCCGTACACCATGGCGCGCGCGAGCTTGCGTGACCGCCGCTCCACGAAGCGCATGTGCTGAGCAAGGTCACCGAACTCGGCATACGACGTCGGAACTTGCCCTTTGCCAGCGACGAGGTGCGGCATCCACCGAGCGTAAAAACCACCGGCGCTCATCGCTGACTTCGCCTTAGTTTTTATGTCGGCCTTCGGATTGACAAGCTCTCCGGCGGCTGTCAGGTGAGCGTCGGACGCTTCACGAGCAACGATAAGCCGCATGATCTCGCTCGAGCCCTCGAAGATCCGGTTGATTCGCAGATCGCGGAAAAGCTGTTCAGCAGCCACTGCCCGCTCACCGCGCGCTTTCAGTGACGCCGCTGTTTCGTAACCGCGCCCACCGCGAATCTGAATGAGCTCATCGGCGACCACGCAGGCCATCTCGCTGGACCACAGTTTGGCGAGCGCGGCTTCGATACGGATGTCGTTGCGGCCTTCGTCTGCCATCTGGGAGGTAAGTTCGACCACTGACTCGAGCGCGAACCCGGTGGCGGCGATGAAGGAGATCTTCGAGGCGACCGCGCCATGCTTGCCGACGGGCCTGCCCCACTGGACGCGCTCCGCAGACCACTCCCGAGCGATCTTCAGTGACCATTTTGCAGCTCCCGTGCACATCGCCGGGATTGCAAGACGACCCGCATTGAGGGTGGTCAAAGCGATCTTCAGGCCATCGCCCTCTCGCCCGATCAGGTTTTCCTTCGGCACGCGAACTTTGTTCAGGCGGGTCACCCCATTCTCCAGGCCCCGCAAGCCCATGAACTCGTTGCGGCGTTCCACTGTGATACCAGGAGAATCGGCTTCGACGACGAACGCCGAGATACCGCCACGCCGACCGTCACCCTTTGGCACGCGGGCCATCACCACCAAAAGTTCCGCGACGACCCCGTTTGTAGTCCAGAGCTTCACGCCATTCAGTTCGTAGGCTTCGCCGTCCTCGATAGGGGTAGCGCTCGACGCCATCCGTGCCGGGTCGGACCCCACATCTGGCTCTGTCAGCAAGAAAGCGCTGATAGCGCCTTTCGCGCACCGCGGGAGGAACCGTGCCTTCTGCTCGGGAGTGCCTGCAAGTTTTAGCGGCTCTGGAACGCCGATTGACTGGTGCGCTGAAAGCAGCGCACCAAGGCTCGGATGCACAGACCCGACGAGCATCAGCGCGCGGTTGTACGCGATCTGCGAGAGCCCCTTCCCGCCGTACTGCGTCGAGATCTTCAGACCAAAGCACCCTAGCTTCGCAAGTTCGGCGACATACTCGTCCGGAACACGGTTGTCGCGCTCGATGACTGAGCTGTCCATTTGCGCGCACACACGCTCGAGCTCAGTGAGGAATTCCTCCGTGCGCACGGCGACCTCATGTGGCTGCCGCGGGAACGGGTGGATCAGCTCAAGTGGGAACCGGCCAAGGAAGATTTCCTTCGCGAACGACGGTTTTGCCCACCCTGATTCGCGCGCCTCTTCAGCGAGTTCGCGTGAATCCGCCTCAGTCGCATGAACTTTCTCGTCAACGGTCATGGGATGTCCTCCAGAAGGGACGGTTGTTACTCGCGAGTATCTTTATGTGATCCAGATTACACTTATTTGCACGCGCGTCTGTGGACTTAAAACAGAAATTGCGGGCATCCCATGACACAGGCCTAGGCTTGATGACTAGGCGGCAGAGACAGGGCCCCGCACGGGCTCGGGCCAGGAGATCACCATGACAGCGGACGTCATCCGGATTGATCCGCGGTACTGCGGACCATCCGATTCTGGCAATGGCGGTTACGTCAGCGGATTGCTCGCGGCGTATGTGGAGGGGCCCGCGCGGGTTCGCTTGAAAATGCCGCCACCGCTGAACAAGCCGCTCACCGTGGACGTTACCGCTGAGGGCGCACGCCTGCGCGACGACGATCAGGTCGTCGCCACTGCCACCTCCGCGAACGTGCAGGTCGTCCCACCCAGCGCGCCATCGATGCCTAAGGCGATCGCCGCGACACAGGGGTTCCGTGGGAATACCGACCACCGTTTTCCCCGGTGTTTTGTGTGTGGTCCGGAACGCGCGCCTGGCGACGGGCTGCGGATTTTTCCTGGCCCGGTCGAAGGCCAGGATCTAGTTGCGGCTCCGTGGGTGCCGGAACCTGATGTGGGCGAACACGGTCTCGTTAAGGACGCTTTCATTTGGGCGGCCCTTGACTGTCCTGGCGGTTTCGCTGTGTGGCCCGACGATCCCGAAGTTGCCGTCGTACTCGGCGAGCTCGCGGTGCGGATCGACAAGCCCGTACACATCAGCGCGTCGCTGCGTGTCATTGGCTGGCCGCTCGGCATTGAGGGTCGCAAGCGCACCTCGGGGACTGCGATATTTGACTACAACGGCGACGTACTCGCCGTTGCTGAGGCAACATGGATTGCCGTTCCAGCTGCGAATTTCACGACGGGGTAACTCGACTATGTTGTCGCGTTCGGACGGTCTGCCTGCTGCAGATAGTAGGCCTCGCAATTGGGAAAGATTGTTCGCAGCTGGCCGTCATGACGCTCCATAATCGGCTGGATCGCCGGGAGTGGCTCTCCGGCACGCGCGTCGTCCCGCAGCGCCGACACCTCCTGCGTCGACTGAATATCAAGCAACCGTGTCAGCTGACACCATGTCGGCGGCATGAGCACACTGTTGCCGAGGCGCCACTCTGCTATAGCAGCTGAGGGGGCCATCCAGGTGCACTCATCGGCCTCTGATGTCTCCCCATCGGCGTCTTGGCCTTCCGGTAGGACAGCGAGAAAGAAGCGTGTGTCGTAGCGGCGCGGGCTAGGTTCCGGCGTGATCCAGTTGTCAACCGGAAGCAACAGGTCGGCCCGAAGGGCGAGCCCATACTTGCGCAGGATCTCCGCGATGCTCATCGTCCCGGCTACCAGTTCGCCGCGATGCTGCGCTGCCCCGTCAGCTACCTCACTGGCCGACAGTTCTGTGCCGTCGCTGCGGCACGCCAATAACGCGCCGCATTCTTCGAAGGTCTCACGAACAGCCGCGCAGACAAGCGCTTTCGCGGTGGGTACTGGCACGTCAAGGCATCTGGCGAAGTCGTCCGGCCTCCATGACCCTGTATCTCCGCCGAACCACGGCACGCTCGTGTCGAAATCACTCTCTTCGACGCTCCCGCCCGGAAACACCGTCATCCCCGCCGCGAATGCCATGGACTTCGTCCTGCGCTGCAGGAACACCTCGAGAAGCCCATCCGTTCGACGATCGCCATCACGAACGAGGATCACTGTCGCTGCGTCGCGTACCGCGGTACCCACTGAACATTCGCCCCTTCACCCGCGCCGCCTTTGACAGCCACGATACCGGGTGCAGTTACGTGTCGACTTCCATCTCTACGAGCACGCGGCGAAGTAGTTTGCCTGTTGCATTGCGGGGAAGCTCGTCGAGGAAAACCACATCCCGCGGCACCTTGTAACGCGCGAGGTTGCTCTTGACGTACTGCTTGATCTCCTCTGGGTCCTTCGCCGAGTTCGCCTCTGGCACCACGAAGGCCCGCAGGCGCTTGCCGAACTCCACATCATCGACACCCACTACCGCAGCGTCAGAGATATCGTCACGTTCTACCAGCAGGTTCTCGACTTCCTGCGGGAACACATTCTCACCACCGGAAACGACCATATCGTCGTCACGCCCATCGACGAAGAGCAGTCCGTCCTCGTCGAAGTGACCCATGTCGCCGCTCGACATGAACCCATCAATGATCTGCTTGTGCCGACCGTCCGTGTATCCCTCGAACGGCGCTCCGCTGCGAATGAAGATCCGCCCGCGCTTGTTACTGCCGGTGATGCGCTGATCATTCTCATCGAACAGAACTACTTCACAGGTGATCGGTGATCGCCCGACAGTGCCGGGCGCGCGGCGCAGTTCACTGGGATTCGCGACAGTGGCGATCGCGCACTCGGTCGAACCGTAGAGGTTGTAGAGGACATCCCCGAATGTGTCCTGCGCCCGCGTTGCTAGTTCAGGAGTGAGCGCGGAGCCTGCTAGCACGATTGCTTTCAGCGAGGACGTGTCGTACTTCGCCCGTGTTTTCGCGTCAAGTTCGACCATACGGTGGAGCATCGTCGGCACTGCGACGAGCATTTCCGCTTTGTGATCCGCGATCGCTTTGAGTGCGGCTTCCGCTTTGAAGCGGCGCATCGTGACGACCTTGTTGCCGAGCGCCGCACTGATCAGCCAGGTCGCGAGACCGGTGCTGTGGAAAATCGGGGAGACAATGACGACGCTGCCTTGTCTGGGGAAGGGGATGCGATCGACCACTTGAGCAGTTGCCAGGGGCGTCACCTTGTCACGGGGTGCCCCCTTAGGTAGTCCCGTCGTGCCGCTTGTCAGAATTACGAAGCCCGCTGGCTTCTTCGGTGCTGGCAGTGGGTCAGTAGAGCGACTAGCGATAAGTGCGTCGATCGACGCGGCATCCTCTGGCACGTCATCGTCTTCGTCAACCCAGGTGAGGATGCGAGGCAGTTCGGGAGGCAGGGCGTCGAGCAAGCCAAGGAATTCGCTGTCGTGCAGGATCGCCTTCACCTGCTCGCGTTTGCACACCTCAGCGAACTGCGGCTTGGCGAAGCCCGTATTCATGAGCACAAGCCGGATACCTGCTTTGCCAGCCGCGCACATCGACAGGAGCAGACCTCGATGGTCACGCGCGAGGATGCCCACCGCCGATCCTTCGCTGAGACCAAGCTCCTTCATCGCCCGCGCAAGCGCTGTCGACTGCTTGTCGAGCTCGCCATACGTGAGCTCGCCACGCTCATCCGCGACCGCGGGCAGATTGGCATATTTGCGACCACCCTGGATCGCCATGGTGGCTTGAGGACCATAAACCTTCGAGTTCTTTGCGGCCTCGAGGCTCACACCGAGTTTCGAAAGATCAACGATTCCCCGCTGCTGGAGCACCACGGCCGCCTTCGCGACCTCCCCGATATGACGCAGCTTCGTCGACAATGACGCCATGTAGCCCCCTTCTAAGACGCAGCGCAGCCCATTATGTGCGCAATGTCACAGCCTTTTCATGGAGGCTACCAGAGGCGGTCCGCAATGTCCGATCCCTCCGCCACACAGCCCTTTTGGAGTCAGGCGAGGGCTAGGGCGAGGCACAGTGCTGCTGCGGCCGCACATGCCGTGGCAGTCCGCACCAGGTTGAAGCGAACCCACCGCGGCTCGAAATGTGCTCTCGCAGACCGCAGGTGTGCAGCGTTATCTTCCGGGTCCGCCGCTTCGAGTTCCACGTTCAGCGGAATGTTCACCCGCCCGGTGATGACCATCGTGGTGGCGTACATCAGCAAAGCCACCCCAGCAGCCACGGCTGGTCCGACTGCCCCGGAGATCGCAACCAAAGCGACAGCCACAACAATGAAGAATGCGGAACCGATATACACGCTGAGGAACCAGGGATTGACGATCGCACTATTGATCCGTTGCATCGCATCGATGAAGACACGGTCCGGCATCGACCGCAGCGCGAGCATTACTGAACAAGCGTAGGCGAAGAAAAGCCCCGCGCTCAGTCCGGTCAGGAAGGTTGCGAACGCGAGGACAATAAGCGCGGCGGTATCGAGCATCAGTGATCGGCCTCCTTCCAACCCAGTCTCGCAGGTGATCATCTGGGACGCCAGCGCGGCTGACCGCACTCAGACGATCGCCACGGCTAGTGGGAGATGCCGGAAAGCAATTCTCTGATAGAAAGACCTGATGCAACCCCGTATTGCCGCATTTGCCGCGCAGCACGCAGCGCGGGCGGCGTCAACGCTCGTGGGAATGACACCTGACCTGTGGTGGGCACCGATTGCAGGCCCACGCCCAACGGTGGACGGGCAGCGGATGAGCGCGCGGCTCGCGACTTTCTCCAGAGTCCTTGCGCCCCAGCTCGCTGCTCGCACGCCACCGACTGAGCAGGCACGATGGCGAATGGAGAAGCTCGCCCAGCTGAGTGCCTCCCCCGAAAAGTTCTCAGTGCGCGTGACCGAGTCGACCGTCGCTACCCCTGGCGGGACGGTTGCGTGCCGTCTATACGAGCCAGAAGCAGCAACTCCGCGAGGTCTCCTCGTCTATATCCACGGCGGTGGCTGGCATTTGGGCAGCGCCGCGGGTTATGACGCAGTCGCGACCTTCTTGTCTTCCCGCATCAACACCCGCGTGTTCTCCCTCGACTACCGGCTCGCACCGGAACATCCTTTCCCTGCGGCATTCCTCGACGCGCTTGCTGGGTACAAATACGCCGTCGAGCAGGCAGCGCGCTGGGACGTCAGCGGTCCGATCGTCATCGCCGGGGACAGCGCAGGCGGCAATCTCGCGGCCGCCATCGCCTACGCACTTTCGACAGACGAGAACTACCGGCCAGATCTTGTTGCGCTCGTTTATCCAGCGCTGGATGCGCGCCTCGACCGGTACCCGTCGAGCGATCTCTTCACCACCCCGCTTAGCCGGGCGTCGGTCGACCGGGCATTCGATTGGTATGTGCCCGAGCAGCACAATCGCACTGACCCGCGTTTCAGTATCGTTGGGGCTGACAAAATCTCAACTATGCCGCCGACGTACATCGCTACCGCGGGAATGGATGTGCTGCGCGACCAGGGTGAGAGGTTCGGGAGCGAGTTGAAGGCTGCGGGCGTACCGGCGACCGTGCAGCAGTTCCCCAACATGCCGCACGGATTTCTCAGCATGCTGGTCGACCCGGGTGCGCGCACAGCGTCCGGGCGGATTGCTGAAGCCATCCGCGCGCACATGCTGAACGCGAGTGCATGACAGGTGATTTGCGAAACCGTCGCGGTTGCGTAACTGCGCTTCTCATCCGATAGCGCTGTTATTAGCGTCTACATCATTCTGTTGGTCGACGGCACCCAAGGGTGCGTTGGGACTTGGCAACCGATGACAACGAAGCGCACCTCAGCCCTAGCAGCACTTGCCGCCGCAAGTCTTCTTGTTGTGCCCGCTTATGCCGTGGCCGATACGACATCGCCCGAATGCGAAGTGTCCGATTCTGTCTTTACTTGCACGTTCGATGCCCCGGGAGAGCACGTTTTCGATGTTCCTGACGGAGTTGAATCCATAACGGTCAGCGCGACCGGCGCGCATCTGGCCGCACCAAACGACGAGACGCCCGATAGTCTCGCCGAGACGGTCACAAGTGAGGTGACTGATCTCTTCGCGACGCTGTATATCTCGGTGCCACTCACGGGCGAGGGCGGCGCAGCTGAAGTGGCGACTGACCTTGATGACACCGACACCCGGATTGTTATTGCGGCTGGTGGCGACGGGGCCGAATCTTCGCTCGGCGACGATCAGGACCTGGCGGAACCCGAGGCAGCACCGAGCGTCGTCATTAGCTATAGCGTCGATGAGCAGATAGGCTCCGACCCCGCGACGTGCCCCGGCCTTTGCATCGACGACACTGTTTACAAGCTCTACGAGTTGATCATGTCGAACGCGCAGCAGCCTCAGTAGTCGGTCGTGTGCACAAACGTGCACTGCAGCCATTGATTTGGTGCTCAACCGTGCACACAAGCGAGTTGCGTCTCACAGACTCGTCCCCACCCGGGTTTGACACACCGGCACATCGGGAACACTTCCGGTAAGCACGCGCACACCTCTACGCGCGGCCGAAGGAGACGAGCATGACTGACCCATACGGCCACGAAGCCGATTCCGAACCTGAAGACCAGCTCCAGCCCGAGGACTCACTTATCGACCGAGGGGTGGACGACGCCCTGGACGAGGGTTATTCGCCGCCGGAAAAGCCACTCGCTCTCGACGACGATCCTGACGAATCTCTCGATGACCGACTTGCCCGCGAAGTCCCAGAAACGGGCAGTGATCCGTCGGACGGAGGCGTCGAAGATCCACGTTCTGGTCGCTTAGTCGCGCCGGAGCAGGACCCCGACAATGAGGGTCAGCGCGTTCCCTCCGCAGAAGATGTAGGAATCGACGGTGGGGCTGCGTCAGCTGAAGAAGCCGCGGTGCATGTGGTCGATCCGGAAGTTGAAAGTTAGCGCTTTATCATGACCCCGGCCTCCAGTGAGGGTCGCGCCCGATCATGCCAAGTAGGCGCTCTTGCAGGGGCGCTTCGCTGGATACCTTCACTTCAGGCCCGAAGACGACGACGCCTGGCCCGAATGCGCCGGGGGTTCGCATCTGCTCGAGCATCTGTGGCGGCAACGCAGACGTGCCTGCCCAGATCCGCTCGACATCGTCTTGATCCATCGTGTCGTCCTGATTTGTTGCCCGCGCGAGGTCCCAGCCGTGAAGCACCATGTCGTCACTAACGACCCGATCGACATGATTCTCGACAGTCATTGAACCCGCGGGGCTCGTGATCTCACTGACCGCTACCTCGTTGTTATCGAGGAGGCCCTCCACGTCGCCCCGGGCCGCCCGGAAAGCGGAAAGTGGGTCTTCGTCGACTGAAGGGGCCGGGCTGAGTTGACGGCCCAATGGACGCACCATCACGGCGTGCATGTCGACGATGTGGCGGACTACATCGCGGGCGGTCCATCCCTCGCACGGGGATGGGCGCTCCCAGTCGTCGGGGGCGGTGCCCGCGACTTTCGCTTCGAACGCGTCGGCGTGCTTGCGGTACCTGTCAGCAATGGGACTCATATTTTACTGACCTTCCGGAACCAGCAGATTCATCGGCATTGTCACATCGCGTCTACCGTCGAACCGGGATGCTCTGTTCATTGCGGAACACATCGTTCGGGTCGTAGGACGTCTTCACATCGACGAGTCGATCGAAGTTCTCGGCGTAGTACTGCTGCTCCCAGTTGGTGAGTGCGCGATTAGGGAAGTTCTGGTAACTTTCGTCCGGGGTGTGGGGTGCGATCGCGGCAATGACAGCGTCAGTCCACTGGTTGAGGTCATTTCCCACCGACGCTGGAGCGTCATTAGGCCAGACTGTTGTCGGTCGCAGTAGCGTCGACATGCCTCGATGGACGTACGCGGTTTCGGTTCGCCCGAACGCGTTGACCACATCTCCCCCGACCCACCCAAGCGACCAGATTGATCCATTCGCATCGTCCGATCTGCTCGGGCACGCGACCAAGAGGTCGACCAGTTCCCCGACGGCACTCTCGGGAATCGGCTCCGAGGCGTACCTCGAGATGTCACCCCAGGAATGGGACGGTTGTTCGTCGGTGGCGAAGATCCGCTGCGCATCCCAGAACCCCATTTCTGTGATGTTCTGACTGTCTGGCTGTCCCGCCGCGGCGATGACAGGGGCCAGGAGGTCGCGCAACTCGTCCGCAGGCCCGATGTACTGGCCGTGTGTATTGACCTGGATCGCCGCCTCGGGCCCACCGCTTCCGATTTCGGTGGCCTGAGCGTAGGCGTCAGCGTTGAACGCCGCGGGTGCTGTGGCGCTGAGAATGTTGAAGGCATTGAGCATCGCGCCCGCCGCATCCGCGCCGCTCCAATTAATGTCGAAGTGGGTGATGGGGTGCCGAGGGACTTCCGCCAGCGCGAACGTGAAGGCCGTATTGATCCCGAAATTCCCGCCCGCACCTCCGCGACACGCCCAGAACACATCCTCGTGCTGAGAGTTGCTGGCATCCAGGACGTTCCCCCCGGCGGTGACCATGCGGGTCGCGGTCATGCGATCACTCGCGAGCCCCGCCCAGTGGGTGTTGAAACCGATGCCCCCACCCAGTGCGAGGCCGCCGTAGCACACAGCAAGGCACGTCCCGCCCGGGAGGAAGAATGGACCGTCGGCGCTGGCCGCGAGCATCGCTCTGTTGCTCGCCGCGCCACCGAGCACCACTGTGCCGTCACTGTCGTTGATCTGCACCGAATCCAGGACAGAAATGTCGATCAGCAGCCCAGTAGTTGTCGAGAATCCGGCGTAGCTGTGCCCGCCCCCACGGGCCACTGGTTGCACGCCATTCTGAACGGACCACTCCACGCACGTCGCTACGTCCCCCTCGTCAGCGACCTGCGCTACCGCGATGGGTCTGGTGCCGAGGTACCGGCCGTTCGCCGAAGCACTGCGTGCTTCGTATTCGGCGTCACCGGGCCGTAGCAGCGTGCCGCGCAGCCGCGCAGCAAGTTCGTCGAGCGCGCTCGTTCCCACCTGCGCCGCGGCTGGTGGGCCGGCGCCATTCGCCGAACACCCGATGAACGTCGCGGTCATACTTGCTCCGAGAAGAATCGCTCCTGCGCGAAGTGCCTCGCGCCGCGAGAGGTGTGCGCTCATTCGATGACCTCCACCGCTTCCATCATTCCGAGATCCTCGTGGGAGAGGATGTGGCAGTGCTGCACGAACTGACCGGTGAAGTCCTCGAAATGGGTTTCGAAGGTGAAGGAGTCACCCGTGCCACCGGTAAGAACCCATGTGTCGCGCCACAAGGGTTTGTCGAGTGTTTCCCCGTTTATCTTCGTGATCTTGAACGGGTTGACGTGAATATGCAGAACATGGGCGTGACGCGCTAGCTTCGGGTCAGTCGCGTTGATGATCGTCCACTCTTCCGCCGTTCCGAGCCGCGGCTGATATGGCTCACGTTCGGGGCTATACGGCAGCCCGTTGATGCCGAACGTATCGAACTCGTTGTCGGGTTCACGTTCAACCGTGTAGCGGACCTCGCGCGTACGCGCGATCGGCGGCATCGGCGGATCATACGCAGGTAGCGTCGACGGCAAATCCATTTCAGGCCCCTCGCCGACCACCTCAAGAGTGAGGATCGGCCGAACCTCGAGTTCTCCGGTGCTCATTGGTGACGGTTCATGCGGGGAATGGTCCTCGCTCGAACCCCCAGGGTCATTGGGACTGTGCGGCATGCCCGGAATATCTGGATGCTGGCTAGACCCGGGAGTAAGCACCAGGTTGTACGTGCCCGGTGCACCCGCTTTCACGAGTAGTTCGACCCGGTTCCCGGCTGAGAGCAGCGCGACGTCGTTGGGCTCCGGTTCCGCAAGTGTCAGTCCGTCCCAAGCCAGGACATTCAGCTCATGACCTTCTAGGGCCAGCGACATATATTTACCCTCAGCAGCGTTGACGAGCCGCCAGCGCTGCACCTCACCCGGATACATCGTAATTTTCGGCGTCAGACGGCCGTTGACGGTATAGAGGATTTGTGTGCGAGGGAAGAATGACTGCTCGGTGGTGGGGTACGGGATGGGCTCGGCCAACTGGAAGTCGTCGTCGAGTTCGATGGCCTGCAGCACCATCACCTGTTCTTTCGCGGCCTGCACCTCGGGCACCCGGTCGATCTCGCCGCGCACGATGATCATCCCAGCCATCCCAGCCCTTACCTGCTGACATACGGCCCCGTGACGGTGCGGGTGGTACCAATGAATTCCTCCGGGGTGATGGGCAGGTATTGGGATCTCATAGCGCTGTCTTCCGCCCGGAGCGATGCTAAGGAAAACGTTGTCCCCGTTCCCTTCCGGGGAAACGTGCAAGCCATGAGTGTGAATATTCGTCGTCGTCCATTCATGGGGACGCGACATGTCAAACGGCCCCATGTCCTCATGCGAAGCATGGAGTTCCGGCAGATCATTGATCAGATCTATGCGGAGGGTGTCCCCTGCCTGAACCTCCCACGTTCGCCCGGGCACCATGCCGTCATAGGTATAGGTCGTCACTGGCTTCTCGGCGCCCATGTCGACTGACGCAACAACACTAGTCAGCGACACCGCGAGCACACCGCCAGCGCTGCGGACTACCTCCGGAACGTGAAACTCATCCGGATCTGCGCTATCCCCGCTCGCCTCGTGTCGTATCGACGCGCAACCGACGGCCGAGCCACCAAAGAACGTGCCTAGTACCGCCCCGAAACCAAGTCTCAGCGCCATGCGGCGACTGACTATCAGCCCCATGGAAATCTCCTCATGAGCGGTCGGCGACAGACTGCTCGCTCCGAACTTTACGCCGCACAACGACGCGCCAACCCCCAAATGAGCACCCTTCGCAGCGCCTTTTTGCCCGCACCGCGATATTCCCTGCCCACCTACACGGGACGTAAAATCTGCGAGTGACAGAAAAACTTGAAGTCTCGCGAGCAGATCGCGGGTTCTTCGGGCAACCCCGGGTGCTCGCCCACATTTTCGGGGTGGAAATGTGGGAGCGGTTCAGCTTCTACGGAATGCAGGGCATCCTGCTCATCTACCTTTACTACTCGAGCAGCGCCGGGGGTCTCGGTATGGCTGAGACCACCGCTGCAGGAATCGTCGGTGCGTATGGCGGAGCGGTGTATCTTTCGACGGTCCTCGGGGCCTGGATAGCGGATCGTCTGCTCGGTTCCGAACGCGTTCTGTTTTACAGCGCGGTCATGATCATGATCGGTCACATCGCGCTGGCAGCTTTGCAGGGATTTCATGGCGTCGCGGTCGGCCTTATCCTGATTGCACTAGGCTCTGGAGGATTAAAAGCCAACGCGACAAGCGTCGTCGGCACGCTCTACCGGCAGGACGACCCCCGTCGCGACGCGGGTTTCTCGCTGTTTTATCTCGGTATCAATCTCGGTGCCCTAATGGGTCCACTCCTCACGGGCCTGTTGCAGTCCCGAATCGGGTTCCATTGGGGCTTCGGGCTCGCCGCTGTAGGAATGGCGCTTGGCCTTCTCCAATACTCGTTTGGCCGTCGCGAGCTTCCCGCCGCCTCACGCACCGTACCGAATCCGCTCCCGCATGAGCAGCGTCCCCGCGTGGCCGGAATCGCTGCTGGTGCCGTTATTCTCGTTGTCGCTGCGGTTCTGGCCGGTGTAATCACCCCAACCAATCTCGCCCTCGTGGTGATCGTGCTCACCGCAGTCGCCGCGTCCGGGTACTTCGCCCTTTTGCTCACCAGCAAACGAGTCTCGGCGATAGAACGGTCTCGTGTCCTGGGTTTCCTGCCACTGTTCGTCGCGAGCGTCGCCTTCTGGTCGCTCTACCAGCAGCAGTTCACAGTTCTCACGATCTATTCAGACAAGCAGCTCAACCGGGATCTATTCGGCTGGGAAATGCCTGTGTCGTGGGTTCAGTCGATCAATCCCGTGTTCATTATCGTCCTTTCTGGTGTATTTGCCGCGATCTGGACGAAACTCGGAACTCGTCAACCACCAACGGTGGTTAAGTTCGCCCTGGGAACAATCGTCATGGGTGCTGCGTTCCTGTTGTTTCTTCCGTTCGCTCACGACGGGCCGAATGCAACCCCATTGCTCGCTATTGTGGGAATTCTGTTCGTATTCACCGTGGCCGAGCTTCTGCTTTCACCGGTGGGCCTATCCGTCGCTACCAAGCTCGCACCTGTGGCGTACAAGACCCAGATGGTCGCCTTGTTCTTCTTATCGATCGCCTTGGGTACCGCGATTTCCGGGGAACTCGCAGAGTTCTACACTTCTGACGATCAAACGCCCTACTTCCTCGCTCTTGGGACGATCGCTATTGTGCTCGGGTCGATACTCCTCGCCGCCCGGCGTCACGTCATGGCGCTGATGACAGGCGTGCGCTAGTGGCTCGATATCTAGCGCGCAACGTACGGTCGTGGGGTGTGCTTAATCCTTCTGGCGTGGCAGGACAATCCCGATGTGCCGCTTGTCGTCGCCGCGAATCGCGATGAGTTCTTCCGTCGTCCCACGACAGGAGCGCACTGGTGGGGTACCGACCCCGATGTACTTGCAGGCCGCGACGAACTGTCAGGTGGCACGTGGATGGGTGTCACAGCGGGTCAGCGTTTCGCAGCGGTGACGAACTTCCGCCAGGGCACACCAGCTGCGGGAACCCTGTCACGCGGTGACTTGCCGAAGGACTTCTTGCTCAGTGATCTGTCCGCGCGGGAGTACTGCGATGCAGTCGCTGCCCGGGGCAGCGAGTTTGGAGGATTCAGTCTGTTTGCGAGCGATGGCTCCGAGCTCTGGTGGATCTCAAACCGCAGCGATACCGGCCCCAGCATCGTGCAGCCCGGGATTCACGGACTCTCGAATGCACTTCTTGACACCCCATGGCCAAAGGTCGTCGACGGCAAGGCCGAATTCGCCGAAGTGGCAACAGCCGACGACGGCTCAGCCGATCCGGAAGAGTACCTTGCCGTTCTCGCCGACACGACGAAAGCGCCCAGCCGGTCTTTGCCGAGCACGGGCGTCCCGCGGCTCTTCGAAAAACTGCTCTCGAGCCGATTCATCCGAATGGGCAGCTACGGCACACGGGCAAGCACAGTCCTGCGTATACGTGCTGACGGATCGATCGAACTCACGGAGCGTCAATTCGGCTGGAACGGAGCGACGTCGACGGTTACGCATACGATTGCATCGAGCACGTGAAGGAGTGTCATGCGATCCCACATCATGTCAGCACGCGATATCGAGTTTCTCTTGTACGAGTGGCTCGACGTCGAGGCACTGACTGCGAGAAGCCGGTACGCCGACCACTCACGCGCCTCATTTGACGATGTGCTGCGCTTGAGCGCGGACCTCGCTGCTGAGTACTTCGCTCCGCATTTCCGCAAGAGCGACCTCGACGAACCTGAGTTTGACGGCACCTCTGTGCATGTGATCCCCGAGGTGAAGACCGCCCTCGACGCGTTCGCTAAAGCTGACCTCGTCGGGGCCGCGATGGATTACGAACTCGGCGGCACCCAGCTTCCGCACGTGGTCTTTCAGGCCTGCATGGCGTGGTTTTACGCCGCCAACGTCAGCACCACGGGATACCAGCTCCTCACCGTCGGTGCTGCGAATCTTCTCCTTGCGCACGGCTCTCCGGAACAGGTCGCTAGCTACGTGAAACCCATGGTTGCGGGCCGATTCCTCGGCACTATGGCACTCTCGGAGCCTCAAGCAGGGTCAAGTCTTGCGGACATCACGACGAAGGCAGTCCTGCAGGGCGATGGCACGTACCGCATCTTCGGGCGGAAAATGTGGATCTCCGGGGGTGATCACGAACTCTCCGACAACATTATTCACCTTGTCCTCGCGCGCATCCCAGGAGCACCGTCCGGCACGAAAGGAATCTCCCTGTTCATCGTCCCGAAATTCCTCCTCGGCGATGATGGGCAGCCAGGCGAACGGAACGATGTCATCCTCGCGGGCATCAACCACAAGATGGGATTCCGCGGCACCGTCAACACCGCACCCGTGTTCGGTGATGGCGCGTTCACACCTGGCAATGCGCCAGGCGCTGTCGGATACCTGGTGGGCGAACCACATCGCGGCCTCGCGTACATGTTTCACATGATGAACGAAGCACGTATCGGCGTAGGCCTGGGTGCGACTGCGATCGGCTACACGGGGTACCTCAAGTCGCTTGAATATGCACGGTCTCGCCCGCAAGGCCGTCCCGTCACCAACCGCGGCGAAGGCGCCCAGGTCCCGCTCATCGAACACCCCGACGTGCGACGTATGCTGCTGGCCCAGAAGGCGTACGTCGAGGGCGCTCTCGGTCTGGAGCTTTTCTGCGGCAGACTCGTGGACGAGGTCAAGACCGCGCCAGACGACGAAGCACGAAGCCGTGCGCAGATTCTGCTGGACGTGCTCACGCCGATCGCAAAAAGCTGGCCAAGCCAGTGGTGCCTGGTTGCGAACGATCTCGCCATCCAGGTGCACGGCGGCGCCGGGTATACGCGCGACTACGACGTCGAGCAGCATTACCGCGACAACCGCCTCAACCCTATTCACGAGGGCACGCATGGAATTCAGGCTCTCGACCTGCTGGGTCGCCGCGCGATTGCTGGTGGCGGTGCTTCGCTGGCAGCACTAGTCCAGACAATGTGCGAATCAGCTGACCGGGCCGACCAGACTGGGGACGTTGAACTGCACGACTTCGCGACACGGTTACGTCGAGCCGCGGAGCGCCTGACCACTGTCACGGCCGCAGTGTGGGCAGACGGCGATGCCACTGTGGCCCTTGCCAACGCGAGCGTCTACCTCGAGGCGGCCGGGCATGTCGTCCTCGCGTGGATCTGGCTGGAGCAGGCGCTGACGGCACACGGAAAGGCCGGCGACTTCTACGACGGGAAGCGGAACGCGGCCCGGTTCTTTTTCTACTGGGAACTCCCCCGAACCGCACCCCAGTTCGACCTCCTGGAGAAACGGGATCGGACAGTACTCGACGCAACGTCGTCCTCGTTCTGAACCTCAGATCTCCCGTGCATCCACATGCAGCGATTTATTGTGCAAGTAAACGGCGGCATTGAGCTTGATGCGCTCCTTTTCCTGCTCCCCCAGTTCGCGCCGCACCTTGCCGGGAACGCCCGCGACGAGCGACCCCGGCGGGATCTGCGCGCCCTCAGGAATCAGCGCGTTGGCGGCGATCAGCGTGCCCGCGCCGATCTTCGCCCCGTTCAGCACAGTCGCGCCCATACCGACCAGCACGTCGTCCTCCACGGTGCACCCGTGCAGAATCGCGTTGTGTCCGACGGACACACCTGAGCCGACCTGGAGCGGCATGCCTGGGTCAGCGTGCAACACGCAACCATCCTGGATGTTTGTTTGTGCACCAACGGAAATGGTTTCCAGGTCACCGCGCAGCACCGCGTTGTACCAGATGCTGGCGTCCGCGGCGATCGTCACCCGTCCGATTACTGCAGCGTTCGGTGCAATCCACGCTGTACTGTCGATCTGCGGTACGTGCTCGCCGAGCTGAATGATCATGCCGACGACACTACTCGCGAGCGCGCTCCTTGCGGTTAGCGGTACCAGGACGGCTCATTGCCCGGTTTCCACTTGACGTTGCAGCCGATACTCGGGATCTGGTCGCCGGGCACTGGCCGTCCACTGAGGACGGCATCAACTGCGGCCGAGAGACTTTCGCCGGTCACAGCCTCATTGTTGCCTGGGGTCGATCCATCGAAACGACCACGATAGACGAGGCGCCGGTCGGCGTCGAAGAGGTACAAATCCGGTGTACACGCGGCGTGATACGCCAGCGCTGCCGACTGCTCGGCGTCACTAAGGTATGGGAACTTCCACCCCCACGCCCGGGACTGTTCGGCCATACGTTCGGGCACTTCGTCGGGATACGCATTAGGGTCGTTGCTGTTTATCCCGACAACGCCGATGCCCGCATCGGACCACCGCGCCGCAGCCTCACCGAACGGCTGCGCGATGTGTTTGACGAACGGACAGTGATTACAGAGAAACGCGACAAGCGTCCCCTTTTCGCCGGCGACATCGTCGAGCGCCCAAAGAGTTCCCCCAGGGTCTGGAAGCGCGAAATGTGGCGCCTCGGTCCCCAGCGGGATCATCGCTGAATTTACGGCAACCATAGCGCCAGCCTACGCTGGCAGCAGGTCTGCTCGCCGTTCCGCCACCATTTCCCTGATCGCCTGCATCACGGTCACTGACGCTGGTCTGCGCAGTCGCCGGGGTGCCAGGCAGCCTGTGAACTCCAGCGTGATCGACACATGCTCCGGTAGAACACGGCGCAGAGTCGGCTCTCGCTCAGCAACAAACGCGGGCAACAAACCGATCCCTGCCCCCGCGAGCGTCGCGGCTGTCTGCACCTGCACACTCGTCGACCCGAACGTCACCGCACGGCTGCCGATGAGGCGGCTCAGAACGTCCAGATCCTCTACACGAAGCAGACCCTCGATGTAGTAGATGAGCGAATGTGCCCGCAAGTCAGTCGTTGTGGCCGGCAGTCCCCGCTCCTCCTCATACTCAGCGGAAGCATAAAGGCCCAACTGATAGTCAGTGAGCTTCTCAGCGCCCGGTCTGCTCACCACCGGCTCACCTACGCCGATCTCGATGTCAGCGCCGATTCCATAGGCACTGAGCCGCGTTTGTGTGATGATCTCCACCGTCAGGTCGGGATTTATCCTGTGCAGATCTGCCATGAGCGGCGAAATGAAGTAGGCACCGAACGCTTCCGTCGTGGCGATGCGCACCAGGCCGGAGAGCGCGCGGTCCCGCGGAATCGTATTGACGAGGTCACGAACGTCGGTCAAGGCTGTCTCGATCTGTTCGCACGATACGAGAAGCCGTTCACCAACTTCGGTCAACTCACAACCGTGTGTGCCTCTGACCAGCACGGGTGTGCGCAACTCGGCTTCGAGCGCGGAGATGCGCCGTGACACTGTCGCATGATTGAGCCCGAGCGCCGACGCCGCTCCGACAAGTGAACCGCACCGAGCTATCTCCAGGAGAACCACAAGATCGTCGGCACGCATCTGATCACCCGATTCTGTTCCACGCCTGTGCAGAAATGCAAAGCTGGCTTACAAAAGTTCCTCTTCACTGGATCTGCAATCTAGCCCACCCTTGTTCTGACCCCTAGCGGGAGGAGTCGACAAGAGAGGAAACAATGGCTTCAATCATGGTGGAGCGGTCCGGACGCGTCGCGCTCCTGACGCTGAATCGTCCCAAGGCTCTCAATGCGCTCAACCTGGCAGTGATGCAGGAAGCGGTCGCAGCTCTGACGGATCTCGACCGGGACCCCAGCGTCGGCGCCATTGTCATCACCGGTTCCGAGAAGGCGTTCGCCGCGGGCGCCGACATCAAGGAGATGGCTCCGAAAACCTTCGCGGACGTATTCCTCGAGGACTGGTTTGCCGCGTGGGATCAGCTCGCACACCTGCGCACACCCACGATTGCGGCAGTTTCTGGATACGCGCTCGGCGGCGGGTGTGAACTCGCGATGCTGTGCGACATCCTGATTGCGTCCGATACCGCGAAGTTTGGACAGCCCGAAATCAAACTTGGTGTCATTCCCGGCATCGGTGGCTCGCAGCGTCTGACCCGTGCAGTCGGCAAGGCGAAAGCGATGGACCTCTGCCTCACAGGCCGGTTCATGGACGTGGACGAAGCAGAGCGTGCGGGGCTCGTGTCACGAGTGGTTCCGGTCGATCAGTTGCGCGACGTCGCGCTCGAAGTGGCGAAGACGATTGCTGACATGTCACTGCCCATCGCGATGATGGCAAAGGAAGCTGTTAACCGATCATTCGAGACGACTCTGAGCGAAGGCGTGAGGTTCGAGCGGCGGGTGTTCCACTCGACGTTTGCGACGGATGATCAGAAGGAAGGCATGGCGGCGTTCATCGAGAAGCGGAAACCGGTGTTCTCGCACCGGTAAGACAGCTCCGCGCACTACGCGGTGGGTCGCAAATCCGAACTGGTCCCGCAAACCGGCCTCACAGACGCACGCAGGCGCGCACAATGTGCAGGAGAAGATCATGAGGAGGAGTCACCGTGTCCCCCCTATCGATAGCGCGGCCTCTCTCATACTTGCGTGGCCAGACAGTCAATTTTTCACCGGATGACTCCGGACGCAATCCGCGGACAGGCCCCGGGTTCACGCTCGAGGTTCTCGCGCACGACGCCGTGCCCCTGCGTGAGACGCATGTGCGCACGGCAGGCACTGTCACCGGCCTCGACGTCGGCCGAACGACCAACATTCGTTTCGGCTCCACGATGCAGCACGTCAAGGTCCGGCTGACGCACCACGGCCGGCCCGCGAATGTCGCAGTGCTGAACTTCGCCGGTCACGTTCTGCTCGGCAAAACCATGACAGTCGGTGCTGGCATCCCGGAAGAACTCGCCTTTCATCACACGGGTATTCATTCGATGGAAATCATCGCGCTGGAGGAAGACGTCCTGCTATCACGACTGTGCTTCTCACGCTGGCCCATTCCCTGGTGGTGACAGGCGGTGTGAACTTCACCACGATCCCCGCTGCCGGCCGTAGACTGACCATCACGTTCGACACTATGGATGGGGTTTGTGATGTCACCTGCTGACGACAACGGTTCCGACTCAGCCGCTATCTCCGGAGATCCGGTACAGCGCCTGACGGACCTGCGAGAACGCGCCAAGTCTGACCGTGCAGCGGCATGCGGTGAGGTGTGGGCGTGGCTGCGTCAGCTCCGCGACAGCGACCTTCGCGATTATGACCGTGCGGCCCGCGAACTCGAGGCGCTCTTTCGGGCAGGTCGCCCTCCAGCTGAGCTTCACGGTCAAACCGAAGGCATGCTTGTGATGACCACGACGCTACCCATTCTGGACCGTACCGTCACGGCTGTCACCGACCTCTGGATGCCCTGGGAGGGCAAGCGCTTTGCCCCCGAGGGTGGCTCCAACCGGATTTCCTCACGCGCATCGACACCGTTGCGGTTGCTGTGGCCGTTGTACTCGATGACGCAAACCGAGGACGGCACGCTCGCATTCGAGTTCAAGACACACGTGGAGGAAAGCCGCGACAAGGATGCCGAGGATCAGAAAGTACTGGTCATTGACTACAAGTCGATCGAAACCAATCCGCGACTGCTGATTCGCAGCATTCGGGACGAACTCGTCGAACTGGCGCCGGGTGTCTTCCTCGGGAAAATTCTCTTCCGTGTAGCCGGCAAGTACATGAAGATCGGGTTCTTCGCGCTGCACAAGGTGGACTAAAAGCAAGACCACCAGTGACGACGTGATTCGCCATTTGGTAATGGCTGTCGTCACTGGTGGCCCGCGGTGTGCTGTTACCTGCCTGGCAGGAACTTCAGCGCCTTGATTCCGTAGGGCAGAATCGGTGCCCAAACCTTCAGCGGCAGGAAGGACGGACCACCGAGATTGAGCACACGCTGAGTCGCAATGGTTTGCGGTTCGGTGTACTTCAGCAGGCCTTCTGCGCCGTGCCGACGTCCCATCCCTGATGCGCCCATGCCTCCCATAGGGGCATCCGTGCTGCCGAATGCCGGACCATACCCCTCGTTCACGTTCACGGTCCCTGCACGCACACGAGCAGCAATCGCCTCGCCCTCGGCGGTCGTGGCTGCCCATACGCTGGCGTTGAGCCCGTACTCGGTGTCGTTAGCACGCACGATCGCTTCATCCACAGAGTCGACTGCATAGATCGAGACCAGAGGCCCGAAGGTTTCCTCCTGAGCGCATCGCATATCGGCTGTCACATCGGTGAGGACCGTAGGCTCGAAGAAGCACGGTCCCAGGTCGGGCCGCGGCTTCCCGCCAGCTACTACTGTCGCGCCCTTCGCGACGGCATCGTCCACGTGCGCCTTGACGGTTTCGAGCTGATCCGGTGAAACAAGACTGCCCATTGCGGGGCCGAACTTGTATCCGGCGCCGATATCCATAGCCGCAACTTTGTCCCGGAAAACCGCGATGAAATCTGCCGCAATTGACTTCTCGACGTAGATCCGCTCGATCGACACGCACAACTGGCCCGAGTTGGAGAAGCATGCGCGGGTAGCACCTTCCGCAACTTTGAGCAGGTCCGCGCCCTCAGCGACAATCATGGCGTTCTTGCCGCCGAGTTCAGCGGAGAAGCCGACGAGGCGTGCCGCTGCCTTCTTGGCCAGCGCCTGGCCGGTCGCGGTAGAGCCGGTGAACATGATGTAGTCAGTGTGCTCGATGATCTCTGTTCCCACCACGGAGCCTGGACCTGGGACAACCGCGAAGAGTTCGCGCGGAAGACCCGCTTTGTAGAGGAGTTCCGCGCATGCCAGAGCGCAGTACGGGGTGTTGCTGTCCGGCTTGACTACTACAGCGTTGCCCGCGATCAGCGCAGGAATCGCGTCCGACACTGCGAGTGTCATCGGATAATTCCACGGCGAAATCACGCCGACGACGCCCTTCGGCTGCTGCCGGACAACTGTCTTTGTCAGTCCGGGGAGCATGCCTTGGGCCGCGCGCGGTTCGAGCAGCTTCCGTGCCGTGCGCGCGTAATAGCGCGCGTTGAGCGCAATGTCGAGAACTTCCTCGAGCGCGGAGACTCGGGCTTTACCCGTCTCTGCCTGGGACATGTCCATGAGTGATTCACGGTTGTCGAGAACGAGCTTGTAGTAGCGGTGAAAAATCTCGGCCCGTTCCTTGACGGATCGCTGTGCCCACGCGGACTGCGCCGCGCGAGCGTTGTCGATCGCCTCGCGGGCGTCAGCCGCGGTGGCGACGGCGACTTTCGCCATTGTCTGGCCGGTGAAGACTTCGACGACCGGACGTGTCTCGCGCTCACTGCCCGCTGGGATCGCAGCGAGATCAGCGAGACGTTCGAATGTCTGTGGGGCTGGTGCTGGCATTCCGGGTGTACTCCCTTGTACTGGCGACGGAGACCGCCGTCGTTTGGTGAAAATTGTGGCGTTCAGCTGTGGCGGGCGCGGTCTTCATAGTCGCGACGTGCTGTGACGTCGAGGTCCGTCACGAATTGGGTGTCGGCGCCTAGGAAACGGCCAATGCGTTCGTATAGTCCATGCGGAAAGAAGTGCTGCGCTCGTACAAGCGAACCAGCGAGCCCAGTCACCCTGGTACGCGGGACCGGCTTCTCGATGACACGAGCGATCGCTGCGGCGATCTCCTCCGGCTCTGCCGTCCTGATGCCACGGATCCCCTTTGCGCCCGACGCGAGTTGAGTGTTGGTGATCGTCGGCAAGATGCACGAAACTGTCACCCCGGAGCTGCGCACTTCTTTGCGGACGGAGTCGCTGAAGCCGAGGACGGCGTGTTTGGTGCCGCAGTAGGACGCGAGGCCCGGAAATGTCATTTCGCCAGCAAGGGAAGCAATGTTGATGATCTGACCGGCTCCCCGCGGCAGCATGCTTCGAAGTGCGATCTTGGTTCCGGTGATCACCCCGAAGACGTTAATTTCGAACATCCGGCGAACGATTGTTTCGTCCTCGTCAATCACCAAGCCAACGGGCATGATTCCGGCGTTGTTGATCAGCACATCCACAGGACCAGCCTGCGTTTCGACGAAGTCGAAGAACTCCTTGAACGAGTCCGCGTCGGTGACGTCAAGACGCTTATGGGCGACAGTACCGAGATCATCCGCTGCAGTCTTCAGCTGGGCTTCGTCGATATCGCCAATCGCGACCTTCGCGCCCTGCGAGATCAAGTGTTTCGCGGTCGCGTAACCGATCCCGCGCGCGCCTCCAGTGATGACAACTACCCGGCCTGCCAGTGGTGTGCTCATGAACTCTCTCCCAGGTCGTACAGCGTGCTGCGGCACCGCGAGACGCGGTTTCTTCCAGTGTGCTCTTCAGAGCGTCCAGAATCTCGGGTTGGGAGGCCGGACTTTCGAGTGAGTTTTGTACTCTGAATACAAACAGGGGTGGTCGTGGCATGAGATGGTGAGGGCAATGGCCGAACGCGATGGCGAGATCGACCAGTGGATCGCTCGGGTGACCGCCGATGCCATGCAGCCAACCATGCTCGAGTACTTCACGCAGCGCGTCAACGATGAGATCATGCGGCGGTTGCCCGAACTCGCTGACGACGACGAGTTTCGCCGCGATTTGCACGCCAGCACTGTAGCCCAGCTGAGGACGTTCATGGCGACGGCGACCACACCGAGTGCC
The DNA here is from genome assembly GCF_000214175.1 of Hoyosella subflava DQS3-9A1. Lineage (NCBI taxonomy): Bacteria > Bacillati > Actinomycetota > Actinomycetes > Mycobacteriales > Hoyosellaceae > Hoyosella > Hoyosella subflava. Next base: position 2,656,046 of record NC_015564.1, read on the forward strand.
GAGTATCAGCCGCCTCCTGAAGCTGTCGCGTTAGCCCGGACTGTGGCCCGGCGCGGTATGGACGTGCAGATTCTGCTGAAGATATACGGCACGGGCCGCACCACCGCGCTCACACTTCTCAACGAAATCGTGCAAGAGATCCCCGTCGATCCCGAGCTGAAGCTCGCCGCCATCGTCGACTTGTGGGGTCTGGCGATGCGCTGGCTTGAGCTGTCCACTGACGTGCTGCTCTCGACATACACGACTGAGCGCGAAGCACTGATGCGCGGCGCGCTCGCACGTCGCGCCGAAACTGTCCACAGCCTGTTGCGCGGTGAGAAGCTGCCCGTCGACGACGCCTCCGCCCAGCTCGACTATCCGTTGCGCCGCTACCACACAGCAGTGGTGCTCTGGACGGACCAGGAGGAACCTGGAACTGACATTCTCCCGCAACTAGAGACCGCAGCGCAGGTGGTCGCCCGCGCTCTGGGTGCATCTCGGGCGTTGACTGTGGCATCCGGAGCTCGCGGATTATGGGCGTGGATCGCGACTATCGAGTTACCTGACCTGGATGAGCTGGCGCTGATCAGTGCGTGGCCCGCACACCTTGGCGGGGCAGTAGGAACCCCAATTCGAGGCGTCGCGGGGTTCGTTGCCAGCCACCGTGAGGCGATCGCGGCGAATCGGGTCGCGACCGCACGTTCCGGGAGCCCACGGTTCACCCGTTACGACGAGGTGCAGATTCCCTACCTCATGGGCCTAGACCGGGACGCCTTGCGAACCTTCGTCCAGCGGGAGCTGGGCGAACTCGCTTCGGATGATGACTCTGCGGCTCGTTTACGCGAGACTCTGCTCGCCTATTTCGTTTCGGGCAGCAGTCCCGCGCGGGCAGCGCGCCAGTTGCAGGTGCACAAGAACACCGTTCGCTACCGAGTGGAGCAGGCGCAGGCCGTTCTCGGGGATTCTCTTGTGCGGCGTCGTCTGGAGGTCGAACTCGCGCTCACGTGTGTGGAAACCTACGGAATTGACGCTCTGAAAAGATCTTGAGATTGCATGTTTAGCCGATTGCACAAATGGGTACTATTCGTTATTAGGCGAAGTGTAACCATTCTTGGTTTTCCTGAGAATTACTCACAGATTCTCGAAATGTGTTGTTTGTAACATTGCCGGATCTTATGCTGTGGCAATGGCTGAGCGAGGCGCAGAACCCGAAGTGCATCCTGTCCGCCGTCGCGCACTCCGCGCGGTACGGCACCTCTTTAGTCCCCTTTTGCCCGACGACTATCTCGAACTGATCAACCCCCTGTGGACGACGAAAGAGCTCCGGGGCCGCGTAGAAAAAATCGAATGGCAGGGCAGCCAGGCAGTTACTGTTTCAATCATGCCAGGCTTTAATTGGCCGGGGCATAAGCCAGGCCAGTACATCAGGCTTGGCGTGCTCATTAATGGCCGGTTCCACTGGAGGGCCTACTCCCTGACGTCCGATCCGGAGCCGGAAGATGGGTTGATTAGCCTGTCCCCGAAAGTCGTGGAATCGGGCACGGTATCTCCGTATCTCGTCCACCGGATCACACCCGGAACGATTGTGCGACTCGGCGAGATCGAGGGCGTATTCACCCTGCCGGATCCCCTGCCCGAGAAGATGCTGTTCATCAGTGCTGGCAGTGGAATTACGCCCATCATCAGCATGCTGCGCAGCCTCGATCATCGGCAGGAGGTCAATGACGTCGTGATCGTCCATTCGGCGCACAAAGCGGACGAAGTGATGTTCGGAGATGTGCTGAAAGATCTCGATGATCGCTATCCAGGCTTCAGACTTCACCTTCGGATAACGGAACACGACAGCCTCTTCACCGTCGACCAGCTGGACGACGTCTGCCCTGATTGGCGCGAACGGGAAGCCTTCTGTTCAGGACCAGGGGAAATGACGGACTCCTTTCTCGATCACTTCGAAGAAAATGGACTCTCAGACCACATTCACTACGAGCGCTTTCAGCCGGTTATTGGAGGCCAAGGCAAGGGAGGGGCAGGCGGGAAGGTTCACCTCACACACAGCAAAGTGACCGCCGAATGCGACGGCGACACTCCCATCCTGGAGGTCGGCGAGGAAGCCGGAGTGAAAATGCCATACGGCTGCCGCATCGGGGTGTGCCATACCTGCGTCGGCACACTGCTGTCCGGTCAGATCCGTGACCTGCGGAGCGGGGAGGTCGGCGGCAGCAAAGGCGACACGATCCGCACGTGCGTCAACACCGCAGAGGGCGACATCGCCATAGGCCTGTGAAGCACCCGATAGGAGTTACCGACATGAACAAGAACATGCAGAAGAAATCACCATTCGCCCATCTCACTGAAGAACAGATCCTGGAACTGGAAAAGGAGTTCGACCGGATCCATGAAGAGGTCTACAACGACCTCGGTGAACGCGACCGCCGCTACATTAAAAGCGTCATCTCAGCTCAGCGCCAGCTCGCTGTGGCCGGTCGGGTTCTCCTTCTGGCCTCGCTCAGCCGCACCAGCTGGATCGCGGGGACGGCGTGCCTGGGGACCGCGAAGATCCTCGAAAACATGGAGATCGGGCACAACGTGATGCACGGTCAGTGGGACTGGATGAACGATCCAGACATCCACTCGTCGACGTGGGACTGGGACACCGCCTCCACTGCCCACGCCTGGAAGCACTCCCACAATTACATCCACCACACGTATACGAACATCCTCGGAGTGGACAAGGATCTCGGTTATGAGATCATGCGGATCGACCCGAAACAGACGTGGCATCCGAGGTACCTGCTGCAGCCGCTGTACAACCTCGCATTGATGGCACTGTTCGAGTGGGGCGTGGCCGTGCATGACATGGACATCGACGCCATACGGAGGCGTGAAAAGCCCCTGAGCGATGTGTGGGAGGACCTCAAAGGAATCTCCGGCAAAGCACGCGCACAGATCATCAAGGACTACGTTGGCTGGCCGCTGGTATCCGCACTCGCCGTCGGCGCAGCGCAGACCGCTTCGCAGGGGCGCATGGTGAAGCCCAGGAGCGAACCGATCCGGCAGCTGCTGCCCGGTTCCGCGAAGCGCCGCACACTGAGCAGGCTAATCGGCGCAGCCGACGCGGTCCTCCCTGTGGCCAAGCGCGCGTTTGTCTCCACTCTGGCTGCCAATGCGACAGCAAACCTGATTCGCAACGTGTGGACTCACGCGATCATCTTCTGCGGTCACTTCCCTGACCAGACATACACATTCACTCAAGAAGAAACGGAGAACGAAAGCCGCGGCGAGTGGTATCTGCGCCAGCTGGTGGGCGCCGCCAACATCGAAGGCACTCCGCTATTTCATGTGATGAGTGGCAACCTCGGATACCAGGTCGAGCACCATCTGTACCCGGACATGCCGAGCACGCGATACGCCGAGATCGCACCGAAGGTCAAAGAGATCTGCGAACGCTACGAACTCCCCTACAACACCGGACGCTTCGGGCACCAGTGGGGCACTGTACATCGCACTATCTTCCGGCTCGCCTTCCCGGGCGGGAAGCCCCGCTCCAAGCCCGGTCCGTACAAGCGCACCGAAGACGAGAAGCCACCGGCGCGCCTGAGTGAAGCTTCCCGGTATCGCGCCCGAATGCCAGCCTCGAGCGCGTAGCTAATCACGTTTGCCCGCCGGGTTGCTGGGTACCGCATTCTCATGCGGGTTCTTACCTTCCACCGCACCGATTCCGTACACGCGGCCGTACGAGGGGTAGTCGCGGCTATGAGTATGACCGGGATGCGGGCACTCAGCACCAAGGCGGGGATCGTCAAGGAAACTCCACCGGAAATGATCGCCGACCAGGAGGTTCCGCACCTGGTGGACCGGCTGCCCGACCCGGCGGCCGACTCGCTGCTCGTGTTAGCGCACTGGGGATACGGTGCCGCTGGCGGTGCATTCTTCGGTGCCCTGCCTCCGCCGATCCGACAGTCCCGGTGGATGGGCCCGGCTTACGGTTTAGTGCTGTGGGCAGCATTCGAGGTGATACTCGAACCGATTTTCGGAATCCGATTACGCCGGAAGCGCCCGCCACCCGAACGGGCGGCGCTCGCTGCCGATCATCTCCTTTACGGTCTGGTGCTGAATGAACTGCGGTCCCGGCCCAGCAAGTAGCTCGGTGCCGCGCGCAAGCCTCGGGCCCGCAAGGTGAAGAGGAAGCCGGTGAGCAGTGCGACAGTCAGAAGCGCGACAGTAGTCGCGACGCCCAGCGATACCGTCAATATGCCCGCACATAGTGGTGCGAATACCGCAGGTACGGTGGCGACGAGGCCGAGCGCACCGCCAGCGCGGCCGCGAAGCTCATCCGGAGTTATGTCGAGCATTGTTGCGGAGACGGTCACCTGCCACAGTGGCTGGGCGGCCAGCAGGAGCGAGTAGCCCACGGTTGCCGCAACAGGATTACCCATCACCATCATCGAAAGGGCGATGGCACCAGCGAGAAGCGAGACACTGAGCAGTACGTGAGCCGAATGGTGCCGCTGCAGCCGCGGCACTATCAAGCTGCCACCGATCCCGGCACCGTAGGCCACGGCAAGAGCGAACCCCACCGCGACCACAGCCGCGCCAGTATTTGTCAGCATGACGATCAGGACGAGGCCGGCGCCGTTCGTGACCAATACGGAGAGCGCGCCGATCAAAGCGGCGGGCCGGAGAAAAGGATCTCGCCACACGAACCTGAACCCGTCGCCGAGCGATGCGTCAGCGTGGGAGTCTCCTAAGCGTGTCGTTCGCAGTGGAGATTTCACCGCTGACGCCGTAGACGCAGCAGTCACGAATGAGACGGCATGCGCGGCGAACGGCAGCACCGGCGCGATCGCGTACAGCGCGGTGGCGAGTGGCGGACCGGCCAGCCCCGCCGCGTAGCCGCGGCCCTCCACCAGACTGACAGCGCGCGTGAGTTCGCCGTCACCGACAACGTGTGGGAGGGCAGCTTCCTCTGCAAGACCGCGAACACACCACGCGGCGCCAAGTACGGCGCCGACGGTGAGAATGTGGGCGAGCACGAAAGCGCCGGCGGAAACAGCGGCGGCAAGCGTCGTCGCAGCCCCTGCCCCAACCAGGTCAGCGCCCACCATCGTGCGTTTACGGTCGAGGTGGTCAACGATCCAGCCCGCGGGCACATTGAACAGCGCGAACGAGGCCATCGTGACAGTTGCCGTCATTCCCACGATCGCTGGTGATCCCGTTACAGCGAGCACCCACAGCATGATCGCGATCCCGTAACCACGACTCCCGAGTTCGGAAACCGCCTGGCCCGTCCACAACAGGGTGAAGTCTCGTCGCGAACCCTGGCGCGTACCCGTCTGCGTGGCCACAGTCACCCACTCTCAGCGGAAATGCCTGGGACAGGACTGCCCAAGGGAATTCCCAATGCGGTGACGCCGAGGACTGGTTCGGCGGCAGGTTCAGCCCCGATCATCCGCTCGAGCAGCTCGTCCCGGACTGCGGTGGCGGTCACCGCCCCGAGCCCTAGTGCGGATGCGGATACAAGCACCGTCTGACTGACGTGACCGACTTCGATAAGTATGTCGCGGTATGCGCGCGCCGACGCGTACCGCCATGATGTCCGCTCCAGCACAGCAGTGTAGACGAGCAGAGCGGCACACTCGCTGAGCCAAGGCTGGTCTCCCACAGCCGCCCGCATTTCGCTGGCAGGCACTTGTGCGCCAATGCGTTCGAAGCCGCCCCGGTGCGCAGCGAAGTGGTAGAGCCCCTCCTCAAGTCCTTCGACGTTGCGGCTGTAGACGTAAAGCTCGATCGGGCTTCGAGCGCCAGCCGATGGGCTGGTTTTCAGCGCGACTTGGCCCAAAGCGGGGTGGTCAATCACCTCGACGGCGCCCACAGCCAATTGCGCAATGATGCCGAGTTGCTCCAGCGGTACCGCATCTTGCGTGAATTGGCGCACCGAACGCCGACCGTGTAGCGCATCGACCAAACGGGGCCGTATCCAGGCTGAATCATCCGGGCGGCTCTGCGACACCGGGACTACTGGCGCATCGTCGAAGGTGCGCCAGGGCGAGGGCGGTGGATCGCTCAGCGCCCGGTTCACAGACATCATCTCGTCTTCGATCACGCTGTAGAAGCGTGCATCCGTCGTCGTGCGCGCGGAGAAATGCTGGTATTCGGGCCCTCTGCCCCAGCGGCCCCATTCCCTGGTCAGCTGCTCCTCGCGAACGTGCTGCTCTGAACCGTACTCGACCAGCACACCTTCCTCGAGGAGACGTGACGCTATCGCATGATCGAGCGAGCCGCGCGCACCGATCGATTCGAGGTCACGCCACACTCCAAACCAGCGGACGATCCGCAAGCTTTCGTCCGTGAGCGCGAACTGTCGGTGGTTGACGTAGTCGTCCCAGACGATTTTTCCTTCCTGGGTGAACATCACGGCGTGGTCCGCGGTTTTGATCTCAGGCATGTGTCGTGCTCCCCTCGGGCCCGCTGTCGTGTGCCTCGAAGAGGTCTTTGATCATCGTGTGGACAGCGCGGGATACGGCATCAGACTTCGCTTTTCGCTCCGCCCAGAGCCAATCTGAGTGTGTGTTGACTTCAAGAAAGACGGGTCCGCCTGGAGCGTCGAGCAGGTCGAACGCTGCCATCTCGAGACCGAACTGGTCAGCCACTCGCCACAATGCGACCTCGATACCGGCCGGAACAGCGCACTCCTCGACGAAAATGGAATCCGGGGTGGTCCACAGCGCCTCTGGTGCCGGTCGGGTCACCTTGTACGCGACCATCTGAGCCCCGATGATGTACACACGCAGTTCGCTGTCGGCTTCGACGAATTCCTGAACCAGGAGCGGCGCCGACTCCGGCGAGTTGTACCCGCGGATCTCGTCGCGGCGGACCCGTTCCGGATATACGCCGTGCAGCTGCCCTGGCGCGGACTCGACCGCGTGGTGTCCCAGACTCTTGACTAGGAGATCGCCCTCACCAGCAATCGCTTTGAGAGCGCTGGCGGGCACCGATGTCACGACAGTAGCGGGTATACGAAGTCCGGCTGAGCGTGCTGCCCGGAGCTGACTGATCCTATCGGGCGGAAAGGACCCCGCTGAATGATTGATGCGTCGCACCACGCTCGACGCCATCGCGTGACCCCATGCGGACCATTGGTCGCGCATGTAGTGCGTTTCGAGACGTCCCGCGCTATGCCTGCCGGTGCCCTGCAGCCTCATTGCCTGCGCGTCAAAGTATCTGCGCCAGCACACAACAGGCCGAAACGTGGTCCCCTCCCAGTGCAGCGTGCCCGTGACCGGGTCCCAGAGCGTTTCTGCCTGGGGGCACCGGTCCGCGTCAATGCGGATCAGTGGGACCCCCTGGGCAGCAAGCTGGAGGGACAAGGCGTCTACTTCCTGGTCCGCTGTTCGCGTCAGAGTGAGCACGCATGCTGGCGGGTGGCCAGCGTGGGAGGGCTGTCGCTGTGGGTGGCCCACACGCACCTGGAAGTCCAGGGAGTGTGGGTGCAGTTCTGTGACAGGGCGCTTCGCGCGGAGCAGAAGCGGCATAGCGGGGAGCGTCATCGGTGTGGTTCCTCAGTACTCTCGGTACGTCTTAAGAACACTCAGCCGCCGTGGCATCCCTTGCAGCCGTACAGCGGTCGCGACGACATCATCGCGTACTCGCTGGCGAACGACTCGAAGGCCGCGTCCTCCACGATTGCGCGCTCCATTACGTCCGTATCTGTCGCTTCGATCAACGACCGCGCCATAACTTCGATGCTCATGGTGTTCTCCCTCTTCCGGTGTGGTGGGCCCTTTCTGGACCCACCGCTATCCTCTGAGAGATCTGCGCCACAAAATACCCACCCAAGGGGTGGTCATGCCGTCACCCCGTGAAGTCGAAGGCAGTTCCTTCAATCCAGGGGGCAAAGTTTTCTTCGCTCATGTCTTCGCCGCGTTCCTCGAGTTGGTCGAGGAACTCGAGATAGGCGCGCATGGCCGCGCGCGCTTCCTTCGTCGACCCGGCTGCAACGAATTCCGCACGCTCACGGTGTAATCCGCTCGCCAGCGAGGGATCCCCGTACACGGCATGTTTGATTGCCTTCACTGCTGCCGGTGACCGGCGGGCCAGGCGTTCGGCTGTCTCGGCAGCGAATTCAAGGAGGTTTTCCGGGTCGACGAGGTGGTGGACATATCCGATCTCCCGGGCCTCGTCAGGGCTGAGCGGACGGCCTTCGAGCATGATTTCGAGAGCCCGTGCGTGCCCCACTGCCCGTGGGAGACGCTGAGTGCCACCGCCGCCGGGGATGATTCCGACACAGATTTCGGGCTGCCCGATCTGGTATGGGCCGTCAGCCATAATGCGGATGTCGCAGGCAAGTGCGAGTTCGGAGCCGCCGCCAAGCGCACGGCCGTTGATCGCGGCGATGAACACCTTGTTGAGCCGCTGCATCAGCGCGCATGTCTGGTGATAGCGCAGCAACGACTGCGTGCCATGCGCCGGTGTGCGGCCCATCAACTGCCGTGCTCCTGGAACGTGCTCGATCGCTGACTGCGCGCGGAGCACACTCCCGGCTACTGCCGCCGGTAATTCCACGCCTGCGGCTTCAACTCCGTGCAGAATTTCCCCGACATCGTAATGCGAAATGAATACATCCTTGACTCCGCTCGTCAGCACCACCGCGCCAACGGAGTGATCTTTATCTAGCGAAAGGAAAAGCTCGTAGAGCTCGTCCATAATCGATCCGTTCAGAAAATTCAGCGGTGGATTTGTCAGCGTGACGGTGAGGACGCGGCCGCGACGTTCTGTGTGTACTACAGACATTTTTCCAGCTCCTGTCAGGCGGACCTACTTGTGCCTATTAGTCACTTTTCGTTCACTGTGATTCTTGTCTGCAACTGAACGAAATGCCAGTAGTGGAACGATGCATGCGGCGATAATCGCGCCCCCGAGGGCAAGCACCGAATACGACGTGGATGCGACTATGAATCCGGAAGCAAATCCCCCGCCTGCTCCCGCTAGTGCAATTCCGAGGTCCACGCCACCTTGGATGCGGGCGCGCTGCTGAATCGGCGCCGCGTTTGTGATCATTGTGGTGCCGCTGATGAGTCCGAGATTCCAGCCCAGCCCGAGCAGCGCAAGTGCGACGATCAATCCCGCAACCGAGTCGCTCGTGGCAGCAGCCCCGCCGGCCGCGATCAGGGTGACCCCCGCAGCCACGGCAACGAGGCGAGCTCCGAACCGGTCCACAAGCATTCCCGAGACAGGCGACGGCAGGTACATCGCCGCGACATGAACCGCGATCACTACCCCCGCAGCTCCAAGGCTGTGGCCGTGATGGAGCATGTGGATCGGCGTCATGGTCATGATGGCGATCATGACGAGTTGCGTCATCGTCATCACCGCCGCACCTGAAGCGAGCAGGCGCGGCGCGCGCACCGCGCCTGTTTCTGCACTCTCAGACGCAGCAGCAGCTATTTCACGGGCAAGAAGCAGCGGGTCGGGGCGCAACCCCGCGTAGAGCACAAGTGACGCGAGCCCGTACGCCAGTGTGGCGAGCATGAACGGACCCGCAAGCGGGGGTATCCCCCAATGTGACGCGATGTCGCCCGATACCGTAACTGTGTTCGGCCCGGCCACCGCGCCTGCCGTGGTCGCGACCATCACAATGCTGATCGCGCTCCCCCGCCGCGCTGGTTCAGCGAGGTCAGCGCCCGCGTACCGCGCCTGCAGATTGGTAGCGAGGCCGGAGCCGTAGATCAGCAGGGAAATTGTGAGTAGCGGCAGGGATTCAGCCACCGCCGCGATGACGACACCGCCGCTACCGAGCGCACCCGCCGCATAACCGCTTGCGAGACCAGCTCGGCGGCCCCAGCGCTGCGAGATCTGCCCAACCGCGTAGGCAGCTCCGGCGGCGCCCACAGTGAATAGTGCAGCCGGAACACCCGCGAGACTCGTCGAGCCCAGAACATCTTCCGCGAGCAGCGCACCCACGGTGATCCCGGCAGCGAGGCCAGCCCCACTTAGCACCTGGGCAATGACCAGGACGAGCAGTGTCCGGCGCTGCACCTCCGCTTGCTTAGTCATTCTGGCTCCTTCCGGCTCTTCAGCCGGAGCTGCTTTTAGACGAGCAGGTGCAGAACGTACAGAATCTCTTCGAAGACGTACCCTTTGGACGTACCCGCACAAAAGCACCCGGGCTCGGCGCTAGCGGCTCATATCGTGAACTTGAGGTTCTCCGCGATACGGCGTCCGAGTTCGGCGTCTCCCGCTGACTCGATGTCATCCCACTTGTCTTGAGGATTAACACGCCCGCACGCAAGCCGTACGTACAGGCCAGAATCAAGCCGCAGATGCACCGTTGGATCCGCGTCTAACGATTCGATGAGTCGTGCGCGTCCCTCTACTGCCACGTTGAACGTCCGGGCGAGCGCACCTGTCAGCTCAAGCACGATCCTGGATCCGGCGGGTGCTTGTGCCCGCTTCCCGACAGCGAAGCCGATCGCCCTGGATATCACCTCCATCGATAGGTCGCCTCGCACCCCGCCTTCGTCGCCGGGCATGCCGACTGCGTCGCGAATATCGAGCTCATGCACCCAGCAGTCAAACAAGCGGATGAGCATGAACCCACCCACAGTCGTGGGACCTGCCGGACCTATCGTCTCTTCGGTCCACTGCGCGTCGGTCAGGCTGGAGAGAAACTCGCGTCGACGTCCAGTGACCTCCCGGAATATCTGCAGCATCTCCGTCGGGCTATGCGCGCGCAGGTGTAGCACCCATCTTTCGTTGAACGCACCGATGTCATTGTGGACGTGCTCGAGTTCCTTGACGTCCGTGTCCGTCTTTGGCGCCCGTTCGCCGAGTAGCAGCGACTCCGTACCAATGATGTGTGAAACAACATCGTGAACCGTCCAGCCAGGAAGGGCGGTCGGTGTGTGCCACTGATCCTCAGTGAGTTCGCTGAGCAGGGCGTCGAGTGTGGACCACTGTTCGAAGAGCGCCTCGGTGACGGTGCGCTGATCAGGCTGGGACATTAATGACTCCTCTCGCGCGTCTAGAGTTAGCTAACCAGGCGGGCTGAGTGCGCGTAGGGTCGGGGCATGAGCCCAGTTCCCAACCTGCTGCCCCTGGGTGAGTGTGCGACTCCCCCTTGGCTATCCGATCCCGACCGTTTGTCCGCTGTGTCCGGTGCGGAGGAACCTTCCTTCCCGGCGGCCGAGTACGAGCAGCGCCTCAGCCGAGTACGTGCTGCGATGGCCGGCGCGGGGCTTGACGCGCTGGTTGTGTCACGGCCCGCCGCGGTGGAATACCTGTGCGGCTACTTTTCCGCTGAGACGATTCCGCAGCCAGTCCTCGTGACAGGCTCGGACCTCGTGCTGTTCGTTCCCGATTTCGAAGTCGGCCGGGCTGTCGCAAGCTCGTACGCTCCAGAGGTGCGGTACTTCAGGTACGCCGTCGCCCATCTCGCGTACGCGAATGTCGGGGATCACGTCGCCCATCAGGTCGGTACTTCCGCGCGGATAGGAACGGACTCCCGCACTCCGATCGCTGTCGTTGACGGCCTTCGTGCCGCCTCTGTTTCAGTAGCGACGGGAGCAGACATCACCGACACAGTACGGCTCGTGATGTCACCAGCCGAGATCAGCGCGGTGGAGACCGCAGCGGAATCCACACAGCGGGGCGTCGAGGCCGGCATCGCGGCCGCCGCGGCGCCCGGCGCCACGGACGCGCAGGTTGCCGCAGCGATCAGCGCCGGTCTTGTCGAGCGGGCCACCTCGCGTTCCGCATGGCAAGTTGTCGTAGCGACGGGTAAGCGGGCCGGTATCCCGCACTCGACGTGGCGCAATCTTCCGCTTGTCGATGGTTCAACATTCCTCGAGTTCGCGGGAACTCACCACCGGTACCACGCCCCGATCATGCGGTCAGTCTGCCGTGGCGAGCCCTCCGCCCTGGTGAAAACCCTGGCTAATCTATCCGAAACGTGTGTCGCCGCAGTACTGGAGACTGCGCGCGCGGGCGTGGCGTGCAGAGACGTCGCTGAGCAGGTGACGAAGGCGCTCGGCCCGCTCCCCGACGGCGTGGTGTTCCACGAGCTGTACGGCTACCCCGTTGGCCTTGCTCATCCACCCCACTGGATGGACGGAGCCCCGTTCAACATCACGATCGACAACCCCGAGCCATTAGAAGCCGGAATGGTTTTCCACATGCCGGGGTCTTTCCGCTCCATCGGACTTGGAGGTGTCGGCCTGAGCCAGACATTCGTGATCGAGGAAAACGGGACGCGTCCGTTGACGCACGGTAAAGCCGAGATGGTGTACCTCTGATGGACGTACTCGTCACCGGTGCTTCAGGGATGCTCGGGCGCGAAGTTGTCGCCCGGCTCCTTGCCCGGGGGCACAGTGTTCGGGGCGTCAGCCGGAAGTCCAGGTCTTCGCAGCAAAAAGACTTTGCGTGGATCCAGGGGGATTTGCGTACCGGAGCCGGCCTGGACAGCGCGATGGAAGGCGTGGGAACGGTGGTTCACTGCGCGACAGGTTTCGGCCGCCACACTGAGGAAAAGCTCGCTCACACGATCACCGAAGCAGCTCAGCGAACGTCGGTTTCACACGTCGTCTACGTGTCGATAGTCGGCGTGGACCGAATTCCGCTGCCCTACTACAAACAGAAGCTACGGGCCGAAGAGGTCTTCAGAAGTTCCGGTTTGCCCGTGACAATCGTTCGCGCAACACAGTTTCATGACCTGGTGCGTGCGATTTTCGCAGCGTCGGCAAAGTCCCCTGTAATGGTCGTACCGAACATTCGGTTTCAGCCAATTGATGCGGGTGACGTTGCTGCACGCCTGGCGTTTATCGCCGCATCAAGCCCAGCGGAAGGGGAAATCGAAATCGGCGGGCCGCAAGTCGAGTCGGCTACGGATCTCGCACACGCGTACGTGGCTGCCGCTGGCAGAAAACGCCGAATAGTGCCCTTTTCACTTCCGGGCGCTATCTTCCGCGGATACTCGGAGGGTTACCATCTGAGCCCTGGCAATGCGTTAGGCGAAGTGACGTTTGCGCAGTATCTTGACCGCCACCCCGACCTGCGCCGCGCCGCCTACCGCACTACCTCATAGAACGCTCAATGCGTTACTTCAACGTGCCAGCTCCGCAGCGTGAATGGCACATCACAACTCGTCCACGACTGCTGGAAGCCCCACACATGGGGGCCGTGCCGATCGTAGGTGGTCCACGGCGCCCACCATGCCCAGCACGTCACCCTGACGCGATGCGTCACGTTGGGGGTGAAACATTGTGAGTACGCGGCAGTTCCAAATACCGGGTTCGCGTTGCACGTTTCATGTGCCACCGGAACTGGATTAGCCTGCACGGTTGCTGTCCCGCCGACAACCGTGGCTGCCGTAACGAAAGCAGCAGCGAACAGGCCCGCCGCGACCCTCTTGATCGCGGATTTCATGACGCCTCCTCCCGGGCCGCGCGTCGTGCGCGACACGAGCGCCCAGCCCGTTCCCAATCAAAGTGATGGCTCCCTAGTTAGGTAGCCATACAAACATTGTATGTGATTCACATCACATTTGATCAAGAGATTGGGCGGGAATCGAGTTCCAAGTATTCATTCCGCCAAGGACGGAAAGCAAACAAGGCGACGTCAATATTGCGACGCGGTGTTTCTATTTCGAATTCAATCTGAATGTCTGCAAGCAACCCGACCGACATGACGACCTCTCACTCACCCGTTCATACCCGGAACTCCGGACATGCTTCGATCGTCGCTGCTAAGGGCGAGCTGCTGAACACACCGCAGGGGTGGTACTTCCCCACCCTGAACGTTAATCCGATGAGGTCACCGCTTTCGCACGGCCACTAGCTCGCGCCAATCCCGTCCAACAAGCACTTCAGCGCGAACTCGGCGGCGTGCGACGTCTGGCTTGTGGTTGTCTCGTCGTAGCCACCGCCCTCCCACGCTGCCGTCATTGCAGGGTGGCGCGCAGGCTCGAAGTACTTTTCCCACAACTCCATCCGGTCACCCCACCATGCATCGTTGCTTTGCCCGGTCACTCGTTCCAAATACGCAGCCTCAGCCTCCTCGCGCCCGATGGCGTGGGCGAGCATCGTGATGGCGTGCGCAGCTGCAGTTCGCTGCCGCGGTGGGAGATTCACGTCAGCGAGGGCCGACAAGACATATTCACTCTCGCCGAGCATTCCCGGGCCGATTGGCGGGCGCACGGTGGACACCTGGCCAAGCCACACGTGCCGCCGGTACATGCCACGCACCACATCTGCATACCTCGTTACCTGGATTCGCCACGACCCTTCTGCGGATGGCCAGTCTGCCGAGAAGAGCACGCTGTCGACCATCAAGTCGAGAAGTTCCCCTTTCGACGGTACGTACGTGTACAGCGTCATTGTCCCGACTCCGAGCTGTCCCGCTACACGGCTCATCGATAGCGCGTCGAGCCCGAGGGCATCGGCCACACCTATCCCTGCCGCAACCACGGCATCAATCGTGAGCCCCGGCTTGCGCCCTGCAGTTGGCGCAGTTGCAGCGGCACCCGCCGTATGACGCCAGAGCAGGGGAAGCACACGATCGGGGTCCGCTGAGCCGCTGTAGATGGTCACGGTGGGTACTCCTTCGCTCCATTTTCGTATACCATACGATAAAAGGCCTTCCGTACGTCATACGAGAAAGCGATAACCTTTATGACCATCCTGGTTACAGGCGCCACAGCGAACATCGGGCGGCTCGTCGTCGATGAACTCCTCGAGCTTGGCGCGACTGATATCCGCGCACTAACCGCGAATCCAGCGAAAGCTCAACTACCCGAGTGCGTCGACGTCGTGGAGGGCTACGTGGGCCGCCCCGAAACGCTCACACGGGCGCTAGCTGGTGTGGAACGGATGTATCTCGCGCCAGTGGTCGAGACTGCCGGTGCCGTTACGGCGATGGCGCGGGAGGCAGGTGTGGAACACATCGTCGACCTAGCTGGCGGTGGCTGGTGGCGTCCAGTCGAGGAAGCCGTGGAAAATTCGGGCGTGCCATGGACGCACCTCGGTCCGGGCGAATTCATGTGGAACACCGAGATCTGGGCTGATCAGATCAAGACCACCGGCGCGGTTCGCGACGCGTTCCCCGAAGCCGCGAACGCACCGATCGCCGTGGAGGACATCGCCGATGTGGCCGCCCGCACACTGACCGAAGGCGGCCACATCGGCAGGGCCTACGAGCTGACCGGACCTGAAACACTCACGAGACGCGAGATGGTGCGACAGATCGGCGAGGCACTCGGCCGGGAGATTCCGTTCATCGAAGTATCCCGCGAGGAAGCAATCGCGAACCTCATCCCCGCGATGGGCGACCAGGCTGAGTGGTACGTCGATATCCACGCGGAACTCATCGACGCACCCCAGCAGGCAAATCAGCTCGTCGAAGAACTCACGGGCAGACCAGCGATGACATTTGCGGAGTGGGCGCGCCGAAACACGAGTCTGTTCCAGTGACCTAGCTGGGCGGTCACCTTGTCAAAAGGATCGAGGCGGCTGAGAACCCTCGCGCCGAACACCGCGGTCTAGAAGTCGATCGCGTTGTGTACTGGCCGTTTTGCTGCTTTCATTTGCTCGCTCATACGAGCGACAATATTGGCGAGTTCAGTGGTGGCGCTTGAAGATCTGCGACAGATGCGGGACTGGATGTGGGACACGAGGATTGCTGTTTGCCCGCCTTCCAGCGACACGGCAGGCTGTCTCACAATGTGATTGTCGCGCGTAGGCGGGCAAACATAGGTCACTTTTTTTCCCGTGAACGCACCACAAAGCCGCGGGCCGGTCAAGCTGGACCACCGGGCGATCGCAGCGGACTTCGGCGAAGCGGTGATTTCGTTGCCCGCTGGCGGGACCACCGCAGTTGCTGCAGTGCGGGAGAGCTCACTTCTCACGCGATTTCGCCGCGACCGTTGGCCTCACACCGCGACAATTCGTGGACAGTCAGTCTTCGGCGATCTCCTGACTGCTGAAGTGCTCGCGCTGCGCGGGGTAGTAGTCCTCAAACTTCGGCTGGGGAGACCCTTCGCGTGCTGAAACCAGCATGTCGAGGTAATACTCCCAGCCTGCTCCGACATCCCCCACGTCAACGCCCGGGACGATGTGATGAGCTAGCGCAAGAGTCGTGAAGCCCGCCTCCTCCCCCAGGGTGAGGCTGATTCGCCACGCGGTAGATTCGTCCTCACTCGTGAGAAGTACCAAATCCAGCCTGCTCGGAGGCTCGCACCGCACGATCCGCGCATCGCACCACGGCTGCCCCTCCTCGAAGAGCATCTGCACGCTGATAGACGATCCGGCATCCGGCTTGTCACCGTCGCTGGTCTTCCACGGGCCGTACCATCGCTCGGTCCGATCGCTCTCTGTGATGCTCGACCAAACGTCACTGATCGGAGCGGGAAATGTCCGCTTGATGACGAGTTCCGTGCGGTCAGCTGCCCTCACGAGCCGCCCGGTGGGTGTAGGTGCCATGCCGGTTTCCTTCCTCGGATGTTTGACGCGCTTAGTCCGGTATACCTCGGTTACCCCCGTCTCAAGCATCAAAGAACTCAGACTGTACGAGTCTCGCTACTTTAGATAGTATATCTACTATCATTTTGAGCAGTTCAACTATGAGAGAGGCTCCATGCCGAACCGGGTACCCGAGCTTGCACCAGTCCTGGAGGTCCGCGATCTGCGGATGCGGTACGGGACAGTTGACGTTCTTGACGGTGTAACCTTCTCCGCTTACCGGGGAGAAGTTGTTGCACTTCTGGGCCCAAACGGGGCAGGAAAGACAACCACGATTGAGATCCTCGAAGGATTCCGCATCCGGTCAGCTGGCGACGCCATTGTCTTGGGTACCGACCCCGCTTCAGGTGATGAAGACTGGCGCGCCCGCACGGGTGTCGTGCTGCAATCCTGGCGCGACCACGCACGGTGGCGGGTCCGTGCGCTGCTGGAGAATCTCGGACGCTTTTACGAGCCGTACTCCACCCCAGGAAAGGCACGTCCGTACCAGGTTGACGAGCTCCTCGAGATGGTCGGACTCACCGAGCACGCGAACAAAAAAATCGGCACGCTTTCCGGTGGTCAGCGTCGGCGCCTCGATGTTGCAATCGGCATCGTCGGACGCCCCGAAGTGCTCTTCCTCGACGAACCAACGGCCGGATTTGACCCGCAGGCGCGGCGCGAGTTCCACGACTTGATCCACCGACTCACGGACTTCGAAGACACCACGATTCTGCTCACAACACACGATCTTGCTGAGGCTGAGAAGCTCGCGGACAGAGTGCTCATCCTCGCCGGAGGACGGATCGTGGCGGACGGGACACCCGAACAACTCGCTCGATCGGTCGCTCGTGACGCGGAAGTGCGGTGGACGCGTGGGGGCGAGCATTTCCTGCACGCAACGTCGGAACCGACACGTTTCGCACGCGAGCTCTTTTCCCAGTGGGGCGACGACATCGATGATCTTGAAATCCGGCGCACGAACCTCGAAGACACCTACCTGACGATGGTGCAGCGCTACGAATCCGGCGCACCAACCGCGAAAACCGACTTCATGCCGATAGCCGAGGAGGCTTTGTGAACCCGCACCTTCATGCCGTCCGCGCGGGACTAGGCCGCGGATGGATAGAGTTCCTTAACAGCCTCCGAAGCCCCCAGGACCTGGGGTATTACCTGTTCTTCGGAGCGGGCGTCCTCGTCTACCTGTACTTCAACCGCAACTCCGCGGTCGAGGGCACCGACCTTCTTTACCCTGCGGTTGCGCTGCCGAGCATCCTGGGTGCGCTTATCGCGTTCGGAGCATACATCGGTCCGATGTACGCTCTCGCGGTCGAACGCGAGGACGGAACGCTGCTACGCGCGAAAGCGACGCCACACGGGATGACCGGATACGTCAGCGGGCAGGTGCTGTTCCAATCCGTGAGTGCGATACCGATGCTCGCGATCCTCATTATTCCGGGGCTGTTCCTGTTCGACGGCTTCGCCGCGCAGGGTGTCGGGTCCTGGCTGGCTGTTCTCGGACTGATCGTGCTTGGGCTGCTCGCGGTGCTTCCAATTGGCATTGTGGTCGGTTCATTGATCAAAAGCCCCAACAAGATCGGCACATGGGGCATGCTCCCCATGATCATCATGTTCGGTATCTCCGGGATCTTCTTCCCGCTCCAAGCATTATGGGGCTGGGTTCAGGTTGTCGCCCAGTTCCTGCCGATGTACTGGCTCGGTCTCGGTATGCGTTCGGCGCTGCTCCCCGGTGACGCTGTCGCCCTCGAGATCGGCGAATCGTGGCGCACTATCGAAATGATCGGCGTTCTCGGTCTCTGGGCTGTCATCGGGCTGCTGTTGACCCCGATAGTGCTTCGCCGAGTCGCCCGGAGACAATCAGGTTCAGCTGTAGAGGCAGGCAAGCAGCGCGCAATGCAGATGTACCAGTAAGGGGCCGACGATTACCGCCGTGAGCGACACCATCTACAACCGGATTGCCGTGCTCCGTGTGGAGCGCGGCATCTCCCGGCGTGAACTCTCCGAGGCTCTTGGTGTCCATTATCAGACCATTGGATACCTCGAACGAGGCGAGTACAGTCCGAGCCTTCACCTTGCTCTCCGCATCGCTGCGTTCTTCGGTGTGCCCGTAGAGGTCGTTTTCTCGACGGAGCCGTTCCAGCGCATCGGACAGTAGCGATCACCACTGTCAGGGGTGTGAATCGCCGAGACGTTCGACCCGAGTGCAGCACACCGTGAGCAGTTCCTCGTCATGACTGATGAGGAGCACGCCTGCCGAACTGTCCCCGGCGTAGTTCACCAGTGTTCGCGCAATCCGTGCGGTCGTCGCGGCATCGAGCATGGATGTTGCTTCGTCACACAGCAGGTACGCAGGCTGCTGCGCGAGCGCCCGTCCGACACACGCGCGCTGCAGCTGCCCATCACTAACCTCGTGGGGCTTGCGGCTCAGCAAGTCCTGGGTGAGACCCACGCTGAAAGCAAGCTCGGCCACGTCCACGCGCCGTCTTGCGATCACAGCTGGTTCCGCGATGATCTGTGCAAGAGTGAACCGCGGGTTCGTGGCTACTCGGGGGGACTGGAAAACCATCGCGACGTCCCCGCGCTGCCGGCCCAACGGTTGCCCATCGAGCGTCACTGTGCCCGAGGCCGGCCGCAATAGCCCTGACAACACACGCGCGAGCGTCGTCTTACCCGAACCTGACTCACCCGCGAGGCCCACCACCTCACCTCGTTCGAGCGTGAAGTCGACATCGTTAAGAACGGGAGCCGCCCGCTCGTAGCCTGCTGTCACCGCCATTGCGGCGAGCATCAGATGCTCCGCTCCCTGAGCGTGCGATCACCACGGGTGACAAGTGTTGTTGGTGCCCCGGTGTAAGCACAGACGTCAGGCGGCAGGTCTGTGAGTGCAGGCGTCACACGTGGAAGGGGTTTCAGTCCGCGTTCCGGCAGCGCTGCGAGCAGAGCGCTGGTGTATTCGTGCCACGGGTCGGCGAGGACATCGCGGGCGGGCCCCACCTCGACGATGCGTGACGCGTACATGATCGCCAGCGTGTCCGCCACATCCTTTCGCAGCAGGGCACCGAGATCGTGGGTGATCAGCAACACTGCGGCACCCGCGTCCGCGCACTCGCGCAGCAGATCGAGGACCTGATCGGTTCGGCGCCGGTCGAGGCTCGCGGTGGGTTCGTCCGCAACGATCACGGCGGGTTCACCCGCCAGCGCTGCGGCGATTGCCGCCCGCTGCACCAGCCCGCCGGAAAGTTCGTGCGGGTACGAATCCAGCAATTCAGTTGGGAGCCCGACGCGCTGAGCAAGTTCCTCTATGCCGTAGGGCGATTCGAGCGTCGCTATCGTCTCGTCGAGTTGCGACCTAATGGTTCGAACCGGCGTGAAATGTGTCGACGGCGATTGCGGCACCAATGCGACGTGGCGGCCGCGGTGAGCGCGGGTCCCTGTCAGCACGTCTACTGCCTCGCCGTGGATGCGCACCATCACATTCCCCGAGACGACAGCGTGGCGCGGCAGCATTCGCATCACCGCGCTCGCGACAACTGATTTGCCACATCCTGATTCGCCAGCCAACCCAGTGATTCTGCCGCTCGCGACGTTGAGACTCACGCCGGTTGCCGCGTGAACGGTGGTGTTCCGCGAAAGCGGAATGCGGACGGTGAGGTCCTGGACAATCAGACCGCTCTCGACCTGAACTGAAACATCTGTGAGGGTCATAGCGGCACCTTCGACGGTTTCGGTGGGATAGTGAGCGTGCGCAGCGCCGACCCCGCGACCGCGACCGACACAGTCGTGATGACGAGAACTCCCGCCGGGAACACGAGCGTCCACCAGCCACCCAGCAGCAGCGAACTACGCGCCTCCTCCAGCAGGGTTCCCAGACTCGGCTCGTGTGGGGGCAACCCGAAGCCCAGGAAGGACAGTGTCGACTCGTGCCAGACCGCGTGCGGGAGCAGCAGAACAATCGCGATCAGCGCTTGCGGAGCGACCGCTGGCAGAATATGCGTCCGCAACACGTGCAGCTTGGATGCCCCCGCCAGTACCGCCGCACTGATGTATTCACGCTCTCGGAGACTCAGCGCTTCGGAACGCACAATGCGGGCGACCTGCACCCAGTGTGTTAGCGCGATCGACAGCACGATCGCGACGACGTTCCCGCGAAAGAGCGCAACGATCACGATGCCGAGAAGCAAGTGCGGTAGCGCATTTGCTGCATCAGCCAGGCGCATGACGATCCGATCGATCCAGCCGCCGGCCAGCGCGGACAGTGTCCCGACGAGCACGCCGATCAGGGTGGCCAGTAATGCGGATGCGAGCGCCACCAGCAGTGACGTACGGATCGCGGAAGCGATGCGCACGAAAAGATCCCGTCCCGCTGAATCCGTGCCGAACCAGAACTCCACTGACGGTGCTTGTCTCGCGGCCGCGAAGTTCGTCACCCGATCGTTCACGTCGCTGAACCACGGCACGACAACGGCGTACGCGATGACCAGCCCAAGGATGACAAGGCAGATGGAGAGGCGTCGTTTAGCCATCGGCCTTCACCCTCGGATCTAGGAGGACGTAGGCGATGTCGGCGAGCAACGAGCCAACCAGGACCGCGCAGGTCGTGCCTACCGTGAGGATCGCGAGTAGCGGCATGTCCAGATCGCGGGCGGACTGGACGAGCGCCCCCGCAGCACCAGGCCAGGAGAAAATCTCCTCGACGAGCACCGCGCCGACGACGACCTCCGGCAATCGAACCCCGATAATGGTCACGAACGGAGCCAGCGACGTCGGCAGGATGTGGCGACGTGTGATTGTCCGCATGTCCACGCCGCGGGCGACCGCTCCCGCCACGTAGTCCTCGCCGCGGTTGGCCGATACTGATTCGCGCACTGCAAGAAGAGCCCAGGGAAGCTGCGAGACCGCCAGGACAGCGGCGGGCAAGACTAGGTGTCGTGCGACCTGCCCGAATGTCGGGTCCGCACCAGCGTCCGTCAAGCCAGCTGGCGGCAGCCACCCCAGCCCTACTGCGAAGATACCGATCGCCGCGAGCGCAAGGACGAACGGCGGCAGTCCCTGAATGACAATGCAGGCTGCAGCGACCGCCCGATCGATGAGACCGCCGCGGTGCATACCCGCCCATACACCGACAGCCAGCGCGATGAGAATCGACCCTGTCATCCCCACGGAAACCAGCAGAATCGTCCACGGGATCCGTTCCGTGAGCACCTGCGCCACTGGCTGACTGAAGCTTCGCGACATGCCCAGGTCACCCGTCAATACGGCATGCAGCCACGAGAAATACAGTTCGTACCAGGGCGTGTGAAGGCCCAACTCGTCAGCGATCAGCGCCTTGTCCGCTTCACTGGTCGTCATGTACCGGTTACCCAGGTAGCCAGCCAGAGGATCGAACGGAGACACAGCTGCGGCAGCGAATAGTCCCGCGGAGACGCCGCCGAGTACAGGGACGAACAGCAGCAGCCGGTACATGATCATCGCCTTCAGGCCCCGGTTGCGGTACCGGCTCCTCCGGGGGTGACGTGGCTCGTGTGCACGGACGGCAAGGGCGGTCATGGCGATCGTGTCCAGGTATGGACCGACCACCACGGTCCCCATGTGACGCCATGTGAGTGCGGTTCGAGAACGGGAGGTGACTTTACCCAGTCCGAGTCCCTGGAAATGTACACGTGATCGAGGAAAGCAAGAAACACGTAGCTGGGGTCATCGATGTAGACGTCCTGCACAACGCGGTACGCGGCGGCGCGTTCGTCAGGATCAGTGCTGCGCCGAGCCCGGTCAAGTTCTTCGTCGACCGCCGCGTTCGCGTGGCGGCTTGCGTTGTCGTAGACACTCCCTGCATCAGGATCGAGGTATGCCGAGTGAAGAGTCTTGTAGGCCTGCGTGTCAGGGTCGTAGGGTTCATCTCCGCCGCCGATCAGAATCGAATCAGTGTCGATGCGGGGCGTAATCCTGTCCCAGGAAAGGGCTTCGAGGCTGACTTCCACACCGATCGCGAGCGCGTCTGATGCGAAGGCCTGGGAAAGATCCCGCCTGACTGTGTCAGCAGAGTTGTACATCAGCGTGAACGCGGCTCGCTGACCGTCTTTCACCCGTATGTTGTCCGGTCCTAATTCCCAGCCCGCCTCATCAAGCAATCTCCCCGCCAGGTCCGGGTCATGGGAAAACGTGGCCTCAGGGTTGTGCGCGTCCCCGTACACCTCTGGGAACGGTGTATGCGCGGCGCGACCGTGACCTGCCAAGATGTTGTCGATCATCATGGTCCGGTTCACCGTGTGATTCAAGGCCCGGCGCAGGACAGGATCGCCGGTGACGGGGTTGCCCGTCGGCATCGATATGCCCCGCCAGTCAGCAGACGTGCTCGCTTGGACGGACATGCCCACGCGGTCCGCGAATGTCGCGGCCAAGTGGGGCGGCAGGCTCGTTCCGTCGAACTCCCCGGTGGCCATCCGCTGGGCACGAGTGTTGTCGTCGGGTACGTACAGGAGCGTGATCCGTTCCACCTCCGGAGTACCGCCCCAGTAGTCCTCGTTGGCCTCGAGCACGGCTCGATCTGGAGACAGCCCAGTCAGCCGGTAAGGACCCGTTCCGATCGGATTGCTGTTGAGGGGTGATTCAGCGGCAAGCCCCGGTTCCGCGACCGATTCCGACGGCACAATCCCGATGAGCAGTTTCGTCGGGAAAGCGGCGTACGAATGCGCGAGGGTGAAGCGTACGGTCGTTTCGTCCAGCGCTTCGACCGCCTCGATCATGTCGAACGAGGAGCGCGCTTCAGACGCTGAGGCGGGATCGAGGATCGACGTGTAGGTTGCGACGACATCCTCGGCATCGAAAGCGGAGCCGTCGTGAAAACTCACGCCCTCGCGAAGGGTGACAGTCCACGATGTGGCGTCGCTGTTTGGTTCGGGGAGTTCGACGGCGAGCGCAGGCTCGAAATCTGGCAACCCTTCCCCACCGCTGAGTCGCAGCAGTCCGTCGTACATCTTCGCTTCCCCTGCTGGCCCATAGCCCGCAACTGGGTTGTAGCCGCCAAGTGCGTGGCCATCGGCGAGAACAATTGTGTGGGAGGCGGATTCAGCTGCTGGTGTCCCGCATCCAGTGAGAACGACTGTGAGTGCGCAGGTTGCGGCTCCTGCGGCACGGGCGGGCGTACTCACACTCACAGGTCACCCTCTCATCTGTACAGATGTTCAGATGTTTATCGTAACTCCGTGGTGCGGTGGGTCAAGATCAGGCTGCAGGTATTCGAGTTAGGCTCGTGCGGCGACGTAGGCGTCGCGGGCCGCGCGCGTTGGGAGATCAGCGCCAGCCCTGGCCACCGTGAGTGCAGAGACCGCTGCCGCATCGTTCAGCACTCCGGCAAGTTCATCGCAGGTGATCGCTGCGAGCCGCCCGTCGAGCATGTCGCGTGACCAGAGCGAGTCGAGTATCCCAGTCATGAATGCATCACCCGCGCCGACCGTGTCGATGACGTCGACCTTGTGCGGGGCGATTTCGATTTCTCCGTCACGGCACGCACCGAATGCGCCCTCCTTGCCTTTCGTCACCACGACGACAGAGGGCCCGCGAGAGAGCCAGTCACGTACCACTTCCTCTGGCGGCACTCCGGGTGCATACCATTCGAGATCTTCGTCACTCGCCTTCACAACATCAGCCGATGACACGAAATGGTCGATGCGATCGCGTGCACGGCCAGAGTCGGTGATCAAGCCGGGCCGGACGTTGGGGTCGAAACTGATGACCGAACTCGCCCCCGCAAGCGTGGCGGCTACCGCCTCTGCTCCTGGCTCCAGAAACGTGGCAATCGAGCCGGTGTGAATGAGGGCAGGCAGGTGCGGAGTTGCTATCGCAGCAATATCCCAGTGGATATCGAATTCGTAGCGCGCGGCACCGTTCTCATCGAGAAGGGCCTTCGCCGTGGAAGTCCGGGCAGCCGGAGTGACGAAAGTTGTTCCCACCCCTGAGGCTTCGAGGTGGCTGCGAATCATCTCACCGTGGCGATCAGCGGCGAATTGTGTGGCAAATTCAACCTGCCGCCCGAGCCGCGACAGTCCGACGGCGACGTTGCACGGGCTGCCCCCCACGTGTTCCGCAGCGGAAACATCCTCGCCGGGGCGGCTGACGATATCGATGAGCGATTCACCAATTACTAGTGCATATGAGTTCAAATCTTGATGACCAAACGGCATGGATTTACGCTAGCGCATCGAACCTCGCCAGGAAATGCCTATGCCCCCGCATCGACGAGCGATACGGGGGCATAGAACTAAAGTCGAGGGAAAACCTCAGACCGGTTTACCTCAGATGGGGCGAACCGCGATGGCCTGCTGGCCCTTCGGGCTCTGCCCGATCTCGAACTCAACTCGCTGGTTCTCTTCGAGCGAGCGGAAACCGCTTGACTGGATTTCCGAGTAGTGGACGAAAACGTCAGCGGAGCCATCCTCGGGAGCAATAAAGCCGAAGCCTTTTTCCGAGTTGAACCACTTGACTGTGCCCTGCGCCATGATACTTCTTTCTCTTACCGGTAGATGATGGGTAGACGTTCCAGCCCATCCAGCCGGTTGAGGTCGGGGGCACACGAGGGGGTTTCCTGACAATCCTGCCAGGGTGTCCCGGGTCCGAGCGCCCTGCGACCGCAACATCGATCTCGAGCACGTACGAAACGAACACCGAAAACTACGACCGGACTCAAGTAGAACACATCCACGGTGCCCGCGCTAGTGCAACACGCCAGTGTCACACCGGCGAATCGCTCCTGCGGCCTAGTGGCGCTGCTTGGCGGGCACCGGAATGCGCACACCAGCAAGTTGGACTGCCTGCCCCACGACACGCCCCTCGCTGTCCCACACGGTCGTCGTTTCGTCCATGCGGTCGTCACTAATTTCCGCGGAGCTGGTGTGCACCTGCAGCGGCCCCGGAGCGGGGTGACGCCGAACAAATGCCGTCAGCTGCAGGGTCGGCGCCCACCCCGGGATGCCCATCTCGAGGGACACAGGTGGGGACGGGTCGAGTGCAATGAGCATGCTGAAGGGGTCCCAGGCGGTGCCGTCAGCCAGACTCACCCACGTTCCAACGAAGCCGCGTCGCGATGGCTCACCGATGGCGAATCCTAGTGCGGCGGGGTCGATGTGCTGTTCAATCATCCCCATCAGCGAAAGCCGGGCATCAACACCTGGCGACTCCACGGGAATGCGAACACAGCGCTCCCTCGGCGGGAGATCCACTGGGGCACTTGAGGTCCAGTACGGATCGTCAGCACCGAGCGCGCCGAATGTCATGAGCGCGGACACACACGTGGCCCCGTCCTGCACAAGTCGCGCCTGGACCTGCGTCGCGCTGCGCCCACTCCGGAGCAGTTCGGTGATAACTTCGGCGGCACCCGGTTCCGGTGGCTGCACGTACGTCGCGCTGATCGCGGACACATCTGGGTGCGCGTCCGGTTTCGCCTCATCGGCACGGGCCGCGGCAGCGCGCGCCACCACGGCGAGCAGATATCCACCGTGCAGTTTGTCCCCAATCGACCACTGGTCGTCGAGGGTGACTCCGTAGCGATCCACATCGTTCCGTTTGGGATGTGTCGCGCGCGCGAACTCGCTCATGACGGGCTCCATCTAGGTATCGCGGTGGTCACCGCTACTGCTTGGCAACACTAAGTTAACGCCGTCAGGTTGACAGTGTCAACCTCCGCCTGGGAAGATTGAATCTATGACACGTACACGCAGCCGGGCCCGGCCAGGAGAGGGCGCCCGGCTGCGTGACGACATTCTGGACGCAGCCGAAGCACTCCTCGAGGAGAGTGGAACCGAGGAAGCGCTCACAATGCGCGCGGTCGCCGCGAAGACTGGCGTGACCACCCCTGCGGTCTACCTCCATTTCGCGGACAAAGAAGCACTTCTCGAAGCCGTGTGCCTACGGGTCTGGTCACAACTCGGGGCCAAGGTGCGAGAACGCGGAAAGACACGCAGCAACCCGTTCTCGGCCCTCGCCGAGCAAGGGCGTACATTCGCGCAGTTCGCCCTGGCGCACCCGATCCAGTACCGGGTGCTCATGATGCGCCCCTCGATGACTCGCGGAGTATCTGAGGCCGCTCAGGCTTGCTACCAGTTCCATGCCGACACAGTCACGCAGTGCGTCGAATCCGGCATCCTGCAAGGCGATTCCGAACGTCTTGCGCTGTCCCTTTGGGCAGCGCTGCACGGCTGCGTGTCACTACTCATCGCGCAACCCGACTTTCCCTGGCCGGATACCCCCGATGCCATCGTCGAGGATGCGATCCGGATGGCAGGCTACGGGACAGCAATAAGTTCACGGATCCCCCACTCCGCCAGAATCCCGTCGTCGGATCTGCCCCGGCGACTCGACGCCGCAGCCGATCAACTGATGAACGACGGACCGCCAGAAGCCTGATAAGAGCCGCGCGCGACTGAGGAAGGGGACGGACACGGTGACAACGGATCAGCTCAACATCGCCCTCCTAGGCGCAATGCTGATTCTGCTGATCGGCGCGGTGGCGGTGACGTTTGCGACACGAATCGGGCTCCCCGCGCTCCTCGCATTTCTCGGTCTCGGACTCATCATCGGGGAAGACGGTCTGGGCATCGAATTCGACGACAAGAATCTCGCTCAGGTCCTCGGATTTCTCGCCCTGGCCGTAATCCTGGCCGAGGGCGGTCTCTCCACCAGGTGGTCAGAGATTCGTCCAGCGTTGCCGTTCGCACTTCTCCTTTCTACGGTCGGCGTTGGCATCAGCGTTGCAGTCGTCGCCGTGGTGATTCGATTCGCGCTCGGAGTCGATTGGCAGGTCGCAGTCCTCATCGGCGCCATCGTTTCGTCGACCGACGCCGCCGCCGTGTTCTCAATCTTGCGGCGTTTCCCCCTGCATGCACGCGTTCGGTCCGCGCTCGAAGCGGAGTCCGGCCTGAATGATCCACCGGTGGTCATTCTCGTTGTCATCGTTGTGTCTGGTGCATGGGCGGATACCGGACTTGTGGGGTCCGTAGCGATGTTCACGTACCAGCTGATTGCAGGCGCATTGGTCGCACTCGTGATTGCAACACTCGGCGGGTGGCTGCTGCGGCGTATCGCGGTGCCCGAACCAGGCCTCTACCCGGCAGCGATGTTCGGTTTGCCCTTGCTCGCGTTCGGAGCAGCAGGGGCGCTCGGTGCGAGCGGCTTTCTCGCGGCATACGTCGCTGGCCTGCTCCTGTGCAACGCGCAACTCCCGCACCGGCGTCACACCCTGAACTTCGCACATGGCGTCGCATGGGTCGCCCAGATCACGCTATTCGTCATGCTCGGACTGCTCGCCACCCCGCGAGATCTCCCTGCAGCAGTCGCACCGGCACTGATCATCGGCGGCGCGCTCTTGCTGCTCGCCCGTCCCGCATCAGTGCTGGTGACCTCCGCCGCGATGATCAGTGTGCGTCCTTCAGGAGCGGACGGCCAGACGCCGTCGAGCAGAAGACGCACGCTGCAATGGCAACTACCATTGCGTGAGCAGGCTTTTCTCTCCTGGGCCGGACTGCGCGGCGCGGTCCCCATCGTCCTGGCAACAATCCCCCAGGCACAAGGGATTCCAGGCACCGAGAACCTCTTTGACATCGTTCTCGTGCTAGTCGTCATTTTCACCCTGATCCAGGGTCCTACGCTCCCCGCCGCAGCCAGATGGCTTGGTGTCGCCGTTGAGCCCGGAGGCAAAACCTGACTATTGCGAGAAAACTAGTCGCTCATAGCCCGAACACAAGCCCGGCGGCCCTCCATTCTCCCTAGCCAAACCACCTTATTGACGAACATTAAAGAAATGTAAGAACGCGACTTGAACCTGTCCTTCATGGGGGGCTTTGCTGACGTTACGTATTAGCAGTCCCTGCATTGGAGGATCAATGACGACCTCGCTTCATGCTCCCGCACCGCAGCGCACGCCCCGCGTCCCGCGCGTCCCCTTCACAGAAGAAAGCAAACTGTGGGATGGCGCCGGGCTTATTACCTTCGCGCTGACGAACAGTTCGGCATTCGCGCTACAGACAATGCACCCCACCGTCGGCGTAGTCGTGGGTGAGCACTCGACATTCCGGACCGATGCGCTGGGCCGAGCGAAACGCAGCATCGCCTCTGTACTGACATGGGTATATGGCGGCGAGGAAGCCCTGGCGGAGGCGGACCGCCTCCGCCAAATGCACAAGCCTCTCATTTCCCGCGACGAATACGGAAATACGCATCACGCACTGTCGGCAGGCCCGTGGGCCTGGATCATGCTGACCGCCCCGCACGGCTTCGCCACGGCTGACAAGTACTTCTCAACTAAACCGAGTTCCGAAGAACACCAGGAAGAGGTCTACGCCGAAGTAGTTCAGCTCATGCGCAACCTACACGTGCAGGAACGTGAGATCCCGAAGACGTATGCGGAATACGTCGAGGTATTCGACAAGATCATCGATGAGGTACTGGTGGCACACCCCACGGCCTACGAGTTCCTGGAGACGGTGCGCCGGGTGCCCCCTCCCGTCGAGTTGCCAACCGCACTGCACCCTCTTTGGCGCGTCCTCACGCTCCTCCCTGGCGAACTCCTGTACTTCGTTACGGTCGGCACGATGCCTGAGAAGGCGCGTGAGAAACTCGGCCTGAAGTGGACCACCCGCGATGAGCAGCTACTCCGGGCATTCGGTTTCGCCGTCAGCTACGGGGTAAGTGCACTGCCTG
The DNA here is from genome assembly GCF_000214175.1 of Hoyosella subflava DQS3-9A1. Classification (NCBI taxonomy): domain Bacteria; kingdom Bacillati; phylum Actinomycetota; class Actinomycetes; order Mycobacteriales; family Hoyosellaceae; genus Hoyosella; species Hoyosella subflava. The sequence continues at coordinate 2,685,223 of NC_015564.1, forward strand.
AGCGCCTTCGCTACTTCCCTATCGCTTATCAAGCACGCAAAGCAGCACGGGAGCGCTCGAAGCTCGTCGGCATGCTCGAGCATCGCCCGATGTAACAACACTCCGGAGCAGTCCGGTTTGACGGTATCTCTAGCTTCTAGACCCCCAATAAGTTAACGTGAGTTCGCACACACGGCATTCCTGTTACCACCGCGGCCACCGCAACCATGATCGAAGGAACCTAACAGATGGGCACAACCAATTCAGAGACACTCTGCGCCGCGTTCCAGGCGCAGGTGGCGCGCATTCCGGGCAAAACTGCAGTTCGGACGGCTGACGGATCAGTCAGCCTGACGTGGCAGGATTACGGGAGGCGCGTACAGCGCATGGCCGCTGGCCTCGCCGCACTGGGTGTCAAGCATGGCGACACAGTCGGAATGATGCTGACGAACCGTCCCGAGTTCCACATTGCAGACACCGCGATTCTGCACCTGGGTGCGGGCGCGTTCTCGGTTTACAACTCGTCCCCTGCCGAACAAATCCAGTACATCTTCCGGAACGCAGATAACCGTGTCGTTATTTGTGAACCGCAGTTCCTCGATACGGTTCGGCAAGCAAGCGAAGGTACGGCCGTCGAGCACATCGTGTGCGTCGACAGCGAAGACACTGCCCCTGCTGGAACTATGAGTTTGGCCGCGCTCGACGAACTCGGGGATCCCACCTTCGATTTCGGTGCCACATGGCGCGCGGTGCAGCCTTCGGACCTCGCGACGATCATTTACACCTCTGGCACAACGGGTCCACCGAAGGGTGTTGAACTCACGCACGCCAACCTGATGACACAAATCACCGCCGTCGAAACACTCATTACTCCGGAGGACGACGACACGGTCATCTCCTACCTTCCCGACGCGCATGCAGCGAACCGGATCGCGGCGCACTACCGGAGCGTGGCGACCGGAACTCAGGTCATCACGGTTGACGATCCGAAGAAGGTCATCGAGGCACTCGTTTCACTTCGGCCGACAATCTTCGGTGCTGTACCCGCGATCTGGTACAAGCTGAAGGCCCGGCTCGACGCCGCACTCGCAGCAGAAACCGGGGCCAAGAAATCCCTCGCGTTGTGGGCGCTGGCCACTGGCACAAAAGTGGCGACGCTCAAATCTGACGGCAAGTCGATTCCGCCGCTGCTCGCAGTACAGCACCGGGTCGCCGACAAGCTGGTGCTCAGCAAGTTCCGTGAGCGTCTGGGAATGGACAATCTGCGCGTCGCCCTCTCGGGTGCAGCCCCCATCGCCCCGGATGTGATGGCGTTCGTACTCGGACTCGGTCTTCCGGTGAGCGAGGTCTGGGGCATGTCGGAGACTGCCTTGATCGTGACCTACAACCCGCTCAGTTCACCACGTATCGGAACTGTGGGTACCACGATCCGCGGCATGCGGGTGGCGCTCGCGGAGGACGGTGAAGTCCTGGTCAAGGGTCCCCAGATCATGCGTGGCTACCGCGGAGATCCGGAGAAGACGGCGGAGGCCATCGATAGCGACGGCTGGCTGCACACCGGGGATCTCGGACAGCTAGACAGCGACGGCTACCTCACAATCATCGACCGCAAGAAAGAAATCATCATCAATGCGGCCGGCAAGAACATGGCCCCCTCGAATATCGAAGGGACAGTCAAGGTGTCGTGCCCACTAGCGGGTTCGGTGGTCGCCGTCGGCGACAACCAGAAATACATCGTCGCCCTCATTACCCTCGATCCGGACGCCGCGGCTGCATTCGCCGAAGCGCACGGGATATCGAACGTGGACCCCGCCGAACTCAGTGTTCACCCCGATCTTGTCGCCGCAGTCCAGGCCGGTATCGACGCGGCGAATGAACGGCTTTCCCGTGTGGAACAGATCAAGAAGTTCACAATCTTGCCAACCTTCTGGGAGCCTGGAAGCGAGGAACTCACCCCCACGATGAAGCTGAAGCGCAAGCCCATCGCCAAGAAGTACAGCGGCGAAATCGAGGCGCTGTACCGCTAGCCGCCGCGCTTGAGAGATGCAAAACAGGACCCCGCTAAGCGGGGTCCTGTTTTGATTGCACTCCGGCTATCAGAGGCCGTAGGACTTGCCGATGATGTCGCGCTGAATCTCATTCGTGCCGCCATAGATCGACGACACGAGCGTGGTACGGACATGTTGTTCCATGTCGAACTCCGTGGCGTACCCGTACCCTCCCATCATCTGCATGCCTTCGAGGGCAACCTTCTTCGCCGTCTCAGTCAGCTTCAGCTTGGCCATCGACGCTTCGCGCGGGAAGAGCTTCGTTGGGTTCTCGTCAACAAGCCGTGCGACGCTGTAGACGAGCAGCCTAGAACACTCGATTTCAGTCGCGAGGTCAGCAAGCCGATGGCGCATTGCCTGGAAACTCCCCACCGGCCGACCGAACTGTTTACGTTCAGTGACGAATTTCAGCGTGTCAGCGAAAGCGCGCTCAGCGACGCCGAGCATCATCGCCGCGAGGATGAGGCGCTCGATGTTCAGGCCGGTCATCAGTTGCATCCAGCCGTTGTCGACCTCACCGATCACCGCGTCTTCCGGCAGCAGGCAGTCCGTGAAGTAGAGGTCGTTGACTTCTTTGCCGCCCATTGTGTCGATGCCGCTGATCTTGAGTCCGTCGACGCCTACTGGGACGTGGAACATCGTCAGGCCCTCATGCTTGGCACCAGTACGTGATGTCCGCGCGACAAGCAAGATGTTCTCCGCGAAATGCGCGTTCGAGCACCACGTCTTTTGCCCATTGATCAACCAGCCGTCCGAGGTCTTCTCGGCACGGCAACTCAGGTTGGCGACATCGGACCCGGCTTCCGGTTCGGACATCGAGATCGACTCAGAGGCGCCGCGGACAATGCCGCCGAGTACTTCTTGCTTTTGTGCCTCGGTGCCGAATTTCGCATACGCAGCACCCGTTATGAAGGTCGGGCCTATGCCGCCGATTGGCGCCATGCCTCTGCTGGCTTCCTCGAGCAGGATGCACGTGTCGACCATGCTTCCCGCGGCACCCCCGTACTCTTCGGGAACCATCACGCCGATCCAGCCCAGCTCCGCCATCTTTTCATATAGCGCCTGGTTGTGATTGTGCTGCCCGTGGTGCGTTAGCGCATCTCGCTGTTCCCGCGTGCCACATTCGCGGCGGCAGAAATCGGCGACTGCCTGGGCGAAATCGCGTTGCTCGGCGGTGAAACCGAGGTCAAGAGATGAAGACATGTGAGACCTCTCAGTGTGTTGATATTTGATCAAATATAACGTGAATCATCGACTCAAGGCCAGTGCGGGACGACGGGATCACTCGCAAGCCGCGCCATTCACCCGTACACTCGCAGCTAAGGGTTATATTTGATCAGATTAGACATAGAGTAGCGCCGGGTCCAGAGAGACAATTCCGCAGCGGAGGCGGAAGCGCCACAGGAGGATAAGACGAATGCCGACGGCTAGCAAGCGCCCCGCGACTGCGGCAGGCAAGGTACCGCCACTACGGCGGCGATCTCAGCTCTCCGATGACGTGGCCGACCATGTCCGCGGTTTAATCATGTCGGGTCAGGTGAAACCCGGTGAGTTCATCAGACTTGATGAAACAGCCGCGGCACTTGGAGTGAGCATCACGCCAGTCCGGGAGGCGCTGCTCACGTTACGTGGCGAAGGACTCGTCCACCTCGAACCGCACCGTGGATATGCCGTGTCACCATTGAGCCGCACAGATATCACGGATATCTTCTGGCTACAAGGACAGATAGCGGTTGAACTCGCCGTGCGCGCCGCACAACGCATCACCGCGGACTCCCTCAAACGGCTCGAAGGACTGCTCACCGAAATGGCGGAAGCGGTCGCCAACGGCGACAGCGACGACGTGGCAGCCAGCGTCTTCGAATTCCACCGCTCGATAAACCACATCTCAGGCGGCACAAAGCTTGCGTGGTTTCTCCAGAATGCGCTCCGCTATACGCCGTACCGGCTCTACGCATCAAGTGCGGACTGGGGCAAACAGGCTGTCAGCAGCCATGAGCAACTTGTTGCGGCGATGCGTGGAAAGGATTTAGACGCGGTTCGGCATCTGGTTCACGCGCAATTCAGCGACGGTGCGGATCGGCTTATCCAGCATCTGGACGAAATCGGAATGTGGGACCACGAGGAGAGCTAGTGCCCGATCAGAGAACGGTCAATCGCCAATGCACCCTTTGTGAAGCGCATTGCGGCATTCAGGTGACGACGGAAGGTCAGCGGGTCACCTTCATCGAGGGCGACCCCGCAGATGTGATGTCTCGGGGATACATCTGCCCTAAAGCGACCGCGCTCGCTGGCCTTCACCACGATCCAGACCGGCTCCGCACGCCGATGCGCCGAAACGGCGACACATTCGAACCGATCACCTGGGACGCCGCTTTCGCAGAAATCGGGCAGCGCCTACGAGCCACCCGGAAACAGCACGGCCCAAGTTCGATAGCCATGTATCTCGGAAATCCTGCGGCCCACAGTCCGTCGGTGATGTACGGACTGCTGCTGCGGGCAGCCTTGCTGACGCGGAATTTCTACTCCGCTTCATCGGTTGATCAATTCCCGCAAGAGTTCGCAGCATGGCGTATGTTCGGCTCGAGTTTCCTCATGCCGGTGGCTGATATCGATCGCACACAAAGGCTCGTTATTCTTGGCGCCAACCCCGCCGTCTCGAATGGTTCTGTGACGACGATGCCGAACGCCAAGAAGCGGATACGCGATGTACGGCGACGCGGCGGGAAAGTCGTTGTCATCGATCCACGACGCACCGAAACCGCGCGCATCGCAGACGAACATGTCGCAATCGACCCGGGTGGCGATCCATATTTGCTCCTCGCAATGCTGCACGTGCTCAACGAAGAGAAACTCGTCGACTCAGAGGTCGTGGAGCGGAACCTTTCCGGATGGGACGAGTTGTGCCGACTGACCAGTGAGGTCACCCCGGAGTTCGCCGCGGCTCGCTGCGGAGTCGATGCTGAGGTGATCCGTCGGCTCGCCCGTGAACACGCCGCCGCGTCTTCAGCTGTGGTGTACGCGCGGATCGGAGTCTGTCAGCACACCACCGGCACAATCACCCACTGGCTGGTGAACGTCATCAACGCTGTGACCGGCAATGTCGATCGACCAGGCGGTCAGATGTACACCACCCCGCCTGTCGATGCGATGCGCTGGCTGCGGTGGTTGCCAATCCCCTACGGAAACTGGACCGACCGCAGCGGGACACGCAAGGCCTTCCGCTTCGAACTGCCCGTCAGCGGGTTAGCGCAAGACATTATCAATGAAGGACCTGGCCGCATCCGGGCGATGATCACCTACGCCGGGAATCCAGTCCTTTCCACCCCGCAGCGAGGCAAGCTCGCTGAGGCACTCACGTCGCTCGATTTCTATGTGGCTGTAGACATGTATGTCACAGAAACAACCCGGCACGCCGACATCATCCTCCCGCCCGTATCGCCGCTCGAACGAGAAGAGTTCGATGTCTTGTTCCCCATATTCAGTGTCCGTAACAACGCCCGGTACAACGCGCGTGTCTTCGACACTCCCGACGAAGGCCTGGAAGACTGGGAGATCCTCGCACGGCTCGTGACCGAAGTCACACCCCTCCCGCTACGGCGGTTCACCGGTGAACTTCTGAACGGGGTCTTCTCGCGTGTGAGCCCGCTTCGTATCGCAGCGGTTGGAGTCGCCCTGGGCCCGCACGGACTGCTCCGGCGCGGAACCCGCGGCATCACGATCAAAAAGATCAAGGACACTCCCGGCGGAATCGATCTTGGCCCACTTCAGCCGCGGCTCGCGAAGCTGATCCGGACCAAGGATCGCCGGGTACAGCTAGCGCCGCCCGACCTGATTGCCGAGGCTCGGCACGTCGTCAATGCTCCTTCACCACGCTCTACGAAGTTCGATCTCCGCCTCATAGGCCGCCGCCACCTGCGAAGCAACAACTCCTGGCTGCACAACGTTCCCACCATGGTCAAGGGCCGCGATCGCTGCACCGTGCTGATGCACCCGGCCGACGCGGCGACCCGGAACTTGACCGCTGGCCAGCGCGTCGACGTGACGTCACCGGTTGGCACCATCACGGTGCCCGTCGAGGTCAGTTCCGATATCGTTCGCGGCACAGTCGCGATTCCTCATGGCTGGGGACATCATGAAGGTGCAACGTGGTCAGTCGCCGCCCAGCACCCAGGCGCCAATGTCAACCTGCTCCACGATCCTGAGGTCGGCGATACCTTCACCGGCAACGGCGGGCTCAATTCCACCAGCGTCCATATCGAAGCCGCAGCGAAAATCGTCACCTAAGGTGCGCCAGGGGCGCTACTGATGCCGATCAACGACTAGGGCGTTGAACGTCAATTGCCGCAGCGCCTTTTTCAGCCTGCACTGTTCGATAGGCGAAGTTCCCTGCACGTAGTCACTCATGATTGCCCGCAGTCCAGCGACGAGGACGGCCAGCGTCGCGTCGACGTCGAGTTCCTCACGGAACTGCGTTCTGTTCAGGGCGATGTATGTCCTGCCGACGTCGACCGCTCTCGCCGTAATGCTCTCCATGCGTTCGAGTACACGCAATTGTGGAGCATCGGTCAGCATCGTGCGCAGCACCGGGCTGTGCCGGTCAACCGCGTCGAAAACAGCGTCCAGAACCGCTGAGGCTAACACCTGCCAGTCTGGCCCTAGATTCCTGTCAATCTGCTGGCTGATCTGTGCGGTGATGTCCTCCGCGATGCGGTCGGCGAGACGGACGAGAACGTCATCCTTGTCCGAAAAGTACTGGTACAACGACCCTTTACTGATGCCGGCCGCATCGGCTATGCGATTCGTCGAACAATCGGGATACCCACGCTCGGCTAACACATCATGCGCCGCGTCCAGGATCCGCTGCACAGTGTCGTGTGAGCGGGCCTGGACAGGACGTCTGCGATTCGCCAACTATTCCTCAGATACTGGCTCTGCGTCTTCGGACACGTTCTCCTCCTGAGAAGCTGTCCTTCTGCTGCTCTTCGCTGTGCTCCGGCTCGGCCGGGGCGTCAGACGTTTCCGGATACTCTGCGCGGGGCTCAGCATCCAGTCGGCATTGTCCAGGAGCCCATTAGCACGCTCCAGTGTGGTGTTGATATTGGTGAGCGTGTCATTCAGATACTGCAGCTGATACACCAGCTCCGGCAGCAGGGTGTCTGCCTGCTTCATCAGGCCGTTGGCCTGATCCATCGTCTCATCCAGACTCAGCACCACGTGGGTGAGCCGCCGCACCTTCCCGGGTTGCCGTTCTTGATTGTCGTCCGCTGGGGTCATCAGTCCTCAGTCCCTTCCCATTGACTTCACGCCGATGGTCGCCATTAAATCGCTCCCAAGCGTGCGCCGGGGCCGAATCGGGCATAGAAAGTTAATCGCGGTTCATCCGAACACTGGCGCGCGCTTCTCGAAGCGCGCGGTGAGCGCTTCGGCGAACTCGGCGCCAGCCAGCAGTTCGCACTGCCCCGCCTTCTCCCGTGCAAGAGCTTCGTCGAGTTGGGCAACCAGCGGAACTGTCACCGCCCTTTTGGTGAGTGCCTGCGCGCGCCTGGGTCCCGATGCGAGCCGCACGGCCAGTTCCTTCGTGTGGCGTTCCAGCGAATTCCGCGGATGGACGGCAGAGACCAGTCCTTCACGCAGCGCATCCCCGGCGGGCAGGCGTTCACCCAGCAGGAGCAGGGCGTTCGCCTTGGCGCGACCCAGAATTGCGGGCACCATTAGCGTCGCTCCCCCATCCGGCATGAGTCCGTTCTTCGTGAATGCCAGCAAGAAGTATGCGTCGTCCGATGCGACCACGAAGTCAGACGCAAGGGCGAGAGCGACACCGTACCCGACCGCTGCGCCCGCCACCTCCGCTATGACGGGCACATCAAGGGTGACGATGGCGCGAACCGCCCGATTCGCCTTGTCCATGGTTTCTTCGGGCGTGTGAAGCGGGCCTTCTGCTGCGGCCGCAAGATCCGCACCGGAACAGAAGGAACCGTCCGCGCCACTCAGCACCACCACGCGGACCTCGTCTGCTCGTGCCTCGGTAACCAAGACTTCACCAAGCGCGTCGAGCGTGGCGAAATCCACCGCATTTCGCCGCGCCGGGCGGTTGATGGTGACGCGCAGGATTCCGTCAGTCAGCATGAGGTCAATTGCATCTCTACCCGATGCGGTCATCGTGGCACCCCGGCGCCAACGGGTTCCGCAACCATGTCTGCGAGACGCCGCGAAATGAGGGACTCAGCCTCGCTGACCATACGGGAAACGAGTTCATCGACGGTCGGGATATCGTTGATAAGCCCCTGGCACTGCCCAGTGGTCCAGATTCCTGCATCAAGGTCACCGTCTTCGAACACTTTGCGGCCGCGGGCCCCTGCGACAAGGTGTGCGATTTCGGTGAAGTCGCAGCCTTCTCTTTCTTTCGCAACCACTTCGCGACTGACCTCGTTGCGGGCCACTCGCGCTGTGTTCCGAAGGGACCGGAAGATGAGTTCCGTGTCGCGTTCTGTGTTCGCGACGATTTGCTCCTTCACTTGCTGCGCGACGGGTGATTCCGCCGTACACATGAAGCGGGTCCCCATGTTCACGCCGTCGGCCCCAAGCGCCAGGGCTGCAACGAGTCCCCGCGCATCGGCGATCCCGCCCGAGGCGAGGACAGGAATCGTGAGGTGATTGACCGCGGCGGGGATGAGAATGAGCGCGGGTACATCGTCCTCACCCGGATGACCAGCGCATTCGAATCCGTCGATACTGACCGCGTCGACACCAATACGCTCGGCCTTGATCGCGTGCCGAACGCTGGTGCACTTGTGGATCACCTTGATCCCGGCATCCTTGAAGAAGGGCAGGTGGTCGGCAGGATTGAACCCCGCGGTTTCGACGATCTTGACTCCGGATTCGACGATCGCCTGCCGATACTCGGCATAGGGCGGCGGGTTGATCGACGGGAGAATCGTCAAGTTCACGCCGAATGGTTTGTCAGTCAGCGAGCGACACCGCTGTACCTCCTTGACCAGATCTTCAGGAGTCGGCTGCGTAAGCGCGGTGATGAAGCCGAGCGCACCGGAGTTCGCTACTGCAGCAACAAGTTCTGCCCGGCCAACCCACATCATGCCACCCTGGACGATCGGGTGTTCAACGCCGAATGCGCGAGTAAATCGTGTCGATAGCACGTCAGTTAACCTCCTCGAAGCTGCCACCTGATGCGGCTGTATCAAGCAACATCTGTGGTGGTGAGAACCGGTCTCCGTATTTGTCGGCGAGCACTAATGCGCGTTCGACGAATCCTGCGGCCCCGCCCTGGTACTGGTCGATGAAGCGCATCACGCCGCCAGTCCAGGCCGGATACCCAATACCCAGGATCGAGCCGACGTTGGCGTCGGTGGCACTGTCGAGCACGCCTTCCTCCATACAGCGCACGGTCTCGATGGCCTCGATGAAAAGCATGCGTTCCTTGATATCCACGAACGGGATTTCCGTGTCCCCGCCGAATGCGGTCTTCAGCCCCGGCCAGAGGCCGGTCCGCTTGCCGTCCACATAGTCATAGAAGCCTGCGCCCGACGAGCGTCCTTTCCGGCCGAACTCGTCTATGACGCGGTCGAGCACCGCGTCTGCGGGGTGTGGTGTCCACTGCTTGCCTTCCGCGATGACACCTGCTTTGGTTTCGTCGCGAATCTTCCGCGGCAAGGTCAGGGTGAGCTCATCCATGAGCGCGAGAACTGGCGCCGGGTATCCCGCCTGGGTGGATGCCTGCTCGATGGTGGCGGCGGGTATGCCCTCCCCGAGCATCGCCATGCCTTCGCTGGTGAAGGTGCCGATGACTCTGCTGGTGAAGAACCCGCGGGAATCGTTCACCAGGATGGGAGTTTTCTTGATCTGCTGAACGATGGCGAGCGCACGGCCCACCGTGTCCGCGCTGGTTTTCTCTCCTTTGATGATCTCGACCAACGGCATCTTGTCGACCGGCGAGAAGAAGTGCAGACCGATGAAGTCCTCCGGCCGTGCGACTTTCTCGCCGAGCAGCGTGATCGGCAGCGTCGAGGTGTTTGAGCACAGCAGCGCGCCGGGAGCGAGGTACGGTTCGATCTCGCCGAATACTTTCCCCTTCACGTCAGGGTCCTCAAATACCGCCTCGATCACCGCTTCGGCACCTGCGGCGTCTTCAGCGGAGACCGTGGGGGTGATTCGCGCAAGAATTTCATCTGCTGCGGCTTGCGATTTGCGGCCGCGCGCGACTGCCTTCTCCAAAAGCTTTGCTGAATATGCTTTTCCGCGCTCCGCCGCGTCCGGGGAAACGTCCTTCAGCACGACCGTCATTCCTGCGTTAGCGCAGACGTAGGTAATCGCAGCGCCCATCATCCCGGCACCGAGAACGACAACCTTGCTCACTGGTGCACGGTCATCGCCGCCGTATTCGCGCGCGAGGCCGTTGGCGGACTGCATGTCGAAGAAGAACGCACGGATCATGTTCTTCGCCGTCTGGCCCGTGGAAAGACCTGCGAAGTAACGAGTTTCGATCTTCTGTGCAGTGTCGAAATCGACCTGTGCGCCTTCAACCGCGGCACTCATGATTGCGAGCGGTGCCGGGTATGGCGCGCCCTTGAGCTGCTTTCTGAGGTTTGCCGGGATGCTCGGCAGAATCTGCGCTAGAGAGGGTGTTGCCGGTGTCCCGCCAGGCATGCGGTAGCCCTTGCGATCCCACGGCTGCTGCACCTCCGGGTTCGCATCGATCCATGCACGCGCGGCAGGCTCGAGCTGTGCCGGTGTCTCAACGAGTTCGCTGATGAGACCGGCTTCTAATGCTTGTGCGGGCCGGAACCGCTGGCCTTTTAGCAGGACCTGAGTGAGGGCGCCGACGACGCCGAGCATGCGAACTGTTCGGGTGATGCCACCGGCTCCGGGCAGAAGGCCGAGCGTGACCTCCGGAAGCCCGATCTGGACGGATGCGTGGTTGACGGCGATTCGGTGGTGACACGCGAGGGCGATCTCGAGTCCGCCGCCTAACGCGGCGCCACCGATTGCGGCGACGACTGGCTTGCCAAGCGTTTCGAGTCGGCGCAGCGCACCTGTGAGGCTGCGAACGTTCTCACTGACCGCGGGGATGTCAGCCGGGCCGGTACGAAGGATGTCTTTCAGATCCCCGCCCGCGAAGAAGGTCTTCTTCGCGGAGGTGATGATCACGCCGCGAATGTCATCACGTTCATCGTGCAGGCGGTCGGTGACCTCGCGGATCGATGCCATGAACGCTTCGTTCATGGTGTTGGCGGACTGCGAAGGGTCGTCGATAATCAGTGTGACGACGCCAGTTTCGTCACGCTCGTAACGGATTGTGCTCATTGTCGTGGTCTCCCTGGAGAAGAATGTGGTTCAGAGGCGTTCGATGACGGTGGCGATGCCCATACCTGCGCCGACGCATAGCGTGGCGAGGCCGTAGCGGTCACCGCGGCGTTCCAGTTCGTCGAGCAAAGTGCCGAGAATCATTGCCCCAGTGGCGCCAAGGGGGTGCCCCATCGCGATCGAGCCACCATTCACGTTGATCCTGTCGATATCGACTCCGGTGTCGCCGATGAACTTCAGGACCACGGACGCGAACGCCTCATTGACTTCAAACAGGTCGATGTCATCAAAGGTGAGCCCCGCCTTGTCCAGCGCTTTCTGCGCGGCAGGTGCCGGTCCAGTCAGCATGATTGTGGGTTCGGTACCAACCACAGCTGTTGACACGACGCGGCCGCGCGGGGTGAGGCCATTCCGCACACCCGCGGCTTCGCTGCCGATCAGCACCAGGGAGGCACCATCGACAATTCCCGACGAATTGCCAGCGTGGTGGACGTGCTCGATCTTCTCCACCCAGTGGTACTTCTGGAGCGCAACTGCGTCGAACCCGCCCTGGTCACCGATCACCGTGAAAGAGGGCTGCAGCGCCGCGAGCGATTCCACAGTCGCGTCGGGGCGCATGTGCTCGTCCCGATCGAGTACAGGCATACCGTGCATATCCACGACGGGGATGACTGAGTTCGCGAACCTGCCGTCGGACCAGGCCTTCGCGGCACGTTCCTGTGAGCGCACGGCGAATTCATCCACCTGTGTGCGGCTGAACCCCTCCATCGTCGCGATGAGGTCCGCACCAATCCCCTGGGGGACGAACGATGTGACGTAATTGCTGTGAGGGTCCATCGGCCACGCACCACCGTCTGACCCCATCTTCACCCGCGACATGGATTCCACGCCTCCCGCGAGTACCAAGTCTTCCCAGCCTGAACGCACTTTCTGTGCAGCGAGGTTGACGGCCTCAAGGCCCGACGCGCAGAACCTGTTGGTTTGCACCCCAGCCACCGAGTCCGAAAGGCCGGATAACAATGCGGCTGTTCGGGGCAACACGGCACCCTGGTCTCCGACCGGCGACACGATGCCCAGTACGACGTCATCGATGGTCGTTGGGTCCGCGGCGGGGTTACGGGCGATGAGCGCGTCGATCAGACCAGTGACGAGGTCGATTGGCTTCACGGAATGCAGGGCCCCCGAGGCTTTACCTTTTCCTCGCGGTGTACGGATCGCGTCATAGATGAGCGCTTCAGAGTGTCCCATCGGTGTCCTTCGCAGTTTCGTATGTGTTGGAGCTACCGCTGGAGGCAGCCGCCACTCGTCCATCCTGTACGGAATTGTCGTTAACTTTTGCGCGAGATTCGACGAAAGTCAAGCGACGCAACCACGAAGTTTGTGCAACAATTGCCGATACGACTCGACGGGCTGTTCACCAACAGACGTTTACACGAACACCACAGGGAGTTACGGTGCCGGAATCTGCGGGAGCCCGTCGGGGCACGATCGCTGCAGGCACGCGACCGCCTGCACCCACCCCACGCCGACGCCCGAAAGATCGCAAAGCGCAGATCGCCCGGATCGCCGCCGAGATGTTCAGCACCCAGGGTTACAACCAGGTCGGAATTGACGACATCGCGCGCGAAGTGGGCGTCTCCGGTCCCGCCCTGTACCGCCATTTTCCCAACAAGTACGCACTCTTCCGGCATGTCGCACTAACCCTCGCTGACGTGCTCGTGGAGGCCAGCACGCCGCAGAACAGCGGTTTACAAAGCTCGAATGCGGAGGGGGACCTCCAAGCGGTATTGCTGTCGCTGATCAGAGTCACCATCGAGCACCGTAAAACCGGCGGGCTGTATCGGTGGGAGGATCGCTACCTCAATCCAGCTGACCGGCGCGCGGTGCGCGACCGGATCAAGACTGTCAACCGGAACGTCAGCATTCAGGTGAAGCGACTGCGCCCTGGGCTCTCGGACCGGGAGTACACGCTACTCAGCGGCGCTGCGCTCAGCGTCATCGGCAGCATTACCGCCCATCGAACACCACTCTCTGAGAAACGAATTCAGCGCGTCATCCTGGAAGCCGCCCAGTCCGCGTTGTGGGTCGATGCACACATCGTCCCACAGCCTCCCTCGCCGCCGCGCCAGGCTGGACTCACACCGCAATCCAAGCGAGAACAACTCCTCAAAGCCGCTATTCAGCTATTTTTCGAGCGTGGCTACCACGACGTGAGCATCGAAGAAATTGGCGCTGCCGCAGACCTCAACGCGTCCGGGGTATACCGCTACTTCGAAAGCAAGAGCGACCTCCTTGCTGCCGCATTCGCTCGTGCCAGCGAACGGCTGACCGCGGACACGACTGCGGTGCTGGCGGAGTCCACCTCGCCACTCGACGGCTTGCGCAGGCTCGTCGATCTTTACGTCAGCCTGTCGTCCGGACAGCAGGATCTCATGTCGGTGTACTTCACCGAAGTTGGGAGTCTGCCAGCAGAACAGCGCCGCGAACTCAATACTGCGCAGCGGCTCTATGTCGAGGAGTGGGCAACCCTCCTTGAGCAGGTGCTGCCCGGCCGCCAGCTCATCGAACTCCGTTTTCTGGTGCACGCGTCACTCGCGCTGGCACTGGATATCGGACGGCTGGTGAACTTCGAGAAGTCCCCGGGTGTTCGGGCGTTCCTCAGCCGTCTCATGCGGGCGGCGCTGCTCATCGACTGAACACGACGGCCACACGGTTGCTCCGACTCTGTTTGTGGGACATGCGGTTGCGTCAACGGCGCGGACGACGCCTCGTGTAAGACCATTAAGAAATACGGCGATGTCTGATTCCCGCTAGCACACTTTCATTCAGAGTGTCACGATCGAGTAGTGCCCAATGATCACTCGTCTGTGCCGCCAGTGTCCGCACTGGTACAGAATCGCGAGCTGTGCTATCGGGCTGTCACTGCACGTGACCAGCGATTCGATGGTCAGTTTGTGACCGCAGTGCGCACCACGGGTATTTACTGTCGGCCCTCGTGCCCAGCGCAGACACCGCACCCCGAGAACGTTGACTTCTACCCCACCCCGGCCGGCGCCCAGCAGGCCGGTTTCCGCGCGTGCCGACGTTGCAGCCCTGATGCCGCGCCAGGCACTCCAGGCTGGAACGTCACCTCCGAACTGGCGACACGCGCTCTGACGCTGATCGCTGAGGGGGTCATCGAACGCAGTGGCGTCGCGGGCCTCGCGGCTAAACTCGGCTACTCCACCCGCCACGTTAACCGGATCCTCGTCGCGGAGCTCGGTGCGGGCCCACTCGCGTTGGCGCGATCGTTTCGCGCGCGCACAGCGCGTGCGTTGCTGCAGTCGACCGCTATGCCGATCGCGGACACCGCGTTCGCTTCCGGATTCTCCAGCGTGCGGCAGTTCAACGACACCATCGCACGCATCTACGGCCTCACGCCATCGCAACTGCGCCGGGAAGATACTGCGGACCAGTCCGGTGGTGGCGCGCTGACTTTGCAGCTGCCCTTCCGTGGCCCTCTCAACGCCTCCTGGGTGCAGTGGTTCCTGGCGGGTCACGCAGTGCCCGGCATGGAAACCGCGCGCAGTGACTCATTCACTCGCGGACTGCGGCTGCCTCGAGGTCTCGCCTCCGTGCGCCTGCGCCTCGCCGATGACCACGTGAAGGCGACCCTCGCACTGACCGATCTTCGCGACCTCATGCCCGCTGTAGCGCGTATTCGCCACCTGCTTGACCTCGATGCCGATCCCGTTGCAGTTGATCGCGCACTCAGCCTGCACCCATCCTTGCGTCCCCTGGTTTCGGGAAGTCCTGGCATCCGTGTCCCTGGGTGCGCAGACCCCACCGAGACGGTGATCCGGGCGCTGCTCGGACAACAGGTTTCCAGGCGCGCCGCTATCACCCTTACGTCCAGACTGGTGGCGCAGCTCGGCGAAGAGGCGCCTCCCATCGACCGAAGCGAGACGCCGCCCAAAGTGTTTCCGTCAGCGGCAGCGATCGCGGAGCACGGCCGGACGGTGCTTTCCGGCCCGATTCGCCGTATTCGTTCGATCATTGCCGCCGCCCAGGCACTCGACGCGGGGACGCTGCGTGTCCACCCTGGCGCTGACCCGGCTGAACTCCACGACACGCTGCTCACGTGTGATGGTTTTGGGCCGTGGACGGCATCCTACGTCGCGATGCGCGTAACCCGGCACCCGGACATTTTCCTGCATGGAGACCATGTTGTTGCGAAATCGCTGAGCGACCTTTCGCTAACTGCCGCCGATGCGCAACATTGGGCACCGTGGCGTTCCTACGCAACGATGCACTTGTGGTGGCATTATGTGCGCGATACCGCGACCCGAAAGGAGACGGCAGCGTCATGACTGGAGTCATCAGCGGGCGGTCAGCGACCCTCACGACACCAAACGGCCCGTTCACAGTTGTAGTCTCCGAGATCGATTCGGTGCTCGCATCTGGCTGGACGGGTTACCCGTCCGCACTCACCGGGCTCATCCACCCCCAATTGCGTCCCACCACAGTTGAGGAAGTGCCCGCTTCCGCCGTACAGCCGATCGCGGACGCTGTCACCGCCTACTACGACGGGGAGTTGGACTCGGTCAGCGCTGTGCCGGTTGAACAACACTCCGGAGATTTCCTCACCCAGACGTGGAAGGTGCTTCGCGACGTCGCTCCCGGCGCGCCCGTAACGTACGGTGACCTTGCGCGGCGCAGCGGAAATCCTCGCGCGTTCCGTGCCGCGGCGTCAGCCTGTGCCCGTAATGCCGCCGCACTTTTTGTGCCCTGTCACCGCGTCGTGCGTACGGGAGGCGCTCTCGGCGGATTCCGATGGGGCCTCGACACCAAAACGTGGCTCCTCACCCACGAAGAGATGGAAAGCAGGTAAGCACGTATGCAGCGCTGCCGCTCGGGCACTCAGCGAGCACTCACCGCCATTGCCGCAACACTGCTCGCTGGTTCGATGGTTGCGGGGTGCGGATCGGATACAGAAGCGCCGGAAGGCGGCGATGAAACCGTCAGCGCCGCTGGGATCAGCTTGCCTGAGACCCCTGCCGGGCAACAAGTGTCGTGGTTCCTCGAAGCATCAAGCCAGCCGCCGATACCTCCGGACGAATTCACCGAACGCATGTCCCCCGAGTTCCTGGCTGAGATCTCCCCCGAGGTCATCAATGAGGTGCTCATGGCGGTTGGCCCGCTCGAGCCCACCGAAGTGCAGTCCGCTACTGACGACGCGATCGTCGTCAGCATCAACAGTGCTGACGGGCAGCTGACGCTGACACTCCGGGTAAATGACGACGGAATGATTGACACGCTGAATCTCGCTCCGGCACTGAATATCCCTGACGCGCCGGAATCGTGGGGAAGCCTCACTGAACGCCTCGAGTCGCTGGCACCTGAGGCCAGCTTCATCGCTGCCCGCCTTAACGACGACGGTGCGTGCGAATCTGCTCACGACGTGCGGGCTGACGATGTCATGCCTATCGCGTCCATGTTCAAGGTGTATGTGCTCGAAGCCGTGCAACGTGCAATCGACGCCGGAGACTTGACGTGGGAAAGCACCATCGCTGTCACCGAAGACAACCGCAGCTGGCCGACCGGTTTCCTGCAGGATGAAGAGCCGGGGACCGAAGTCACGGTGGCGGAGGCCGCGGGTCTGATGATCTCGTTCAGCGATAACACCGCAAGCGACATGCTCCTTGAAGCCGTCGGCCGCGAAGCGGTCGAAGAGGTCGTCGCGGAGACCTCAGCGAACGCGGACGCCAACCGCCCGATGCTGACCACGCAAGAGATGTTCAAGCTTAAGATCGTGGACTATCCGCAGCTCGCGGACCAGTTCAGCGGCGGCGGAGAAGCGGAACGCCGGAGCCTGCTCAACACGACGGTTGCCGACACACCGTTGCCCGAGCTCGCCGCAGCCGAGCCCTGGACATCGTCACGTCACATCGACTCGATAGGCTGGTTCGGCTCAGCGAGCGACATGTGCGCCGCATTCGGGTCTCTCCACGAAATCGGCGATGAAAATGTCGCGGCCGCGATGTCTGACAACGACGGTGGCGTCGCCCTGGGCGCGGAGTGGACTTCAGTCTGGTACAAGGGTGGCTCCGAGCCCGGCGTGACCGCACTTGGTTATCTCGCAGAGAACGATGCGGACGAGACGTACGTGGTCGTGGTGCTGACCAACGCTCCCGACACGGATGTTCCGGAAATGGAAGAGTCAGAGGCCCGTATCACTGAAA
Source organism: Hoyosella subflava DQS3-9A1 (assembly GCF_000214175.1). Lineage (NCBI taxonomy): Bacteria > Bacillati > Actinomycetota > Actinomycetes > Mycobacteriales > Hoyosellaceae > Hoyosella > Hoyosella subflava. Next base: position 2,702,792 of record NC_015564.1, read on the forward strand.
TGATGTCGCTCGCGCGAGGCGCTTTCACGCTGATGACAAACTGATCATCGACTGTCGTTGTCTCGCCCCGTGAGTTCAGCGATATCGCCGTAAAGAAGTTCCTGGTAGCCGGCGATCACCTCATCGACACCCGCGACCTGCTCGGATACATGGTGGATGTTCTCAGCTGACATTTCCCGCGTGCCCGAGCGGGACAGCAGGTCGTCGATGCGATGATCCAGATTCTCGGCCCGCTGGACGGCCGCGAACGATCGCAGGCGTTCCTCGACCTCTGACAATGCGTCGTCGATGCGCATCAGCGCTGCCACGCGATTGACGAGCTCGTTCCACACGCTTTCCAGAGCACCCTGACGCGCGCGGATCTGCTGGCGCGAGGCCGCATCCCGAGCCGAGACGAGTGCGTCTTCGAGTTCTCGCGAAATGCCCCGCAGCGCAACGGTGTCGACGGCAATCTGGACGAGTTCACTCGCGAGATCAAGTTGGGCCCGTTGCACCATGAAATATCCGGAATGCCAGGAAAGCGATCCGTGGATCCGGTCAAACAGTGTTCCCGCCAGATAGAGAAGCGTTTCGTACTGGTCGTCGAATTCCGAATATTCATTCGGGCCCAGCGCGATTCGCTCACTCGCGGCACGCGCGAATCCAGCGAGGCGAGATTTGTCCGACAGTCGGCGCATCCCTTCGATCGCGGCGTCCCGCGCGGCGCTGCGCAACTGATCAGCGGGCGTTGATCGCCTGTCCAGCGGTACAGGAGTCCGCTGGAGAGCCCGGAATAATGCACTGCGCTGCTCGAGGTCGAGATGCAGACCGGCCTTCCGGTCCCGCCGTATGGCGAGGACGCCGCTCGCATAATGTGTACGTGACAACACGAATGCCGACCGCACGTCGCTGAGCTTTCTTTCCGCCTCGCCCATCCGGAAACGCACAATCAACTGCGCTGGCCCCGACCGGGACTCATCGAGTTTCCGGACAAGCCTCGCGTGGTCATCAGCGAGGCGCCGCACGCTGGAAAATCCCCCCGCTGACGGGAAAGCGCGGCCTTCACGGCGCCGGTTCAGCACAATCTCACGCGTCTCCTCATCGACATACCCCGTCGCTATCAGCAGGGCCGCCTGGTCGGAAAGATCGCCACTCTGGTTGGGAACCTGGCGGACACGGCACCACTCGCGCACGTTATCCGTCATGCGGGCGCGACGCTCAGCTACGGTGTGAGGAATACCGGTGGACTGACTGTCGTCGCTGGCCATGATGCCTCCTCGCTGCCTTCCCCACCACTTTCCCAGACGTAACCCCCGTCCCGCACCTTCCGGCTCCCCGGGGTTCTTTTTCCTATGCACGGGCAGAACGTACCCTTCGGGGCGATAAACGTACGTTTAATACATACGAGCACAAAGGTCACCACCCGAAGACCCGCTTAGTGTCCCCGGTTGTGGATTACGGTCGCGCCGCGTGCAACGATCATGGTTGTGTGTCCTGCCTTCAAACGGTGTGCCCTGCCAGCGCTTGTCTTGGCGCTCACCGCGGGCTGCATGCGCGGTGAAACCGAGCCCGAGTTCCCCAGGGTAGAGCCGGGTGTCCATAGTTTTGTGACGGAACCCGGCCTAGTGCCGCCAGAAGTAGCGACTGTGTTTTCCATGGAAAGCGCGACTGACGGATACATTCTGTTAGTGCCCCGCGTGCGCGGTGATCGCGAGGAGGGCGATCCGCATAGCGGACTCCTCATCATTGACACCGCCGGTGAACCAGTGTGGACACGACGCTTCGATGGCGATATCTACGCGAACGATCTCACCCTCCAAACTTTCCGCGGAGAGCCTGTGCTCACCTATTGGCAGGGCGAGTCGTTCGAACCTGGATGGGGCGAGGGTGAGTACATCATTCTCAATGGCCGGTACGAGGAGGTCGCGCGCGTTTCCATGGGTGACGGACTGAACGCGGACTTCCACGATCTCATCATCACGCCGCGTGACACCGCGTTGATGATGGCGTACCCACGTACTGAAGGGGATCCGCCTATCCGGTCGTCAGCCGTGCAGGAAGTCGATATTGAGACTGGTGAGGTGTTGTTCGCCTGGGATGCACTCGATCATGTCGACACTGATGAGTCAGACCATCCGCTGCCAGAGGACGAGGAGCGCGCGTGGGACTACTTCCACATCAACTCCGTTGATGAGGATGCGGACGGCAATTTGCTGATCTCCGCGCGTCATACCCACGCCCTCTACAAGATTGACCGCGAGACGGGCGAGATCATGTGGACACTTGGCGGGAAGAACAGCGATTTCACTCTTGGCTCGGGTGTCGAGTTCCGCTACCAGCACGACGCTCGCTGGCTGCCGGACGGCCGTATCAGCCTGCTGGACAACGTGTCCGCGGAAGCCGATGACGACGGCGCCTCACGTGCCCTCATCCTTCAACTCGACGAGGAAACGATGCACGTCGACCTTGTCGCCGAGATGACGAACCCGGACGAGGTTATCAGTTCGACTCAGGCCAACCACCAGGTCCTCCCGAACGGGCACAGCTTCGTGGGCTGGGGGTCACGTCCAAGCCTCACCGAATTCGGTCCCGACGGAAAAGTCAAGCGGCACATGGTTTTCCCATCGAACATGTTTTCGTACCGTGCGCTGCTCGGCGACTGGGTGGGTACCCCTGAGTATCCGCCGGCCGTCAGCGCGACTATTCGTCAGTCAGGCACGGTCAGTGTCGCGATGAGCTGGAACGGCGCCACTGAAGTCGTTCGCTGGCGGGTCCTTGCCGGGGCTGAACCCGACGCACTCGATGTCATCAAGGCGGTACCGCGCGATGGGTTCGAAACGGAAACCACGATTGACGGCGAACCGAGATTCGTGCGGGTTCAGGCCCTCGACGTTACTGGCGAGATCCTCACTGAATCTGAGGTGCTGCCAGTTTCATCCTTCTGAACGGCGGCGAATATCGGTGACGATCGCGGAGAAGTCACGACCCTTCCCGCCTTCTTCTAGGTAGCGCTCGTAGATCTCCGACGCGTGGAGACCAAGGTCGCCGGCGACGCCAGCGTTTCGCAGAGCACTCGCTGCAAGACCAAGGTCCTTGCTCATCAATTCAACCGCGAACCCTGGCTCATAGTTGTTGTTCGCTGGCGATGCGGGCACGGGCCCTGGCACTGGGCAGTACGACGTCAGCGCCCAGCATTGCCCTGACGCGTTTGCCGCCACCTCAAACAGCGCCTCGTTCGTCAGGCCGAGCTTTTCTCCGAGCACGAAGGCTTCGCTGATACCGATCATGGTGATGCCGAGGATCATGTTGTTGCAGATTTTCGCCGCCTGCCCCGCACCGGCGTCTCCGCAATGAACGATTCGCTTGCCCATCACGTCGAGGAGTGGGTGCGCGGTAGCGACATCGTCGGCAGGTCCGCCGACCATGAACGTGAGTGTCCCCGCGGTCGCTCCGCCGACTCCACCCGATACCGGCGCGTCCACACAGCGGTGTCCAGCAGCTCTGGCTTTCGCGTGGGCTGCCTTGGCATCGTCAACGTCAATGGTGGAACACTCCAGGAAAAGCGTGCTCGGAGCCGCTGCTCCGAGGACTTCGTCCAGAACTGAATGTACGTGACGGCCACTGGGAAGCATCGTGATGACGATGGGGGCTTCCTTTACCGCCTCACTCGCCGACGCTGCCATTTGCACGCCGCTCGCTGTTGCCGCCTCTATCGCTGCCGGCACAACATCGAACCCAATAACTGTGTATCCCGCCTTGACGAGATTTGCGGCCATCGGCCCGCCCATGTGACCAAGACCGATGAAACCAACCACTGGTGTACTCATCCCGCAGGGACCCCTCTCTGGTATGTCATGCCGACTTGATCATCGAACGTGCAACTACCATCCGCATGATCTCGTTCGTTCCCTCCAGGATGCGGTGAACGCGGAGATCGCGGAGGATTTTCTCGATCCCGTACTCAGTCAGATACCCGTATCCGCCATGCAGCTGCAGCGCCGTATCCACAACCTGGTAGCCAGTTTCAGTGACGAATCGTTTCGCCGCGGCACACAGCATGATCTTGTCAGGAGCATCCTCGTCGAGGGCTTCCGCCGCACGCCACAGGAACGCCCGCGCCGCCTCGATCTGAATCCGCATCTCGGCCACGGTGTGCTGAATGGTCTCCCGTTCGCTGAGCGGTGCTCCGAAAGCCGAGCGCTCAGCCACATATGTCAGGGACTTATCGAGGGCCGTTTGGGCCCCGCCGAGTGAGCACGCTGCAATGTTGAGGCGGCCGCCATTCAATCCATTCATGGCGATGCGGAAGCCGTTCCCGAAACCGCCGAGGACATTCGCTACCGGGACGCGCACACCGTCGAGAATCACCTGTCGGGTGGGCATCGCGTTCCAGCCCATTTTCTGTTCATTGGCACCAAATGAGAGGCCATCCGCATCTCCCGGCACAATCACAGCGGTGATGCCCGCCGGGCCGGGTTCGCCAGTGCGCGCCATCACAACGTAGACGTCGCTGGAGCCCGCACCGGAAATGAATTGCTTCACCCCGGTGAGTACGAGTTCGTCGCCATCCCGAACGGCGCGGGTCGTGAGCGCCGCCGCATCCGACCCCGCTCCTGGCTCTGTGAGACAGTAGCTGCCAAGGTGCTCCATCGTCGCGAGATCAGGAAGCCACTGGTGCCGTTGCTCGTCGGTACCGTAGGTGTCAATCATCCACGCGACCATGTTGTGAATCGACAGGTACGCCGCCATGGAGGGGCATCCCGACGCGAGTCGCTCGAAGATGCGCACGGCGTCGACACGCCGCAGGCCGCTGCCGCCGACGTCTTCCCGCACGTACACAGCACCCATTCCCATCGCGGCTGCCTTGCGCAGAACGTCGACCGGGAAGTGTTTCGTCTGATCCCACTCCACCGCGTGCGGCGCGAACTCCTCAGCCGCAAACTCGGAAACCGTGTCAAGGATTGCTCGTTCCTCGACAGTAAGGGTGAATGTCACTGTCGTTCTCTCACTTCATCGTTGGTATGACGAAGTGGCCTTCGTTGTCCTTGATGCCAGATGGCCACCGCTGCGTCACCGTCTTGGTCTTGGTGTAGAAGCGCACCGAGTCGGGACCATGCTGG